>USLU01000013.1 GCA_900555635.1 uncultured Bacteroides sp.
GAAAGCAGCGGATGAAGAACATCCGCTGCGACGGAAGGCTAATAATCAGATAGTCATCATTTATCATCATACTATCAAATTGCAGAAGAATTATCAATCAATCATTTGAACGTAGCATGTTTTATGGTAACTTTGCAAAATCGTCAACATAGATAAAATATAAATCTTTAAACTTAAACTATAATGAAAAAGGCACTAATTGGCATAGCACTATCATTAATATGTATTCTATCTTTTAGCCAAGAAAGAGTGAATACAGAAACATATCTCAATTTTGAGAAAACGACAAAAGCACTTAAGAAAGTCATCGGATATAAAGGTATTGCTGGAGAATGGAAAAGTGATAAAAACCAAATAAATCATGGATTATTTGGCGACACACAAAAGTTCGACAAATTAACAGTAAAGACTACAACACTCAATGATACTTTATACTATGTATTAGTTAGAAACTTCTATGGTTCTGGTCCAAGTGACCATATCGTAAAATCTGGCGATGTTTATAAATATCAAGGTGGTGGTAGTAGTAGAAAAACTGATTTATTATACTTCTTTACTGCTCCCGAGTTCGAACAGATATTCCATCTGGATAAAAATGCAAAGACTATTTATTCATTTAGACACTATAATAACCATTTATACGACTATAAATCTGATTTTTCTAAAATTTCCGCAAATTTCATTAAGAACACAAATAAAAATAATAAAAATGATTTCATGCAAATAAGAATTGCCGATGATGGTAAAATGGTACGCTTTTTATTGCCTTATCAAAAAGATGAAGCATGGGGAAAAGATTATGACTTATTTCCCAAATGTTATTTTGAAATGCCTCTAAAGGATTTCTACAAATGGCTAGAGCCAGTATCTCCTATCGAAAAATAAAGTAAGTCCCTATACCCGTCGCAGCGGATATCCTTATCCGCTGCTTCTGAGTATTAGAATCTTAAGATTCGTCTAATAAATACCTTTCACAGTGGAAGGCAGATTTTTAATCATCAAGATACATAATTTTAAGCAACCCTTCTCCTCCCGCATAGTTCACAGCAGAACTATAAAGATAATCTTCAGGTCGACTCACAAATTCTTGACGCACCGGATTAAGGTGGATATAGTTCAACTTCTGCATATAGAAATCATACAAGTAGATTAACTCAGCATGAGTACCCTCCTGCCAAAAACGATAATTCGTTATTTTTTTATCATTACTACCTGCAAACCGAAAAATGATTACTCATAAGCACTCAAGCATATATTCTAAGCCCTTTATGTTCCTGACAATAAGCCAATGAGTCCAGTATAATATGTTTGTATTTAGGACATTTTAATAATCACTCGGTGGTTGTCGGTTAACGCAGCCACGCATGTCACATTTCTTTATTTCGGCCTCTTTAAGGCGCAGTTCCAGTTCATGCTTCTCACGTATCAATTCAAGATTTTCCGAACGGAGTTTATTATTTTCAGAATAAAGAAAGTCAACTTTTCCATCCCTGGCAGCCATACGTTTTTCCTGATTATCTATCTGAGTAGACTGGGCACTAATAATATTCAGCAAATTCTGTATTTCCATACCATCCGCTGACGCATCCTCTTTCCGAGCATCCGTCCTACGGTTGATCCAAGAGTGAATGCCCCATTTGAGCCCTTCTATACCACTCATTGTTCCTACAATGGTAATAATATCTGTTAACTCTATATCCATAGCTATTTTATTAAAACTCTGTGACTTCGTGTTTTATTCTATTATTTCCGAGCAAGCATTTAGACAAAAGATAGCTTTCCTAAACAATTATTTACTAAAAGAAAGCAGAATATTCATTTAACAAACATTCTAAAAAATCATCGGAAGCTTAAATAGAGAAATAATGCATATTTATTAGTAGGAATCAGTCAGCATTCCGTATAATAATCCTCTTTTATGCATGTTTAGAAAAGAATAAGTTAATATCTTGCTGTTAGTTTATTAATATCTTGCAGACAAACTATTAACTTTTTGCCGACAAGATATTAACTTGCTCTACGAGGAACATGTATTTACTCTACGAAGATCGCATCGTTTCTCTACGAGGAACCTCTTAATCATAACCAAAGAGGAGTATTCGAATTTATTAGAAGTGCATATAATCTCCTATTGCACTGATTAAATGAAAGTTATCAAAATCCGTTTGCATATTTTGGTAGATGCCAAGATATGTTCGCAAATAAAGTATTCTAAAGCGATTAGAAATGCAAAATGTCAAAAAGAGATTTGTAACGGATGATAACACTTAAATGTAATTTAGGCAAATGCTTACCCCAATAAACACTAAAGCACCCAATAGTAAAGAATATACGGGTAAGGCTATTCCCGTCTTCAATACAGATTTCTTAGGATTTTGAGGGTTGTAATACACCATGCATTCTTCACCAACGTTATATTGTGCAACCAATGTTTGCATATAAGAAGAAAAACTGATGGCAACCCAGTCTCCATAATAGACCTTTTTCGAAACATATTTTTCACCTTCATCTCTATAAAAGTATCCTTCTCCTATATCTTTTACACGATCAGAAGTGCAACTTTGCATAAAAAAAATAAAACAGCAAAGCGTAAACCAATATTCATATTTCATCTTTATTAATTATTTAATCCAAGGTAAAAATGGCACTAATTTCTTGCTACCGTAAATGTTTATTTCAAATGATTGTCCTTCTCCTGCAACTTTTTTACCAATAATGTTTTCTTCTAATCCTTCGACAAACACAAGATAACAGAGTATGATAATAGTAAATTCTAATTTTCACACACACTCGACAGGTTACTATTCAAGTGTTTGGGAAGACTCAAACACAAACTTGCTAATCAAAAAGACGTATGCTTCATTTCCTTCTCATTAAGATGCAATTCTTGTTTTTTCAGTTCATATTCTCCTTTTGACAAAGGACCTATTATCTTCCACGGAACACCTTTCTTCACAGGAGGAAGCATTTTTACAATATAATATCCAGTAACGCTATCGTTTTGTAAAGCATATTGAGTTACACAAATATACAGTTCATTCGAATAGACATCCGTAAGACGACCGTCCAGCACAGGTACAAATAATTCTTGCATTTCTGGATATTCATACCACAGCCCAACAATATTAGCTTCATTTTCTGTTAAATAGAAATTAGATGTTTCCACTCTTTCTGAGCGTGTAAAATCGAAAGAACCGATTAACCAACCAAAAACAAAAAGGACAACTAAAACACTACATAATAATGTCAATATAACTTTTTTCATAACATAACTATTTTGGTGATTTCCAAATATAAAACTGATATGTATTAGAGAAAGCTCGTGCCTGACTTCTACTTTTATTTGTAAAGGGCAAGTAAAAGAATAAAAAAGTTCTACTAGCAGCGGATATTCATTATCCGCTGCTAGTAGAGTCTAAAAGCCTCTTTGTCGTATATAATACATTTTATTTATTGAAGGACTATACAACATAAAATACTTTTCTTGTTCACTTACATAAATACAACAATAGTAATTGGTTACGTCCTTTAGAGCACGTTTTAACATTTTCCCTTCATCTGTGTTGTTATCAGAAATCCAAGATAATTCAGGAGAATAGTACACTTGAATTAAAGAATCCAGCGGGCATCTAAGCCACTTGGTTGTAATTAAAGATTCAGGCATTAAAGGATTAGGTAAAGTTGTATGCTCCCAACTCTGTACGTTTTTTGGATAGTTCGGATTAATATTTGCATTGTCTAAGTCATATATATACAATTCAAAGAGATCTCCACGACTCCAACCTATAAAATCCTTGTGATAAGATACCTTTATTTTACCTTTATAATTAGGAAAAAGGAGTTCAAAATCCTTCATATCTAAAGGAGTAAAAGTAATCTCTTTATAAATGCCATATCCAACAAAAGAAATTATTATTGCCAATAATACATAACCTACTTTTTTCATATTTTCTTATTTTACTACTGGTACTATTGCATAACCATAACTACGTATCAAGAAACTTTTTCCATCATTTGCCCCTCCAGGTCTTCCAATATATGTTGCAAAATCCCGGAAGGGTCTCTTGATGCACCGGATTTAGGTGGATATAATCCAAATTCTGCATATAAAACTGATATACATTCCGTTACGTCGGGTGTGTCATCTAACGGTTTAAGTGTTAAGATTTTCCAGTCTGACATTCTTCATATCTCAAGCAAATAACTCCTTATTGGTCATTTATCTCGTTTTTATTTAATAGAATATTATGATATTCAGAGGTAACAGATAATGAATATGCGCCATAACGTGCACTTTGTTATTATTCTAAAATAAGATCGTTAGGTATTCTATATTTTAATCTCATAGTGATGTACTCTTGCTTATCCAAAGGCCCCAACACTATATTGTTGACTTTTATAATAATCCAATAGAATTCATCATTATGCGTCTTATATTTATAATCTCTTTTATACAAAATATCTTGAGGCAATTTGGGCTTCTGCTTTGCTATAATAAATTTGCTATCATAAGCAAAATTCAACACTGTAGCAGGTATTTCACCACCATTCAAATTTTCAGAAAGAATGTCTTTTATATCTCCACCTTCATCTCTATAAAAGTATCCTTCTCCTATATCTTTTACACGATCAGAAGTGCAACTTTGCATAAAAAAAATAAAACAGCAAAGCGTAAACCAATATTCATATTTCATCTTTATTAATTATTTAATCCAAGGTAAAAATGGCACTAATTTCTTGCTACCGTAAATGTTTATTTCAAATGATTGTCCTTCTCCTGCAACTTTTTTACCGATAATGGTTTCTGCATTTCTTCCCCAATTAAAAGGATTCTTGGAGTTATGCATCTCAAAATCATATTTGTCAGAAAAAGCCCTCACAGAATGATTCGGATACCGTTTTAAGGTAATATTTCCATAAACTAAACCATCGTTTAAACATCCACTATGTAGCAGCAGGTTAAAGCTCTTTATTTGTCCTACATATTCCTCTCCTAATGAATATATTCCTGATAGATCTATTTTCTCTAAGGTTGTAAACAAAGGTTGTCCATTCCCATATTTATACCATTTATTTGCCTCTTCTAATGTCAAATACCCATCATAATCCGGTCTATCTTTCAATCCTGTGTAACTTGTTACATAGCTAGAACGAGCCTCATCATTAACCAGACCGTCATAGCCTAAGCTTTGGCTTAAAGCTTTCTCATGAGACATTCCTTGTTTGAAATCCGTTTCATTCATGATAATAGCTTCACCTTTCAATCCTTCATCATCAGTGCCTAACAGTTTACCTTTTTCATTGTAAATGGGACTTGCTAATTTCCCTGTTGGATCAATAAACTTGATCGGATTATTTAAGCAATATGCATACGGGCTCACCGAATAATACTTCTCTGACAATGGATCAATTGTTGTAAACCGTCCCAATGTTGCATCCATCTGCCTTGCCGAATAATCATAAAGATTTAGCCCACGTTCTGAATCTAATTCTTTGCCATTATACTTATATGGTTGGTTTGAAAGCTGGACTCCCTCTGCAAATGTCATCCCAAATGGATAATAATGGTTTGTCTGAGCCACACTGCCATCTGCCTTAGCAATTACTCTATTACTCCCGAGGTGGTCTTGTAGATAAAAATAATACGTACCGTTTTCAATATATCCTCCATCAATTAGTATACGCTTCAATATACCATTCTCATAGATCATATTGCCAATATAGTCTATTTTCATTATATTTGATCCTCCCGACTGCATAGTCAAATTTATTTTTCTTCCATCTGCAGCATAAATATAGGTATTTGTTGCAGTACCTTTAGAATTAGAGATTACCAACTCAACTGGCAAATTTAATAAATTATATGAGATTTTACTGATTCCTTTATTTAAATCTTGAATCATGTTACCATTTTTGTCAAAACGATATTCGATTTCTTGATTTGTCCCATCTTTAAAATCACCTGAATCAGAAAGTATTGGACTACTTATAGCATCAGCTACTTTTTTCAGTTGATTTCCTTGGTACATCAAAGACAGTTTATCTATTGGTCCGAAAATCTTTGTACCGGTTCTGCCATTGCGTATTAGAGAAGTTATATTACCATGATTATCATAAGCATACTCTGTGGAATAATTCGTGTTATTAATACCCGCTTCAAAATACGATACTTTAGTCAACTGGGATATGCTATTATAATTAAAAGTATACCCCCTGTTCTTATCATTGTAAGTGGTCCAATTCATGGCTGAAATATTTCCATTGTAACAAGGAATATTTCCTGCATAGTTATCTTGATAAAATAGTGTTTGACTAAACAATGGATTAGCAATTGTTTTAACAAGAGAACGTACATTATATGTATAGTTACTTTTTAAATTTATACTTCCATTGCGCTTGTTGGACTTTAGCCTTCCCAATTCGTCATACTCATTGTCAGCTAGTAATATTTCCGAACCTGAATTTAACTTATAAACTTTAGTAAGCAATCGCCCTGCATGATCATAAGTATAGGTATAATATTCATTTTGCGTTGTCTTTCCTGGAACAGAATGAATAAGCATTCGTTTGAGAGGTTGACCTATGAAATTATATCCAACAAATTCACTATCTTTTCCTCCTAAATGATTTGTACTTTGAATCTGAATCAATCTCTCCCTATCATCATAATACATCGCAGAGGAATTATTTATAGAAGTGCCACTAAATCCTCCAACATAGGTTCCTGTTAATTTACCTTTGTGTTCCTCTGCATAGCGAGAGCCATATCCTGAAGTTGGAGTTACATAACTTAATGCAGAAGAACTTGCAAGTAAAAGGAAGTTATAATTATCATAATAATTAGCAGTCAAAATTTGAACCGTTCCAGCTAAAACTACTCCATTAATACTATAACCTTTATAAGGGGTATCGAGACCAGTCCATACCGCTCCAACTGTAATATTTGTTAAAGGGTCAGCTAAATAATTGATGTTGTTTTTGCAGGTCCCTTTTAAAACAATTCTCCCCAGAGCATCAAATATACTAAATAGCCATTCTCCCTTATCACGCATATTGCCATCTTGAGTAAATATTAAGCGATCTGTTTGATCATACACGAAATAAATCCATTCAGCACCTGGGCATTTCTTTGCAATACAGCGGTTTTTACTATCATATTTGTATAAATAAGCTAACTCGTCAAGTTTATTTTGTGTAATACCTTCATCATTAATACGCGGAGGTAACACAAAACAAAGATTCCCAAAGTCATTATATACATAATAGGTATCAAGTTTCACTCCATTATTCATTTGTCTAGTAAGAACAACCTTCCCGAATATGTCTTCAAATTCATAACTTGTATTTCCATCCTCATCTCGTATTTCATTAACATACAATTGTCCATTTGCATAAAAATTGTCCTTTCGCAATGTAGGAGCAGAATTCGTCCCTTCAGCTTTATAAAGTATACAATTCAAACTTGCTTCTTTCTGTGTATTTATTTTACAGGTCGTTTTTAAACTTTTTCCTTTGTTGTGCCATTCTTGACCCGGACCATATTGCTCTAAAGTTCTATTCATAGGAGAATTTTC
This sequence comes from uncultured Bacteroides sp., assembly GCA_900555635.1. Classification (GTDB taxonomy): domain Bacteria; phylum Bacteroidota; class Bacteroidia; order Bacteroidales; family Bacteroidaceae; genus Bacteroides. The sequence goes on from USLU01000013.1 coordinate 7,575, forward strand.
ATAAATGGGCATGGAGTAAGGACAAGGGTTATTGTTCATGGACTCACTTTTAGCACTTGCTTTAATAGCTTCACTATTTGAATAACCTCCATTGCTTGATGATAATCCAGGTAACCATACCGCCGCTTTACGTGCAAATTCATCATATTCAAGTAACATAATTAAATCTTTAGACGTTGGGGTAATACCTCTTTGAACAGTTTGTTCCAAGCGTCCTAATCCATCCATATATAGTATTTGATCTAAATAATAAGCACTATTTTCCTGAGTATAAGTACGGTTTAGGATATAGTTTTTATTTTGAGATAAATTAGCGACGCCAGGGTTTCCTTTTTCGTATACTTGGATGGTTGTGGTAATTAAACCTTGAGAGCCATCCTTAAAATAGGATGTAAAACAATGTTCTCCCACCCCTAATTCTTTTATTAAATATGCATAGCCATCATTATCTCCACTATAGATGGAAAAATTCAGGAGTATTTCTGAAGGTAAATCACTCATAGGTTTCCTATGACGAATTATAACGGTAGAAGGTTTATTTATACTAAATGTAAAATGTATAATTTGCTTGTTTTTTGATAGATCATAAACTGTATTTCGAGTTATATCTTTCGTTTCATTTAAAAGTAATCCCAATTTTACGGGTTCAGCAATAGTCCCTTGAGCTTTGACAGATTGCGATAATAACATTGAGAGCAATCCCAATACATAATATAGTATTACATTTTTCATAATCATTTCTTTTTTTGCAATTAATAGTATGGATTTTGGTAATGATAATCATATGACTGAATTTTTTGGATGCCATTTTTCACAAAATAGGTTTCTGCTAGTCTGCCAAATGAGTCATAACTATAGTACATTTTTATGCCGGAAGGATTTGTAAATGATAATAATCCAATGAGAGGTTTGAAGCTATAGGTGCTGATATGAGAATTCTTAAGTTTTTGATTAGTCCTTAAATTACTGATCAAAGTCAAGTCAGAGGCACTTGGTTCATTCTTTTCTGAAATACTCTTCAAAGTGGCCTCAGCTATTATGGATGTGACTTGCTCATAGTTAGCATTCTTCACTTCCGCAAGCGGATATTGCTTTTTATAACCCCACAAATAAACTGAGGTAAGTCCATCTTTTGTATATTGTACCAAATTACCCTCCAAATCATATTTATCATAAATGATTTTATCTTGTGGTACATTATTATTATCAATCAATTGCACACTTTTAGGCAATATCAGTCCATTATCAAAAGAAGAGTAATTCGTTTTAGTTTTGGATATTCTTTTATCATTAGAGAATGTAGTCTGTTCTATTATAGGAGAAAGTATATTATTGTCTCTCATGATTTGATAAATCGATGTATTGAAATCCTGAGGATAAAGATAATTCGTTTTAACTACTTTACTACCATCAAAAATCCTTTTTTCTGTTAACAAAGCATTCCTGTTTTTTGACTGTAACAGCAGATTACCATAAGTAAATTGTGTAGTCGTGATAAGCGAGTCTTGTGGTGATGAATATAAAACTTTTTTAATCTCGGCCAAGTTACTATATCCAGTACAAGTATTAAACCAGTAGCTATAAAAATATTTTTTTCTAGTTATATCCATAGGAAGTTTCGTCAATATCCCAAAAAAATTATATTTAGAATTTATATATTGCCCTATTTCCACCTGTTGCAAGCTATAGTTATACTTATAGTTTATCTCTTCTATCTTTTTAAAATTTCCATTATTATCTATTGCATAACTCTCCTGTTTCCGTATTTTCCCAGTATTCCATGAAACAAACTCACTTGAAAATCGAATAGGAGATTGATACCCACTGGAGGATGAATATCCTGTGCGAATAATCGGGGAATCAAACAAATAGATAATTTTTCCATTATATTTTTTCTGAGACAGATTAACAGTTTCTTTACTGGCCTCAAGTTTAGTCACTTTCTTATAAAGCACTGCACTTCCTGAATAAATCCCAATTGGAGTAATCGGATTCTCTGTATAGTAGCTACATTCATAGACTGCAGTTGTTGGACCTACAAAAACTTCCGTAGGAGTATTTATCTTTTTATATGTATAGCAATTGTAGTCTGGCCAAAGGATATCCTCTCCGTCCTCATATACATATTCCGTTGACTTTTCAGGTATAGTCATATTTGCAAAAAAAGACTGTATAGATTTTATTCTTAATCCTCCCGCTATTGTTAATATATGATTTCTGTAAATTCTATTAGCTTCTGTTTGAAATACAGTATATCCTCCAGTAGGATATATTATTTTAGTTAATATACAGGCTTTCATATGTTTTTCTGAAGGTTCTCTATTTGCTATTTCACCACCAAGAAATAATTTTTTCAAATTGGGATCAATCATCCCAACCAAAGTTATATTAGTACGTATGCCATTGAAATACCCCCAATAATCTTGACCTTTATTATATTGCCTGCGATTGTTATCTGCTGGTGTAGCAAAATAAGACGGTAAGGTAATACTTTCATTATATTGGAAAGAATACGTTTGTGGGTTAGAATTTTGCTGTCCATAAATTTCGATTGAATTCAATTTTAATCTATAATCTTCTTTTTTCTTGGGTAATGGAGCATCTTCACTAATAAAATGAGAATATGAAAACTTCACTTTCTTAATTTGATTATTATTATTATCTTTGATAATAATTTCATCAAGAGAATATTTTCTTTTATCTTTCCGAATAGTAGCCAAATATTTAAACTCTACTTTTCCATCACTGAATTTAATACAATTCAAAAGTTTTTCTCTACTACTTATTGTACTTCCAACATACTGTGTTCCCTTTTGGGTATTCCAACGAGATTCGGAATCAGGAAACAATCCATAATAAACGATCCAATTATCAATCATATCATCATAAACTCCTCCATCTATATACTCAAATTCAATTTTCGCAGTACTATTTTGAGAGATGATGCTCGAAATAGGCCAGCTTGAAATTCCGCTATTCATCTTATCATGTCGAAATCCATTAATATCCGTTTTATATTGAGAATCATTTGAATATGTATATTCAACATTGTTTGATGAAAACAAATACTTCACACCTGCATCAGAATATATTGTAAAGTCATTTTTATTCCTATATATTTTGTTATCAGAATATGGCCGATGTATTAATTCTCGATTTGTATTATACACAAATGAACCGCTAATTGGATATACTTGATAATTATAAATATCTGATTGGGTATCATAGTAGCCTAAGATTCCTTGTTCCATACACATTCCAATACTTTCATCATCTTTTGTCCGTGCAAACTCACTTTCATTAAGCGGCATAACACATTCAAACGGTTGGTTACTGGTATCATAAATCGTTTTTTTAGAAGAGTGAAGAAATCCACCGTCTTTATCTTCATCGGCAATTCCTTTTATTGTTCGTGACAAAGCCCCACCTGCATTTAGTGTCCATCCTAACCCTATACAAGAAGGAATATCATCCACGCGAATTCCACCCAAATGATATGATATAGAAATTGGAAATTCTAAATCTTTGGTTTTAATAGTATATATAGGAATACTAATATCAGGAATACCAGTCGCTTCCGAGACAGGATAATTACCATATTGCTCCATAGATGCCACTTCCGGAGATTTTAAAAACTTAGAAGAACTATTCCTCAAAATTGATTCATCAAATGTAACACCTTCTTGAGAAAAAGTATTCAAATAATAAATACTCATAAATAATAATAGAAATATTTTCGTTTTCATCGTTATGTAAATTTTAAATATCGTTCTAAATTCATCAATTAATTCTGTTTAATATAATTTATTTCGTAAGCCCGAACCACTAATTTCAACGGTTCAAACTGTTGGTTTCATTGTATAAAACTAATGGTTATTAAAATACAGCATACCCCGCCCCGACATAAAATCCTTTGAGATAATCATATCTTGTATCTATTATTAATGCCTAAACTGACGGTCGGCTGTGACTTGCAGAGTTCCGCAATTGTAAAATATTTCATTTACGATTATAAGCATCCGGATAAAATAGCATAACCACCAACAGCCTTATTCGCTAATAAGCTCCCGAATCAAATCTCTGTTTGCCGGATCATCCGCATTAATGGATTGTCCAAAGCCCATTCCTAATTGTTTCCGTTCCTCATCGGTGAGATAAACGGTAGTGATAGCATCGGCAAACAACATGTTCAGATTGACGTAACTGATTCCCCAAAGGATGTAATCCATAGTCCAGCCATAGCGTTGGCAGGCAAAGTCTATCAAAAGACCATAAATACTCTTTCCGCCAAAAGTCAGACTGTTACTCTCGCCTTTAACCCGGCTGATACGTTCTCTTAACTCTTTATCGGCATCAATCTTGAAGTATTTGATGAATTCGTCCGTTTTATCGTTCGAAAGAATAAGGGATAATAGTGTTGCCAGGTCTTCGGTAGTGAGATGATCCTTCAACGTTTTGGCTCTTTGAAATACCTTTTCGGTATTCATGATGCTATTTTTATCATTGAATGTAGAGTAGGCAATTATTTGGCAAATAACGTCAGGACTTTCTTTACTGATGCGAATAGCCTCTGCCAAAGGATTCAATGACAGTAATTGAGCATTTACATCCAGCCCCAAATAGAGATTCTTCAATATCTGAGTTTTTCCTAATGTAGGAGGGTAAATGCTGTATTTTTGTTTGCCTACGTTGAACCTGATCGCTTTCTCTATAATAGCATCGGCTACGTTCATTTCGGTTTGTTTATTCATATTGACAGGTGATTGAAAGGTAAGCAAAGAGTGCCTCAAGTGGCACCCTTTGTGGTTCTGAAGTTTCTATTGCTTAAGATTGAACAGGAGCCGTATAAGGCTTCACCTGATTTCCTTCAAGCGGTTTCAATACGTCGAAGGTATATTTCCATTTCTTGCCTTCAGCGGTATCAAAAGTTTCTTCTACCGATACGGTAGCTTTATCAATCAGAATACCTTCTACTGTAGTATCTTCCGGGGTAAGACGAACGGCATATTCGCCGTCGACTACTCCATCCGAATCGTCAATAGGTTTGGTACGGCCTTTCGCTGCACGAACTTCAAACTCGAATACAAATGTATTCTTTGCATACTTCACGGCTTCATTCTCGCCGCCTTCTACTTTGGCTTCTTTCTTTTCGCCCTTGGTAGGGGTCAGCTTCGTTGAGTTTTCAACAGGATCATAAGCTAGCTTTTTCCATTCAGTAGGGGCTGCACCATTAGCGCCGCATTTGCCAAATTCAATTGAGGGTTTTCCCCATGATAATTGTGCCATAATTCTAAGTGTTTTAAATAATTAATAATAAGTCGTTGTTAATAAGATGGCCCGCCCTCATTGTACACCTAAGGACAAGCCGGTTTTATCAGTCGAAAACAGTACAGACGCCTAACCTGTATGCTTACTGCTCCGAGACGATGCTTTGCGGTGTTTTCTATTTGATTCTTGAGATTGTGCCCATTGCTGAGCGAATTATTCTTTGTATTCTTTCGGGATATCAATTTCCTCGTAATGCTCGGTAAGTTCTAAGAGCAGAAATCAATTGATTTTTATACCCGTTGGTGGAATTAATCAGATTCTACCTCTGCACCCGCTCCGTGTCTGCTCCGTACCCGCTCCGTATAAAGGTACCTTTTTGCGGAGCAGATACGGAGCGGGTACGGAGCAGGTACAAGGTTGTCCTCTTGAAACCATCCACTAAAATATTTTTCAGTAGAAGAATATAATGCAGTTATCACGCCTTCCTATTCTTTCCGAGCACCTCAGCAACAGCTTTGGCAATAGCGACAAGCACCTTCAGAATAGTTTTCAAAGTAACTTTTGCAATCTTCATAATTTTGTATGTCTTCTATAGGTTGTAGATAATTAAAAAATCGCTAGAATTCTACTTAATCAAGCATCTTCTTACGATTCAGCAGAAACAATATAAGGTTTCACCTGATTTCCTGAAGCAGGTTTCAATACATCAAAAGTATATTTCCACTTCTTTCCTTCAGCCGTATCAAAGGTTTCTTCAACCGATACGGTAGCTTTCTCTATCAAGATACCTTCAACCGTAGGATCTTCAGGAGTGAGGCGTACAGCATATTCACCTTCGACTACTCCGTCAGCATCAGAAATAGGTTTACTGCGACCTTTGGCTGCACGAACCTCAAACTCGAATACATATGTATTCTTTGCATACTTCACGGCTTCATTCTCGCCGCCTTCTACCTTAGCTTCCTTTTTCTCACCTTTGGTAGGTGTCAACTTTGTTGAGTTCTCTACCGGATCGTATGCTAATTTTGTCCATGCAGTAGGTGCTGCACCATTAGCATCACATTTTCCAAATTCAATTGTGGGTTTTCCCCAAGATAACTGTGCCATAATTTTAAATGTTTATAAATTAATTAGAAAATATTGTTTACAAATTTAGTGCGAAAAACAGTACAGACGCCTAACCTGTATGCTTACTGTTCTGAGACGATTCTTTGCGGTGTTTTTCTTTTATTTGTTATACATTGTACAGCTCACAAGCCCCAACTTGTTTATGTACGTTCATTTGTTTTGTCAGCTACTTTTATAGGCTGCACACCTATAAGAGGCTTTTACATCATTTCAAAGAACTATTTTTTTGTTTTCTACTTCCAATCAGTTACCTTTGTAATTGATTGATGATGCAAATATACTAATTATTTCAGTATACAATATAGTTAATACTAAAATAATTAGTATATTTGCAACGTTTAACGATTGGAGATAATTTCACCTTATTATATACATAGGAGATTTAATTGAAAAATCCCATAAAAGTCCAGTAAATTAAGCGCAATCACTTAATACTAATATAATAAGTATAAAAACATTCATAAATGACATTAATATGACCCTAAAAGATGAATTAGAAAACGCGAAAGAAAATCTTGCCAAAGAAAGACTTGGGAGATTGAACAGAGCTGTTTCTTATCTGACCTCAACAGAAAAAGTATCTCAGACATCTACGCAGAAAGATATTGCCAAATTAATGGGATATAATAATAGCACAAACGTGAACTATGCTTTTAAAGGCAATGTCAGATATTTGACGGAAGGATTCTTGAAAAGATTCAATAAAGCCTTTGATGACATATTTTCTGAAGAATGGCTATTGTCAGGTGAAGGAAAGATGCTAAAGAATTCGGCACCTATGCATAATGAGGTTGTGCCCATAGTACAAGATGTTGTATATGTACCGCTTGTGAACCAATTTGCTTATGCCGGATATTTAGATGGATATGCCGACACTACTTACTTGAATCAATTACCTCAAATACCATTCATTGTAGACCGGGAAGGACACGGAAATTATATAGCATTCGAGGTAAAAGGAGATAGCATGAACGATGGAACCGAAGACAGTTATCTCGAAGGAGACAGACTTTATTGTAGAGAAGTAGCTCCTTATCTTTGGGCTACCTCCAAACTACATTTGCGCAAATGGGATTTCGTCATAGTACATACCGATGGAATAATAGTCAAACGGATTATTGACCATAACGTTGAAAACCACACAATTACCATACATTCACTAAATGATATGTATGAAGACAAAGTCATTGACCTGTGCGAAGTCAGACAGATATTCAATGTGATAGAATCAGTCAGACCAAGAAGGAGATAATAAATAAACACCTCCATTGAAACACCTTACTAATAAATAAATGAACATGAAAACCTGCTCAACTCTTCTCTTTACCGCAATTGCGCTTACAGCAACCGCCCAGCAGCCCAACAAGGTTACCAGTATCCTTGAGATACTGGATGTTACCAATGGAAACAGAACCGTTGTCAAAGAATTCCCCTACCGGATTGAAGCGCCCAACTGGACACCTGACGGACAGTGGCTGGTATATAACAGCGACGGAAAGCTCTATCGCATCTCTCCCACTTCTCCCGCCGAACCGGAACAGATAAATACAGGGTTTGCCCAAGACTGTAACAACGATCATGTTATTGCCACCGATGGAAAACAAATAGCTATCAGCCACGGTACGAAAGAAGACCATAAATCGCGCATCTATACCTTGCCGATAACCGGTGGAACTCCCCGCCTGATTACTCCTATGGCACCTAGTTACCTGCATGGCTGGAGTCCCGATGGCAAAGAGCTCGCTTATTGCGCCGAACGAAACGGTAATTACGACGTCTATACAATTCCGGCCGAAGGAGGCCAAGAAACCCGTCTTACAACAGCGGAAGGATTGGATGATGGTCCGGAATATTCTCCCTGTGGTCAGTATATCTGGTTCAACTCCGTACGAACCGGCCTCATGCAGGTATGGCGCATGAAGACAGACGGTTCGGAGCAGACTCAAATGACCTTTGACGAAACCCGTAACTCATGGTTTCCGCACATTTCTCCCGATGGTAAATCCGTTCTTTTCATCACCTATTACAAAGGCGACCTGGAGCCGGGCGAACACCTGCCAAACAAAAATGTAGAACTGCGCATAATGCCGGCAAAAGGCGGAGAACCCAAAACTCTGGTAAAACTTTTCGGAGGACAAGGAACTATCAATGTCAACTCGTGGGCACCGGATAGTAAAAAGGTGGCTTTTGTCAGTTACAGAATTCAGCCTTAACCCTTCTCATTAACACTATTCCTCCTCTCCCTCAGTCTTCGGAGAGGGGGTGAGGAGGCTTTCCTCACTATTCGTCTCCCGCCCGAAAGAGCGATATTCCAGCGGAGTAAAACCTGTATGCTTTTTAAACAAAGAGAAGAAATGTTCGGTAGATTTATAGTCGAGCATGTATGAGATTTCTTTGACAGACTGCGAAGTTCCCACGAGAAGTTGCTTTGCCTTACGCAACTTTAGTTCCTGAAAGTATTTGGCAGGGGCATAACCGGTATACTCTTTAAAGACTTTGCGAAACCAGGAATAGCTGATATTCAACCGCATGGCAAGTTCTTCGGGGTCAACATCCTTAAAGACATTCTCTTTCATAATAATCTTTGCCTGCTCAATTTTCTGGTCCACATCCCCCACTTCGAATATCTTATTTTTGGAGATGGAAAGGATCATTCCTACCATGTGCAATACAATACCGGCAAGATACTGCTGGGAAGAAATCTTATCACCCTCGGCTATCTCCAAAGCACGGGAGAACAGGGAAACCAGTTCTTCATCGAGGCCGACTTCAAGGACTTGGTTATTTTTAGAGAGGAAGCCGCCTTTTACTAAATCGTCGATCACGGGACCTTCGAAGCCGATATAGTATTCGTTCCATCCCGTTTGTCGGTATGGGTGATAGGTATGCCACTGATCGGGGAAAAGAACAATCAAACGCCCCCGGCAGACTTGCTTCTCGGCAGTAGACTCGGAAGAGAACAATCCGCGTCCTTTGGTGATGTAAACTAATTGATATTCGCGTAGGATACGTCCTTTCTGAGCGTTGAAGAAGTAACCGGAAGGATGATCCTTCAATGGATAAGGAGAATCCGGCTGAATGGACTGAAAGCCTACGGTATTTACCCACAGGCCATATTTACGGTCCATATCATTTACAATCAGATATTTGAATTCTACTCCTGAATCATTATAATTCTTCGCCATACCAAGTGCTTTTCATGATACTTAGCGACAAAAATAGGGATTATTTATTAGAAAGTGGCGAACCAGTAGCGGAATTAAGTTCATTATGCTTTTAGTAATGAAGCAAATGATAAGCAGCACCAGTGATTAAATGAGAGTAACTTAATTCCCCTCTTCCTCGGAGGAGGGGTGCCCAAAGGGCGGGGTGGTAGGTGAAGACATAAAGCTAAATCATTCTTTCAAAGGAACTTATTTCTCCTACCACCTCCCCCTGCGGGTACTCCTCCTCCCGAGAGGAGGAGAATTTAGTTACTCTCATCAATCACTTTGTTTAATATTCATTTAGTTCATGTCCCATCAGTAATTAAATAATTCAACTACCGATTCACAATCCAAACTAGAATGCTTTACGATACAACGCTTCAATCTCTTCGACGGAAGTGGGACGCGGATTACCACCGGTACATACATCGTTGAAAGCATCGATAGCCAATTGGTGCAAGTCTTCTTCACGGACATTGATTTCGCGCAGCTTCTGCGGGATGCCAATGCTGAGGGAGAGCTTCTTAACAGCTTCGATGGCAGCACTTACCCCTTCGGCTTCGCTCATTCCTTCGGTATTTACGCCCATCGCCCGGGCTATCCGTATATATTTGGGGGCGGCAGGAGATGCTGCGTTATACTCCATGACGTAGGGTAATAGCAGGGCATTCGCTACGCCGTGGGGAGTATCGTAATGGGCGCCGAGCGGGTGTGCCATAGAGTGTACAATACCCAGACCTACGTTGCTGAACCCCATACCTGCGATATACTGTGCCTGAGACATGGCATCACGGGCGGCGGCATCGTTACCGTTGTCAACGGCAGCTTTCAGGTTGGCGGCAATCATTTCGATGGCTTGCAGTTCGAACATGTCGGACATAGCCCAGGCGCCCGGAGTGATGAAGCTCTCGATAGCATGGGTCAGGGCGTCCATACCGGTGGCGGCAGTCAGACCTTTGGGCATGGAGTACATCAGTTCGGGGTCGACAATAGCCACTGCAGGGATGTCATTGGGATCGACACAAACCATCTTCTTCTTGGCGTCTTCGTCGATGATAACGTAGTTGATAGTCACTTCGGCAGCTGTACCGGCAGTAGTGGGCAGGGCGAAAGTGGGGACTGCCTTCTGACGGGTATCGGCTACACCTTCAAGCGACTTGACATCGGCAAAGTCAGGGTTATTGACTACGATGCCGATGCCTTTGGCAGTGTCGATAGAGGAACCTCCACCCAGAGCGACGATAAAGTCGGCACCGGAAGTTTTGAAAGCTTTCACTCCATTCTGCACATTGGCGATGGTGGGGTTGGCTTTTACATCACTGAACAGTTCGTAAGGGATCTGATTCTTTTCGAAGACTTCAATCACCTTATCGGCAACCTTAAACCGGATCAAGTCTTTATCCGTTACAAAGAAAGCCTTTTTGAACCCACGCCGGGCAACCTCTACAGCAATCGTCTGACGACAGCCGGCTCCAAAGTAAGAGGTTTCGTTTAAAATCATTCTATACATCTCGATTATTGTTTAGAAGTATAATTTATTTTGGTAAATTGAAAGCTACAGTCATTTCCTGCATTTGCAATTGGCTCATGCCATCCGGTTCGAAGCCCATGTTCTTGGCGGCGATGTAGATCAGGGCTGATTTGTTCAGCACGTCTATCTGGTCGAAAGCAGCCATGGCATCGACATCTACGGCAAAGACACCATGCTTTTCCCACATCACGACATCGTAATCTTCGAGTTCGCGCATCGTAGCTTGAGCCAGCTCTACCGAACTGGGAAGCTTGTAGGGGATGATGCCGAGGCCACGGGGACAGAAAGCTTTGGTTTCGGGAATCATACTCCAAAGCAGACGGGTGGCGACATCTTTCTCCAGGTACTTCGGGCAGTGGGTCATCGCAATCAGTTCGATGGGATGGGTATGCACGGAGGCTTTGTAAGGAGAACCTTTGGCAATGAGCTGGTTGTGCACACTGAGATGTGAAGGCAGCTCGGAAGTGGGTTGCACCGGTTGGTCGGCTATGATGACATAGCTGGCACAGTCGTCGAGAATGCGGATGACCGAGCCATTTTCCATAGGCCATCGGGCAAGGTCGCGCATACGCTTGTTGGTTCCTTTACAGTAGAAGTAGCAGCCTTTCAGGTGCGGCAAGGTAGTACCGATGGATTTTACTTCACTGAGGGCAGGCATTGCGCGGATGGCATCGTCTACATATTCGGTGATGTTTACGGTGATGTTGCCACCGTTACGTTCCGCCCAGCCTTTTTGCCAGAGATAACCGGCTACTTCGGCTACCTTGTTCACTTCGGCAGCCAAGGCGGGACGATTGGTTAAGATTGAATTCATATCTTTAGAAATTAGTTATATGTTTAAATTAGTTCTGCGCCATTGCGACCACTATAATAGACGCAATCAGCACCACCAATCCGAGAATGAGCACACCGATGGTCTTAGAGCCGCATCCTTTCCATTCTTTCAGGAGAATGCCCCAGACATTGCTGAAAGTCACATTGAGCGACATCAGGATACTCCAAGAGAAGGCTAAAAGGACAGGACTATCCGTAAGGAAGCTCTTCCCCATTTCGAGGCCGAAGAATTGGGAGTACCACAACACACCGGCAAGAGCACAAAATAAAAGATTATTTACGAATATACCGCCTTTAACGGAGAAATATTCGTGCCCGGTCTTGTTCTTTACGTTCTGCTGGATGCAATAGACGGCGTTCGTAAAGAAACCGCCCAGCGTAACAAGGAAGATCACGGGAAGTCCGGCATACAACGGAGCAACGCCTCCGGCGAGAGCGGCTTCTTTGATGGGTGTACCCGCATCCAGTCCGAGGGCGAAGCAGGCACTCATCACACCGGCAAGCAGGGCAACCAATAGACCTTTGGTAAGGGCAAAGTCGCGTACAGCTTTCTTCTTCTCCTCGTCGCTCATATTCTTAGAGCGCAGACCACCGGCATAACCTATAATGGCAATACCCGCCAAGGTGATACAAACCCCGATAAGCAGCATCAATCCTTCGCCATGCAGTAGATCTTTCCCTGCAAACAGAGCGGGAAAGAGTGTGCCGAAGCCCGCACAGGTACCAAGGGCGATGCTCTGACCGAGCGCAACCCCCAAATAACGCATGCTCAGACCGAAAGTAAGTCCGCCTACTCCCCACAGTACGCCGTAGATTATAGCGGTAGGCGCACCGCCCGAACTCCAAAGTTCCATAAGGCTGCTGCCACCGGGAATTGCCAACAAGGCTCCCAATAACGGGAAAACCAGCCAGGCGAAGATTCCTTGTACAAGCCAGAAGCTTTCCCAAGACCATCCATCAACTTTTTTTATGGGCACATACGAGCTGCTCTGACCGAAGCTACCGATGGCGATAATGAGTAATCCTATCAGTGTATTCATTTTTTCAGCGTTTAGAAGTCACTTCTGCCTCATATTTCTGTATCTCTTTAATAAATTCCTCACCTACCGGTACCGAGTTCTTCAAGCAGAACATATCCCAAACAGCATTCCAAGGAAGAGATTTTGCTTCTTCGAGCAGGGCGAGGCGCTCAAAGCCCTGATCGTTTGCTTCATACTGGCGCAGCAGGGCAAGCGGTTCGAGCAATGCCTGCATCATGCACTTCTGCGTAGCACGGCTACCGATAACGTAAGCACCGATACGGTTGATAGAAGCATCAAAGTAGTCAAGACCGATATGCACACGATTCAGTGCGCCACATCGAACGATTTCCTTGCACAGATCCAATGTATCGTCGTTCATAATCGTTACATGGTCTGAGTCCCAGCGTACCGGACGGCTGACGTGCAACATGATTTCAGGAATATAGAGCAGCAGTGAAGAGAGCTTGTCCGCTACACTTTCAGTGGGATGGAAATGACCTGTATCGAGGGTCACAATCTTGTTCCGACTGACGCCATAACCGATGTAGAAGTCATTAGAACCTACTGTATAGCTTTCCAAACCGATACCGAAAACTTTAGATTCCACGCAATCGCGCATGTGCTGATATTCTTTTTCGAAGATGCGGTCGAGAGACTCCTTCAACAGTTCGCGGTACTTCATACGGTTCACGGTGATGTCCTTGCTGCCATCGTGCACCCACAGGTTCATGATACAAGGATCTCCCTGACGACGACCCATCTCTTCGGCAATGGCACGGCAACGGATGGTATGTTCTACCCAGAAGTCGCGGATTGCCTTGTCGGGGTTTGACAAAGAAAGATTGCCGCTCTTTGCATGGGAGAAGGAGGTGGAGTTGAAATCGAGTTTCATATTATTTTCGGCCGCCCATTGCATCCAGCTTTCAAAGTGTGCGGGTTCTACCTGGTCACGGTCGACGAACTTACCACCGAAATCACCATAGATTTCGTGCAGGTTCAGGCGGTGGGTGCCGGGGATATAGGATGCGGCTTTCAGTACGTCTTGACGGAGTTCTTCCATATTGCGGGCTTTGCCGGGATAGTTGCCCGTAGCCTGAATGCCGCCGGTCAGTGAGCCTTGGGCTTCGAAACCGGCTACATCATCTGCCTGCCAGCAGTGCAGGGAGAGGGAAATCTGTTGCAAGGCATCCATTGCCTCGTCTACATTGATACCGATAGCGGCGTAACGTTCTTTGGCCACTTCATAGGCCTTTAAAATCAGTTCTTCTTTCATGATAGTGAGTTTTTAAGTTATTGAGTTATTTGTTTAAAGTGCAGATAAGCCGTATTCCAATCTTCCGAATCCTGCGGTTGGAACGTCTTCAACGGGATGGAACGGTTAATAAGCTGACGCATGGAAGTCACATCCTTTGCCGCTCCGGCTGTCAATGCCTGGATCATCACGTTGCCGATAGCCGTAGCTTCTGCCGGACCGGCTATGACGGGAATACCTACCGCATTGGCTGTCCATTGGTTCAGCAAGTCATTACGGCTTCCGCCGCCAATCACGTGCAAGGCTTCTATCGGACGGGGTGAAAGATCTCGAAGATGATCCAGCACCTGACGGTAGCGCAAGGCAAGGCTTTCGAAGATACAGCGTACAATCTGTCCGCGGGTTTCGGGGATGGGCTGATGACGAGCAGCGCAATAATCGCATATGGCTTGCTCCATATCGGCAGGATTGGCAAACAGGGCATCATCCGGATTAATCAGGCTGCGGAAAGGTTCGCAAGCCTCAGCCTCGGCAATCAGTTCGGGATAGGATGTTTCGCCCCAATCGGCACGGCAACGTTCCAGCAGCCACATGCCACATATATTTTTAAGCAGACGGATGGTACCGTCTACACCTCCTTCATTGGTGAAGTTCAGCGCTTCGGTCTCCTCAGTGATAACGGGAGCATCGGTTTCTACACCCATCAAGGACCAGGTGCCACTGCTCAGATAAGCAAAGTTGCGGTTCATGGCGGGTACGGCGGCTACGGCTGAGGCGGTATCGTGTCCGGCTACGGCTATCACGGGGATGGTGCCAAGACCGGTGATACGTTGCACTTCTTCCGTCAGCACTCCCACTCTCTCGCCGGGATAAACAAAAGGTCCGAAGTTCACCTCCGACAATCCTAGTTCTTGTAGCAAAGCACATTCCAGTTTACGGGTATTGGCGTTAACGAGCTGGGCGGTCGTGGCAATGGTGTATTCCGTGACCATTTCTCCCGTTAGCATATAGCTCAGCGCATCGGGCATGAAAAGGATTTTATCAGCGGCAGCCAATGCGCTATCCTCATTACGACGTAGCGTGTCGAATTGGAACAAGGAGTTAAAATTCATCACTTGAATACCTGTCCATTCATAAACCTTATTACGAGGCACGCGTGCAAAGAAAGCTTCGGGAGCACCTTCGGTATGCGGGTCACGATAAGCGTAAGGTTGGCGGAGGAAAGCTCCATCCTTGCCCACACAAACAAAATCCACTCCCCAGGTATCGATACCGATAGAAGTTATTTCAACATCTTCCCGGCGGGCAGCACGTTTCAGCCCATCGATCATGTTACGATAGAGTTCATAGATATCCCAGTAAACGTGTCCTCCGGTTTCAATCAGTTGATTGGGGAAACGGTTCACTTCCTCCAGTTCTAGTCCGTTCGGGGTAAAAGTTCCTAAGATGGTACGACCGCTGGTAGCCCCCAGGTCGACTGCAAAAAAGCATTGTTTCATGGTAATTAGTTTTAGTCGCTATTAAGATGGTACAAAAATAGGGGATCGCTCCCCTATCTCTTGTAAGTGTTTTGATTGAAAGAATGTCAGATTTGACAATCCGTACTTCAATGGTATTTCTCTATATCCAAAGTAACCGGTCCTATTAAACCTGAGGGTTGCAGGGCATCTTGAATGGTCCAGTTATTAACCGGCGCCCAAGTGGTTCGCTCCGATTCCGGCAAACGGCTGTCTCCTATCAAACGGTTCTGCCAAGTAGTAACTACCTCTACTTCAAGCTGATTAACGCCCGGCTTCACGAAATCGGTTACTTCAGTCCGATAGGGCGGTGTCCAGGCACCTCCGGCATATTGACCGTTGACTTTTACCTTTGCCATTACTCCTACACGGTTCAGGTTCAGATAGAGGCAACCTTCAGGCTTCGTGTCGAGTTCAAAGGTCGTTTCATACTTGATAGTTCCCGAATAATAACGTATATCCTCTTGGTTGCTCTGGCTCAAATCTTCCAAGACGGGATAGGTCTGCGCCTCCTTCGGCCCCCGCTTCGTATCTTCAAATGTCAACTTCCACGGTTGGTTAAGCTGAATGCAGACTTGTGGATCGGGAAAATTGAGTGTTAATGCTTCTCCCGCAGGCTTGCCTCCCGATTTACGGAATACAATAAATGCACTCTCATTCGGATAGAGTTTCAAAGGAACTACCGTACCGGTTTCACTCTGCCTGTAAGCAGGCAACGTACGAGTATTTCCATCGACTGCATTCCATAACTCCGGTTGCATCCCCTTTATGCGGAACTCTGGATTTACGACGACTACCTTATTCTCCTGATTGGATAAGAAATAGATTTCAGTATCGCCTACAGTCCGATGTCCGTATAGTACATGTGCATCTTCCGATAATTTACAATCCGGTACGCACTGAATGGCGGCTAAAGCCTCAACCATATCCATACCGTAGATTAAAGTCCCTTTTCCTACTCGGGAAAGTTTCTTTTGCTTACCATCCAATCCGTTCCAGAGTTCGGCAGCTATTGCCTTCACTTGCTGATCAGCCTCTCCGTAATTCTGCCCGCTGGGCGAACGTTCAGGAGCAGGACCTAGTATAACCGCTCCATCATACAGCAGTTGTTTGATCTTTGCCAGTAGTTCAGGACGCATTGTTTGGAGCTTGGGCAATACCAGTATCTTGTATTGAGTGCCGTGCGGCAAGGTCAGCAAGCCATCTTTCACCGATAAATCACGCTCAATCACTTCGGCATTGATATAGTCAAACTGATATCCTTCCGGCAATGCGGGTTCTGTGATACCGGTCATTTTGGGAGCATCTTCACCAATAAAATAAGCAACATCCGCCACATTCAGACCTTGCTGCAACATATAATTAACCCGTTTCAGATAGGTAGTAAACAAATCCAGTTGCGAATACCACGTATTTAAGCGGTTGAACTCGCTACTGAAGAAAGCGTTGACACCCGGAACCCGTTCGTCCGAAGGCTGAGAGATACATACATGCAGCAATGTGTTGTTGATACCCTCCGTGAAAAAACGGTCACCCCGCTGTTTCATCGTCGCCGGATAGCACTCAAACGAACGCCCGCCACTGGTGAACGATTCGGCAGATATCTTATTCTTCCCATAGATATGTCCACACGAAGCTGCCGCCCGGTTCTCAATATCCCCTAATTCTCCAAAGCTCCAAAACTCACCACCTATTTCATCAGACTGTCCCCCGTATTGTAGGAACTCACCCGGGAAACCCCAATGTCCATAATTCTCCAGCCAAGTGTGCAAACCGTATTTATGGCTGATATCACGTAATCCGCCTACATAATCGTATGCGATGCGGTCAGCTACTAAACGGCGCATATCCCATAGAAAGCGGTCTGTACGATCCTGACTGCCTACCACATATCCTTTATATACCGGCAGGAATGGCAAAGGATCATACCCAAAACACTGACGGAACGACTCAAGGAAATCGTCTGTAAAGTTCTGTCCTCCGGTTTCATAGCTATCTTGTACAACGACCTTCCAGCTTTTGCGGTCTTCCGCCGGAATGCGTCGGCAGATTTCACCCATCAAGGCTTCAAAGTGTGCTTCGATGTACTTACGGCTCATCTTATCAGTTTCCAGTCCTGTAGCCTCCGGATCTGCCGGAGTATTGGTGACTCCTGTGGGACGCATTCCCATACGCATCACCATCCATTCACCAGCCGGTGCATCCCATTGCAGCAGGTCTCCTTTCAAACTCGCCGAAATATCCAGTACCTGACTCGGATCGACCGCCAAAGAAGTTTCATCGAGCACAGGTTGTTCCCGCCATTGATACTCTTTCCAATAAGGAAGAGGAGTCTGGTACATTTTGGCTAATGTTTTTTCGGGATAGCGTTCTACTAAGGGCTGCGAAAGAAGTTCCACATTCTCCAACTCATACCCCTCGGTCGATGAGTCTAGTTCTAACCGAAAACTCTTACCAACAGTTGCCGGAACGGAAATAACCACTGGTGCGTAGGGTTCAAAACCCACATTCAAAGCCGCATTAAAACGCGAAATGGGGAACTCCGCCAATGTCCGGTATTGATCGTTTTCTTTCACCAATAGTCGTGCATTGGTTTGGATGGATCGGTGAGACGGATATACCTTTATACTTCTTAAAGTGAAATCAGTAGTTGCAGAAAAGTCTATACCGGAAGGTTTACCCGATGTTTGGGGTAGAACAACTTTACCGGAAGATAGCACCGCCGCTGTCTTTGCTGCCGGAAATGCTATCACTTTTACATCTTGAAAATCATCAGCAGGCTTTTCTAATGTTAAAGATACCTTTTGCCCACCTGTCACCTGACAACCGACCGAAGTGAGGTATCTCATCGCTTGTTCGGGTTTCACCCACGGTCCACCCGACTGGCTCCATCCCGGAGAGTTAAAGATACCGATATCAATCCCTAGTTCCGTAGCCGTTTTTAAAGCAGTATGTAGTACCTTCCACCATTCTTCACTCCCGAAAGCAACTTTGGCATAAGGAGTTTTCATTGAGTCATAGCCTATGCAACCGATAAAAGCCCGATTAATGCCGGCTTGTTTCATGGCATGCAGATCTTTCACTACGCCCTCTTCCGATACATTTCCTGCTATCCAGTACCAGTAGACGGATGTCTGGATCTGTTCAGGCGGAGTTTTAAAGTTCACTTCCAACATATCCTGAGGCTGCTTACAGCCCAAAAATGCTAGGAAGATGGATAAGCAAAGCGCTATCTTACTAAATGTATTCTTCATAATGTTCTATTTTATTCGACAAATACTCTATCTAAATCGTTCCCCATGAGGTATTAGGCGTATCTCCCATTTCCAGTTCTAAAACGCCTCCCTGCATGATATCCTTGTAGTCCAAATAGCATTTATCATATTTCTTGCCATTCAACTTTGCAGACTGGATATAGATATGCGTAGCAGAGTTATTATTCGCTTTTATCACAAACGACTTGCCATCACCTGCCCGTATCTGTGCCTGCTCGAATACAGGACTGGTAATTTCATAGCGCGTATCACCCGGACAAACCGGATAGATTCCACAAGCCGCTAATACATACCAAGCGGACATTTGCCCCACATCCTCGTTACCTACCAGACCTTCCACCTTATCGTGGTAAGCCTTCTCACAAATGAAACGAGACCATTTCTGCGTTTTCCATGGCTGCCCTAAACGGTTATAAAGGAAAGGAACATGATGAACAGGTTCATTTGCATGGTTATAGTAGGCATTCCATAAAAAGTCTACAGGAGTCTTTGTAAACATCGTATCCAAATCAGCAATGACTTGTTCTGTTCCTCCCATCAGTTCCACCATGCCTTGTATATCGTGAGGAACAAACCAACCTTGTTGCAACTCATTGCATTCTATACAGCCATACCATTCGTGAAGTTTGCCATCCGCCGGCCAAGGCTCAAAGGAACCATCCGCCTCCCTTGGACGGAAACTATGCTTTTCCTTATCATATAGGTTCTTATAAGACTGAGCTAGCTTCGCATAATACTTCGCATCTTCCTGTCTTCCCAAAGCTTCCGCCATCTGCGACATACACCATTCGGTATAAGCATATTCCAGTGTCTTGGAGATGCCCAACGGATTGGGAGCATAGCCCAATTCGGCATTGCCAAACATCTTTGAAGTCTTATCCGCATACTCGTATGCCTTGTTCATATCGAACTGACAAATGCCTTTTGCGTATGCATCCGCCAATACCGAAATAGCAGGATTACCCAGCATACAGCCACTATAAGCATTCATAAGTTCCCATCTTTCAAAATAGCCACGCCCGCTTTCTTCAGCCATAGTAACCAGTGACATCAACAAGTCATTTACCAAAGTCGGATCTATAATAGTCTGCAAAGGCATTTGACTACGGAATACATCCCATCCGCTGAATATAGTTCTCTTTGCAAACAAATCAGACTTATGCGCTTTTCCGTCAGCCCCGATATATTGTCCGTCTACGTCGGTAAAGTTTCTCGGGTCAATCATGGTATGGTACATAGAGGTATAGAATATCTTTTTCTGTTCCTCAGTACCTCCCTGAACTACTATTTTAGAAAGAGCCTTATCCCATGCTTCACGTGCTTGTTCTCTTACTCCCTCAAAGTTCCAGTCAGTAATTTCCGCTTTGAGATTCTTCTCGGCACCGGCTTCACTTACATACGATATACCGGATTTGAAGAATACCTCTTCCCCCTCTTTGGTCTCAAAGTCTGTAAAGAAGCCAAGATGTTTTCCCTCATACTCTTCTACATTATATATAATTGAAGCATCAGCCGTAAGCTTTTGAAACACCTGACTTTCAATAAACTCCAGTTTACGATTTTGTCCTTCAGGGATCTTTGCACTCCACACGCCAAATGCTTTCAGAGGTTTAGAAAATTGAGCATAGAAGTACACTGTATAATTAGAGTTACCTTCACCATTTCCCCAACCTCCTCCATCGGGAGTACATTCCATCTTACCGGAAATAGTATGTTCATCAACAACCTTTATTGCCTGAAGTGTAGAAGTGCCTCCTACCCTGCGAGCCAAATCTATCTGAATACGAGATTGCTCATTCTTGGGATACACAAACTTAAGCATACCGCAATGGGGAGTGGCAGTAGCCTCAACCTCTACCTGATAATCACTCAGTAGTACTTTATAATATCCGGCACCTGCCTCTTCGGAGTTTTTATCATAACGTGATCTATATCCCGTTACACCATTCTCCTTTCCCGAGTTTGTGCGCATAAGCCCCACTGTAGGCATAACCAGCAAATTTCCTAAATCTCCGCCCCAACCAATGCCGCTCAACTGCGTAAACGCGAACCCTTCTATCGTTTGATGTTCATAACTATATCCTGAACCATTGTCTCCACCGGTTATGGTATTCGGGCTTACCTGAACCGCACCGAATGGCGTAGTTGCTCCGGGAAATGTCTTTCCCAAGCCATGATAGGCTCCGGCAGCTTCTGTATTGGTACTTGCCCCAATAAATGGATTTACATAATCCGAAACATGGACGGAGCCATCTTGACGAGATTGCAAAGAGCAAGAGGCACAGCACACAAGAATACAAGCTTGTATTAAACAATACCCCGGTCTTACTTTGCGAATAAGAGATTGTATCATAATCAATATTGTTTTTAATAAAAGCTCTATGAATTTACAGTAGTATCTCAATTCTCCTCCTCCCGGGAGGAGGAGTACCCGAAGGGGGAGGTGGTAAGTAAAAAAAACCTTTGAAAGAATGATTTACTTTATGTATTCACCTACCACCCCGCCCTTTGGGCACCCCTCCTCCCGGGAGGAGGGGAATGAAGTTACTCCTCAAAAACATTGAACTCATGTCATTTTATAACCAAATACATCAGAGTTTACTTCGAAACAGTAAAGCTATGTGTCCCCGATTGAACTGTTACGGATTTCTCTTCCGAATCCTTTCCCCACTTAGGGAGAACGATTGTAGCCGAAGTATTGGCGGGTACAGTTACCTTTATACTAAAGTTACCGTCTTTCTCTATTGCCCAGTCCGAAATTATTTCACCGTACATGCTCATGTATGATGCTTTACAGAACGTCAAATCAGACGCCGGCTTGGGTTCAATATAGAAATGCTTCATTCCCGGATTAGCAGTATCAGGCTTGATACCTGCAAGTGAACGATAGAACCAAGCTACCACACTACCGAACATCGGATGGCAATGCCCGCAGCCACCGGGATCTCCACCACCGTCCCAAGTTTCCCATAGAGTACTGTTCTTGCTATCCAGCAGATAACTATACCCCGGAAAATCTCTTTGATCCATCAATTTATATGCCATGTCTACTTTCCCGTTTTCCGACAACACTTTCAGTAAAAGAGGTGTGGCAAATATACCCGTGTCGAAGTGGTAATTAAGGCTTTGCAAATGATTGAGCATCGCCGCAAGAACGTTATCATACTTATCTTCAGGAACAAGGCCAAAACCTAGCGCAAAGACATCAGAGCCTTGTTTTCCTTGCCAATAATGATTCGTAAGAGGATCATAGAATGCCGAATTGAAGTTCGCCTTTATTGTTTCAGCTAAAGATTGGAATGAAACAGCATCGGCATCCTTGTTCAAGGCTTTCGCCACATCCACCATAATGCGGGTTACATGATAATAGTAGGCAGTATTGACCAATGAGGTCGGAATCTCGATACTATTATACAAAGTACACCACTCTCCCAGGCACCAACCATTCGGTTCTTCTCTCACGATAAGTCCCTTTTCGTCCGTTCTTGTACCCAAATATTCTACCCAGTGTTTCATTCCGTCATAATGCTCTTGCAAGATTGTCTTATCACCGTAATGACAATAGTAATTCCAAGGGATAATAACATAAGCCGATCCCCATGCCGGACCACCTCCACCACCGCCAAAGGGTGCAGTATGCGGTACATAGCCCGTATTTTTATTCCGGGCATCATCCATATCTTCTACAAATTTACGAAGAAAGCGAGTCATATCGTACGAATAGAGCAGACTTTCCGTAATTACTTGACCATCTCCCGTATAAGCCAGTCGTTCACGATGTGGGTCACTACTTATGATGCCTTTAAAATTAGCATGCATAGTGCGGTCGAAAGCCTGAGCGATACGATTGAACAGTTCGTTGGAACACTCAAAGCTACCGGTGTTCTTTACATCCGTATAAATGGATTTCACCGTCAGGCTATTTTTTGTAATTTCAGCCTGCTTGGATAGTACTTCCACGATTCTGAAAGTATGCCATGTGAATTTAGGTTCCCATACTTCTTCATCGTTTCCTTTTAGGATGTATGTATCTGTTTGTCCATAATCCAGCTCTTCTTCACTGATATAACGAAGTTTCACTGTATCGCCGAACTTTCCTTTGACTTTGATAGTACTCCACCCCGATACCGTTTCGGGCAAAGTAAATCTATAGATAGAGTCATTCACTTGTTCAAACTGAGTATCTACTATCTGCATCACTTTATTAAATGGAATGCTTTGTGTCCGGAGCTCACCGGTAGGAGGACGAACCTGTAGTACCGATTTCCATGCGGCATCATTATATCCTTCTTTATTCCAAGCCCCCAATTCAAGACGGGCGTCATAAACTTCACCTGTAAAAATAGCATTATGCAATAACGGGCCCGTAGTCGTTTTCCAAGAATCATCCGAAACAACCGTCTCCTTGGTTCCATCTTCAAACTCTATCTCCAATTGGAAGATCAGCTTGGGAAGATCATACCACATATTCCCCTCTACAGTACGATCACGCTGATTGTACCAACCATTACCCAATATCAGACCGACAGCGTTTTTCTGTTCTTTCAGGTTCTGAGTAACATCAAACACATTATAGAATACACGTTGTGTCGATTGGTCATCATAATGGTACAACAGTTTTTTGAGTGACCGTTTATCATAGTTTGTAACGGCAGGCGCCAGTACCTGATCTCCTATTTTATTTCCATTGAAATACATCTCATAGAACCCCAATCCGGAAACATACACCATTGCTTTCTTTATGGGTTTGGCAATTGCAAACTCCTTGCGAAAGTATGGTGCCGGAAAGGTTATAGCCGAATCGGGATAAATATCCTCACGCTCGCCTATCCATTTAGCTTTCCAGTCCGATGGTTCAAGAAGCCCCATTGTCCAACTTGCCACATCACTCCAATCGGACGGACGGTCTTGTTCATCCCAAACCATAACTTTCCAATACAGTTCCTCAGTAGCAGGCAGATTTTTCCCTTGATACTTGATGACCGTTTCGGATGAGGCTGTTTTATCTGAATCCCAATAGTCGCCTTGACCTTTCTCTAACAGAGATAAGTCACTGGATACAATAATACGATAGGCTGATTGGGATTTCCCATTCTCACTTGATGACAGTTGCCATTGCAGGAAGGGGTTTTGTTTATCAACACCTAGTGGATTTTCCATATAGTCGCAATGCAAACCCACAATGCCGAGGCCTTTCTCTTTGCATGCCAAGAATGTCGATATTACAATGGCTATACAGATATATCGGAAGTATTTATTCATTTGGTTCATGGTATAAATTTATTAGTCAAAGTAGTTACTAAAAAACAGACTAAGGGAAAGAAGGAGGCAATACTTTGGTCCCCCATTTCAAATCGGGGCTGCCTGAAGTGACATATTCCAATGTTGCCCCTTTGGAAAGTTCCTTCCAATCAATCCAGGTACTATCAAAAGGTTTACCGTTCAGTTTCATCGATTTGATGAAGATATTCTTTTCCGAACCTCCTTTGATAAGGATATCACCTTCTTTCAAATGCATTTTGATAGACGAGAAGATAGGCGTGTTGATGGTAAATCCACCTATTCCCGGTATCTCCGGATAGATTCCCATACAGGCAAATACATACCACGCTCCCATCGTTCCGAGATCATCGTTGCCCGGAAGTCCGTCTATCTGACTGGAGTATTGCTCGTTCAGTACTCTGTTAACTAATGCCTGCGTCTTATCCGGGCGACCTACCCAATTGTATATCCAGGGAATATGGAAACTAGGTTCATTGCCCGAAGCAAACCACGCGTCATTGTAATTAGCATCCAAGCGTTGAAAGAATTCATCCAAGCGCTTTTCCGCCTTCTGCTTTCCACCCATAATATCTATGAGCCCTGCGATGTCGTAAGGCACCATCCAAAAATAATTCTTATAAGTAGATTCACGGAAATCCTCAGTCAATGTTTTCCAGGAACCATCGGGATTGCGCGACTGCAACCACCCTGTTTCCGGATTAAAGAGATTCTTCCATGAACGGGCAACGTGGAAATATCGCCAAGCCGTGAATTCATCACCGACAGCATGCAAAGCAAATTGTCCGATAGCAAAGTCGGCGGAAGTATATTCCAACTGAATGGAAGCGTTATAGTAACCTTTATCCAGATATTGCTGTAACCCGGGACGTACTTCTATCTCTTGTGACTTCGCTCCCGGAACTTCCGCATTTATCCGCATGGTCTTCAAGATAGGTCTTGGATCAAAGTTTCTTGCACCAAACGCATAGGCATTCGAGATGAGTATAGGCGTAGGATCGCCTTGCATCACACCGGTTTCCGTATTTGCCATCACCCAACGGGGGAAGGCCCCTCCCGACTGTTCGGCAAACTTCTGATGAGAGATCACGATATCCGAGGTTACCTCCGGATCGAGCATTGCCAGCAATTGAATTTGTGTACGGTACGTATCCCAATTACTGAACGAAGTGTATTGTTTGGAAAGAGATTTATATACTCTGTTATCCGCACCCATATATTCGCCATTCACATCGCTACACACATTCGGATGTATCAGGGATCTATACAGATGGGTATAGAACTGGGTGATACGGTCGGTATTCGTTCCTTCTACTTCTATCTTACTGAGATAATGATTCCAGTTCTGTTCAGCCTGACCTTTTATTTCATTGAAATCCCATCCTGCATTTTCAGCTTTCAGGTTCTCACGTGCATTCTCTACCGATACGTAAGAAACGCCTATTTTATAGTGTACATCCTTTTTCTTACTTAAATCGAATGTGAAATAAACACCTGAATATGCACCTTCGGCAAAGGTTGTATTGGGCATCAACTCTTCACGCTTCCACGTTCCCGACTCAATGGCAGCCCCGTCAAACTCCGCAACGAAATAGACTTTATACGGAGTGCGGAGACCACAGAAATTACCACCTTCGGCATATCCTTCGCATTTGTTGGGAGCGGTAATCACAATAGCGGCTTGTTCGATAGGAGGAGCCGGAACGCCACCGCCGATGATTACAGTACCCATAGCCTGCTCCTTGGGAAATTCATACTTTGCCATACCGGTTCTCTCAGTGACGGTCAAGTGTGCCTTGATATCCTCCTGTACGGTTGCTTCATAAGATCCGGCATGTCCTTTCTCTTCGGAAAGATTGATACGATAATCCAGGATATTGTTGGGAGACATTTTTAATCGGCCTTTTACAGGGAAAGTCGGGAAGTTACCCATGTGGTCACAGCCCGCACCACTTAACTGATTAATCACAAAGCCGGAGCTTTTGGAGAAATAAGAAGGAGTGAACTGTACCATTCCGAAAGGATAAGTAGCTCCCGGATAAAGATATCCGGAAGTCAAGCCAACTCCTTTTGTACCAATCAAGGTATTCACTTTTTGGGCATAACCGCCGTTATCAATCTTATTATTAGCCCGATTCAGAATGAATGGATTCAATAAGATCAATAGATAAAATATATATTTAATTTTCATGTTGTGTTATAGTCTAACCAGCTCTACTTTCAGAGTCTGCGGTTTGTTCATCTTATAAATGCGTTCTACCAATTCACGTTGTTCATTCTCGTTATCATCACGCACACTCTTGTACATGAATCGCAGCCAATAATCCTTCAACATATTGACGAAAGGATTAGTCTTACGGTTTTCGAGCAAGGTCTTGACTGCTGCCTCATTACTTGCCCACAACAATCCTTTGTCACGCATCAGGTTATACTCCATCCAATAATATTCACGCATTTCACGTTCCATGAACCAACGTTGTTCGTTCAACTGACGTACCTGTTGTGCCTGCTCATTTTGAGGAGTATTGCTATATGACGCCAGGTTGACACCACGCTTCAGTTCACCTGCCGTGAGGCGGGCTATTGTTTTACCACCTATTTTCAGAAGGTAATATCCGTCGGACAGACCACCAACCGCCAAACCTTCGTAATTCATTTCGTCCATGAATGGAATAACTTTCAAGGCATCGGCTTGCGTATGCAGTTCATTGTTATAATGGCTTGCGTCTATCGGATAAGGTAAAGAATTGGCGAGATAGGTGAAACTTACTTGATCCGGTGATACAACCAAGTCGGTAACTTTACAGTTTTCGGAACGGTTTACGGCATTGGTTGTAACGTCAATAGCGACATCTGCCACTGGTTTATCGGTCAATCCCTGAGCTTTCAGGAACAAATATGCCATTACCATGTGGCCGTCTGTAGTAGGGTGAACACGGTCGCCGCCACACAGAGTATAGGTAGAATCAGCCTGTTGTTCACGCATATTGATTTCAGTCATCGGACGGTTGAAATCTACATAACCCCATTTATTAGCTTGCGCTCTTTCCTGTAAGAAATCAGCAATATCCTGAATCAACTTATTCTTTCCGGGAAAAGGAACTTTATTGAAACGGGTAGTTTCGTCGTAGGGTGAACTACCAATAAGAATCTTCTGAACTTTGGAATGCTTCTTATAAGCATCTTCCAAAGCTTTATAGTCATTGCAGGAAGTTTCCACATTCTTACGACCGGTACTTACATTCTCAGGAAGAGTATAATCCATATAGCCGGTATCGTTCATACCGAATGAGAGCGTCACCACAGTAGGTTCATGTTCGAAAACCTTATCCAGCCGTTGAGACATTTGTCGGGCTACATCCCCGCCAACTCCTTCATTGAAGATGTCGATACGCCGATCGGGGAAGTGCGTCATGTAATATAGCCAGATGTATGAGTGATAATGCCCTCCACAAGTAATGCTGTTACCTACGAAAGCTACTCGTTCTCCTTCTTTAAAAACCGGAATGTTTTGGGAATACACTCCGCTAATGCTCATGAATAAGCATAATGCTGCAATTATAGTCTTCTTCATTTTATTCTTTATTTAATTAAGTACTGTATCATAACTAAATGATAATTTAGCCAGCTAGCTCGTGATAGTAACTTAATTCCCCTCTTCCTCGGAGGAGGGGTGCCTAAAGGGCGGGGTGGTAGGCGAGTGCACTGACTAAATCATTCTTTTAAAGGTATGAGTTTTACCTACCACCTCCCCCCTTCGGGGTACTCCTCCTCCCAAGAGGAGGAGAATTGAGTTACTCTTATTTATATTAGCGAGATAAACTATTTTTTTGAAAAAACTAGTTTTGAACTTTCCGGAAATGCGCAGTCAAGGCATTCTTTTCATTCGTTTTTATTGCGAAAATATAGTACATTAAGCATTACTTCTATTTAACTGATACTGAAGCTTATACCTTTTTACTAAAAATCAGTCGGAGATTTACTAAAAATCATCAGAAGATTTAGTAAATCTCCGACTGATTTTTAGTAAAAAAGCACTCGCCTTTATTCACGTCCTCCTTTTTATTAATAAAATATTACAAACGATTAAATTCGATATTATAAGTACCTGTACCTAATTCCAGATATTGATTATCCGATTTAATATCCTTGCCATTGACGATACCTCCGTGAGCATTTGCCGGAATAGAAACACTTGCGTTTACTCCAACCGGCAAAACGACGTGCATCAGTAAGCGGGCGTCTTTCAATTCCCAATTCACGATAATGGTTCCATAAGGAGACTCTTTCGTTGTATTAGCCCATGTCACTCCTTGGGGTATCTGCGGTTCGATGAATACATGTTGATAACCGGGGTTCGCTTCATCCACTCGGATACCACCTACAGCCTGATAGAACCAGTTCCCGATACCATTGTAGCAGTTGTGCACGCGGCTGCGTTCTCCGTTCCAATATTCCCAAGTAGTAGTGGCGTTGTTATTAATCATGTGCAGATATCCCGGATAGTCCGGCTGCTTCAGCATCTTGTACATGAAATCGACTTCCTTATTCTGAATAGTCCAATCCGTAAGGATAGGCACACCGACCAACCCCACGGCGATATGACCTTTGTATTGATTGGCTGAACGGGCAAGCATCTGTTCTTTCACCTTTGCATAAAGTGCTTCGGGAACTACTCCTACCAACATTGCATAAGACATGTCAAGTTGCGATCCTGTAGCATAAATACCCTCTGATGCATTATAGAAAGTCTTATGAATCAATTTATTCAGCACAGCTTTACGTTCAGCGTACTTCTGCGCTTCAGCAGGTTTATCCAACTTAACGGCTATCTTTTGCAAAGCGCTCAGACAATCACTGATAAAGCAGTTATTCACCAGGTCGATAGAAGATTGCGCACCTGAATCGACTCCGGCGGGAGCCAGCCAATCGCCTAGATACCAGTCGCGGTAAGGAAGATCGGGCCAACGTTTCAACAATCCGTCTACCGTATATTTATCGACATAACCCATCCATTCTTTCATTGCGTCATAATAACGTTCTATCAGACGGGGATCGTTATAGTTTACATAAGTCCTCCAAGGAGCCATTACCATGAAACCGCACCAATAAGGTCCGCCACCACCTGCACCCGGATTAGGTCCTACGTGAGGAAGACTTCCTCCTTCGCGCATGGAGTCGTGCCAGGTCTGTAGCCAGTTCATGTACGTGGGCGCCATGTCATACATGGTTTGCGAAACATTAGTTGATGAATTACCGTCACCGCCATATCCGGCACGTTCCAAGTGCGGGCAATCTACCTGATAACCGCCGAAGGTAAGGCAACTGATAGTGTACTTTACCATATCGTGTATGGCATTCAACTCATTATCAGAGCATCTGAAAGTAGCAGCCGATTGATAATCACCGTGTACAAGATAAGCTTTGATCTGCTTATTCACTGGTTGCTCGGGCAAATTCGTTATCTTCACATAGCGGAAAGCATGATGATTGAACTTATTGCAGAAAACATCACCTTCCGGTTTGCCGGAAGCAATATAGATATCACTCTCGCTTTGTTCTTCTATACGGCCGTCTTTTCCCATGTAATCACTGTAGGTTACAGTAATCTCATGCCCGGCGGCTAGTTGGGGAATACGCAGTTCAAACCATCCGGTAAGGACTTTGCCCATATCCACCAGCCAAGTATTCTTATCCAAGGCTTCGATACCTTTGGGAGCAAGTATTTCTTGCTTTTTATTTGGTTCGCATGTTTGTGTGGAAACTTTGTGGGCTTTAATAGGAACAACTGCAACGGGAGCCCACTTCAATTTATTCAATTCTTCTTTTGTAAGGTTCTTAGGTAACAGGCGCCCGTCTATTCTTTCACCACCAAACCGAAGGGCTTGCCAAGTTCCTGTATCCGAGTAGCCACTCTCGCGTCCTGTCCATGTGGCATCCGTAGCCACGATAGGATTCCATTTCCCATTTTGTAATACATCCATTTCCGCCTTAACTACCGGGCCGTCATATTCAGCGCCAAACGTAGTTTTCTTATACCATCCCTGTCCCAGCCAGATGACGAGTTCATTCTGCCCTTTATTCAGATAAGGGGTCACATCGTAAGTAACGATCAATGAACGTTTGCCTAATTGCGAAACAGCCGGAGCCAACACTTGGTCATCCACTTTCGCACCATTGATATACACTTCGTGATAACCCAAAGAATTGACATGCAGGAAAGCCGTTCCAAGCTGGTTTACAGCAAATGACTTTCTCAATAACGGAGAACAGACATCACCTGTGGCAAGTCCTATGTATTCTCCTTTCAGTTTATCGTTCTCCAAAATCCCGATGGCGAAACGTTGGATAGCGCTCCAGTCGGAAGCCTCTCCTTGCTCATTCCATACACGGACTCTCCAATAGCATAGCATGCGGGATTTCAGTTCTTTACCGTGATAGGGAACCATGACCGAAGCCGGAGTCTGAACCTTTGCGGAATTCCATAAATCCGCCTTGTTGTTTGTCAACTGCAAGCTATCTGAAGCTACCTGAATCTCATAGCCTTGCTGACGCATAGGAGCATCACTCTGTATCTTCCAACTGAAATGAGGAGACTGGTTATCAATCGCATTCGGATTCTTCAAGTTCTCACACCGTAAGTCTGAAAGTACAATCGGAGCTGCCATTAAAAGATTAATCTTTATAAAACAGCATATTATAAAAACAATACCTTTTTTCATAATTCAAAATTGTTTTCACCACAGATTACGCGGATTAACACAGATTGAAATATATTTCATTGATTATCAATAAAGAAAATCTGTGTTAATCTGCGTAATCTGTGGTGAGCATTTACACACTTCCAGTTAAATTACCACCCCGGATTCTGCTTCAATACAACATCCTTGTTTGTATCGATCACACTTTGTGGAATCGGCCAAAGGTTGAAGTTCTTGTTGGCAAGTGAAGTGCGTGCCACATCCCAATAAGCATACTTCTTGATGCGGTCGATAGCAACCGTACCACCCATACGAAGTAATGTGTTCCAACGATGTTCTTCATAAACCAACTCACGCGCACGTTCGTCGAGGATCAAGTCCAGACTTACGTCGGAAGCCGTAGCCATATAGCTGCATTGTGCTCTTTCTCTCAGCAGATTGATATCGGCAGCAGCACCGCCATTGTCACCCAAACGCCACTTAACCTCGGCACGCAATAAGATCGTTTCGGGCAAACGTACCAAATAGTCATCTCTGTAGAGGAAAGAGAAGCTACCATCGATACCAGCAATATAGCCTGTATATTTATCCGTAGCAATCTTGCAAGAAATAGGGAATAAATAAGTTTCCGCTTGTCTGTCTTTCACTCCGTTTTTCACCTTATGCATAACGTCCCATGGAAGAATTTTACCATAATACCGGCCATTCTTCTGGTTACCCACAAAGGTTCTTCTGAATACAGCTTCAGAGTTTCTCATATCTTCAGACCATTTTCCTTCGTAAATAACGTCACGCGTATAGTAAGTAGGCATCACGGCGGTAACACCTTCACCACCTACATCTTCCAAGCTACCCATCAGTTCACCCTGAACGTCGCGGGCTACCGGGCTATAGTTACAAGAATGAGCCATACGGTTGGCGCCATATCCCTGCTGGCAGAGATCCAAGCTCATCTGAGCTACCCAAATGGCTTCCGTATTACCGCTTTGGTAATCCTGATTGCCTTCCTGAAACAAATCCCAGTACACATTACCTTCAATATGTACACCGGCAGATGCGTATGTACGTTCGGGTGTTTGCTCTTGTATGCTTGTAGCGTAATAATAAACGGGCGCCTCATTCTTGCGGGTACCGAAACGGTTTTTCATCAAACGGTAAGTACCACCATCAATCACAGCATCAGCATATTTCTTTGCCTCACGGAAAGATTCAGCACCCTCTTTTCCTTCTTCTTGCAGCGCCACGCCCTTGTTAATATAAAGCTGGCACAAGTAATGCTGAACAACTCCTTTTACCAAACGACCGGCATCGGGATGAGTTTCCGGCAGAGCCAATGCAAACTTTTCCAGATCATCTATGGCAAGCTGATAAGTTTCGACACGTGTGCTGCGTTGGAAATCGTAACGCGGTCCGGTGATACGTTCTGTTACCAAGGGTACTCCACCATACAACTCGCCTAAATTCATATAAGCGTATCCTCTGAAGAAATGGGCTTCCGCTAATGTTTGGGCCTTATCCGATTCTGAGTCCCATGCCACTTCCTCGGCAGCAGTGATAGCCAGATTGGCTTGGGAAACTAAATTATAGAAGTTGTTGTACACTTGTTTGTAGATGTCATAGTCAGCTGCCAGCTTACTATAATCATTCATATTTTGTGCATCACGACCGTTAGGTACATCAAACATATCGGTACCGTTGCTACCCATATAGAAATGTCTCGGAGAGAACTGCATGGGAGCCGAAGTACAGAAGATATCACGTACTTTCTCGTAACAAGATGTCACCACCTGTTTCACCTGGTTGGAGCTCTTGAACACATTCTCAATCGCATACGAAGAATCCGGATTTTCCTTTAAGAAAGCCGTATCATCACAACCGCTTGCCATGACTACGGTCAAAGCTATCAATCCAATATTAATTTTATTTTTAAGAACATTCATAATTCATCAAAGTATTAAATTTAGAAACTAATGTTTGCTCCCAAAGAGAGATTTGTAGAAATAGGATACGTAGAAGACAAGATTGTGTTGCCCAATTCCGGATCTCCATTCTCCCAACCTGTAATCGTGAACAAGTTCTTGCCGGTAAAGAATACTCTCAGATTATTAATACCAAAGTTCTTTATCTTAGCAGAATTAAAGGTATAAGACAACGTGATATCTTGCAAGCGTACAAATGCACGGCTTTGCAGACCTTTGAAGCGTCCATCTCCACTGAAGTTTGCTGCCGGGTATTTATTGCTGGGGCGATCTTCAGTCCAATAAGGTATATACATATTGCTGGAGTAGGCACCACCGCCACCCCCACCTGCAAGGAATGCCGGTGCATTTTCGCTTACATAATATCCATTTCCGCCGAATGTACCGCTAAGCATAAAGTACAATTGAAGATTCTTCCACGAAATAGTATTCGCCAAACTCATCTTGAAACGGGGATCTGATGAACCAAGTATAGTACGGTCTTCCACGCCGATTGTTCCATTACCACTAATATCCACATATTTCGGATTACCGGGAGTCGCGCCGTTAGCTTTTATATATTCCGTGTCATCCTTCTGCACAATGCCGGCTACCTTATAACCGTAAATAGAATGTATGGATTCTCCGATAAATAAGTTATTGCCCAAATCATTGTCTTCCTTACCATCGCCGTCCAAATCTTCACCATACAAATGAACCAGTTTATTACGATTCAGCCAGAATGTCAGATTAGTATCCCATTTCCAGTCCTTATTTTGAAAATTTACAGAACGGACGTTGATTTCCACACCACGGTTAGCTACTTCACCCATCGTAGATATCATATTTTCAAAACCGGTCATTGAAGGAATAGTGCGTTTAAAGATCTGATCGGTAGTTCTTGACAAATAAACGTCCATGTTTACAAACAGGCGATTGTTCAACCAAGCCGATTCAAAACCGAAGTTCCATGAGTCAGTTGTTTCCCATCCAAGACCGCTATTACCCAAAGTATTCTGTCTGATACCAAACGAAGGAACCTTCGAATTTCCAAAAGGATAAGCTATACCACCACCGGGGCCGATAACCGCTTCAGACAGTGTTCCGTAAGGATTGATACCTTGGTTACCATTTCTACCCCAAGATAATTTAAGCTTCAAATCATTCAAGAAAGTGGCTTTCTCCATGAATTTTTCATGAGTAACGCGCCATGCACCACCGAAGGCGTAGAAATTACCCCACTTGTTTTCCTCACCGAATACCGAAGCACCATCTCTACGATAAGAACCGGTGAAGTAATAAGCATCATTAAAAGAGTAAGATGCACGGGCAAAATATCCGGCATTACGACGGCGGGTAATACCTGTGGTCGTTTTTTGCGTAGTAGCATACTGCAAGCCATTGTACCCTAAACTTGTATTACCATTAGCCACATAATCGCGT
The DNA here is from genome assembly GCA_900555635.1 of uncultured Bacteroides sp. Classification (GTDB taxonomy): domain Bacteria; phylum Bacteroidota; class Bacteroidia; order Bacteroidales; family Bacteroidaceae; genus Bacteroides. Next base: position 41,990 of record USLU01000013.1, read on the forward strand.
CCTTCCATTTTGTCCCATCTATCAAGCTTGCTATCACGGGTAGCAACAGCAGTCAAATCAATGGTATGCTTACCGAATGTATTTTTGTAATTCAAGATATTATCTATAACCCAGCTATTTGTTTTAGAGTTCTGATAATAACCATTGGTTGAACCCAACATCGAATAAACCGTTTTTTCAGAATAACGGGACTCATCGTCGTATGCTCCCAATGGAGCAAAATATCCTTCATGATAGAATTCTCCACCATCGTTCACATTCATGTAAGCCGAATAGTTGAAACGATAGCTCAACCCCTTTACCCAAGGAAGTTTTACAACAGCATGTGTATTGATGCGGAAAGTACGTCTGAGATCCAGATTGTCGTATGTACCTGATTGGTCTTTCCACAATGGATTCTCAAAGGTATTAGAACCTAAGGGGAATCTTTCTAATAAATTAGTTCCTTTGCGATACATCACATCGTACGGGCCTAGAAGAACGGCTCTGTTATACTCGGCACCTACACCCGAGTAATCGGAATGAGTATAAGAAGCATCCGCACCTACTTCCAACCAGTCTGTAATGTCCGTGCTAATCTTGCCCATCATCGTGAAACGTGAGAAGTCATCACCGATCATAATACCTTGATTATCCGTAAAAGAAGTCGACATATAATAATTCATCTTCTCACCTGCACCCGCCACAGATACTTGATAATCTTGCAACCAACCTGTACGGGAAATCTCGTCCAACCAGTTGGTCTCCTGTCCGGCTTCGTAACTGGCTCTTTGTTGTTCGCTCAATGATTCTACAGTAGCACCATTCTTATCATGCAGCATCTCCAAATACTGTTTACCGTTCATGAATTCCGGTTGGCGATGCCACGATTGCATGGTACCGGTCATATTCAAATTGATTACCGGTTTGCCTGATTTACCGCGTTTAGTGGTAATCGCGATCACACCGTTTGCCGAACGTGAACCGTATGCGGCTGCTGAAGTAGCATCCTTCAATACATCAATTGTGGCTATATCATTCGGATTGATATCATTCAAGTTACCTAAGAAGATCACACCGTCTACAATCAACAACGGGTCATTGTTGCCCGATATTGAATTTTGTCCACGTACCAACATCGAAGGTTGTCCACCAGCCGTATTGCTGGCACCAATATCAAGTCCGCCCACCGAACCTTTCAATGTTTCCAAAGCATTTGTATTGGAAACCAATGCTACCGGCGAATTTTCCAACTTCAAAGAAGAAACCGAACCGGTGAAATCTTTCTTGGTAGTTGTTCCGTAACCGATAACTACCACTTCGTCCAAGAGCTGAGTATCTTCTTTCAAAGTGACCGCAAGCATTTTCCCACTCTGCGCTTTTAGTAGTTGAGTCTGATAGCCGATGTAAGAAATCTCTAAAGTAGAGTTAGAGGCGGCATCCAAGGTGAAATTACCGTCAATATCGGTAGTTGTACCACTGGATGTGCCTTGAACTCTGATGGTGGCACCAATAATAGGCTCGCCACTCGGATCAACAATACGTCCCGCTACTTTACCTTGTTGTGCAGGAGCAGCTGCCGGACTCGCTTTCTTTATAACAATCTTCTTACCCTGAATTTCGTAACTTAATTCGTTTTGTCCCTGTAGAATCTGCTTTGCAACTTCTTCGATAGTTGCATTTTCCAATAAAACAGATACACGTTTCTTTGTATTTACATCTACTGATGAAAACACGAAGGAATATCCTGAGGTGTTTTTCAGTTGTTCCATTGCCTCTTTTACCGTTACATTATCGGCTTTTAGCGTGATGTCCTGCGAAAAAACCGATAAGTTAAAGCAAAGCGCTGCCGAGGCTACTAACATAGCCCTTTTAAAATATCTCATAATTCTCTTGATTTTTAATTAAATAACTAAGGAAAGTTGATAAGATTATTTTAAAGATTTTCTATCTTTGCATAATCTCAAATTCAAGATGGTCTCTTTCAAGGCAACTTGACTTTTAATCCGGAGGGTGTTGCCGCATCCTCCGTTTTTATTATTCAAGTGCCTTCTCTGCTTTAGTCGGAAGGTTTTGTTCTCATGCTTTTATTTTTTAAGGTTCAACAAATATATTACTTCTCAAAAATCAATACAATATATATTTATCATCTTCATAACGATACTTCATTCTATTGGTAGAAGCAATCGTTTGGAGTACTTCGTCAATCGTATTTCCTACTATCTTAAAGCTTCCGTAAAAACGCTTGTTAGTTAAAGAGTCAGCAACTTCTATCTCCACATCATAACTGCGCATCAACTTCTTGGCTATATCTTCCAGTAGTTCCTCGTCAAAGAATAATTCATTCCTGGACCATACATTGGCATAATCTACCTGCGTCTTTGACTTTGTCATAATACCTGTCCGCTTATTAAGAACCATTTTTTCCTGAGGTTCCAGATAGAGAGTAGGCATTTTTTTCATTTTATTCATCAAAGCTACTTTGCCCTCCATCAAGTTCACCGCCACTTCTTCATCCTCGGGGTAATTCTTGAAATTGAACTTCGTGCCCAGCACTCTCAAATTCAATTCTCTTGTTTTTATTTCAAAAGGTATCTCTGCATTTCTTGTAACTTCAAAATAACCTTCACCTTCTAAAGAGAGCTTTCTATCTTCTACACCGAATCCCTGCGAATAAACAATCTTGGAACCGGCATTCAACCAAACCTCTGTTCCGTCAGGCAAAAACAATCGGGTGCGTGAACCTAATGGAGCCTCAACCACCATATCCGCAAAAGTACCTTTCACCGTTTCTTTTCCTTGCCAATAAGCAGCTAGAGGTAACATCAAAATCAAAACGACAGCCGCTACCCTATACAGCATCTTCCAGGAGAATCGGCGGATTTGTTCTTTCTTTTTCTCCACATCGGATACGCGCTGCTTAAACAAATCAAATGCCTTGTCTTTATTAAAAGAAGCATTTTCGTTCAACACACCCGAAGAGAACCAGACTTCCAACTGAGTCCGTACATAAGTACGATTAGCCTCTGATTTCATACTCCAACGCTTCAATTCGGCAAGAGCCTCCTTGTCTATTTCGCCGGATAAGTACGAAGTTATCAGCTTATCTACATCGCTATTTCTTTCTTCAGTATACATAGTATCAAGTGCATTTATAAGTAAGACAAAAAAGAAACCATACAGGGTAGTCAAAATCTAACGTTTTTCTCAAATTCTTAAGAAGAAGCAGAAGATAAACAGCTTCAAGTAGCTCCCCATATTCTTTTGCAATGAAGCTATTGCATTCTTTATATGGTACTTAACGGTGTTTACGGATATATTCAACTCAGAAGCTATTTCCTCATACTTTTTTTGTTCGAAACGACTTTTCTTAAAGACCGCACGGCATTCTTGCGGAAGACTTTCAATGCATTGGGAAAGTTTCTCTTCAAGCTCCCGATCCAGCAACTCTCCCAACGGATGATTATCTTCCACAAATATAGTATTCAGGAAATCTACATTTTCAGGAAGCATAAAAGAAGAAAAGCGAAGTTCGGTCCGATGGGCTAATGAATTCAGTTCATTCAAACATCGGTTCCGTACCGCACGCATCAGGTAAGCACGAATGGAGCGAGTTATTTCAATATCAGCACGATGCTCCCATAAGTAAAATATGGTATCATCTACTATTTCTTCAGCTAGAGAAGAATCATTCAGTAATTGGTACGCAAAACGACAAAGAAGAACATAGTGGCAATCATATATATACTGAAATGCCTTTTCGTCTCCTTGTTTCAGTTTGTCAATTATGTGTATATCCATAGCAATCCGGGCAACAAATGGTAAATCATTAATTGTAATACTTCTATCAAGAAATCCGTACTGTTCGTTCTACGTCGGTTGAATATAAGATCGGAGCAAAAGTAATATTATTAAATTATAATACATACTAATAGCAGAAAAAGATTAATCTATCTCAAATATAGTTGACCCAACCTATATATTGGCAGAATTTTCTTTTTCATCCTAATATGCATTTTCCAAGTGTTACATATAAGACCAAAAAGAGAAGCTACCGGGTAGTCGAAATTCATCATTTGATTGCAAGACAGGAAATTGCCCCACTCTTGTAAGTGTTGTGACTAAAAGGAAAAGAATTGTTTGCTTTTAGTCTCAATTACAGTAACATAACGTGAGTTCAATATAAGATAATTGACTGAATCGCGTAAGAAAACACAAAGCCAACTAACCCGAGAGAATGATTTAGTTGGCTTTTCTTTAAGAGATTAATTTAAGGTGAGAAGTTTTATCAGTTACTTGTAGGATTTTGCGTCAGAGTTCCCGGATAAGAATCAATTGCATCTTGTGGGATATAATAAGTTACACGATAGTCTGTAGCGGGTATATCTTCAAATTGCTCGTGAGGACCCGGATAGCGACGTGTCAATTCTTTACCGTTACGGAACACATCATAGCTACGCTCCGCCTGATAAGCCAGTTCCAGTTGGCGTTCTTTATCAATACGTTCTCCGGCATTGGTAGCATCCAGAGAAGTATACCCTTCGCCCGGAATAGAACGCTCGCGGACAGTATTTAAGTCGCGCAATGCTTCGGGATATTTTCCTAACTTGGCGTATGCCTCGGCACGATTCATATAAATCTCTCCCAAACGGCTGATGACCGGCGAATGCAGGTGGGTGTCTTCACCCTCGCGTGAACACTTCGTGATGTAGAACTGCGGATATACCCGGTTCAAAGAAATGTAGTAATCAAGTACACCGGTATAGGTATTTCCATCTTTGTAATTGATTGAATAGATTTCTTGTTCAGCGTCTACCGGAGTCAATGTATAAGTATTATCGCCCTCCTTGCAAGTCACTGTGTTGCCAGTGTGGGTTACAGGTGCCTGGATATAATTCAACGTAGTAGGACTGTCTTGTACAATGACGCGGAAAACTTCTGTATATCCGCTACCGTCCTCTTTTTCCTCATAGGTGGGTTCAATGAAAGAGGCACGAGCATCTACTATTTTATAATGATCGGGACGCCAGTCGTTACGGCCTGTTTCGTCCAACAAAGCAATGTATTTGGCGCTGGCATACATTTCGCCCCAACCCATACCACCGATATTGGCATACATACCACCCACACCGTAGTAATGATCCCAACCGGAAAACTCGGAAGCCAAACGTTTCACTACAAAAATGGCTTCTTTGTTGTTCTCGGGAACAATCGTATTGTACTTCTTGAATTCTTCATTGGAAAGCAGTGAATATTTAGGAGAATCAATCACCTTATTGGCATAGTCCACAGCCAGTTGGGCATACTTCGTATTCGGAGTTTCATAGGTTCCGCTCATATAAAGATACACTCGCGACAAGATAGCTTGCGCAGCCTCTTTAGAAGCATAAGCCGGACCTTTGTCTATGGTCATCAAGCTTTCCGCTTTCGTCAAATCACTGATTATTTGTTCGTAAGTGGCCTGTACAGTAGCACGATCCGGTAGATTCAGATTGTTTACATCATCGGGAGTACCATTTACAATAGGCACACCTAAGTTCGTCTCAGGGCTTTGGTAGTATGGACGACCGTATGCACGGACTAAGTAGAAGTACATCAGACCGCGGACAAAATAACACTCACCAATCTGATTGTCTATCGCTTCGCTCTGTCCTTCGTTTATCATACTGATAATATTTGAAGCCTGGGCTACAGCTTTGTAACCGTAATCCCAAAAGTTCATCAACCGATAATTGGCCGGAGTACGTGAGTACGAGATAAATTCAAAGAACGCGTCCGTAGATCCACCGCGAATCATGATATTATCACCTGCATATTCACCGCAACGGTGCATCGGGTCCGACCACGTTTTCAACTGTGCATAAACACCGTTCATCAATGATTCTAATGAGGTATTCGGGTCACCTGTAATTTGTTCAGCAGCCATCGACCCGTAAGGTAAACGTTCAATGTCGCAAGCGGTCAATGACATTACCGCAAGAAGTATAACTAATATTTTTTTCATAAGTCAGTTCTAATTAAAAGGTTAGATTAACACCAAACATAAATTTGCGTACAGAAGGGTACACGCCGGGGCCTGTTGAAGTCATAACAGCATTATTATCCTGGTCGGCAGGTAGTTCAGGGTCTACACCGGAATATTTAGTAATGGTAAACAGATTCTCACCGGTGAAGTACACGCGCATGTTGGATATAAAATATTGAGGTAACTTAAAGTTATAACCTACCGTCAACGAACGCATCTTGAAGTAATCGCTATCTTCCAGATAACGGGATGAAGCTTCGTTACTTTGAGATTTGTTATTGTATTGGGCTACCGGATGGGTAGCGATATCGCCCGGTTTTTCCCAACGACTCCATCCTTTTTGTAACTTCATCTGGTTACGGTCGGTATACCTACCGTCAGAATCATATTCCTGACGAGAGTAGTTGTAAAGAGTACCTCCTACCGAGTAACCGAATACGGCACTAAGGTCGAAGTTCTTCCAAGTCAATAAAGTACTGAAACCTCCAAAGAAATCAGGAGAAGCGCTGCCACATTTCACTTTATCAGCCTCAGCATAATTGCTGGTTACTTCGCGGGTACTGACACCGTCTTTGGTAACCGTCTTATACCATTGCGGAGCGCCATTTTCGGGGTTAACGCCCGCCCATTCCGGCAGATAATAAGTATCAATCGGAGAACCCGGGTCTAATACATAATCGGCAGTTCCGGCAATATTCAGACCAGCATATCTTTTAATAGGTCTTACTACATAGTTGCCGTCCGCATCTTTTATCTTATAAAGACTTTTCAGTGTATTGCTGTTGTGACCCAGATTGAAGTCCATGCTCCAGTTCCAGTCTTTGGTACGGATAATGTCACCGCCAATATTGATTTCAACACCTGTATTCTTCATCTTGCCGATGTTTTTCCAAATAGAAGTTACACCAGTCAATCCACTGATGGGTACTTTATAGAGGATATTATCAGTTTTCTTGATATAGTAGTCGAAGTTGAAACGCAAGCGGTTGCTAAACAGAGTTGCATCCAAACCGATGCCGGTAGTATAAGTTTTCTCCCAAGTAAGGTCTTTGTTACCGATTTGTGAAATCAAAGCACCCGAATCGCCATTATAACTGGATGATACGCTATACAAGTCATATTGCGGATAAAGGTCTGAAGGGCGATTACCTACCGAACCGTATGCTACGCGAACTTTCAAATTATCCACCCAATCGGCATTGAACCAAGCCTCGTGGTTGATATTCCAACCGCCACTGATTGAGAAGAAATTACCATACTTGGCATTATCACCAAAATTGGACGCACCGTCGCGACGGAAAGATACCTGAGCTAAATATTTATTATCATAAGCATAGTTGCCGTTGAACAAATAAGACTGTACGGCCCACTCACTGATTCCACCTTTTGTTCTTTCGGGTTTAGCCACTACATTCAGCACTTCGAATCCGGGTATAAAACCGGTACCATATACATCCAAAGTTTTTGCCCAGTAGTCATTAAATTCGTAGGCTATCAACCCGTTCACAGCATGTTTGCCGAAGGAATGGTTGAAACGTAAAATTTGGTTAGTATACCGACGTGCCGATTCCGAACGATAGTCCGTGATACGTCCATTAACACTTTCACCACCCACGGAGCGAGGATCGGTATAACCTTCTGAAGCATAAGTACTGTATCGGTAATTATTAACAGAAGAGAAAGTCAACCATTTGGTAATTTTGATGTCAAAATCAAAGTTTCCCATAAATTCCATATTTCTGGAAGAGCTATGATTCCACTGCAAATCATTCAGGTAATTGTTTTGAGCAGAGTTAACCCACCCGGAATAACGGTTAGGAACCAGGTTGCCATTCTCATCAAAAGGACTATCCCACGGGAACATGGAATACATGGATGTTACGTCGTATTGCCGGTCTTCGATGTCACGGCGCGAACCGTAAACGCTCGGTTTTACAGTCAACCATGAGAAAGGTTTATAAGTTGTACGCAAACGGAAGTTGTAGCGTGAGTAGTCGTATCCTTTCACAGCTCCTTCTTCGTCATAATAGCCCAAAGACATATAGGATTGTAAGGTTTCACTCCCCCCTTGAAGAGAGACATTATACTCTTGGTTGAACCCATTCTGAGTAGCCAAATCCCACCAACTAAAGTCACTATTGCGCAAATCGGCATTATAACGGGGAAACTTAATTTCATTCTGATTGGGGAAAGAGGCATAATAATCATAAAGTTCGGCACCGTTCATCACTTCCAGATTACCATTATTCAATGTACTGATACCTAGTTTGGCCGATACATTTGCGCTCATCTTGCCTACCTTACCATTTTTAGTGGTAACAACTACTACACCATTGGCACCCTGAGAACCGTAGATGGCTGTAGAAGCGGCATCTTTCAATACCGTCATCGTTTCAATATCACTGGGGCTCAACTGCCCGGCACTACTACCTACAATAACACCATCTACCACCCAAAGCGGAGCGGTTCCTCCATTCAGAGTTGCTTGTCCGCGAATGACTACGGCACCGGAAGCACCGGGCTGACCCGAACCGGGTGCAACATATACACCGGCTACTTTACCATTCAACAAATTTTCGACAGACGGACTGGTGATGTCTTTCAGCTTATCACCTTTCACAGTTTGCATAGCACCAGTCAGACTTTCCTTGCGCTGGGTGCTATAACCTACAACAACAACTTCGTCCAAAGTCTCGGAATCTTCAAACAACTGGATTTTGCCCATGTTTGCGGCAGCCTTTACATCAATCGGTTTATAGCCGATAAACGAAATGACCAAGGTGGAGCCAATAGGGGCACTAAGTTCATATTCACCGTCAATATTGGTGATAGTTCCGTTACTTGTACCTTTAACAACGATACTGGCACCGATCAACGGTTCACCCGTTGTAGCATCAAGCAAGATTCCCTTGATCTTCGTAGCCGATTGGCTAACGATGGGCAATGAAGAATCAACAGTTGTTAAGGTAGCAAATGAAGGGATAGAGACGGCACATAATGTACCGGCCAGCAAGGTGTATTTGCTTGCTTGAATCAAAGTTCTGAATTTCATAAGCACTGCATATAAGGTTAATAAAGTTTTATTTCTGGAAAACTTCAACCATACGAAAGTATCCTAAAAAACAAGTACAATAAGAACTTGGTATACACATCCACACCCTCCGCTGAGGGTATAAGCCATACGTTTATATAGTATAAAAGCAAATTACAGGTAATCTATAGACTCCTGTTTAGTAAACGAATCGCGGTTTGCGAGGAAAGAAAGTTTTATTAAAATTATAAAGCCTGAAATAGATATTAATATCACAAGGAAAGGGAAAAATAAGTTATTGAGTAATCTTTTTTATAAATAAAACATCGAATTATGAATCTTTTATTATATTTGCACCCATCATGGAAAAGGAAACCTTACTAAGTTCTTATTGAACTTACTATCAGAAGTTATAGGTCTTTTTAGCGACAATTTATCTATTTCAGAAAGTGGTCATTTCCTCATTATTACCAAACTAGAAATTGTATGTATTAATTCATGTTTTAATTATTTCTATTATCTTCTGCATCCTTCTATTCGTTCAGTTATCCACCAAGAACGACAATAAACAGTGTAACGCAGACAAGCCAGATTTACCACCGATAATACCTGACACAATCTTTCATTTAAATGTTGTTCAAAACTTATTTCGTTGAAAATGAAGAAACAACGAAAATAATATTTCGAAGCATTCATCGTTTCAGATAGACTACTGTTCGTCCGGAGCCATATCTGCGAATGATACCTTGCTCAATATAACGATTCAGATCGACTTGTGCCTGCGTTTTCGAGCATTTAGTTCCAGTTCCATCGTTACGAAGCGGTGGCAGAACCTGCTACCTAACCGCAGATTCACATTTTTAATCACCAAGTTTAATACCAAACAACGGAGAAAATAACGGTTAAAGAATATGATGAAAAACTCAGGTGTAACCCGTATGGTAGTTGAGTCGGAAGATACTTCTGGTGGAAATGGAGGGAACACAGGAAAACCGGGAGATGAAAATGATAATCCATTAGGATAAAGGAACAATTTTCCTATTAATAAAAGTATAAGCCGGGCTGCATAAACAGTCCGGCTTTCTTTTAAAATAGAATAAAAATTCTACCATTTTTGCATATTCTTTCCAAATAAATGCCTACTTTTGCGCCATCATTGGAATAATTATACATAAACATGAAGAAAAAAGCCAATCGGTTAGACGCCATTAAAATGATTATCTCAAGCAAAGACGTAAGTTCTCAGGAAGAATTATTGCAGGCTTTGGGAAAGGAAGGCTTTGAGCTGACACAAGCCACCTTGTCACGCGACTTGAAACAGTTGAAAGTTGCAAAAGCAGCCAATATGAACGGAAAATACGTTTATGTATTGCCGAACAACATCATGTACAAACGTTATAACGACCAGAGTGCCAGCGAAATGCTAATGAATAGCGGATTTATATCTATCCAATTTTCCGGCAACATCGCTGTCATCCGTACCCGTCCCGGTTATGCCAGCAGTATGGCTTATGACATCGACAATCGCGAATGTCCCGCCATCCTAGGTACTATCGCCGGAGACGATACCATTATGATGGTTGTTCACGAAGCGGCATCCCACGAAGAAGTACGCATCTTCCTGTCACAAATCATTCCGCATTTGAAGTAAGTCATATAAATAAGAAATTAAAATAAAGAAATGGATTCGAAACAAATTGATGTGATGGTGGCCGATGCCTCACATGAAGTTTACGTGGATAAAATTTTGGATACCATCCGGGAAGCTGCCAAGGTACGCGGAACGGGCATCGCAGAACGTACACACGAATATGTAGCAACTAAGATGAAAGAAGGAAAAGCTATCATCGCCCTGTGTGGAGAAGAATTTGCAGGTTTCACTTACATTGAAAGTTGGGGCAACAAGCAGTATGTAGCCACATCCGGATTGATTGTTCATCCCGACTTCCGCGGTTTAGGATTGGCCAAACGTATTAAAACCGCTTCTTTCCGCCTGGCCCGATTGCGATGGCCTAATGCAAAAATATTCAGTCTGACCAGTGGAGCTGCCGTTATGAAAATGAATACGGAACTGGGATATGTCCCTGTTACCTTCAATGAACTGACTGACGATGAATCCTTTTGGAAAGGTTGCGAAGGTTGCATAAACCACGATATATTAGTAGCCAAGAATCGCAAATTCTGCATTTGCACGGCAATGCTGTACGATCCGAAGTTACACGAAGAAGATAAAATATAAACATAAAAGATTTATGATTTATAATTTATGCTGTATTATCACACCGCACGGTAAATCATAAATTATAAATCACAAATCATAAATCAAAACCATTATGGAAGCTAAAAAGAAAAAAGTAGTAGTCGCATTCAGCGGCGGTTTGGACACCTCATTTACAGTAATGTACCTTGCCAAAGAAAAAGGTTATGAAGTATATGCTGCTTGTGCCAACACCGGAGGTTTCAGCCCCGAACAGCTGAAAACCAACGAAGAGAACGCCTACAAGCTGGGTGCAAAAGAATATGTAACCATCGACGTAACACAAGAGTATTACGAAAAGAGCCTGAAATACATGGTTTATGGTAATGTATTGCGCAACGGAACCTATCCTATCTCTGTAAGTTCCGAACGTATTTTCCAGGCACTCGCCATTTCACGCTACGCCAACGAAATCGGTGCGGATGCTATTGCTCACGGTTCTACAGGTGCCGGCAATGACCAGATCCGTTTTGATATGACTTTCCTGGTGATGGCTCCGGGAGTAGAAATCATCACACTGACACGTGACATGGCACTGAGCCGTCAGGAAGAAATCGATTACCTGAACAAACACGGTTTTGCAGCCGACTTCGCCAAACTGAAATACTCTTATAATGTAGGATTATGGGGAACTTCCATCTGTGGAGGCGAGATTCTGGACTCAGCACAAGGCTTGCCCGAAAGCGCTTATCTGAAGCATTGCACCAAAGAAGGCAGCGAACAACTGCGCCTTACTTTTGAAAATGGTGAACTGAAGGCAGTCAATGATGAGAAATTCGACGATCCTATCCAAGCTATTCTGAAAGTGGAAGAAATTGGTGCTGCTTACGGTATCGGACGCGATATGCACGTTGGTGATACAATTATCGGCATCAAAGGACGTGTAGGTTTCGAGGCAGCCGCACCCATGCTGATTATCGGTGCTCACCGCTTCCTGGAGAAATATACATTGAGCAAATGGCAACAATACTGGAAAGATCAGGTAGCCAACTGGTACGGAATGTTCTTGCACGAAAGTCAATACTTGGAACCGGTTATGCGTGATATTGAAGCTATGCTCGAGTCTTCTCAACGCAATGTAAACGGTACCGCTATCCTTGAACTCCGCCCACTCAGCTTCTCTACCGTAGGTGTGGAAAGTGAAGACGACCTTGTAAAAAACAAGTTAGGCGAATACGGCGAAATGCAGAAAGGTTGGACAGCAGAAGATGCAAAAGGATTTATCAAAGTAACTTCTACTCCGCTGCGTGCTTATTACGCTAACCATAAAGACGAAAAAATATAAATCACAAGAATAACACTATGGAGAATAATAAGAAACTCACACGCTCACGTAGCGATAAGATGTTGGCCGGCGTCTGCGGAGGCTTGGCCGAATACTTCGGGCTAGACCCGTCACTCGTACGCATCGGTTATGCACTATTGACGATATTTACCGCGTTCGCAGGAATACCGGTATATCTTATAATGTGGCTTATTGTTCCAGAAAAAAGATAAAATAAACATGATAAAAGTAGGAATCATCGGCGGAGCCGGATATACAGCAGGCGAACTAATACGTTTGCTTATCAACCATCCGGAAGCGGAAATCGTTTTTATAAACAGTTCGAGCAATGCCGGCAACAAAATTACCGACGTACACGAAGGACTGTACGGAGAAACAGATTTAGTATTCACCAACGAACTGCCGTTGGACGAGATTGATGTTCTTTTCTTCTGCACTGCACATGGCGACACGAAGAAATTCCTCGAAAGCCACAATGTGCCGGAAGAGTTGAAGATTATAGACCTCTCCATGGATTATCGCATCGCATCTCCCGAACATGACTTCATTTACGGGCTGCCGGAATTGAATCGCCGTGCTACTTGTACAGCAAAGCATGTTGCCAATCCGGGATGTTTTGCCACTTGCATCCAGTTGGGTTTATTGCCTCTTGCCAAACACCTGATGCTGAATGATGACATTATGGTAAATGCCATCACCGGTAGTACGGGTGCAGGAGTAAAACCGGGTGCTACAAGTCACTTCAGTTGGCGCAACAATAATATGAGTGTGTACAAAGCTTTCGACCACCAACACGTGCCCGAAATCAAACAATCACTCAAACAGTTGCAGAACAGCTTCGATTCGGAAATAGATTTTATACCTTACCGTGGCGACTTTGCCCGTGGTATTTTTACAACGATTGTAGTCAAAACAAAAGTGGCTTTGGAAGAAATAATCCGCATGTACGAAGAGTATTATGCTAAAGATTCTTTCACCTTCATTGTAGAGAAGAACATCGACCTAAAGCAAGTAGTGAACACCAACAAATGCCTCATCCACTTGGAAAAGCATGGCGACAAGCTGCTCATCATTTCCTGCATTGACAATTTGTTGAAAGGTGCCAGCGGTCAGGCTGTTCATAACATGAATTTAATGTTTAACCTGGAAGAAACAATAGGACTTCGTTTGAAGCCCACCGCCTTCTAACCAGTAAACATGAATCATTAAACATTAGTCTTATGAATTTATTCGACGTATATCCCCTTTTTGACATCAACATTGTCAAAGGAAAAGGCTGCCATGTATGGGACGAGAATGGTACGGAGTACCTCGACCTGTATGGCGGACATGCGGTGATCTCTATCGGACATGCACATCCGCATTATGTAGAGATGATCAGCAATCAAGTGGCAACGTTGGGATTCTATTCCAACTCAGTAATAAACAAACTGCAACAAAAGGTAGCGGAACGCATAGGAAAAGTTAGTGGTTATGATGATTACTCCCTATTCCTCATAAACAGCGGTGCCGAAGCTAACGAAAATGCACTGAAGCTTGCTTCCTTCTATAACGGACGTACCCGGGTTATTTCTTTCAACAAAGCATTCCACGGACGTACTTCACTGGCAGTAGAAGTTACCAATAATCCTAAGATCATTGCTCCTATCAATGATTGCGGACACGTCACTTATCTTCCTCTGAACGACATTGAAGCAATGAAAGCTGAGTTGGCAAAAGGGGATGTCTGCGCTGTAATCATTGAAGGCATACAAGGTGTAGGCGGTATTCAATTGCCGACAGATGAGTTTATGCATGCATTGCGTCAAGCTTGTACGGAAAACAATACTGTATTAGTTCTGGACGAAATACAAAGTGGCTACGGACGTAGCGGTAAGTTCTTCGCTCACCAATACAATGGCATCAAAGCTGACATTATAGCTGTAGCCAAGGGCATCGGAAACGGTTTCCCAATGGCAGGCATATTGATAAGCCCCATGTTTACTCCGGTATACGGACAATTGGGAACGACCTTCGGCGGAAACCACTTGGCATGCAGTGCCGCTCTTGCCGTGCTGGACGTAATAGAACAAGATAATCTTGTAGAGAACGCCGCCAAAGTTGGTGAGTATTTGATAACAGAACTGAAGAAATTCCCCCAAATAAAAGAAGTTCGCGGACGCGGAATGATGATAGGTTTGGAGTTTGAAGAACCCATCAAAGAATTACGTACACGCCTGCTGAAAGAGCAACATGTATTTACAGGTGTAAGCGGCACAAATGTAATCCGTTTGCTGCCACCTCTTTGCCTCAGCATGGACGAAGCAAATCTCTTTCTTGAACGCTTTAAGAAAGTACTTTAATATTTGATAGTATAATCAGCCAACAAAAGAAACGACCGAAAAGAAGATTACCTTTCAATTTCGGTCGTTTTTTATAGAAAAAACTCTAACTTTGTCCCATTGACAACCCTTTTAATAACAGAATGATATGAAAATCGCAATTATCGGTGCCGGAAACATGGGCGGTGCAATTGCTCGTGGGCTGGCCAAAGGGAGTATCATCCCGGCCTCAGAAATCATAGTGGCTGATCCTTCGGAAGATAAACTGGAGCAGTTGTTTCGTGAATTTCCTGAAATAAAAACAACCACAGTCAACCAAGATGCTGTAACCGGAGCAGAAATGATCGTCTTCGCCGTGAAACCTTGGTTCATGAAGCAAGTTGTACGCGATTTGAAACTGAAAAGTAAACAAATACTTATTTCTATAGCCGCCGGTATTGCTTTCGAGGAACTGGCTCATTACGTTGCCGAACCTGAAATGACGATGTTCCGCCTTGTGCCCAATACCGCCATCAGTGAACTTGCCAGCATGACGCTTATTGCGAGCCGTAACGCTACCCCCGAGCAGGAAAAACTGATCGTGGACATCTTCAACGAAATGGGACTTTCCATGTTGATTCCGGAAGAGAAGATCGCTGCTACCACAGCTCTTACTTCTTGTGGCATCGCATACGTATTGAAATACATTCAGGCAGCCATGCAGGCAGGTATTGAAATGGGGGTATATCCCAAAGATGCCATGAAAATGGTAGCCCAGTCTGTAAAAGGAGCAGCCGAACTTATCCTAAATAACGATACGCACCCCAGCATAGAAATAGATAAAGTATGTACTCCGGGCGGAATTACCATTAAAGGTATTAACCAGCTGGAACACGACGGATTTACTTCGACTGTTATCAATGCTATGAAAGCGTCAAAATAGTGATTTGTGATACACTGCATAGTTAATCACTGATCACAAATAACTAATAACTAATCACTAATAATTACATGGACGAACAAATCAAACTAATTGCAGAACGTCTTCGTGGACTTCGTGATGTTCTGGAACTGACTTCTGAAGATATTGCTCGCGATTGCGATATATCTGCCGAAGAATACCGTCTGGCTGAAACCGGAGACTTTGACATTTCTGTCAGTATGTTGCAAAAGATTGCACGCAGATACGGTGTTGCCCTCGATGCGTTGATGTTCGGCGAAGAGCCGAAAATGAGTGCCTACTTCCTGACCCGTGCAGGTAAAGGTATCAGTATCGAACGTACAAAAGCATATAAGTACCAATCGCTGGCATCCGGTTTTATGAATCGCAATGCTGATCCGTTTATCGTTACGGTAGAACCCAACGACGAACCCATACATTACAACAGCCATTCAGGACAAGAATTTAACCTCGTGTTAGAAGGTCGCATGATGCTCAGCATTGAGGGAAAAGACCTCATTCTGAATGAAGGAGACAGCCTCTATTTTAATTCCAAACTGCCTCACGGCATGAAAGCTTTGGATGGAAAGACCGTACGTTTCCTTGCTGTCATCATGTAATATAAATAAATGAAGAATGAAGAATGAAAAATGAAGAATAACCATACAGCATAACAGCGCAACCAAATTCTTCATTTTTTGTTCATAATTCTTAATTCAGAAAAATATGGTAGAAAGATTTTTAAAACAAATCTCCTTTTCTTCACAGGAAGATTTTATCAAGAACTTAAAAATAAACGTACCGGATGATTTCAACTTCGGCTACGATGTAGTAGATGCCTGGGCGACCGAACAACCTGACAAACCTGCTCTGTTATGGACAAACGACAAAGGAGAACACAGACAGTTCACTTTTGCCGATATGAAGCGCTATACCGATATGACGGCTTCTTATTTCCAAAGCCTTGGCATTGGACACGGCGATATGGTGATGTTGATTCTGAAACGCCGTTATGAATTCTGGTTCAGCATAATAGCATTGCATAAACTGGGCGCGGTAGTGATTCCTGCCACACACTTGCTTACAAAGAAAGACATTGTTTACCGTTGCAACGCCGCCGACATCAAAATGATTGTATGTGCAGGCGAATCGGTTATTACCGATCACATCGTTTCTGCAATGCCGGATTGTCCTACTGTGAAGAAGCTTGTGAGCGTAGGTCCCGAAGTAGCAGAAGGCTTTGAAAATTTCCACAAAGGCATTGAAGCCGCTGCACCTTTTGTTAAACCGGAACATGCAAACAGTAATGACGACATCTCCCTGATGTACTTCACCAGTGGAACCACCGGTGAACCCAAAATGGTAGCTCACGATTATACTTATCCGCTGGGGCATATCGTCACCGGTAGTTTCTGGCATAACCTGACTGAGAACAGCCTGCACCTCACTATTGCCGATACCGGCTGGGGAAAAGCTGTTTGGGGCAAACTCTACGGACAGTGGATCGCAGGAGCCAACGTATTTGTTTATGACCACGAGAAGTTTACTCCGGCTGACATTCTGGAAAAGATCCAGAATTATCATGTAACTTCACTTTGTGCACCGCCTACTATCTTCCGCTTCCTGATCCACGAAGACCTGACGAAGTACGATCTCTCCTCTTTGCAATATTGCACCATTGCCGGAGAGGCATTAAACCCTGCTGTATTCGATACTTTCAAAAAACTGACAGGTATCAAGCTGATGGAAGGCTTCGGACAAACTGAAACAACGCTTACCGTTGCCACCATGCCTTGGATGGAACCCAAACCTGGTAGTATGGGATTGCCTAATCCTCAATATGATGTTGACCTGATAGACCACGACGGACGTTCTGTAGAAGCAGGAGAACAGGGACAAATCGTAATCCGTACAGATAAAGGCAAACCATTAGGGCTGTTCAAGGAATATTACAGAGATGCTGCGCGTACTCACGAAGCATGGCACGATGACATCTACTTTACGGGAGACGTGGCCTGGAAAGACGAGGATGGTTATCTTTGGTTTGTAGGCCGTGCCGACGATGTTATTAAAAGTAGTGGATACCGCATCGGCCCGTTCGAAGTGGAAAGTGCTTTGATGACACATCCTGCCGTTGTAGAATGTGCCATTACCGGCGTGCCCGACGAAGTTCGCGGTCAAGTAGTAAAAGCAACGATTGTATTGGCAAACGAATATAAGAAACGTGCCGGAGAAGAACTTATCAAGGAGCTTCAAAATCATGTAAAGAAAGTAACCGCTCCTTATAAATATCCGCGCGTCATTGAATTTGTTGATGAACTTCCCAAAACTATCAGTGGCAAAATACGCCGTGTGGAAATTCGTCAGAACGACCAAAAGTAATATTTATTTGTAGCCGAACTCTACAAGTATAAAACAACAAAAACTGTCCTTTTGCCGACAGTTTTTGTTGTTTTATAGAATATGATATCAGCGTATGCTACCTTTTTCTTTCAATATCTTGCATCCGGAAGAATGCATCCGAATAGCGTGCCCCCCAAAGTTCATAACGCTCCACCTGTGTTTCAACCTTACGGGCGAAGTTATTCCAATCTTTCTTTTTCAATGGAGACCAAACATTTTCTGATAATGCCGACATACGAGGGAAGATGGCAAATTCAGCTTTCCATGTAGTAGGAATATACTCAGTCCATAAACATCCCTGAGCACCCCAGATTAGTTTTTCCTGTTCGGACTTTAAGGAATCGGGGACAATTTGAAACTCATATACCTTCTCTAAAGAAAGTGGCCCCCGAGGAGCTATTTCTATCTGCGTGCGACTTTCCTTCAGATTGAAATAAGACCATGCCGAACAAGTGAATATCGTGCGATGTCCCGTTTTCAGAGCCTTTACACCGGAAGCAGGACGCCGCCAGTTCATTACTACACAATCTTCGGAGATTCCCCCTTCGAGTATTTCGTCCCAACCGATAAGGGTCTTTCCTTTCCCATTCACAACCTGCTGTACAAAATGAATGAAGTAGCTTTGCAATGCCTTTTCATCTTTCAGGTTATGCTCTTGCATAAATCGTTGCGTATCTTCAGATTCTTCCCACCAGCGTTTGGCACATTCGTCCCCACCCACATGGATATATTGACCGGGGAAAAGATCACAAAGCTCGGAAAATACATCTTTCAGAAAATCGAAGACTTCCGGCTTGGGAGCCAATACGTTATTGAACTTATTAAAAATGCCCCAAGTCAATGCACATTTCTTAGGCTCATCGGGAGTCGTACTGAATTGAGGATAAGTAGCAAGCACTGCCATGCAATGACCGGGAATATCAATCTCGGGGATCACCGTAATTTGCCGCTCGGCAGCATAACTCACTATTTCACGCACATCTTCATGGGTATAATAACCACCGTAAGGCAACGGTTCATACTTACCGGGATAAAGTCCGAAAATCTCGCCCTCACGCACAGAACCTTGTTGCGTTAACTCGGGACGGCATTTCATTTCCACACGCCAAGCCTGATCGTCTGTCAGATGCCAATGGAAGTAATTTAATTTATGCAGTGCCAAGTAATCAATATACTTCTTGATGAAATCTACAGGAAAAAAGTGGCGTACTACATCCAGATGCATGCCACGGTAAGCAAAACGCGGATAGTCTACAATTTGTACGGATGGTAATATGGGTAATACACCGGCACGGGTAGGCAGTAATTGAATAAGGGTTTGTATGCCATAAAAAACACCTGCCGCATCATTGCCTTCAATAAGCACTCCTTTATCCGCTGTTATACTTAGTTTGTAACCACCGGAAACTTCACTATTCTTTTTGTCGATCAGAAGAATAC
Organism: uncultured Bacteroides sp.; assembly: GCA_900555635.1. Classification (GTDB taxonomy): domain Bacteria; phylum Bacteroidota; class Bacteroidia; order Bacteroidales; family Bacteroidaceae; genus Bacteroides. The sequence goes on from USLU01000013.1 coordinate 61,650, forward strand.
CGGAAAACATTGCAGGTCTTGCCTTAGGAGCAGTTTTTCGTTTACTTGGCTTAGCCTTCTCTATTTGCAAAGGAATGCCAAGATAACGGTTCATGTAATCTGCCAAATAATCAGCAGAGAATTGCAAACCTGTTTCTGATACAAAAACGGGGGTATTACGTCCAATTTGATAGGTAGCATTACCGGTAGCAGAAATCTCCACTGGCTCCGGAATAATGTTGAATTGTCTCTCCTGTGCCAGTCCGGCAATAGAAGAAATTGCAAAAATTGCAGCCATAAAATTCTTAAATAACATAGATGATTGATTATTAACATTGCAAATATATACTTTTTATACAAACCCAATGGATAAAAGACTTATATTTGCGAGAAAATTGAACTTTATCTAAATATTCAACTAACAAACACCGACACGGTATATGGAAAATAAAATGCAGACATGGAAATGGTTGGCTTTTTTTGTAGCAATATGTTTCCTGTCTGATACTTCATACGCGCAACAATACACTTATGCAAGTTATCCGGAGAGCCATTCGGACACAACTTCTTTTGCGCAACGCTTTATTCAAAGAATCGGAATAGAAGGCCGTACCGGATACATCTTCCCTACCAATCCTTTCCTGAAAGGCGATAATTATCAAGGTAAAGAAATGAAAAACACCTTTTCCGGACACTTGAAATACTCATTCCAGGTTCGCCCTAATACAGCCGCCGACAAAGCTTACATCGGAGCATATCAAGGAGTGGGCGTAGGTTACTTTAACTTCGGCAACCGGGAGGAATTAGGAAATCCTTTCGGAGTCTACCTGTTCCAAGGCGGACGTATTGCACAATTCTCTCCCCGACTATCTCTCAATTATGAATGGAACTTCGGCGCATCGTTCGGTTGGAAACCTTACAATGAAAATTATAATACTTCAAATAAGTTAATCGGATCGAAAGTCAATGCTTATCTGAATGCTAATCTGTACCTGAACTGGACGCTCTCACCTAAATTCGATTTAATGATTGGAGCCACCGGAAGTCACTTTTCCAACGGTAATACCCAATACCCCAATTCAGGTCTGAATACAGTAGATTGCAAAATAGGATTGGTATATAACTTCAACCGCCAAGCAGATGAACTTGTCAAATCCTGGCAGCGTCCTATCGTTCCACCGTTTCCGCGGCACGTAAGCTACGACTTAACCTTATTCGGTTCGTGGCGCAAGAAAGCCGTAGATGTATCCGGAGGTCAAGTTCCTGCACCGGGCACCTACGCAGTAATGGGATTCAGCTTTGCACCGATGTATAACTTTGGTTATAAGTTCCGTGCCGGAGTAGCACTTGATGGAGTGTATGACCATAGCGCTAACATTAAACAAGAATACAATGGAGAAGATGGCTTCACTGTTCCTTCCGCCCTCAAGCAAATGGCTCTGGGAATATCTGCACGCGGTGAATTCGTGATGCCCTACTTCACAATAGGTATCGGTATGGGAGCCAATATCCTGCACAACGGAGATGATCTAAAATCATTCTACCAAATACTGGCACTTAAAATAGACGTATCACGTAACACCTATCTACACATCGGATATAACCTCAAGGACTTCCATGAGCCTAATTATCTGATGTTAGGACTGGGATACCGATTCAATAACAAGCGCCCCCGTTTACTACATTGATTGAAATTATAGAATAAAATCTGTATTAATAAGAGGCTATATTAAGATAAGCCTAAAAGAAAAGCTCCATAAACACTTAGTTTACAGAGCTTTCTTGGTACTCGAAGCGGGTACAACACCCATGTTTTTGCAGGAAAACAAAAGAAAACAAAAGTGGCTATTTATATTGATTATCTGATATTTACACCAATTATCAATTGCATTTAGTTTCTTAAAAAAATAACTATTTAGACAATTAGTACACTTTTAGTACACCTTGAAGAAAATAAAATAGTATATTTGCAACTAAAGGAAAATTAGAAAATATACAAGTATGGCAAAACTGGAGAACAAGACTAAAGAGAATCCGAAATTAGAGCAAAGTTTACTTAAAGATGGAAGAATAAGCCTGTATTTAGAATACTATTTAGGTAGAACCGAAGAACCTGCTTTAGATGAATATGGAGAGCAAATCTATTATATAGGTGGGAAAATGGACGGTAAACCTAAATTTATAATCAAGCACAACAGGAAAAAAGAGAATCTTAATTTGTATTTAATAGATAAACCAAGAACGCCAATAGAAAGACAGGCAAATAAGGAAACTCTTGAATTAGCGGTAAAAATTAGACAAGAACGCGAACAGGAACTTAAAGAAGGAAAAACAGGATATAGACTAAAGGCAAAGGCTATCAACTTCTTTGACTTCATTCAATCGTACTATGATGAATACACCAAAGGAGATAAACGAATGATTAAGGCGGCACAAAAGCGTTTCACTGATTTTATAGCTTTAGAACATCCACTATTCAAAGGTAATATCTCGCCCGAAAAAATTACGCCCGACATGATGGAACACTTTGTAGAATACCTTCAAAGTATCAGCAAAGGTGAGGGAGCTTTAACCCACTGGAAGCGATGGAAGAAAATAGTCAAAGCGGCTGTAAAAAGAGATATTCTTCGCAAAAACCCATGCGAGGATATTATATGTAAAGCGGATGAAGAGGCACTAAAGAAAGACATCCTTTCACTGGAAGAGATAGAGCGGCTTATCAGCACAACGTATCAAAATCAAAACCCACACACAAGACGAGCATTCATTTTCACTCTGTACACAGGCATTCGTTTCTGTGACATTAAAGATTTGACATTTTCCAATGTAGACTACTCCAACAGAACAATAACGTTCAATCAGAAGAAGACACAGGGGCATAGTAGCAAAAGTTGGGTAACAATTCCTTTAAATGATGGTTTATTGTCTATTATAGGGAAACCAGCTACGGGCGATCATAACGAAAAGATATTCAAATTGCCAAGCCAAGAAATGTGCTTGAAAGCGTTACGGCATTGGACGGCAAAGGCAGGTATAACAAAGCATATTACTTGGCATTGCGGGCGGCACTCGTTTGCTGTGAACATTCTGAATAACGGAGCGAATATAAAAACCGTTGCAAGTCTTTTAGGGCATAGCGGATTACAACACACTGAGAAATACACTCGTGCCGTAGATAGCTTGAAAGAGGCGGCAATAAACAGTTTGCCCGAACTCAAAATATAAATTCATCGCAAAGTGCCCGACACTTTGCGCTACCACGAACATACTTATACACATAATAGCGTAAACGATTAACAAATACTATTAAGTGTATGGAAACAAAACTAAGTATCACAGAAAAAGAAGTACCACAAGCGGTGGCGTTTTTACTTCAAGAAGTTAGAGAATTGAAAGAAGTTATTAACGGCAAGGGGTGCACAGAGCGTGTGCCAATAGGAATTAAAGAGGCGTGTATCATTCTTAGAAAAGCAAAGCCAACTGTGTATAAAATGGCAAAGAGTTGCGAAATACCATGTTATAAGCAAGGAAAGAAATTATATTTCTACAAAAACGAGCTATTGGAAAGTATTGAAAAAGGGCGAGTTTTACACAAATGCAATTAACATTCAATAAATCAACACAGAATAAAATAGGCTTATGAACTTAGAACAACGATTATCACAGACAGAAGCGGCAACACTGACCGCTAACATTGTATCAAAGGAAATACTAACCTTTGATGAGGCTTGTATATACATGGGAGTTTCCAAATCCTTTATGTATAAATGCACAAGTACAAACAGAATAGCGCATTTCAAACCAAGCGGACGAATGATTTATTTCAAGAAAGAAGATTTAACCGCATGGATGCTACAGAACCGTGTGTCTACTTCCGACGAAATCGCAATGAAAGCAACTGCCTATACTATGTCTCATAGGGCAGGCGCATAATCACCACACATTTAAGCAATGATAGACGGCATTAATACTGGCTATCTACCATTAGACGCAGACGAATTGTCTGAGCGGTTAGGCATGGCTTTAAACAGTCGAAGAGTTTGCCATAACTGCAACGGACTGATATTTAACTTTGTCGAACTGGTTGATACAGATACAGGGGAGCTTCGCAATATGTGCAAGCTACGGGGAAGCGTACACAAGTACGCCAACCGTGGCGCACATAATGCGGACGCATTCCGTATGTCCGATCTATACCGTGTATTCATTCAGTTGGAGCAGGATTACGGAATAAAGCCCGATATTACACCGCTACTTAACGTTGAATTTGGTGTTAACCTCAAATTAGCACATAGTCCGCAGCAAGTAATAAAAGCCGCCCGCTTGTACAAAGGTTTTCAATTCGTCCCGATGAGCAATATAGGCGTTGAGTATAAGGCTGACGCTTTCAGAATTAAGATATACGACAAGGAGAAGCAATGTAAACTACATGAGTTTGAAAACGTACTCCGTATTGAAGTAAAGACAGAACAGAACTACCTAAAGAAACGAGGTGTACATGTTCCGATGTTGGGCGATTTGTTAAGTACGGATGCTTGGCAGCACTTTGAAACTATCCTATTAGATATTGTCGAGAATATAACATTCGCTGAGGATATACCCTTAGACGGACTAACGAAGAAAGAAAGCGATTTATTGGAGCTGTTTACAGGTGACGGCTGGCAAGCACTGGATAAATTCAAACGATACAGGGAAAGAAAGAAGTTCCAAACATTGATAGGACGTTTGCCTATTACTGGTATAAAAGAGCACCTAAAAAGCCTCATCAAAAGCGAATGCGAACAACTACGAGATATTGAATTTCGCTACCGAGACGGCAAATTACCTACAGCAAACATCAGAGAAAAAATAAACGAACGCTACAAAACAACATGTAATAAAGATAGAGAAATTGCTACCGAGACGGCAAATTTCAGAGGTATGTCAAAAGGGCAAAATCGCTACCAAGACGGAACTTGGATAACATCCGTTTCAGTAGCGAAAGTACTAACTACAGACACTATGCCATCAATCGACAAAGAGCGGTGTATGAGTAGTGCGAAAATATCAGACATGAAAATTGGTGAGGCAAAAAATAGAGGTAAGCCGCCCGATATTTTGGGAATTGATGGCAGTTAATGGAATTGCCAATATTTCAAAATCGAATAATAACACAAAAATAATCTTCATTATGACAGAACAAGAAAAAGCAGACAGAAAAGCAGAGCGAAAAGCCTCCAAGTGGGCGGCTTTGGGCGGTGAACCTAGAAAGGTCGTAGCAAGAATAGACCCGATACAGTTTAACCGTCTTGTTACAATTCGGGATAAATACGGCTTTAGCTCCAATTACGAAATAATACAGTACCTCGTAGGTGCTTTTCTTCGTGTTGCTGACCCCGATAACGACACAAGCGTAGAACCCGTACCGGAAGAAATAGAAATGATGTTCGAGAACTTTTCAGAAAGCGAGAAGCATTTCGAGTATGTAAAGCCGAAACGGTCTATAAATCAAGCGTCTTTAAACAGTAATAGAAACAATTAAAACATCAACACAATGAATGAGATTAGAGTTTTCCAAAACACGCAATTCGGCAACGTAAGAGTTGCTATCAATGAGAGTAACGAACCGTTTTTCTGTTTGACGGATGTAGCAAAAGCCTTAGGATATACCAATCCTCAAAAGGCTATAAGAGATCATTGTAAGGGGGTGAACGAAATGAACACCCCCACCATGAACCAGTATGGAGCAAATGTAATACAAAGCATGAAGTATGGAAGAGAAAGCGAGGTGTACCGTCTGATTATGAAATCACAGTTGCCTAATGCTGAAAGATTTCAAGATTGGGTTTGTGATGAGGTCTTGCCATCCATTCGCAAACATGGTGCATACATGACTGGCGAAACACTGGCGAAGATGTTGCAGAACCCCGATAGTTTAATAGAGCTACTTACAGCCTTGAAATCGGAACAAGAACGTAATGCAACCCTTTCTATTCAGAATGCCATAAACATCCAAAATATCGAAGCCATGAAGCCCAAGGCGGCATACTATGATATAGTTCTGCAATCAGATACGCTTATTCCGGTGGATATTATAGCAGCACGCCTTGGTATTAGTGCGATCAAGCTAAACAAATTCCTTTGCGAATTGGGCATACAGTACAAGCGAGGAGATGCGTATGTACTTGGCAGCAACATGAGAGGAAAAGGATTTGAAGGCTATAAAACGCATTATTATAACGATCTGAATACTGGTAAGGTCAAGACTAAACAGCACATGTACTGGACGGAAAAGGGTGCTAATTTCATTATCAATTTCTACAAATCAATCACATCTAAAACATTGAATTAAAAGATGAAAGCAGCAAATTACGCCTTCCCCCCCCAACGCTCCCCCACCATTTCTAAAAACCTTGCGCATGTAAAAACTAGGGGGAGTGGGTTTAAGCACCCCTACCCCCTTCTTTAAAAAAGCCGCCCCCTTACCTGATCGAAGCGATTTCATTCAGTCGGGCGGCAAACGGTTTCACATGCGGCGATGGCAGATTTCAAACTTTGCAAGTTTATCGCTTTCGGTAGTTTTTTGGTTAATGTTCGGTTTCTACTTGGTTATTGTTTGGTTTCTATTTGGTTATAGCCCGGTTATTTTGGGGGATATTTGCCCGGTTATTTGTATCAGTTTATAATAATCCAATGAGATACAGAGTAAATACAAACCCCATAGCGGTTTATTAGGGGTTTCTTTGGGGTTATTTAGGGGTTTCCTCGCAATTGGTAGATTAGAAACCGAAAGTAACCCACTGGGTTATGTGGGTTACTTTCGGTTATCATAGCAAACGTAGCAAATGCTAGCGATGCTAAGCATAACTAACACGTGCTTGATTTGCTAACACATGTTGAAGCCGTCGGACGAAACCAACGGACGCTAAGGAGTTATTGTATGTTCCGTGCGCATATATGCACTAGTTAGCACCTGCCTTACTCCTCATCCTTCTTGTAAGCATGAAAGCCGATAGGGTTGCGAGGCTTATCTGCAATCTTCTTTTGTGCTTGCAGTTCTGCCAAAGCCTTGCTAAGAAGTTCCAGTTGTACCCGGGTGTCGTCGTTGATGTCGTTGTAGTCGGCGAAGACTTCTTCGATATACTCTTTTAGTTCTTTGACTTCGTTTCGTATCTCTGCAACCTCGTTCACTTGGGGTAAGGCTATCAACTGCCGAACCGCAACGAATGCACGCATAATGTTTCTGTTTACCTCTATGGCTGTATCAGAGTTGAGTACGCTACTAAGCATTGCCACACCCAGTTCGGTAAATGCGAAAGGCATATATTTAAAGTTGCTACCTCGACCTTTGTTCAAGGTGCCAAAATTGCACCTTGAAAGTTCATCCTTCGTTAGTTCGAACATAAAATCTTCACCCTCAAACCTTTTTGCATTCCTATTAACGGAACGTTTTAAATATTTGGTTTCAGTACCGTACATTTCCGCTAAGTCAAAATCAAGCATTACCTTGCGACCTCTTATCTCGTATATCTTACTTTGTATTATTTGTAGTTCGTTCATGGCTATTCTGCTTTGATAGTTATTGATTTACCGCAATGAGGGCAGGCAATAGATACAGTATTATTGCATGTCTGTATCTCATTAGGCGATGCAAATAATTGCCACATAGGGACGTTCAAAGCCGTTGCTATCTTTTCAAGGGTCGGATATGAAGGACTGACCAACATTCGGGAAAGACTTTCACGTGCTATACCTAACTTATCCGCAAGACTTGTTATAGTATAACCTTCTTCTTTGATAACTTCTTTTATTCTATTCATGTCTTTTGTTTTTGTGCAAAGATAAGTTTATTACAAAATCGTGATATATATCAATCACTAAAAATCATTAAATATAACGTTTTTAATCACATAAATATTCATATCGTGATATATATACCTCACATCTGCATCATCATTTAAAACGAAAGCAATATGAGCCGATACAATTTATCCGAAATAATGAAAGCCGCACACAACATGTACGCCACTGGCAAGTACACAACCTTTGCCGATGCACTTCGCAGAAGTTGGAAGGTAGCCAAGAACCGCATAGCGATTAAAGAACGTAGAGAGGCTACCGAGGCTTATTTTGCAGCGAAGAAACAAGAACAAGCAGATAATGCGGCATGGTCTGCAAAGGTTGCAGTAATGAACCAAGAACGTTTGAATGAGCGAATGAAAGAGGCTGCAAAGGTTGAGGCTGAAAGTAAAGCATACGGTTACGGCTTAGGCAATCATTATTCAATGCTTAGCGGTTGGGGTAACTATTGCGGAGATTAAAGAAACGAATTTATCAACATTAAAACTTATATATGATTATGGAAACAAAAGAAGCATTTAGAGCAAAGCAATTAAATGAGTTACTAAAGGAAGCCACACCGAAAGAGTGGGTTTTTATATTGGCTGATGTCATAGAAGGTTTAGCGTTTGGTATTGACGCCATGCCGGATGGTGCAATAAATAACACGATAAAAGATGCGGTAACATTACAAAAGTTCTTTATCAATTTACAAAGAGAAAATAACTAAAATCATGGAGACAAAGAAAATGAATACAATCGGTAAAATAGCTTTGGCTAACGAACATTTAGCAAATGCCATGAGATTAGCGGCTGATTTGCGTGTGGAAATGGATATAATTACGGATGGCGTTTGTGTTAATGAAGCAGGCGTAGTCATGATAGATCGTACCGAATACCGCAAGGCGTGCGGGAACTTGGATAGTATTATATCTCTGATAGGGCAGTTTACGGGATTATTGGCGGCAGAGGCTGTGTTTGATGATGTCGAAAAGCGGATGCGTGCCAATAGTGAGAAGTTGACCGAAGCACAGAGACGACGTTTGAATGAATATGTATAAGATTAGAGAGGCAACCGGAAACGGTGAGCCTCTTTCCGATAAATGTATGTACCTTTGTCGCTAATAATATTTAAGAATATGGCTACTAAAAACAAGAAAATAGAAACGAGGTTAGACCCTGATACTTATGCAGCGTTAGAAGAACTTTCAGAGCAATACGGAACATCTATTTATAATATGGTGCAAATATGTATAGAACTAAGATTAGCTGGCATGAAAAAGAGTTCGAAGGTCACAGGGTATAAGTATGTATCATGTGCTGTTAGTGATGATAACTTTGAAAAACTAACCATTGCGGCGAATGAATGGAATATAAATATTCCGTCACTTGTATGGAGCAGCATATTATTTACTATGAAAAAGAATTGCCCACAAATAAACTTGGATTAACAGAGTGAGAGAGGCAACCGGAAACGGCGAACCTCTTTTCTAATTCAGCACCTCAGCGATTAAGACCTATATAGTACACTTTTGTCATATAGTACACTTTTAGTACACTTTAAAGAAAGAGAAAAGCCTCTTAATCACATGATTAAGAGGCTTTCTTGGTACTCGAAGCGGGACTTGAACCCGCACAGCCGCAATGGCCAAAGGATTTTAAGTCCTTCGTGTCTACCATTCCACCATTCGAGCATCCTTTCAAAGAGAGCGGAAAACGAGACTCGAACTCGCGACCCTAACCTTGGCAAGGTTATGCTCTACCAACTGAGCTATTTCCGCAGGTATTTTGGAGAACGGGTGCAAAGATAAAAAGTTTCCTCATTACAGCCAAACTTTTTAATTGGAAAAGTTAAACTTTATCTGCTTTTATCCCGTAAAACACCAATCTCCAACGACTACCGTCCCAATAATGACTTCTCGGCAGCTTCCATTCCATAGAAATTGAAGCCATCAACCACCTGCTGCATTAATGCAGAGATTTCATCATTACAGAGATTACCGACACTACCTTCATGAGTATGGTGTACTTCTTTATTATGAGAGAATTTTCCGGCTTCTATATCCAAACCTACTTTTTTATAAGCATCCCGGAAAGGCATGCCTTCACGTGCCAGACGGTTCACTTCCTCTACACTGAAAATAAGCAGATACTTATCGTCATCCAAGATGTGCTCGTTCACCTTAATCTCATTCATAATGTATGTTGTCATCTGTAAGCAATCCTTCAGCTCTTGGAAAGCAGGAAGGAATACTTCCTTGATAATCTGTAAGTCACGGAAATAACCTGACGGCAGATTATTAGCTATCATCATTATCTGTTGAGGCAAGGATTGTAACTTGTTACATTTAGCACGGGTTAATTCAAACACATCCGGATTCTTCTTATGAGGCATAATGCTGGAACCAGTGGTACAATCATCAGGCAGTTTCACAAAACCGAAGTTCTGACTATTGAACAGACATGCATCAAATGCCAACTTTGAGATAGTACCCGCAATACTTGCCAAAGCAAAAGCGACATTGCGCTCCATCTTACCACGTCCCATCTGGGCATATACCACATTATAATTCATTGAATCAAAACCCAAAAGCTCTGTCGTCATCGTACGATTCAATGGAAATGAAGAACCATAACCGGCAGCTGATCCTAAAGGATTGCGGTTGCACATTTTAAAGGCTGCCTGAAGAAAGAGCATATCGTCTACCAACCCTTCGGCATAAGCACCAAACCATAGTCCGAAGGACGAAGGCATGGCTATCTGCAAATGAGTATATCCCGGCATCAATACATTCTTATAACGGTTGCTTTGCATAATAAGCACATGAAATAGCTGTTCTACCGCCTCAGCAATCTCTTTGATCTGCGCACGGGTAAACAGTTTCAAGTCGAGCAAGACTTGATCATTACGAGAACGCCCGCTATGTATTTTCTTACCTACATCACCCAATTTACGAGTAAGCATAAGTTCTACCTGAGAGTGTACATCTTCTATACCTTCCTCTATTACGAATTCCCCACTTTCTGCTGCCGCATAGATATTCTTCAATTCAGCAAGCAATTGCGCCAATTCTTCTTTGGTCAACAGACCGATACTTTCGAGCATCGTGATATGAGCCATAGATCCTATAACGTCATGTTTTGCCAAATACAAATCCATTTCACGATCACGCCCCACAGTGAAGCGCTCGATATCTTTATTTACCTGAACGGATTTCTCCCAAAGTTTCATGATTAATGTTTAATAATTGATTATTTAATAACTAATCATGGCAAGCATATCTGCCATCTTTTCCAATCCTTCCTGCAAAGGTTTCTGTACCATGGTTTTCATAAATGGATTCAATTCCATACCGATAGTCAGCTTCATTTTGCATTCGGTATCTGTTATCCGAACAATCTGAATCCATAAATTAAATGGTAATGGGGAAGTTGTAGTAGCGAATTTGATACATTTAACAGGTTCTTTTTCTACAATCTGCAAAGTGATTTTCCCCACAGGAGCCACCTCTATAGACATACTCTCTGCATCAAAGCTCAAGTTCTTGACTTTATCTTCCGGAAGGCGGTCTTTCACCTTTTCCAGGTTATTCAAATCGGAAAGTTTTTCGTAAACAGCTTCCTGAGAAGCCGGTATAACTTTCACTTCACTCTCAAATTTCGTCATATCCACATCGTATTTAAAAGACAAAAAGAACTATCCGGACAGAATCTATCCGAATGGCTCTTTCGTCATACTTATATAATAAAAACAACAAGTCTTATTTACCGGATTCCCAGTGTGCAGGATCTTTCCGCCATTCATTCAACGTTTCTACATCCTCTTCTTCGATGTAACCCGTACGCAATGCAACTTCCATTACTGCTTCGTAATTGGTCAATGTTACCAAAGTAACTTTGGCATCCTTAAATGCTTTTTCAGCAACCGGGAAACCGTAAGTGTAAGCGGCAACCATACCAATAACCTCACATCCGTCACGACGAATAGCTTCTACAGCCTTCAGGCTACTTCCGCCAGTAGAAATCAAATCTTCTACAACCACAACTTTCATACCGGGACGAAGTTCACCTTCAATCAAATTCTCCAGTCCATGGTCTTTCGGAGTGGAGCGTACATATACAAACGGGAGGTTTAATGCATCAGCCACCAATGCTCCTTGAGGGATGGCGCCTGTTGCAACACCTGCAATAGCATCTACCTGTCCGAAACGTTCCAAAATCAGACGCGTAATTTCGACTTTCACAAAATTACGGAGAGAAGGATAAGAAAGGGTTTTGCGGTTATCACAATAAAACGGAGATTTCCAACCAGACGCCCAAGTGAAGGGATTAGCCGGCTGTAATTTAATCGCTTTAATCTTCAGCAACTTTTCTGCAAACAATCTTTCTAAATTTTTCATAGCGAAACTTACTATTATGATAAATATGGCACAAAAATACGGAAACTGAATGAGAATAAAAAAGAGAATGCCAATAATTTTTCATTCGGGATACTCATTTTCATCAGAAAGGTCGATACAACGACGAATATCTTTCATTTCAAATCCACGACTGAATGCAAACCGCATCAGTTTTCCATTTAATTCATACTCGTTTTCGGCACGAACACTTTTCCGCTTTGAATTCAGCAAATCGCGTAAAATGGAAAGATATTCTTCTTCATCAATCTCATTTAAGAATGAATGATAGGTTACGGAAGATATCTTTTTCAACTGGAGAGCTTGCTTAATTTTCACCTTACCCCATTTGGCAAAACGGTATTTATCATTGATAAAAGCACGGCAAAATCGTTCTTCATCAATGTATTTATCCTGTTCTAAACGGTCAAGGATACGTTCAATAGCATCATAGGCGATACCCCAACGCTGTAGCTTTTCTGCAATCTCCGCGCGGCAATGTTCAGCAGTAGAACAATAAGCAGCCACTCGGTTCAGTGCTTCTGTTTCTGTTATCTCAATCATCGTCTTGCAATTACAAACCGGTCGTTACCGGAAATATCTTTTTGGATATGGGCACTCGAATAGCCTAGCTCGAGCAACATAGCAACGGTCGCTTCCCCGAATGCCCGGTTAATTTCAAAATAAAGTTTACCACAGGATTCCAGCATAACCAATCCCAGTTCCGCAATGCGCCGATAAAAACGAAGCGGATCAGCATCGGGAACAAACAGAGCCAAAGAAGGTTCCCAGTCCAGCACATTTCGCTCCATTTCTTGCTTCTCCGCTTCCAACACATAAGGTGGATTGCTGACTATCACATCATAACGTTCCTGAAAAGCAGGTTGATAAGTCAACACATCACATAAGACGAAGTTAACGGATGCTTGCAATATTTCATTATTCCGGCGAGATACGGCAAGTGCTTCTTCCGAAATATCCCATGCTGTAACTTGTGCTTCCGGAAGTTCTTTCGATAAAGAAACTGATATGCAACCACTACCGGTACCAATATCCAGGATACGTGCATTTGCAGAAATTTCCTTCAATATGATCTCCACAAGTTCTTCGGTTTCAGGACGAGGGATCAGCACTCCCGGAGCCACCTGAAACTTACGTCCAAGGAAATATGCAATACCTTGTACATATTGTATCGGCTCAAAATTGCACAAACGAATAAGAATGCTTTCTAATTCCTTTGCTTCTTTTGGAGATAAAATTATATCTTTGCCCAAATAATAATCAATCGTGCTCTGTCCCAGTATCTCACAACAGATGATCCGGGAAAGATTGGCAGCTTCTTGCATGGAGTAACACTCCTGCAAGGTGTTGCGAATGTATGAGCTGGTTACATTCATGGAAGTCCTTTTTATCGGGCTGCAAAAGTAATAATATATTTTGATTTAAACCAAAATGGCAGAAGGTAGTTTTGAAGAAGAGAAATACATGCGGCGTAGCATCCAGTTAGCTCAAAACGGACTATGCAACTCCGCACCTAACCCAATGGTAGGAGCAGTCATCGTTTGTGACGGAAAAATAATTGGTGAAGGTTATCATATACGTTGCGGAGAAGCACACGCTGAGGTCAACGCAATTCGTTCTGTAAAAGACACATCACTACTCAAGCGTTCCACAATTTATGTCACTTTGGAACCCTGTTCGCACTATGGCAAGACACCGCCATGCGCAGACTTAATTATTGAGAAACAAATACCCCGTATTGTCATAGGCTGCCAAGACCCTTTTTCGAAAGTAGCAGGGCGAGGCATTCAAAAGTTGAAAGATGCTGGTCGTGAAGTTATTGTCGGGGTATTGGAACAAGAATGCAAATATCTAATCCGCAGGTTCATTACCTTCCACACACAACGGCGACCCTATATCACCCTAAAGTGGGCGGAATCAGCGGACAAATTCATAGACATATGCCGCACCGAAGGGGCCCCTGTTATTCTTTCTAACCCACTCACTTCTATGCTGGTACATAAAAAGCGGGCAGAACACAATGCTATTATAGTAGGCACCCATACGGCAAAATTAGATAACCCAAGCCTAAACGTGCGCCATTGGCAAGGCCGATCACCCGTCCGTATTGTCATTGACCGGACTTTGAGTCTCCCTCCGAATTTACATTTGTTCGACGGTAGCACTCCTACTCTGGTATTCACTGAAGCCACACAAGAACCGAGACTCAACATTGAATATCTCACAATAGATTTTCAACAAGATATTCTGCCCCAGATGATGGGAATCTTATACTCCCGTGGATTGCAATCACTGCTTGTAGAAGGTGGCAGCCTATTATTACAATCTTTCATAGATACAGGCTTATGGGATGAAATATTTGTGGAAGAGGCACCCATATCGCTCTATTCCGGTGTTAAATCACCTAAAATCAGCGATAAAATTCCTTATGTAGCCGAACAATCCTTCAGTAGGAGTTTTCGGCATTATACCGCCGGAAGAAACAGTCAATAGCCTCATTTTTTGGCTTTTTTATCGAGGAAATGGGGCATATTATCTATAATTTTATATAAAACTTCCCCGCAATGCTGTTTATAGAAAAAAATGTTCCTATTTTTGCAACTTGTAAATAAACACTAACTTTCAAATGAGAATAAAGTTTTTATCAGTTATTGTGAGTTTTCTGATTGTGTCAATTGCCATGAGTTCATGCCTGGACTCCGACGACACCGCCGAATATAGCTCCGATGCTACTGTACATGCCTTTGGTCTTGACTCCGTATTTGGTAAACATTACAAATTTTCGATTGACCAACTTAACAGATTAATCTATAACAAGGATTCAATGCCGGTCGGCGCTAATGTAGATAGCATCCTTGGTCGTATATTGGTAGACACCTTCGATGTAACAGGCTGGATAACCGCCGGTTCTCCTACCGATACTTTATTCATTATGAAGGATTCCGTAGATTTAAGACCTGCCGTAAACAAAGCCGGACAGTCAGGTATGGAATTCATTACACATGCAGCAGACGGAACAAGTAGCCGTAAATACTATCTGGACATAAGGGTTCACTTGCAAGATCCCGATTCTTTAGTTTGGAAAGATATGGCAACCGAAGGTAATGTATTCTCTAATACTATTACTACAAAACCACAAAGATCAGTCATATTGAATAGTGATTTATTGGTGTATACCTCTAATACTACTGTTTATAAAACATCAACAGAGCCTTACCACTACAATTGGACTCAAGCATCTATCTCAACCTTGCCGACTGACGCTAAGTTGACATCTGTGATTAATTTCCAGGAAAAGCTCTACATGGCAACCCAAAGTGGTGACGTATATTCATCTTCCAATGGTATTACTTGGGACAAGATGAACGGACTGAGTAATAATATAGTGGCTCTTGTAGCAACTTTCCCCAAGAACGAGTTGGGTAATATATCAGCAACCTTAGTGGGTATTCAAGAAGATAGCCAAAAGAAACGCTATTTCTGCACTACTACGGACGGATTAATGTGGGAAACCAAAGAAGCGGTAACCGATGGCTTCCCCACGGAAAATATTTACTATACGGCACTTACCACTGCCAATGGCGTGGATAAAGTAGTAGCAGTAGGTATGCCACAAGCGGTAAGCAAAATTACAACTCCTTGGTTCTCTATGAACGGAGATGGTTGGGCTGCTCTAAGCAATGCTTCCGGTTCGTTCTGTCCCGGAATGGAAAACCCATCTATTCTGTATTATGGTGGCATGTTTTATTGTTTTGGTGGTAAACTTGATGCCATATACTCTTCTATCGCAGGTATAGCATGGCAAAAGGTTGAAAAGAAATTCTTATTACCCGAGAAGTTCAAGGACAAGGGTTCGTATTCCATGACGGTAGATAAGAACAACTTTATATGGATTGTATTTGGCGGCAACAATACTAAAAATGAAGTATGGCGTGGCCGTCTTAACAGATTAGGTTTCAAATAGCAGGAATGACATCAACATTCAACTAAAAGAGATGCTATACAAAGAACAAATTGAATTAAATCGGATACCCCGGCATGTAGCAATTATCATGGACGGTAACGGACGGTGGGCCAAGCAACGCGGTCATGAGCGTAGCTATGGACATCAGGTCGGTGCAGAAACCGTGCATATCATTGCAGAAGAAGCAGCCAGGCTAGGCATCAAGTATCTGACTTTATACACGTTTTCTACCGAGAACTGGAATCGTCCTTCCAACGAAGTAGCTGCCCTAATGGCTTTGCTCTTTGACTCCATCGAGGAAGAGACATTTATGAAGAACAATATCAGTTTTCGTGTGATTGGAGATATTGAAAAATTACCGACGCATGTTCAGCAACGGTTAAATACCTGCATAGAACATACTTCACATAACACAGGAATGTGCCTGGTGCTTGCACTCAGTTATTCCTCTCAATGGGAACTAACGGAAGCCACCCGGCAAATAGCAATTCTGGTACAACAAGAGACATTAAGTCCTGAACAAATTAGTAGTGAGTTGATTTCACAACACCTGACTACCAATTTTATGCCCAACCCCGACCTGCTTATACGCACCGGAGGTGAGATTCGTCTGAGCAATTATTTGCTTTGGCAATGTGCTTACTCAGAGTTGTATTTCTGTGATACTTACTGGCCCGACTTCCGAGAAGAAGAGCTTTGTAAAGCAATTTTAGACTATCAGAAGCGTGAGCGCAGATTTGGCAAAACCAGTGAACAAATCAGTTGAACACCAATTTGAAAATAAGTAATAAATAAGATAACACATAACTTGTAATTTGTAATTCATAAAATAATGCATTATCGTATTTTCTCTATATTCGTAACGTTTATCTGCCTTTTCGGCTGCGTACTGACTACTGCAGCGCAGGATACAAACAGCACCGATGAAACCGAGAAACCGGTCATCCTCTATTCGGGAACCCCTAAGAAGTATGAAATAGCAGACATCAAAGTGGAAGGAGCCCAGAACTATGAAGACTATGTAATTATCGGATTATCCGGTCTATCTAAGGGGCAAACCATCTCCGTGCCGGGTGACGAAATTACTCAAGCTTGTAAACGCTACTGGCGACATGGTTTATTCTCGGATGTTGAAATTACCGCGGACAAGATAGACGGCGATCAAATCTGGTTGACTATCCGTCTTACCATGCGTCCCCGTGTTTCCGATATTCGCTTCCATGGAGTGAAAAAGTCTGAGCGTGAAGACTTGGAAAACAAGATTGGCGTAATAAAGGGTGGTCAAATTACTCCTAACCTGATAGACCGTGCCAAGACTTTGATTAAGCGCTATTTTGATGACAAAGGTTTTAAGAATGCCGAAGTAATCATTACTCAAAAGGATGACACATCTAAAGACAATCAGGTATTCGTCGACATCGATATAGATAAGAAAGAAAAAGTAAAGGTACACCAAATCACCATCGTTGGCAACGAGGCACTTACCACCAAGAAGTTGAAACGTGTGATGAAGAAGACCAATGAGAAAGGCAAACTACTTAACCTTTTCCGTACCAAGAAGTTTATCGAAGATAAATACGAAGAAGACAAGCAACTGATTATTGACAAATATAACGAATTAGGTTATCGTGATGCAATAATCGTGAAGGATAGCATCAAACCGTATGATGATCGTACTGTAGACATTTTCATGCAAATTGATGAAGGACAAAAGTATTATCTCCGCAATGTAACCTGGGTAGGTAACACATTGTATCCCTCGGAACAGTTGAACTTCATGCTCCGTATGAAGAAAGGTGACGTTTACAACCAGAAATTACTGACAGAACGTACCTCAACAGATGATGATGCCATCGGCAATCTATACTACAACAACGGTTATCTGTTCTATAATCTTGAACCGGTAGAAGTTAATATTGTAGGCGATTCTATCGACCTTGAGATGCGTATTTTCGAAGGTCGCCAAGCTACCATCAACAAAGTAAGTATTAATGGTAATGACCGTTTGTACGAAAACGTAGTACGTCGTGAACTTCGTACCCGCCCGGGTGAGTTGTTCAGCCGTGAAGACTTGATGCGTTCTATGCGTGAAATCCAGCAAATGGGACACTTTGACCCTGAACAAATCAAACCGGACATCCAGCCAAGACCGGAAGACGGTACAGTTGATATCGGTTACGACCTCGTTTCCAAGGCCAATGACCAAGTAGAATTCTCTGCCGGTTGGGGACAAACAGGTATTATCGGTAAGTTAAGTTTGAAGTTCACCAACTTCTCTCTTGCCAACTTGTTGCATCCGGGTGACAACTACCGTGGTATTTTGCCGCAAGGTGATGGCCAGACCTTGACTGTAAGTGGTCAGACAAATGCCAAATATTACCAATCTTATAGCGTTTCATTCTATGATCCGTGGTTTGGAGGTAAACGTCCGAATGCGTTCTCAGTATCAGCATTCTACTCCAGACAGACTGACATCAGTAACCGTTATTACAACTCGGCATACATGAATAACTACTACAACAGCTATTACAGCGGTATGTATGGTTATGGACAATATAATTACGGTAGCTACAACAACTACGAAAACTATTACGACCCCGATAAGTCTATTCAGATGTATGGTCTTGCCGTAATGTTCGGTAAACGTCTGAAATGGCCTGATGACTACTTCCAGTTCACAGCAGAGTTGTCATACCAACGCTATATCCTAAGCGACTGGCAATACTTCCCTGTAACCAACGGTAAGTGTAATAACCTGAGCTTGAACCTGACTTTATCTCGTAGTTCTATTGACAACCCTATTTATCCGCGTCAGGGTTCTGAGTTCTCACTGTCTGCACAGATTACACCGCCTTACTCGCTGTTTGACGGTACAGACTACAGCAAGTACAGCACCAGAAATCAGGATGACATGAACAAGATGCACAAGTGGATTGAATATCATAAGTGGAAATTCAAATCCAAAATTTACATCCCGTTGATGGACCCTGTTACTGTAAAACGTACCCCGGTATTGATGGGTCGTGTAGAATTCGGATTGCTGGGACACTACAACAAATATAAGAAGTCTCCGTTTGAAACATTCGATGTGGGTGGTGACGGTATGACCGGTTATTCCAGCTATGCAACGGAAAGTATCGCTCTTCGTGGTTACGAAAACAGTTCATTGACCCCGTACGGTTCCGAAGGTTATGCCTATACCCGTCTTGGTCTTGAATTAAGATATCCGTTGATGTTGGAAACAAGTACTAGTATTTATGCGTTAACATTCGTCGAAGCAGGTAATGCTTGGCAAGACGTTAACAAGTTCAATCCATTTGAATTGAAGCGCTCTGCCGGTGTTGGTGTCCGCATCTTCCTCCCGATGATTGGTATGATGGGTATTGACTGGGCTTACGGTTTCGACAAAGTATTCGGACGTTCAGACTATGGTGGTAGCCAATTCCACTTTATCTTAGGACAAGAATTCTAATTTGTTTCACAAAAACCAGACGTTATGATGAGAAAGACTGTTTTATTAATGTTTCTGCTGTTAGCCGTAGGCGTCACAGCAAATGCGCAAAAGTTTGCTTTGATCGACATGGAATATATCCTGAAGAATATTCCTGCGTATGATCGGGCAAATGAAGAACTGGCTCAAGCTTCCAAGAAATGGCAAAGCGAAGTTGAAAAACTTGCTGAAGAAGCTAAGACTATGTACAAGAACTATCAATCTCAGGTAGCATCTCTTTCTGATGTACAAAGAGGAAAGAAAGAGGAAGAGATTGTTGCGAAAGAAAAATCTGTATCCGATCTGCGTCGTCAATACTTCGGTCCGGAAGGTGAATTATATAAAAAGCGTGAAAGCTTGATCCAACCTATTCAGGATGAAATATACGATGTAGTGAAAGAGATTGCAACTGAAAAAGGGTATGCTGTAGTCGCTGACCGCGCTTCTGCCTCAAGCATAATTTTTGCATCTCCAAGTATAGATATCAGCAATGAAGTACTTGCCAGATTAGGATATTCAAATTAATTTCATACATTTGCACCGTAACAGAATAATCATTCAAATAAATAATAAACATTATGCTTAAAAAAATCGCACTATTCGTAATTATGTTTGTTCTCCCTCTGGGAGCTATGGCACAAGCAAAATTTGCTCACATGAATTCTCAAGAAGTAATCTCTGTTATGCCTGAATTTACTAAAGCGCAAGCTGATTTGGACGCCATGTCTAAAAAATATCAGGAAGAGATGCAACGCACTCAAGAAGAATTCAACAAGAAGTATCAGGAATTTATTGCTCAACAAGATTCTTTGCCGAAAAATATTTCTGAAAGACGCCAGAAAGAATTGAACGATATGGCTCAACGCCAAGAACAGTTCCAACAGGAAGCCTATCAGGCAATGCAAAAAGCACAGCAAGATGCTATGACTCCTATCTACAAGAAATTGGATGAAGCTATTCAGGCTGTGGGTAAGACTGAAGGTGTAGTTTACATCTTTGACTTAGCTCGTACTCCGATACCTTTCGTAAGTGCACAAAGTACTGATGTGACTGCAAAAGTCAAAACTCAGTTAGGTATCAAATAAGAAACCACTTAAAGTGATAAATAGAAAGGCACGGACCCAAAAAGTCCGTGCCTTTCTATTTATATTATCCTATTCCTTTTCTTTATCTTCAGTTAAAATCGAAGATAAGCTGCACCTCTGCATAAAAAACGAACAAGTTCATTTTATTCTGCCCTCGGTTTGCACTATCTTTGCAGAGTACAATTCATTTAGAAGTATGAAACAAACATTACCTTCTGCCCCAGGTCCCATCGGAGTATTTGACTCCGGTTACGGTGGTCTGACTATTTTGAGTAAGATACGGGAAGCATTGCCTCAATATGACTACATATACTTGGGGGATAATGCACGTACTCCGTATGGTACACGCTCTTTCGATATAGTATATGAATTCACATTGCAGGCAGTTACCAAATTATTTGAAATGGGTTGCCACCTTGTTATCTTGGCTTGCAATACAGCTTCGGCTAAAGCACTACGAAGTATCCAGATGAATGACCTCCCCCGGCTTGACCCGACGCGTCGTGTACTTGGCGTTATCCGACCTACGGTAGAATGCATCGGCAGCATTACCCAAAATCGCCATATCGGTGTCCTTGCTACGGCAGGTACTATTAAGTCAGAATCTTATCCACTAGAAATACACAAGCTCTTTCCCGATATACAAGTTAGTGGAGAAGCTTGCCCTATGTGGGTACCGCTCGTTGAGAACAACGAAGCAGAGAGTGAAGGTACAGATTATTTCATCCGAAAATACATTAACGAACTACTTGCCAAAGATAAGCAAATAGATACAGTAATTCTAGGGTGCACTCATTATCCGCTTTTACTTCCTAAGATACAGCAATATATGCCCGACGGCATCACTACTGTAACACAAGGCGAATTAGTTGCGGATAGCTTGAAAGACTACCTGGAACGTCATCCGGAGATTGCCTCCAAATGCACTCAAAACGGCAAGTGTATATACTGTACTACTGAGGCTGAAGATAAATTCATCGAATCGGCTTCTACTTTCCTAAATGAAGAAATTACGGTAAAACGAATCACATTGGAAGAATAGTATCTAACTGGACAAACTTGGGTCCAATAAACGAGCAACAGCAGATAAGAAATGTCTTTCCCCATTTATCATTTTGACATTTTGTATTTTCTAGATGCACGAGAATCGCGTATTTTCGCCCCACTACCCGCACGAAAAGAAATACACAAGTGCAAAACCGTAAATATCAGATTATAAAGCATATACAACAACACAACGCTTGCTAATAAATTAAAATTATGCTTTGAGAAGCCTTGAAAAGAAAAAAAGTAATATCAAAAGAATGTTTTACTAAAAGGTAGTAACCGTTTTAGTAAAAAGATGTAGCTGTTTTAGTAAAAAGGTGTAGCTATTTTTTGTATAAAGAGCCTAGAAACCGGAACAATATACAGAAAGAACGTATTTTTATAGCTTAATTATTCATAATATTTTCCAGATTCACCTTTTATTAATCTGGACGAGATAGGATAACAAACAAAAATACCACATTATGACAACATTAAAAGCATAATAACTCCTTTTTGACAGAACAACTGGCATGTTCATCGGGATACATACATAGTGGACGTTTTGCTACGCATCTTCTTTCTGAGATAATTTTTGCGAGAATTTACTTGTAGAAGACACGTTCGAAAACGTCTTTAAAATATGCCCGCCTCCGTATCTTTGTAGGTATAGAAACCATGCAAAGAGAATGATTTGTATTCAATCCATACGAATTTCATAGAATAAAATAGTCAATTCAAAACAAAGTGTTATATTTGTCATACAAAAACCTTTAAATTCATACGATTATGGAAGAAGATAAGACGAAACTCGTTGAAGTATTTACAGGTTCGCTTTGGGAAGCCGAATTAGTAAAGACCATGCTTGGAGACAATGACGTTGAAGCGGTGCTAAAGGATGCATTACAGCCCAATCTCACCGTATCGGCCATAGCCGTTGTTGTAGCTGTACTCGTTAACGAGAAGGATTATGAACCCGCCATGGAAGTAGTTCGGGCATACGAAAAGAATACAAACGGAGATTAGAGATTGCTCTATCCCCGAACAATCACATATATGGAACAACAATTTACGAGAATTGCTGTCAAGATAGGCAGCAATGTATTGACACGCCGTGACGGCACATTGGACGTAACACGCATGTCCGCCCTTGTAGATCAGATTGCCGAACTGCATAGAGCAGGCGTAGAAATAATTCTCGTTTCCTCCGGAGCTGTAGCATCGGGGCGAAGCGAAGTGCATCCCACCAAAAAGCTGGATAGTGTAGACCAACGCCAGCTTTTCTCCGCTGTGGGACAAGCCAAACTTATCAACCGATATTATGAACTATTTCGCGAACACAACATCCCCGTAGGACAAGTGCTCACCATGAAGGAGAATTTCAGCACACGCCGGCATTATCTCAATCAAAAGAATTGCATGACTGTGATGCTTGAAAATGGTGTTATCCCGATTGTCAACGAAAACGATACTATCTCCGTTAGTGAACTGATGTTTACTGATAACGACGAACTATCAGGACTTATTGCCTCCATGATGGATGCACAGGCTTTAATCATTCTCAGTAATATCGACGGCATATACAATGGTTCTCCTGACGACCCATCTTCAGAAGTAATCCGCGAGATAGGACAAGGCAAAGACCTCTCCTCTTATATACAAACCTCCAAATCGAGCTTCGGACGAGGTGGCATGCTGACCAAGACTAACATTGCCCGCAAAGTAGCGGATGAAGGCATCACCGTTATCATAGCCAATGGCAAACGGGATAATATCCTTGTAGAAATCCTTAGAAATGAAGAAGTAAAATACACCCGTTTCATTCCATCCGACGAACCGGTATCAAGCGTAAAGAAGTGGATTGCACATAGCGAAGGTTTTGCCAAAGGCGAATTGCACATCAATGAGCAAGCTACGCAAATAATAGCTTCCGATAAAGCTGTAAGCATCTTACCGGTAGGTATCACGGCCATTGAAGGCGAATTTGAAAAGGACGATATTGTACGTATCATCGATTTTGAAGGAAACCCTATAGGTGTAGGAAAAGTTAACTGCGATTCCACACAAGCACGCGAAGCAATGGGGAAACACGGCAAAAAGGCAGTAGTACATTACGATTACCTATATATAGAATAGTTTGTCGCCAATTACATTCACTTTTTACACATGCAATAAATCTATTTATTACATGAGTTTACTAATTTATATTGTTACCTTTGCCCGACAATCAACTTATAAATGATAGCAAAAATGGACTTACACAAAACATTTGTCGCCGTACAAGATGCAAGCCGCAAACTTTTGATGTTGAGTGACAACGAAATCAATCAGGTATTACTGGCAGTTGCGGATGCCGCCATTGAAAAGACTGCCGTCATTCTGAGTGAGAATCAGAGAGACTTAAATCGCATGGATCCTTCCGATCCTAAATATGACCGCCTTAAATTGACGGAAGCCCGTCTGCAAGACATAGCCGCTGATATACGTAAAGTAGCTACACTCCCATCACCACTGGGACGGATTTTAAAAGAGAATGTACTTCCCAACGGATTAAAGATAAAGAGAGTCAGTGTACCTTTCGGTGTAATTGGTATCATCTATGAAGCTCGTCCCAATGTCAGTTTCGATGTATTCTCGCTCTGCTTCAAAAGTGGCAATGCCTGTATTCTGAAAGGTGGTAGCGATGCAGACTATTCCAATCGGGCTATCATCAGGATCATACACGAGGTACTTCAACGCTTCGGAGTAGATCCCCATATCGTAGAATTACTTCCTGCCGACCGTGAAGCAACCACTGAATTGCTACACGCCAATGGTTACGTAGATTTAATCATTCCACGCGGCAGCAGTAGCCTCATCAATTTTGTACGGCAAAATGCTACTATTCCGGTTATTGAAACAGGCGCAGGAGTTTGTCATGCGTACTTCGACCGTTATGGTGACGTAAATATTGGTGCTTCCATCATTAATAATGCAAAGACACGCCGTGTTAGTGTTTGCAATGCTTTGGATTGTCTTATAATCGACATGGATTGTCTGGCCGATTTGCCCGATCTATGCCTCCCGCTACATCTAAGCAACGTAGTAATATACGCCGACCAACCGGCATATAACGCCTTACAAGGCAAATATCCTACCGAATTATTGCACCTTGCCACTGAAGATAGTTACGGCAAAGAGTTTCTGGATTACAAAATGTCCATTAAGACCGTGATGTCTATGCAAGAAGCGATGGGACACATCCGTCAGCACAGTTCCAAACACAGTGAATGCATCATTACCTCAGACAAGGAACGTGCTGAATGGTTCTGCCGTGAAGTAGATGCTGCTTGCGTATATGTCAATGCGCCTACTTCCTTTACGGATGGAGCCCAGTTCGGATTGGGTGCCGAAATCGGTATCAGCACACAGAAACTGCACGCCCGTGGTCCAATGGCACTCGAAGAAATCACCACATATAAGTGGATAGTGGAGGGAACAGGACAAACGAGGAAATAACTTTCAAAACACCGGTATCGTATATACCAGTCCCAATGAGATACGTTGCGAACTATAGTCTTCCGCACCAAGATCTTTAGCACGTTTGGTCAAGCCATGGTTCTTATGTAAAAGATGAAGGAAGATGAGTAGTTCGCTGTTTTTCATTGGGAAATATTCAGCACACGCCTGTACATTCCAAGTACGGCGATAAAGCCCTTTCTCATAAGGCCCATTTGCCTTATAGACACTGCCTGTTTCATAAGCACCTTTCATATACACATTCCATTGGGGATGAATGCGGTAATCGAAATTGGCTATTGCAGTGAGATAAGAGACATGTTGAGCAGTGACGGCTCCTTCGGAACGGTTGGCTGAAAGTTCACTAACAAGCCCTTTACTGTCTATACCTTCCCGTGAGTACATAAAGTCTACGTAAGCCACTACGGGACCTTTTTCCCATACATTTCCGGCAGTGAAGTAGAATATATTCCTTTTTTCAGCAAGCTGTCCCCAAGAAACAGAATAACGTAAGTTCAAGCCACGGTCAAAGAAATAGCCGTCCCAATTGGCTGTAGAGAGCATAGGTACACGCACTTTACCCACTCCCTCCGGTCGACCATAAAGGAAAGTTTCATCCTCATCACCGCTACGGTTGTTCACTACCTGCAAGTTCAGTTGCTGCGTCGGCGACAGCTGGATAGCTCCGTTTACACCGGCCTGATAGCAAGCCACATTATTATTGAAATCACTGAATTCACGCACTTTAATAGCATTCACCCAATATTCGTACCCTCCCAACTGAATAGCTTGCTTTCCTACGGTCAGCGTAAAACGTTTGTTCATGTTCCAATTTACCAGAGCACACTCCACAGAAGACGACACATTATCCAGCACATGTGGATTACTGTATTTATTGTAAGATTGGCGGAAGTGGTAAGAAAAGTCCTTACCGAAGGAGCCTAAAATCTCCAGACGAACGGCATTAATCTTAAAAGCAGCTTCATCCAATTTACCATCAGTAAGATAGGCGGCAGCCGAAGTATAAAATTGAAGATTCATACTACTGGAGGCTATAGATTTACCATCTTTTGTAACACGTTCCAGCAATGTTCTCCCTTCTTCAGGGTGTATCAGCGGCTCTTGCGCCATAGTAGTTATCACTCCTCCAGTCAGCAGAGCGGCAAGAAGAATCGTCTTTCTCATATTCACATGTATTAGATTTATGGCGTCAAAGATAATGCAAACTGAAAGCAGAAGCAAATTTATTTGTATTTCACATTTAATCTTTATCTTTGTCACAGTATAGATACACTAAAAGAACAGTGAATATGAAGAAATTTACTTGCGTGCAGGACATCGGCAACCTGAAGTCTGCACTGGACGAAGCATTCGAGATCAAGAAAGACCGTTTCAAATATGTGGAACTGGGACGTAACAAGACGTTGATGATGATTTTTTTCAACTCCAGTTTACGTACCCGCCTCAGCACCCAAAAAGCTGCTTTGAATCTGGGTATGAACGTAATGGTACTCGATATCAACCAGGGTGCCTGGAAATTGGAAACCGAACGTGGTGTCATCATGGACGGTGACAAGCCTGAGCATCTATTAGAGGCAATCCCCGTGATGGGTTGCTATTGTGATGTAATCGGTGTACGTTCTTTTGCACGTTTTGAAAATAAAGAATATGATTACAATGAAGTAATACTGAACCAATTCATTCAATATTCCGGACGTCCGGTATTCTCAATGGAAGCGGCTACACGCCATCCGCTACAAAGCTTTGCCGACCTCATTACAATTGAGGAATACAAAAAAACGCCACGACCCAAAGTTGTAATGACTTGGGCACCACATCCACGTGCATTACCGCAAGCTGTTCCAAACTCATTTGCCGAATGGATGAATGCAACGGATTATGATTTCGTGATTACGCATCCCGAAGGCTATGAACTCGATCCGAAGTTCGTGGGAAATGCCCGTGTAGAATACGATCAAATGAAAGCTTTTGAAGGTGCAGACTTTATTTATGCCAAGAACTGGGCTGCTTATACCGGTGACAATTATGGACAAATTCTGAGTAAAGACCGCGAATGGACTGTAAGCGATCGTCAAATGGCAGTGACCAATAATGCATACTTTATGCATTGCCTGCCGGTACGACGTAATATGATTGTGACGGACGATGTAATCGAAAGCCCGCAATCCATTGTAATTCCTGAAGCTGCCAACCGCGAGATATCTGCAACAGTAGTACTGAAACAATTAATCGAAGGTTTGAAATAATTTTGTAATGCATCAAGCCGCCGGACAAAGGAAATATTATGATTCTCTATAATAATGCAACCTTTTCCCGGCGGTTTTTCTATATTTACAAATAGGTTATTTATTCGTATCCTTACCAGCTTCCTGCCAAGCATTAAAGCCCTTATCAAGGTCATATACTTTATATCCTTTTTCACTAAGAATGGCGGCAGCTTTTTTACTACGTTTACCACTACGGCAATAAACAGCAACCGGTTTATCTTTCTGTAAAGTAGAATCGGCAATTGCCTCGAACTCCTTATCTAATACATTTATATTGACACTGCCGGGAATATGCCCTTCGGAGTATTCTGCTAGCGTACGGACATCCAAGCGCTGTATCTCAGGATTGGATATCAGAGTAGCAAACTCATCTACCGGCACAGACTTAAAGTTCCCCGCTTTTTGCTGGCAAGAGAAAAGGGCGGAAAAGAAAAGGCAGATACTTGCAAATAACGTTTTCATAAGGCATTTCATTTAGAAGAAGGAATATATTCAAAGTCATAGGTTTCTATCTTACCGGAATAGGTTAGCAGATTGAAATGAATGGTTACTGACCGGATTCCGTTTACAGCATATTGCTGAAGAGGTACCGAAAGATAAGCTCGCTGAGTATAAGCTTGCACATCATCCCCCGCATCATGGTATAGGGTCAAATAGACTTCGCTTTTCCCTATTTCAGTATTTGTGATAACTTCATCTTCGATAAAGCCGAACTTATGCTTTCCATCTTGTGCCTTTACTTCCAAGGTTATATTCAGATAATTCAGCCCCATCCAGATACTAAGTATGTTAGCCGGATCTTTCTTGACACCATCCTTGAACTTATCAGCAGGCATAGGCAAAGGCGAAACAGCATTCAGCGATGCATACAGTTTCACTCCCTCAGTACCATCGGCAGTCGCTACTTTTCCATAGTTTGCAACAATCCGAACTGAAGAGTTCGGATTGATATGATTGTTTGAAGCATCCGCCACAACGGAAAAAGTAGCTCCTTCATCCGTCAGAATAGATTCCAAATTACCCTCCGCACCGGAGAAAGCAGTCAAATATTCCAGTTTCACGTCCGGATAATGATATTCATCGTCACCGCAAGCTGTAAGCAAACAGATCAATAAAGGCAAAAAGCACCAATTATACTTAGCTATTGTCATTATCTATATTCTTTATATCTGAATAACTGACTCAGGCATTTGTTGCTGCCAAATAGTTCTTCAAGGGGTTAGCATACATTTGTAACATCTTCTCACGCAGGAAAACCATATCCTTGTTTGGAATCTCTATACGTGCTAACTGTTGATCAAGATATGCCAGGAAATGTTGTTTGTCTTCTGCTGCATAATGAGTGGAGAAAGTGTCATTTCCTTGAAGCAAATCATACGCTACATAATTATTAGGATATATGCGGTAATTAGCATGAATACGCTTATCTATTATAGCGGAGATATGGGAAAAAAGTTCCGGTTTGGGAAGTGAACGATCCATTTGTTGCAGCTCATCGTTGATACAAGCACCGGTTTGGAAATGAACATGTCCCTTAAAGCCAAACAGACCGATTTGCATGCTTTTCAAATCATCCGCAGTACTCTTCTTATAATCAGGGATGTCACGTTTCAATTGAAACTCCCATGCTTTGAGAAAATCACAAGGATCATACTCATAAGAAATAGCCAAGGGGGCAATATTCATCTCTATCAAACGATCAATGATTTCTCCTTCACCTCCTATTGCCAGCATCTTCAAAATACTATCTTGTGTAAGATCATTGGAATCTTTGGCGCGTCCTTCACGCTGAGCTATCCAAATAGACTGTTTCTTTTCTTTAATAGTATAGTGCATATAGCGGGACATACGTGCGGAAGACTCCAACATCTGTCGCATCGGCAACCCACGCTGTACGATAAAAGACTTATTGACACGCACCAATTTCTTAATCCAAGGATAAACCAGCAAGTTATCGCCAATTGCAATTTCTACAGTATCCATTCCCTGATCTACTAAAAGAATAGATAGGAAACCCGAGTCTAAAATAATATCACGATGATTAGAAATATAGGTGTAAGCCGCTTTCTTATCCTTTAAGGCAGTGTGATCCAACGTTAAGCCATCGGAAGCCTCTTTAGCGATCTTCCACAAAAGACCGTAGCAGAAAGCTTTCTGAAAATCGAGCTTACTTTTACATGCACGCATTTTTTGCGCAATCATCTCAAAAGGTACTCCAGGCATCACTGTGGTAGCTACAGCCTGAAAAGCCGGATCGGCAATCAGCTCCTCAAATATTTGAGGAAGCTCCTCGTCATGATAAGGACGGATTTCATCAAATTCCATACTAATTAGTTATAAGTTATTAGTTATGAATTATAAGTCACGAGTTATAAGTTGGCTGGCCCGATTACGCCACACGGTAATAACTTATAACTCATAACTTATAACTAAAATCGGTTCTCTATTATATCTGTCATTACATCCTTAATATCCAATCCGGCAGCACGAACTTGCTGCGGAATGAAGCTGGTGGCAGTCATACCTGGTGTGGTATTCACTTCCAACAGGTTGATTTTATCGCCGGCAGTAATAATATAATCAACGCGGATAATACCATAAGCTCCCAAAATATCGTATATAGCGGAAGTGAGCGCTTGCACACGATCCCTTACCGAGTCAGCAATGCGGGCAGGAGTAATCTCATCTACCTGACCGTTGTACTTGGCATCATAATCAAAATACTCGTT
Source organism: uncultured Bacteroides sp. (assembly GCA_900555635.1). Lineage (GTDB taxonomy): Bacteria > Bacteroidota > Bacteroidia > Bacteroidales > Bacteroidaceae > Bacteroides. The sequence goes on from USLU01000013.1 coordinate 91,945, forward strand.
GTGCGTCACTACTTCTGTGATAGGGAACACTACCGATTTATCTTTTGTTTTATAGCAACCGCAAGTAATTTCGGTTCCGTCCATAAAGGCTTCTATCAAAACCTCTTGGGCTTCTTCGAAAGCTTTGGAAATGGCAGGTTGTATCTGTTCCTTTGTCTTTACCTTTGTTACGCCGAAACTGGAACCTCCCAAACTGGGTTTGATAAAACAAGGCAGACCAATCTTCTCCATTACGTCTTCGTCGGAAACGGATTGTCCTTGACGGAGCAATAAAGATTCTGCGATACGTACGCCAAAAGCCTTAAGGTATTGGTTGCAGGCAAATTTATCATAGGTAAGGGCGGCAGCCAATACACCACAGCAAGAATAAGGTATATGCAGCATATCGAAGTAACCTTGCAAGCGCCCGTCTTCACCCGGAGTGCCGTGAATGGTGATGTAGGCAAAGTCGAACTTCACCTTCTCAGCGCCAAGCATGAACGAGAAGTCGTTACGGTCTACCGGAACTTTACTTCCATCGGGTAAACACACTTCCCAGCGAAGCCCTTCCATCTCTACAATGTAAAGGTTATATTTTTCTTTATCAATAAAGGAGTAGATGCCCTGCGCACTACGCAACGACACTACTATTTCGGAAGTCTCTCCTCCGCATACAATGGCAATGGTACGTTTCATTCTAATTCTCTGTTACTAATATAGCTTCTCCACTTATCAATCAGTTGGGTCATATCATCGGGCATTTCCGAGGTAAAGTACATTTCCTCGCCGGTAGCAGGATGTACAAACCCCAGTGTCATGGCGTGCAAAGCCTGCCGTGGACAAGTATCAAAGCAGTTGTTTACAAATTGTTTGTATTTGGCAAAGTGGGTTCCTCTCAGTATTTCGTGCCCACCATAGCGTTCGTCATTGAAAAGGATATGTCCGATGTGCTTCATGTGCACACGGATTTGATGAGTACGTCCTGTTTCGAGGATGCACTCCACAAGAGTAACGTAACCCAGGCGTTCCAACACCCGGTAATGGGTAACTGCATGCTTTCCCTGATCATCGGGCAAAACGGTCATCTGCATACGGTCTTTGGGATTACGGCCAAGGTTACCGATAATGGTACCCTCGTCTTGCTCTACATTTCCCCAAACCAAGGCACGATAACGGCGCTTAGTAGTTTTATTAAAGAACTGGTTTCCAAGGTTTGTCTTGGCATCGGGTGTTTTGGCTATGACCAGAAGTCCTGAAGTGTCTTTATCAATGCGATGCACAAGTCCTACGTGCGGATCATTGGCATCATAATCAGGATTATCTTTCATGTGCCAGGCTATAGCATTGACAAGCGTACCATGGTAATTTCCATGTCCGGGATGCACTACCAATCCGGCAGGTTTATTCACTACCATGAGATGCTTGTCTTCATAGACTATGTTCAGTGGAATATCTTCGGGAATAACTTCGTTTTCATAGCGCGGACGATCCATCATCACGGTGATAACATCCATCGGTTTCACCTTGTAACTACTCTTGACCGGTTTGCCGTTCGCCATTACAAACCCGGCATCGGCTGCTTTTTGAATACGGTTGCGAGAAGCATTAGTAATCCGGTCGAACAAGTATTTGTCCACACGTATCATTTCCTGACCTCTATCCGCTACTACACGGAAATGCTCGTAAAGTTGCGCCTCATCACCAATTGGCTCTACATCATCCAGTTCATCATTCTCTATGTCTTCCGGCAATTCTTCTACCATCTGTCTTTACGATTGAAGTTTATTTAATTATTAATTGTCGATTGATTAGAACCAAGATTCATCGGAGGCTGATTTCTCAGAAGTTGCAGGTTCGGCTACTACTTCTGTAGTTCCCAGGCCTAAAGAGTCTGCTTCTTGCTGAAGTTCACCGCCATTACCCACCATCAGAGTGAGCACAGACCCCATGGGCACTTTATCACCAATAGTAAGTTGGCGGCCTTTATATTTCACGCCATATACCCAATCCTTTTCTCCCGCTACATATTGTATCTGTGCAAGTTTGAAACCAGCAGCCAGGATACGTGCCTCTGCCTGACGCAACGAACTATTATCCGCTACATCGGGAACTGTTTGCAAAGGAATATTTAGAGTATTGATTGTAATATATATCGTACGGCCTTCTTTCACCTTCTGTCCCGCAGCCGGGCTATATTCAAGAATAGAACCGGCAGGCAAGGCTTTAACATAACTGGAATCGGAAACAATGCAATTCAGTCCATGATTACGAAAGACTTTCTCTGCTTCTTCAACTCCCATTCCTTTTACATCAGGTACGGCCACTGCTTCCCCATGGCGAGTATACATATCCAAGGCTTTCAGTACTGCAAATAGCAATACGAAAACTACAACGACCATGGCGATGATGTTCACCCAGAAGTATTTGTTCTGTCGGAAAGAAAAAAACTCTTTTATTGTCATAATCTATAGCGTTATTTTGAGGCAAAGATACAATTTTCGCTACAGAGTAACACTGAGTTCACACAGTTTTTATAAATAGCCAAAAGAAAAACCGCAAAGAAACTTCTCAGTCTCTTGCGGTTTTCTTAATCTTTTCTACAAAACGAGGGGCTTATGCCTTTACTCCGTTGTATTCGTCAGAAACAGTCAGTTTCTTGCGGCCTTTTGCACGACGTGATGCCAATACTCTGCGGCCATTAGCACTTGCCATTCTCTCACGGAAACCGTGTTTGTTTTTTCTCTTTCTGTTAGAGGGTTGAAATGTTCTTTTCATTACTATATATTGTTTTATGTTATTATTCTACGTAATTGGGCTGCAAAAATAGGTACTTTTTTCAAAATATCCAAGAGTTAAGTCTTTTTCTCTCAAAACTTTTTGCGATTTTTGCTGATTTCCATTACTTTTGCACCCGCAAAGCTAGTTTAAGGCGACTTACATAATAATATATAATAGAAAAGAAAATTAGTATGATTAATTCCCAAGACATTAAAATCGGGACTTGTATCCGTATGGACGGCAAGTTGTATTTCTGTGTTGACTTCCTACATGTAAAACCAGGTAAAGGTAACACCTTCATGCGTACCAAATTGAAAGACGTAGTAAATGGTTACGTATTGGAACGCCGTTTCAACATCGGTGAAAAATTGGAAGACATCCGCGTAGAACGTCGTCCCTACCAGTTCTTATATAAAGAAGGTGAAGATTATATCTTCATGAACCAGGAAACTTTCGACCAACATCCTATTGCTCATGATTTGATCAATGGTGTTGACTTCTTGTTGGAAGGTGCCATTGTAGAAGTTGTATCCAACGCTACCGACGAAACAATTCTTTATGCTGACATGCCTATAAAGGTTCAGATGAAGGTTACTTACACTGAACCAGGTATGAAAGGTGATACTGCAACCAATACACTGAAACCCGCTACTGTAGAATCTGGCGCAACCGTACGTGTTCCGTTGTTCATCAGCGAAGGCGAAACAATCGAAATCGATACTCGCGACGGTTCTTACGTAAGCCGTGTAAAAGCATAAACATCGGTTTAACGAGCTAACAAGCCGCTTGTATGAAGGTTCTTACTTCAGGCAAGCGGCTTATCTTTTATATACGGGAAGAGAAAACATGGTACATATCCGCTCAGCCATAAACTGAACAGCACAAATACATTTGCAGAAATTGGAATGCAATAATACTTTATTAAAAGATAAAGAGTACTTTTGTATTGACAGACTCAAAACAGATATTGAGCAATCATCAAGTAACTGAAATAATTATGCGATACTCGGTCATCATCCCCGTATATAATCGTCCCGATGAAGTGGACGAATTGCTGCAAAGCCTGACGCAACAAACCTTTACCGATTTTGAAGTAATTGTTGTGGAAGATGGTTCTTCCATTCCTTGCAAAGATGTAGTAGAAAACTATCAGAATGTATTGGACGTCCACTACTTTAATAAACCGAACTCCGGTCCCGGACAAACCCGCAATTACGGTGCGGAACGTACTAAAGGAGAATATCTGATTATATTGGACTCGGACTGCATCCTGCCCGAAGGCTACTTCGCCGCTGTGGAACAAGAATTGCAAAGCGCTCCATCCGATGCATTCGGAGGTCCCGACCGAGCACACGAATCATTCACCGACATACAGAAAGCCATCAACTACTCCATGACTTCTTTCTTTACCACCGGAGGTATCCGTGGCGGTAAAAAGAAGATGGACAAATTCTACCCCCGTAGTTTCAATATGGGAGTACGAAGAGAAGTATATCAGACTTTGGGAGGTTTCTCTAAAATGCGGTTTGGTGAAGATATCGACTTCAGCATCCGGATCTTCAAAGAAGGATATAAGTGCCGTTTATTTCCGGGCGCATGGGTTTATCACAAACGACGGACAGACCTCAAGAAGTTTTTCAAGCAAGTACACAATTCGGGCATAGCACGCATCAATCTTTACAAGAAATATCCGGAGTCACTAAAGATCGTACATCTATTACCTGCAGCATTTACATTGGGAGTAGGCATACTTTTATTGTGCGCCCCATTCTGCCTGTACAGTTTGACCCCTATCGCCCTGTATGCCCTACTCGTTTTTATAGACTCTTCCATCCAAAATAAGAGCTTATGTATCGGGGTATACTCCATTGCCGCCTCATTCATACAACTCATCGGTTATGGAACCGGCTTCTGGCGTGCCTGGTGGAATCGTTGCATACTCGGTAAGGATGAATTCGAAGCCTTCAAAAAGAACTTTTATAAGTAGTTATTGTGAACAAATTAAATATCAACCAGTGGGCTGAAGAAGATCGTCCACGGGAGAAAATGATGCAGAAAGGCGCAGAAGCTTTGAGTGACGCCGAACTGCTTGCTATTCTCATCGGTTCGGGCAACACTGAGGAAAGTGCTGTTTCACTGATGCAACGCATACTGGCTAGTAGCGACAATGACCTGAATCAACTGGGAAAATGGGAGATCCGTGACTTCTCCCGCTTCAAAGGATTCGGTCCTGCCAAGAGTCTCACCATCATGGCAGCGCTCGAACTGGGCAAACGCCGCAACTTACAAGAACGTCCGGAACGTGCCACCATCCGTTGTTCAAAAGATATCTACGACCTGTTTCACCCGCTGCTTTGCGACCTTTCACAAGAAGAATTCTGGGTATTACTCATGAACCAGGCAGCCCGTGTCATCAACAAAGTGCGCATCAGCCGCGGAGGAATAGACCAAACCACCGCCGACGTACGCAGCATCTTACGGGAGGCTTTACTGCAAAGAGCCACTCAGATTGCTCTGATCCATAATCATCCTTCGGGTAATCCACACCCTAGCACCGATGATCTGCGCTTGACACAGCTTGTACAGAAAGGAGCGCAAACCATGAACATCCGATTAACCGACCACGTTATTATAACAGATGGTAAATATTACAGTTTCATTGACGAGGGATGTATATAATTTTGCCGTTTCAATTAAAATATTTAGTTTTGCCTAAAATAACCCTACTAGTATGACCAAATTTGAGATAGAAGAAAAAGTCGTTGCAATGCTCAAGACCGTATATGACCCGGAGATACCGGTTGACATTTATGATTTGGGCTTGATCTACAAAATAGATGTTTCCGATAGTAATGACGTTACTATCGACATGACCCTGACTGCTCCCAATTGTCCGGCAGCGGACTTTATCATGGAAGATGTCCGCCAAAAGATTGAATCGATAGAAGGAGTGCCCTCCGCTACCATTAATTTAGTCTTTGAGCCCGAATGGGACAAAGACATGATGAGTGAAGAAGCAAAACTGGAATTAGGATTCTTATAATCACTAACATTGGTTTTATGAAGAACATTTACTTCCTTTCAGATGCACACTTGGGCTCACGAGCCATTGAGCATGGACGAACTCAGGAACGAAGATTAGTCAATTTCCTAGATAGTATCAAAGACAAAGCAGCCGCCGTCTATTTGCTAGGTGACATGTTTGACTTCTGGTATGAGTTTCGTACAGTAGTACCCAAAGGCTACACCCGATTCCTGGGGAAACTCTCCGAACTGACGGATTTGGGAGTGGAAGTACATTTCTTCACAGGTAACCACGACATCTGGTGTGGCGATTACCTGACAACCGAATGTGGCGTCATCATCCATCGTGAACCTCTGACTACCGAAATCTATGGAAAAGAATTCTATCTTGCCCACGGCGACGGACTGGGAGATCCTGACAAAAAGTTCAAACTCCTACGCTCCATGTTTCATAGTCCTACACTGCAAGTGCTCTTTTCCGCCCTTCATCCCCGCTGGAGTATGGAACTGGGATTAACATGGGCAAAGCACAGCCGCATGAAACGAATTGATGGTAAAGAACCCGACTACATGGGCGAGAACAACGAACACCTTGTTCTCTACACCAAAGATTATCTGAAAAGCCATCCCAATATCAACTTTTTCATTTATGGTCACCGGCATATCGAACTCGATTTGATGCTTACTTCTACCGCACGCGTGCTTATTCTGGGAGATTGGATCAACTTCTTCTCTTATGCCGTATTCGACGGAGAGAATTTATTTCTGGAAGAATTTATAGAAGGGGAAACAAAACTCTAATCCAATATAAAATACTAAATGAATCTTCTAAAACCAAAAAACATGCTTGCCGGACTTCTTCTTACCGTTGGAGTATTATCGGCTTGGGGACAATCAGCACCCACTCTTGCCATCCGTATAGATGATTTGGGAGCCTTCCATTCTGTAAATGAAGCTTGTATCAAAACCTATCGTTCGGGCATTGCCCGAAGCGTGGAAGTCATGCCTGTAGCAGCCTGGTATCCCGAAGGTGTAAAACTATTGAAAGCGAATCCCGGATTGGACGTCGGTCTGCACCTAGTCCTTACCAGTGAATGGGAAAACGTAAAATGGCGCCCACTGACCCAATGCCCCAGCCTGACAGACGAAAACGGTTATTTTTATCCAATGATATTTCCTAATCCAGCCTATCCGGGACAATCCATTCTGGAACATAACTGGGATATAAAAGAAATAGAACAGGAATTCAGGGCACAAATAGAATTGGCATTGAAGAACATTCCACAACTTAGCCATCTCTCCGGACACATGCTTTCGACCGGTTTCAATAAAGAAGTCAATGAGCTGGTGCTTCGCCTTGCCAAAGAATATAATCTACCCTCCATCGACCGTATGGAATCCACCAAAGACTATCAGTTCAATTATATTGGTTACGACGGTCCCAAGAGGACTCCTGAAGAGAAAGAAGCAAGTTTTATCAAGTCTTTGAATAAGCTGGAACCAGGCAAACGTTATCTCTTTCTAGACCATCCGGCTTTTGACACTGATGAAATGAAGAATGTTTTCCACATCGGTTACGAAGACGTAGCTTTCGACCGCCAAGGAGTGACGGATCTGCTGACAAGCCCCCGTGTAATGAAGGTGATTGAAGAAAAAGGAATCAAGCTGGTTTCTATCAAAGAATTGGTAGGTAAATAATCGTCAATGTATACCTGACAAGCGTTTATTCTTATTAAATGCTTTTGAAAAAGAGCAGATAATAAGAACATTTTCCTCCGTAATTTTGTAGTAATATCATAAACCATTAAAACGAAGAAGTTATGGATGATATGATTTACAGACATAATGCTATTGCTGAGGAAAATATAGATCCTAAAGGACGCCCGGCAAAAGACGAATTTGAGGAGTGGAGCGAGGACGTTTCCGAGCGTACCGACTTGGGGTATAAAGATAAAAACAAACCGATGTCCGATGAAGAACGAAAGAAACGCATCAAGGAAATGAATGAGATAATCAAAAAGGATTTGGAATAAAGAACAACATACTTGCGAAACCTGAAAAAGAAACGGAGCATAACTAAGGCAACTCAGCTATGCTCCGTACTTTTTTTAGTAAATTCTTACTAATTATTTATATCCTGCCGCCTTGGCTATACGCTTAGGAATCTCAGTATTATCCATCTTGCCCATGAACAGTTTTGAGCCGGCTCCAACAGCAAATACCGGAACATAACCAGCAGTATGGTTTCCACTTGTCCAGCCTACCATTGCAATCTGGCTCATCACCTTTCTAGCCGTAGCAGCCATCGGTTCTGTTTTGGCATAAAGACTTTCTTCGAAAACGGTATGATTCTTTACGAAAGACTCTTCATATTCGTCACGCAACATTTTCTCTTGCTCCCAGCTCAATGGCAGTACACTCCAGAATCCCATCTTGTCAGCAAGCAAAGCTTTCATCTCTTCCCATGTAACTTTATTATTTTTCGCTTTACGCATATCAGTTATCGCTTTAGAAAGAAGATCTTGTGACTGCTTTTGATTTGTCAACGATTTCAAGAACAACTCATACTTGGCTGTACCAAGCCCTAAACCACCAGTTTCATGGTCGGCAGTTACAACGATCAATGTTTCATTGGGGTGTTTCTTATAGAATTCATAAGCAACTTTAACAGCATTATCCATATCTACTACTTCTTCGAAGGCAGTAGCAGGATCGTTACCATGACAAGCCCAGTCAATCTTTCCTCCTTCTACCATCAGGAAAAAGCCTTTATTCTTGCCTTTAGTAAGGAAAGAGATGGCGCTTTCTGTAATTTCGGCCAAGGTCAAGTCACCTTCCTGGCGATCAATGGCATAAGGCAAACAAGAAGGTTCGGCTCCCTCTTTCTGAATCAGCACCATCTTATTGGCACTTCCAGCTTTCGATTTATATTCGTCAAGTCCTCTGGCAATGGTATAACCTGCTTCTTCAAAAATAGGGAAGATGCTGGGTGCTTCTTTTTTATCTGCGGTCGTAGTAGGTTTCAGAAAACCACCACCAGCATAGAAATCGAAATCAGCCTTTGGCAAATCAAGCGCTATTTCATAATACATGTTACGGTTAGGCTGATGTGCGAAGAAAGCAGCCGGAGTAGCATGATCCACACTTACACTGGTGGTTACACCCACTTTCTTTCCAGCCTTCTTTGCTTTTTCGGCAACGGTTTGAAGAACGTTTTTGTTATCGTCCATGCCGATAGCACCGTTATAAGTCTTAGTACCGGTAGCCAGCGCAGTTCCCGCAGCCGATGAATCAGTAACAGAATTGGTCGCAGAGAAAGTAGTTGCCATACTGGCAACAGGAAATGTAGTGAACAACAATGGCTTTACACCGATTCTTCCTTCCTGTTCGGCAAGATACATCTCAGTACCATTCACTTGATTAACTCCCATTCCATCACCGATGAAATAAAATACATACTTTGCCTGCTGTGCATTCACTGCACCTGTCAACAGCACAAAGAGTAATACATACATGAATCGTTTCATAAGCTTATCTATTTCTTAAAAAGTTATTAGTGTTTTAAAGAGTAACAAAGATAGCGATTTTTAGTCACTATAGGATGAAGATTCTATTAAAAAGAGAAGCCGGAGTACAGTTTTACTGCCTCCGGCCCCTTCACAATAACCAGCTAAAGATTCTATATCAGATTATTAATTCTCTAAAATAGCAATGGTGTCCGAAGCAATCATCAATTCTTCGTCAGTAGGAATTACTACCACTTTCACCTTGGATTCAGGAGTAGAAACAATAATTTCCTTACCTTTTACTTTATTCTTCTCGAAATCCATATTCACACCAAGGAATTCAAGACCATCACAAACAGCAGAACGGCAAGTATATTGATTCTCACCTACACCACCTGTAAATACAATTACATCTACACCACCCATAGCGGCAGCATAAGCACCAATATATTTCTTAATGCGATAATTGTACATCTTGTCAACCATAATGGCTTCCTTTTCTCCGGCAGCAACGGCAGCTTCCAAGTCGCGCATGTCACTGGCACCATTTCTCAAACCTGCAACACCCGATTTCTTGTTCAGCAAATCAGATACACCGGCTGTGTCAAGACCTTCTTTATCCATGATAAAGGTTACTGCACCTGCATCAATGTCACCACAACGAGTACCCATCATCAAGCCTTCAAGCGGAGTGAGTCCCATAGATGTATCCACACATTTGCCATCTTTTACAGCAGCAATAGAAGCACCGTTACCAATATGGCAAGTAATTATTTTCAAACCTTCCGGTTTAACTCCCAAGAACTCACATACCCGTTGTGAAACATAACGGTGAGAAGTTCCGTGGAAACCATAACGGCGGATACCATATTTCTTATACAATTCTAAAGGTATTGCATACAGATAAGCATGTTCGGGCATTGTTTGATGGAAAGCTGTATCGAACACACCTACCTGCGGTACATTAGGCAATGTAGCGGAAATTGCATTCACACCTTTCAGATTGGCAGGATTATGCAGCGGCGCAAGATCATTACAAGCCACAAAAGCATCCAATACTTCTTGTGTCAACAGCACTGATTTGCTGAACTTTTCTCCACCATGTACCATACGGTGACCTACCGCATTGATCTCATCCAATGATTTGATAGCGCCGTATTCCGGACTTACCAATGTATCTAAAATGAATTCTACTCCTACTGTGTGTTCCGGTATGTCTTTTTCCAGAACGACCTTTTCTCCATTAGGCATAGTGAATTTCAGGAATGAACCTTCCAGACCTATTTTCTCAATGCCCCCTTGAGCGATAACCTCTTTTTGATCCATGTCAAACAATTTATATTTGATGGATGAGCTACCGCAATTCAATACTAATACTTTCATATGATTTCAGATTTATAAGTTATTTACTCTTTTTTGCTGCAATAGCTTGATTAGCTGTAATTGCAATCATACGATATATATCTTCGATAGAACAACCGCGTGAAAGGTCGTTTACCGGACGGGCAATACCTTGCAATATCGGACCTACAGCATCAGCATGTCCCAAACGTTGTACTAACTTATAAGAAATATTACCAACTTCGAGACTTGGAACAATAAGTACATTAGCCGCGCCTGCAATAGCCGAGCCGGGGGCTTTGCTAGAACCTACTTCAGGTACCAAAGCCGCATCAGCCTGCAATTCTCCGTCAATAGCAATATCAGGAGCCATTTCTTTAGCAATCTTCAAGGCCTCTACCACTTTGTCTACCACTTCATGTTTCGCAGAACCTTTTGTTGAGAAACTCAACATAGCCACTTTGGGATCAATGCCTACCACAGCTTGAGCCGTACGTGCCGTACAAACTGCGATTTGAGCAAGTTGAGAAGCATCGGGAACCGGAGTTACCGCAACGTCACCCATTACTAAAATACCATTCTTACCATATTCGGGAGCATGAGTCAACAATAACATTGCTCCGGAAACACAGGTTATACCCGGTACAGTCTTTATTATTTGCAGAGCCGGACGAAGTACATCACCGGTAGTATTGCGGGCACCTGCCAACTGACCGTCAGCATCACCATTCTTAATAATCAAACAACCTAAATAAAGCGGATCGAGCACCAACTTACGTGCTTCCTCAATAGTCATACCTTTTTTCTTACGCAGTTCACACAGCAATTGTGCGTATTCTTCTTGCTTCGGATGGTTATTCGGATCAATAATCGTAGCTTTCTCAATATTACCTAGTCCCCACTCTTTTGCACAAGCATGGATTTCTTCAGGTTTACCCAAAAGTATAAGGTCAGCAACTCCGTCAGTCAAGATTTGATTGGCAGCTTTCAAAGTACGCTCTGCCGTTCCTTCGGGAAGAACAATGCGTTGGCGATCTGCTTTCGCACGATCAAGAATTTCATTAATTAATCTCTGCATGATATTTTAATTGTGTATAAATCGGTAGTACGTGTTATTCACGCCGCAAAAGTACACAATTTTGCAATATCAACATTGCAATTC
>USLU01000014.1 GCA_900555635.1 uncultured Bacteroides sp.
CATATCTTATTCCTGATTCAGGTAACGTGTTGCCAATGTTCTTAATATTTATGATGAAACAGCTTACGATTAATTGCTTTTTAACGTCTTATTAATTAAATATTTCACTTTCTGTTAATGTGCCGAAGTTACATTTGCATAATAATATCTTAAATATCATGAAGAATTTGTATATAGCTTTTTGGACTGTTGCATGCCTATTGGTTTCATTAACCGGATATGCGCAATCTGAATGGAAAAATAATTTCTCCACTCAGGGAGAAATGCTAAAAACAGTAGGACGGGGAGAATGTAGTATTAATGTCGGCGTGTTTCGTTCAAAGGGAGCTTATGCCTGTTTTGGCAAACCTGAATGGAGAAACTACACGATGTCCTTTAAAGCCCGCGCTCCTAAAGAAGCAGAACAAGTTCAAATATGGGCGGGGTTTCGTGCCAATAATCGTTTTGACCGGTATGTAATTGGTATAAAGGGAGGATTACAGGATGATTTGTACCTGATGCGTATGGGGTATATGGGTACAGACGAATTTATGGGAGTCCGTCCGTTAGGTTTCCATCCAGTACCGGGAGAGTGGTACAGACTGAAGGTTGAAGTATGTGGCAATCGCATTCGTGTTTTCTTGAATGACGAGAAGGAACCACGCATGGATATAATAGATAAAAACAGCGACTTGGCTCCTTCCGGTCCTGTGACTCTCGGAGGTGGTTGGATTGAAACAGAGTTTGATGATCTCGTTGTTACTCCGTTATCAGAAGATGCACTGAAAAATGTGAAGGTAGCAGAGTACCGTGAAGTGCTAACCCCTCAGCAGAAAGAGACTAAGCGTCAGCTGGAGAGGGCAAACTATGCTTCTGTTAAAGTGAATGCACTAAAGGAAGGACGCACAGATATTTCATTGGATGGTAATTGGCTTTTTATGCCCGGATATGAGTTGGATGATGACGAGAAAGCAGTATCCACAACAACGGATGACAAAAACTGGCATGTAATGTCTGTTCCTAACTTCTGGAATCCTATCCGTATCTGGTTACACGGAGAAACGATGCCTTCGCCCACAGGACATCAGCCTAAAGGTGTTTCGGACACCTACTATCAACAAGAAACTAATCGTTGCGAAGGTTATACATTTGATTATAGAAAAACGAATACGGCTTGGTATCGCCAGTGGATAGAATTACCGGCTGAGGTTGAAGGCAAGAATCTGACGCTGACTTTTGATGCCGTTTCAAAGGTTGCGGAGATTTATATTAATGGAAAACTGGCAGGTTCTCATATCGGCATGTATGGTGAAATACAGGTAGATGGAAGTAAATTGCTGAAACCCGGTAAGAATTTGTTAGCGGTGAAAGTTACGCGTAAAGCAGAAGGCAGCTCTTCTGAAGGGGGGAGTGCCGCTATTGATTTCTTCTATTCATCTGTTCGAGAAAGTGAACAAGAAGGTGGAAAGGTAGCTGTGAAGACTGATATTCTTAAAGATATAGCACATGGATTTTATGGTGATGAGCCTGCTGGTATCTGGCAACCGGTGAAACTAACAGTCACCAATCCGGTAAAGATGGAGGATGTCTTTATAAAGCCGACTTTGGATGGAGCCACATTTGACCTTACAGTGAAGAATCATAGCAGTAAAAAGAACCAGTTCGATCTTTATACCGATATTGTGAATAAAGAAACCGGTTCTATACTTTACAGCAGTCTTTCTTTACAAAAGCTGGTATTGAATGCCGGTGAAGAGAAGATGTTTACCTACAGTGTAAATGGATTAAAGCCGCGGCTTTGGACCCCTCAACATCCTAACTTATATGATTTCCGTTTTCGATTGGTTACTGCCAAAGGTGCTGAATTAGATTGCTTGGCAGAAACTTCCGGTTTCCGCACTTTTGAAGTGAAGGAAGGATTATTCTTCCTGAACGGTAACCGCTATTGGCTGCGTGGCGGCAATCACATTCCGTTTGCCCTTGCTCCGAACAATTTGAATTTGGCTGACACTTTCATGCAACTCATGAAGGCCGGTAATATAGATGTCACTCGTACTCACACTACTCCGTGGAATAAACTTTGGATGGGAGCAGCCGACAAAAATGGTATAGGTGTAAGTTTTGAAGGTACCTGGCCTTGGTTGATGATTCATTCTACTCCTCTGCCCGATGCAGAATTGATCAAGATGTGGAGAGAAGAATTCCTTACTTTGTTAAAGAAGTATCGTAATCATCCTTCACTGCTTTTCTGGACGGTAAATAACGAAATGAAATTCTATGATAATGATGATGATCTGGAACGTGCCAAAGAGAAATATCGTGTGATTTCGGATGTAGTAAAAGAAATGCGCCGCATTGATCCTACGCGTCCCATTTGCTTCGACTCCAACTATCAGGCAAAAGGCAAGAAGGAAAAATATGGTGCTGATTTTATGAATAGTATTGACGATGGCGACATTGACGATATGCACGCCTATTATAACTGGTATGACTTTTCACTCTTCCGTTTCTTCAATGGAGAATTTCAGCAGAAGTTCAAGATGCCCGGACGTCCGCTTATCAGTCAAGAGATGTCAACCGGATATCCTAATAATGAAACCGGACATCCTACCCGTTCTTATCAGTTAATCCATCAGAATCCTCAGTCCCTGATTGGTTATGAATGTTATGACTTTTCTGATCCGAAATCATTCCTTACGGTACAGGCATTTATAACAGGAGAATTAGCAGAGGCGCTTCGACGCTCCAATGACCAGGCTTCGGGTATTATGCACTTTGCCCTTCTTACTTGGTTCCGTCAGGTTTACGATTATCAAAAGATTGAACCATATCCTACCTATTATGCCCTGAAGCGTGCATTGCAACCTGTATTGGTAAGTGCTGAATTATGGGGACGTAATCTGTATGGCGGCGATAAACTGCCAACTCGTATATATGTAGTAAATGATCGTGAAAATGGTACTGCTTTGCAGTCTACTTTATTGCGGTGGGAAGTGCAAGATGAAACCGGCAAAAAGCTGGTTGGGGGTAGTGAAGAGCTACCGGCTGTGAAGCATTACGGACGTTACTACGTGGAACCGAATATCCAGTTACCCGCCAACTTGCCTTCAGACAAAGTGAAAGCTAAATTAGTATTGAAGTTGACAGAAAATGGTTTACTTGTTTCAGAAAATGAATATGATCTGCTATTAGCCCGTAAAGACTGGAATAGAAACCAAATAACCGGAGGTAAGAAAGTGCTTCTTTTGGACAAGGATGGTATAAAGAACCAACTTGACTTCCTTCATATAGACTATCAACTTGTTCCTACGATAAATGAACTTTTGGATTCCAAACAGAAAGCGAATCTTTGCATCATTTCCGGACTTACTGAATGTACAACAGAAGAAAAAGAGAGGATTCGTTCTTATCAGTCTCAAGGAGGTAAACTTCTTTTATTGAACAGTAAAGAAGTTGCGAAGACTGTTTATCCGGAACATATCACGGATTGGATTATTCCGACCGAAGGTGATATTGTGAATATGGAACGCAGTGATGCTCCGGTGTTCGATGGAATCGACGTGCTTGAATTACGCTATTTCAACAATAATAAGAGAGAAATTCCTTTAGCTTGTAATGCTACCCTGAAAGTAAACCGGAATGAAAACCTGACGGAATTGGCTGGACAAATGAAGATACATGCCTATATTGACGGTGGAAAACCGGAAGACCGTATTCGTAAAATCGATTCTATGCGTGGTCTCACGCTGCTTCAGATAAAGGAGGGAAAAGGAACTGCTATCGTATCTACTATGTGTACCGAAAAGGCTGACACTGACCCGATAGCAGGAAAATTGTTAGTGAACATGATCAATGAATTGTTGAAATAATATGGAGCTTATGTTCTTTATAAACAATCAATACTTATGAATCGAAACTATTTAAACTATGCGGCGGATAAGAGAAATCCGGCAAGAACATTTTCTAAGTTAGGGATAGCGGCTATGATGGCTTTGATGGCAATGCTTCCTACAAACATTACCAATGCACAAACGAATAAACAACAAGTGCTACAACAAAGTATCAAAACCGCCTATCCGACAAAAGACTGGGTTATATCCGACTATATCGTGACTGACCCTATATTCGGGGCTAAAGCCGAACCGGGATTTGACAATAGGGCAGCTTTCCAAGCCGCTATTGATGCCGCATATAAGAATGGTGGTGGCGTGGTTTATATACCTGCCGGGAATTACGAGTTTCGTAGTACACAGGTTGGTACTAAAAATGTCAGGGTTCGCCAGGGGCGTTCGGAATCCAATAAAGAATTTCATTTTGAGTATGTTTTACGTCTCCATCCCGGAGTGCAACTTCGGGGTGATTGGGTGGCTCCCGAATCCAATAACGGGAAAGTTCTTGGAACTATTCTCGAGGTACGTGTAGGAAAGGACTCGCCTAATTATGACGGAAGTGTGGAAAGCTGGTGGAACGACGGACAGGCAGGAAATGCCCTTCGCACTACTTATACAAGTATAGCTGACCGATTCATAGAAATGAATGCAGGAACCGGAGTTACCAACCTCTCCATCTGGTATCCCGAGCAGGATATTAAAAATATAAAACCTTATCCGTGGACATTGTTTCAAACTCAGGGAGACTGTGCGACGATAGAACATGTCACGCTGGTAAACTCTTACAATGGTTTCAATTCCGCGCCAAGCGAACTGCACTATGTACTGGATAGTTATCTGACTGCTCTTAATAAAGGCATCGAAGTACATGTATGTACCGATATCGGTCGTATTGAGAATGTCAGGATAAGTCCCGAATACTGGGCCAACTCCGGACTTCCGGGTGCACCTTCACTTGCTGATGTAGCTGCCTATACTAAAGCGAATGGTACAGGTTTTCAGATGCATCGTTCGGACTGGGAGTATGTTTCTTATTTATATGTATCGGGGTATAAAACAGGTGTATGGATTGGACGTGAACCCGGCTTTGCCGATGCGCCGAATGCACAGTTGTACGAGGTTCATGTAGATAATTGTGGAAATGGATTGTATGTGGAGGATGTTAACCCGTATGGTATACTTATATCCAATTCTTCCTTCGGAGCCGGTAAAGAGGGTAATGCCGTGTACTTCTACAAGGATTTCAGTACTTCCGTGCAATTCAATGGCGTAGATTTCAACGGACCTATTGTGAGCGATGGTAGCGATGGAGTTGTATCATTTGAAAGTTGTAAGTTTAATGAATACAGTGATTATGCACTTAAAATAAACAGTGGTAATGTACTATTATCCCAGTGTGACTTTAAGAAAAAGACCGGGCATATATATATAGGTGCCGATATGCGTACGTTGAAATCAGTCAATTCGGGTTATAATTGCCAACTTAAAGTTGATAATCACAGTACGTCTGCTAAAGTAGAAGTGATTACAGGGAAGAAATACACTTTTACTCCAATTCCTAAAAATATAAAAACAAATATAGATGTACATCCGAGACCGCTATCCAATCAAGTCTTGAGGGCAGAACTGGCGAGGGCAACCGGCTATAATAACAATCGTCCTGTAAAAGATGTATCATCCGATTTGCAGTCTGCACTCGATGCCGTGAAAGCTGCCGGTGGAGGTACACTCTATTTGCCGGCAGGAAGATATTTGGTGGATCATCCTATCAAGGTGCCTTCAGGAGTTGAATTAAGAGGTTCGTGGGATGTTCAACATCATACACAAAGCGGTGGTACTGCCATATTTACTAATTACGATGGCGGGGCCGCAGGCGAAAACGGTTCTTCACTTATACAACTTGAAGCCAATGCCGGTATCAGGGGTATTACGCTGGCACAGCTCAATATAGCTTCTGATGGTTTCAGTGTGGAAAATCCAAGAAAGACTCCGTTCCTGATACAGGGGCAAGGTCCACGGGTATATATCGTCAACGTAACCATAGCGGTAGGCGACAAGGGAATTGACTTAGCCTCATATGATACCAGTGGGCATTATGTCGATTATCTGGGTGGTGTGCCTTTACGGGCAGGTATCTGGGTCGGCGGAGGCGCTGAAGGCGGATTCATCCGTAACATGCAATTTAATCCCCATTATGGATCGAGGCTTCCCGAAGGCGGACAAGGTTACCCGGCGGTATTTATGATGCGGTTTGTACAATCCAATTGCAGTGCGCTTAAATTTGCGGATGTCAAGGAGCAGACTATTTTTAACAACTTTGTTTATGGTTCGGTATATGGAATTCATTTCCTGAAAGATGCAATAACTGGTAAATACCCCGGAAAGATGACGGTTATAGGTCATGGCTCGGACGGATGTACTTATTCTCTTTTCGTAGAAGATGCGGATAAAAACACGGAAATAGTAGCGGTTAACTCAGAATTAGTCAATACCCAAATACCAGATGAACCTGTCAGGTCATACGTTCTTATGGGAGATCAAGTAAATACCGGAAAGGTTCATCCCAATGCCAAACTTACTTTGTATAATAGTGCATTCTGGGGTAGCCCTGTTTTCGGAGCAATCATAAACAATGGCATTGTATCGTTCCAACAAGCCAATTTTACACGATCGGGTACAAAGGGCGTAGATGTCAGAGGTGGAAAAGCACATGTGTACACTTCCTATTTCGCTCAAAAGATAGCGGAGGATGCTATTGAGGGTGAAAGGTATGCAAAGTTGGGTGAACAAGGCAAGTCCATAGAACTAACCAATAATTACTATATTTCCGGACTGCGGTTTGATAAGTTAGGAAATGGCTTGATTTATGGTTCCGATAAAGAATAGGGGATATAATGTTCTTTTTTAATAACAGACATAAAAGATAATTTATTATGAGAAATAGATTATTTGTTATATTGGGTATTCTTGGCATGAGCATGCTGGCTTATGCCGGACCCAAACACTCTCAGGAAACTTCTTATCCAAGTTATAAAGGATTAATCATGGCCGGATACCAGGGCTGGTTTCGCGGGCCGCAAGATGGAACCAATCAAGGCTATGGCCATTACGGAACCGGAAAGCTTTTCGACGAGAAGCATTGCACAATTGATGTATGGCCGGATGTCAGTGAGTATGAAAAGACCTATGAAACCTCTTTCAAACATGCTGATGGAAGAAAAGCACGGGTATTCAGTTCTGCGGATAAATCTACCGTTGACCTCCATTTCAAGTGGATGAAAGAGTATGGGGTAGATGGGGTATTTGTACAACGTTTCTTTAGTTATGCTCGTGGCGAACAGCAAAACTCGGTACCTAACCGCATTTTAGCGAATGCTTTGGAGGCTGCTTCCAAATACGACCGTGCCATAGCGGTGATGTATGATTTGTCCGGACTAAAGAAAACGGGTGAAGACTGCTCCTTGATTATGGAAGATTGGAAAAGACTGGTAGATAATCAGAAGGTAACTAACCAAGCCGGGAAAAAGACCTATCTGCACCATAACGGGAAACCTGTAGTAGCAATATGGGGAGTCGGATTTCCCGACCGCCCCTATAATATCAGGAATATCGGTCTGGATCGTTTAATCGACTTCTTGCAGAATGATCCTGTTTATGGAGGTTGCACGGTTATGTTGGGTGTTCCTACATTCTGGCGTAATCTGGAATCGGATTGTATCAATGATCCTTATCTGCATACAGTGATTAAGAAGGCGGATATTGTTCTGCCATGGACTATCCAGCGTTTTTCTCCTTTGTTGCATAATGATATGGATCGTTTCCGTGACTTGGTGATTGGGGATATCCGTTGGTGTAAGGAGAATGGTGTGGATTATGTTCCAGCCGTAACTCCCGGATTCAGTTGGCACAATCTCAGTAAACTGGAGTTTCCGGATGACGTGAAGCCGGTCGGTAGTATTCCCCGTCAGGGAGGACGTTTTTATTGGCAACAACTTTCTACTGCAATGTTGGCAGGCGCCGAAATGATTTATGTGGCGATGTTTGATGAAGTAGACGAGGGAACTGCCATCTTTAAATGTACAGGAGATCATCCGGTCAGTGAAACTGCCAAGTTCATAGATATGGACGGACAACCATCCGATCACTATTTGTGGCTGACGGGTGAAGCTGCACGTATGCTGAGAAAAGAGATACCGTTGTCTTTTAAAATGCCTGTAAGGAAATAGTTTATGAAACAACTTTTGTTAATAATGGCAATGTGTGCATCCTTTCTGCTTCTAGCAGAGGGGGTGCAGGCAAAGTTGACTTTGCCGTCTTTCTTTTCCGATGGAATGGTGCTACAGCAACAGAGTAATGTAGCTATTTGGGGCGGCTGTGATAGGGAACATCAGCAGGTGACAATCAAGACTTCCTGGAATAACCGGAAATATACGACTGTAACCGATGATGCTGGTAATTGGAGAGTAAAGGTGGAGACACCGTCTTACGGAGGTCCTTTTCGTATCGAAGTAAGTGATGGGCAAACGATATCAATTGATAATGTTTTGATTGGTGAAGTATGGCTTTGCTCCGGTCAGTCTAACATGGATATGCGTGTCGGCGGACATTATAATGAACCTGTTTTAGGTTCTTTAGATGCCATTGTTACCTCCGGCAATACGGCGATACGCATGTTCACGGTAGGTAGTAAAATGACTTCCGAACCATTGACTGACTGTGAGGGTAGTTGGCAGGAAGCTTCTTCCGAAACAGTTCCTGAATTTACGGCTGCCGGCTACTTCTTTGCACGTAAGTTGAATGAGGTTTTGCATATACCGGTGGGTATTATTCATGCTAGTTACGGAGGATCGAGGGTAGAGGCATGGATGAGCCGAGAAGGAGTTGCTCCCTACAAGGATTTGCCGGATGTACACAATGCGTCGATTCTTTATAATGGCATGTTAAGTCCGGTTGTTGGTTATGGAATACGGGGCTGCTTGTGGTATCAGGGAGAAGCGAATGTCGATGTACCCGATTTATATACCAAGTTGTTTCCCTCTTTGGTGCAAGATTGGCGCAAGATGTGGGGGATAGGAGAATTTCCTTTCTATTATGCACAGATAGCTCCTTACAATTATAATAAAGGCGAAGGCAAAGGACAAAATTCTGTTTATTTGCGGGAAGCCCAAACTAAGTGTTTGGAACTTATACCCTCATCCGGAATGGTTGTATTGACTGATATAGGTGACCCGCAGACCATCCATCCGATGGAGAAAAAAACAGTAGGTCATCGTTTTGCTTATCTTGCTTTAGGGAGAACTTATGGAATGAAAGGATTTCCTGTTACCGGTCCGTTATATAAATCCATGCAGACGGAGGGAAATAAGATAACCGTCTCATTTAGCGAAATAGGTAAAGGATTAACTACTTATCATCAACCGCTGAAAGGTTTTGAAATAGCAGGAGAAGATAAAGTATTCCATCCGGCAAATGCTTCTTTCGGCAAAGATGCGCAAACGGTGATTGTTTCCAGTCCGCAAGTGGAGCATCCGGTAGCAGTACGATATGCTTTTAAAGATTATACGAAAGGTTCTCTTTATAATATGTCCGGTCTTCCGGCTTCTTCATTCAGAACGGATAATTGGTAATCCGTGCCTTAAATTTATTATATTAACTAACAACGATATGAAAAGCAGATTTTATATGCTACTATTGGCATCAGGACTCGGATTGTTTTCCTGTGCTCAGAAAGAATACCCGAAAGAATATACCGATGAGGTAAATGTATTTATTGGTACCGGTGGTCATGGACATACCTTTCCGGGACCAACATTACCTCATGGAATGGTACAATTGAGTCCTGATACCCGCTTGATGGGATGGGACGCATGTTCCGGATATTATTATGACGACTCTTCCATTATGGGATTCAGCCATACTCATCTTAGCGGAACCGGTATTGGGGATTATGGTGACATTCTTTTTATGCCGGTAGTGGGAGAGAAGCCATTAGTGGCAGGCACTACCGAAAATCCGGACGCAGGATATCGTTCACGTTTCTCGCACGAACAGGAAAGCGCCCGTCCGGGATATTATCAGGTTTTATTGAAAGATGACTCCATTAATGTGGAACTGACTGCTACATTACGTGCCGGAATGCACCGTTACACCTATCCTAAAGCAGATGATGCCCGTTTGATTATTGACATGGAGCCAACCATTCACGGCCATCAGCATCCCGTAACCCAAATCCGCATCGTGAATGACTCGACTATTGCCGGAATGAAATATACCAAAGGCTGGGCAAAACATCATTATGTCTATTTCTATGCAACGTTTTCCAGTCCTTTTACTTATAAGTTATATTCTGATACCATTTATCAGCCCGATAGTACATCTGTAACAGTAAGCACTGCCAAAGCGGTACTCACTTTCAATAACCTTCCTGCCAATAAATGTGTAATGGCTAAAGTCGGTATCTCCGGTGTAGATGAAGAAGGTGCCCGAAAGAATGTAGCTACTGAAATTCCCGATTGGAACTTCGAAAAAGTGCGGCAACAGGCAAATGTAGCTTGGAATGAAGCTTTAGGAAAAATAGATGTGGAGACTTCTGATAAAGATAGCCGTACCGTGTTCTATACTTCATTGTATCATACGTATATCCAACCAAGTCTGGCTTCGGATGTGGATGGGCGTTATCGTACCATGAGTCATGAAATAGAGCAAGACACTGCTTATACAAACTATACTGTATTCTCTTTATGGGACACTTTCCGTGCGGCACATCCGCTATATACCATTATTACCCCGGAACTGAACCAGGCTTTTATCCGTTCATTACTTCGCAAGTACGATGAGTCGGGCATTCTGCCTAAGTGGGAACTGGCTTCTAATGAAACTGGTACGATGATTGGATACCATGCCGTATCGGTCATTGCCGATGCAATGATGAAGAAGCAATGTAACTTCGATTTGAACAAGGCTTTGGAAGCCTGCGTCCGTTCTTCGGTGTACGATACCACCGGCATTACTCCTATGATGGACCGTGACATTCTTCACAACAAAATGATGTCCCCCGCTATCAAATACAAGAATGAGTTAGGCTATATTCCTTGTGATAAAGTGGGCGGTTCTGTTTCGCAGGGATTGGAAATAGCCTATAATGACTGGCTGATAGCGCAGATGATGAAGGAGAATAACCGTAAAGATCTGTATGATGAATATATGAAATTGTCCAAAGCATATCGTAACTATTTTGATCCGGAAACCAAGTTGATGCGCGGTAAGTTGAGCGATGGTAGTTGGACAACTCCTTTTGATCCTGCATCTCTGCAACGTCCCAGCAATTATGTAGAGGGCAATGCCTGGCAATGGGCATGGTTTGTGCCGCAGGATGTAGACGGATTGATGGAACTGGTTGGCGGCAAGGAAGCATTTGTTGCCCATCTCGATACTTTGTTTACAACGAGCTCCGAACTGACGGGTGACCCGAATGCCGCCGCCGATGTAACAGGCATGATAGGTCAGTATGCTCATGGCAACGAACCGAGTCATCATATTCCTTATCTGTACAACTATGGTGGAGAACCTCGCAAGACACAGGCTTTGGTCGATCATATCCTTCGTACCCTCTATCATAATAATCCCGACGGACTTTCAGGAAATGAAGATGTAGGCCAGATGTCAGCTTGGTATGTACTTAGCTCAATGGGATTCTATTCGTTCTGTCCGGGGCGTCCGGTTTATGAGATAGGTCGTCCCATCTTTGATAAAGTGACCATTCATTTGGAGGACGGGAAAGACTTTGTTATCCGTACGAAGAATAATAACAAAGAAAATAAGTATATTCGCTCCATGAAGCTGAATGGAGAGAATTTGGAAGTACCCCGCTTCTCTCATTTCGACTTGATGAAAGGTGGAGAACTTTTATTAGAAATGGAAAAATAAGAATACTATGAGAAGAGGAATCGCTTTATGCCTTGCTGTATCGCTATGTGCCGGATTGAATGCCGGCGGCAATCCGGGTATCTACAAGAAAGGTTGGATAGATTTTAATAAAAACGGTATAAAGGATATCTATGAAGACCCTTCGGCGCCGATAGACGCCAGAGTAAAGGACTTGTTGTCGCAAATGTCACTGGATGAGAAGACCTGCCAGATGGCTACCTTATACGGCTCCGGGCGAGTGCTGAAGGATTCCTTACCTACCGCCAATTGGAAAAACGAAATCTGGAAAGACGGTATTGCCAATATAGACGAACAAGCCAATGGCTTGGGCAAATTCGGTTCCTCCATATCTTTCCCTTATGCCCGCAGTGTAGGAAACCGGCACACCATCCAGCGTTGGTTTGTGGAGAATACCCGCCTCGGCATACCGGTCGATTTTACCAATGAAGGTATTCGTGGCTTATGTCATGATCGTGCTACGATGTTTCCTGCCCAGTGCGGGCAAGGTGCAACCTGGAACAAGAGCCTAATTCGTGAAATAGCCCGTGTTACTGCCGATGAGGCTAATGCATTGGGATATACCAATATTTATTCGCCCATTCTGGACATTGCCCAAGACCCGCGTTGGGGGCGGGTGGTAGAATGCTATGGCGAAGACCCCTTCCTCGTTGGAGAGATGGGCAAGCAGATGATAACCGGATTGCAGGAGAGAGGTCTTGTAGCCACTCCCAAGCATTTTGCCGTATATAGCATTCCGGTAGGCGGACGTGACGAAGGTACCCGTACCGATCCTCATGTAGCTCCCCGTGAGATGCGTACACTCTATCTTGAAACTTTCCGCAAGGCGTTTTGTGATGCCGGAGCTTTAGGTGTAATGAGTTCGTACAATGATTATGATGGCGAGCCGATTACGGGCAGCTATCATTTTCTTACCGAGATACTTCGCCATGAATGGGGTTTCAAAGGATATGTAGTATCGGATAGCGAAGCGGTGGAGTTCCTGTATTCCAAGCATCATGTTGCCGCCGATGCCGTAGATGGGGCCGCGCAAGTGGTAAATGCCGGATTGAATGTACGTACCAATTTCACTTTGCCCGAAAACTTCATCCGTCCGCTTAGGCAGGCTATCAGCGAAGGTAAAGTCTCCATGAAAACCATAGATAGCCGTGTAGCCGATGTGTTGCGGGTAAAATTCCTTATGGGACTGTTCGACAATCCTTATAAGGGAGATGCGAAACGACCGGAAAGCATCGTACATAGCAAAGAGCATCAGGCGGTTTCTATGAGGGCGGCATTAGAGTCAATCGTGCTATTGAAGAATGAGAATAACATTCTGCCACTCTCCAAGAATACGAAGAAGATTGCGGTGATTGGTCCTAATGCAGAAGAAGTCAATAACTTGATTTGTCGCTATGGTCCTGCCAATGCACCGATAAAGACAGTCTATGATGGTATAAAAGAATACTTGCCCGATGCCGAAGTGCGCTATGCCAAAGGGGCTGATATCATTGACAAGTATTTCCCCGAAAGCGAACTTTATACAGTTCCTTTGGATAAGGACGAACAGGCAATGATAGATGAGGCTGTAGCTTTGGCAAAAGAATCAGATGTTGCCATCATGGTATTGGGAGGTAACGAAAAGACGGTGCGTGAGGAATACTCCCGCAGTAGTCTGGAATTGTGCGGACGCCAGCAGAAACTTTTAGAAGCAGTGCATGCTACCGGCAAACCGGTTGTCCTGGTACTGGTCGATGGACGTGCTGCAACTATCAACTGGGCTGAGAAATATATTCCGGGTATTGTGCATGCTTGGTTCCCCGGTGAGTTTATGGGTGATGCAGTAGCTAAAGTCCTTTTCGGTGATTATAATCCCGGAGGTAAACTGGCTGTAACTTTCCCTAAATCAGTAGGGCAGATACCGTTTGCTTTCCCCTTTAAGCCTGGATCGGATACAAAAGGATTTGTCCGTGTGTCGGGTGCACTCTACCCGTTTGGCTATGGACTGAGTTATACAACATTTGCATACAGTGATTTGCAAATCAAGAATCCGGTGGTAGGTATTCAAAGTAATGTCAATCTGAGTTGCAAGGTGAAGAATAATGGCAAGGTAGCCGGAGATGAAGTAGTTCAGCTTTATCTGCATGATGAGCAGAGCTCAGTTACCACTTACGTGAAAGTACTTCGTGGATTTGAGCGCATCCATCTGGAACCGGGAGAGGAAAAGACGGTGGAGTTTGTACTTACTCCTCAGGAATTGGGCTTATGGAATAAAGATAATCATTTTGTAGTGGAGCCCGGTACTTTTGCCGTGATGGTGGGAAGCTCCTCAGAAGATATTCGTTTGCAAGGCAAGTTTGAAGTGAAATAGGAGATTGTTCCTTGCGGCATGGATCTTATCTAAGTGCTTTATTATCAGTTATTAATTACTGTACTGTATTTTATTCCTTGTACAGTGTTACTTTATTAGGAATAAAGTGGCACTGTATATAGGAATAAAGTGGCACTGTATATAGGTATAAAGTGGCGCTGTATTAGTAATAAAGTAACACTGTATTACTGATAAAGTAGTGCTTTACTAGTAATACAGTGATACTGTACTAAGAGTAAATTAGAGTACAGTAAGAAAGTGCTGATTATCAGAGTACATTCTTTGGGGGTGCGACACTGCTAGATTTATAATCATCTTCACCCTGTAAAAACATCTCATTAACCTCAAAACGGATAGAATCATTAATAAAAATGATATTTAAGACGACTTTAATTCTATTTTAAGCCGATTTTAAGGTAATTTCTTTCCTATTATTAAGCATTCTCGCTTTACTTTGCAATCGTAAAACTGTAAATTAATGCATCATGAGAAACCGTTTAATAATTGTACTTTTATTTATTGCTTGTTGCATAAACACAAAAGCTGATGATTTAAAGATGTGGTATCGCCAGCCGGCTAAAGTCTGGACTGAAGCATTGCCTTTGGGAAACTCGCATCTAGGTACCATGGTATATGGCGGAGTTGTAAACGAAGAGATACAACTGAATGAAGAAACTCTGTGGGGAGGAGGTCCTCATCGGAATGATAATCCGAAAGCTCTGGATGTTCTCCCGCAGGTACGTGAATTGATCTTTGCCGGCAAAGAGAAACAAGCCGAGAAACTTCTGGCTGAAAACTTCTTCACCGGACAACAAGGTATGCCTTTCCAGACTATCGGCAGTCTGATGCTCGAATTCAATGAGCATGCCGGATATACTGATTATCGTCGTGAATTGGATTTAGAGAAAGCCGTTGCCTCCGTAAAATATAAAATAGGTGATGTGACTTATACTCGTACCCTCTTTACTTCACTTGCCGATAATGCGCTGATTATCCGTATCGAAGCCGATAAACCCGGTGCAGTGAACTTCACAGCCCGTTATAATTCTCCTTTTAAAGAATATACCGTAAAGAAGAATGGTAAGAATCTGCTTTTATCAGGAAGAGGTTCGGCGCACGAAGGCATTCCGGGAGCTATCCGCTTTGAAACACGTACACAAATCAAATCAGAGAAAGGAAAGGTCAACGTTGAAAACGATTGTATCGAAGTGAAAGGCGCCGATGCTGCTGTGATCTATGTAACGGCCGCCACCAACTACGTAAATTACAAAGACGTAAGTGGAAATGAAACCAAGCGTGCCACTGAATATATGGCGAAGGCTATGAAAAGCTCCTATACGCAATCTTTGAAATCCCATGAAGAAGCCTATCAGAAGCTTTTCGGCAGAGTGTCCTTGAATGTTGGTGCTTCGAGCCAGGAAGAAACTTCTTACCGTGTGAAGCATTTCAAAGAAGGCAAAGACTTGGGCTTGGTGGCGTTGATGTTCCAGTTCGGCCGTTACCTGCTGATCTCTTCTTCTCAACCGGGTGGACAACCTGCCGGACTGCAAGGCATCTGGAACCACGAACTGCTTGCTCCTTGGGATGGAAAATATACTATCAATATCAATACGGAAATGAATTACTGGCCTGCCGAAGTCACCAATCTGACAGAGATGCACCAGCCTCTTTTCCAAATGGTGAATGAACTTTCGGAATCGGCACAAGGAACTGCCCGTACTTTATACGATTGCAAAGGTTGGGTAGTGCATCACAATACCGACCTTTGGCGAATAGCCGGACCTGTGGACGGTGCGTCTTATGTTTGGCCTTTGGGAGGTGCTTGGCTGAGTCAGCACATGTGGCAACATTACCTCTATACCGGTGACCAAAGTTTCTTGAAATCAGCTTATCCCGCTTTGAAGGGAGCTGCCGATTTCTTCCTCGACTTCCTGGTGGAACATCCCAAATATGGTTGGATGGTTTGCGCCCCTTCCATGTCGCCCGAACAAGGCCCTCCGGGAACAGGCACTATGATTACTGCCGGTTGTACCATGGATAATCAGATTGTATTCGATGCACTAAGCTCCGTATTGAAAGCAACCCAATTGCTCTATCCGGAGAATACCGCTTATTGCGACTCGCTGAAAAGTATGATTAATCGTCTGCCTCCCATGCAGATAGGTAAGTATAACCAGTTACAAGAGTGGCTTGCCGATGTAGATGATCCGAATAACGACCATCGCCATGTTTCTCATTTGTATGGCCTTTATCCGAGTAATCAGATTTCGCCTTACTCTCATCCGCAATTGTTCCAAGCTGCCAAGCGTTCACTTCTCTATCGGGGTGATATGGCTACCGGATGGTCTATCGGTTGGAAGATTAATCTGTGGGCACGCTTGCTGGATGGTAACCATGCTTATAAGATTATCAAGAATATGCTGAACCTGGTGGAGAAAGACAATCCTGACGGTCGTACTTATCCGAACCTGTTCGATGCTCATCCCCCTTTCCAAATCGATGGAAACTTCGGATTTACGGCAGGTGTGGCAGAGATGCTGCTTCAAAGTCACGATGAGGCTTTGCACTTGCTTCCGGCTTTGCCCGAAGACTGGAACCGGGGTAGCGTGAAAGGTTTGGTAGCCCGTGGTGCTTTCGAAGTGGATATAGACTGGGATGGCGGAGAACTGACCTCTGCTACCATTACTTCCCGTATTGGCGGTAATCTGCGCATTCGTTCCTATGTACCTTTGGAAGGTGCAGGATTGCAGAAGGCGGTAGGTGCCAATCCTAATACATTGATGGAGAACGGTGATATTAAAGAACCATTGCTTGCCGCAGGATTGAAAGCTCAATATCCTATGTTGTATCAGATTTACGAGTATGACATACCCACTCAGGCGGGCGGTAAATACGAAGTTCATAGAGCAAAATAAACTAATTATAAAAACAGTTCATGAAAAAGAATGCGACAATCCTGCTACTATTAGTGTGGTGGGTAGTAGATGCTTTTGCCGGAGGACCGGTGAATTATCCCTGGGCTTTCAATCCCAAGGGAGGTATGGTTAATACCGAAGAAAAAGGATATCGGGAGGAAATCTGTCTGAACGGAACCTGGAAGTTTATGCCCGTGTATAGTACCGACATTGCAGATTTCCGTTTGCCGGGGCAATTCACTTGGGAACAAACTCCGATAAAGATCCCTTCTCCCTGGAATGTAAATGCCTTTACCGATGGGCGCGGAGGAGACTTTGTGGCTTATCCCAGCTATCCCAAACAATGGGAAAAGGCTCAGATGGGATGGATGCAGAAGAAAATACAGGTTCCTGCCGATTGGAATGGAAAACATACTGTACTGCATTTTGGTGCGGTAATGGGTAAAACCCAAGTGTATGTAAACGGTAAACTGGCAGGTGAGAACTTTGAATTGTTCCTGCCTTTCGAACTGGATGTTACTTCCTTCCTGAAACCCGGTCAGGAGAATGAAATATTGGTAGGTGTAGCCAAAGCAAGCCTCTTTGACGACCGTGGCAAGTACGGACGCCGTACGTATGTGGGTGGTTCCATGTGGGGTATCGAAATGGCAGGTATCTGGCAGGATGTATTCTTGCTGGCATCGGCTCCGGTATATGTTTCGGATGTATTCGTTCAGCCCGATCCCGAAAAGAAAGTATTGGCTGTAGAACTTGAAATCAGCAATACCACTGCTCAGAAACAAATTGTCAATGTAGATGGTGAAGTACGCCGTTGGTTCAGTACTGCCGGACGTAGCGTGCACGAAGCACCCTCGGAAAGTGGCGCTTTGGAAAAAGAAGCTTCCTTGAACTTCGCTACTCAGAAGAAAGTGGAGTTGCCTGCCGGAGCATCTGTAAAGGTGCGTCTTGAGAAATCGAATGTTGAAGGACTGGAATATTGGACACCCGATACCCCCAATCTTTACGGCTTGGTAGTAAGCGTAGGCGATAAGAAACAAACCCTTGACAAGAAGTACCAACGTTTCGGTTGGAGAATCTTCCGTACGGAAGGAAACCGTTTGTTGCTGAACGGTAATCCGATACAATTAAAAGGTGACTCCTGGCATTTCACGGGTGTACCGCAAATGACACGTCGTTATGCCTGGGCATGGTTCAATATGCTGAAGAATACCAACGCCAATGCCGTTCGTTTCCATGCGCAGCCTTATCCGTCTTTCTATATGGATGTAGCCGATGAAATGGGTATTTGTGTGCTGGATGAAACCGGTATCTGGTCGAGTGACGGCGGACCGAAGATCGATTCGGAGGACTATTGGGAAAGCTGCGTAGAGCATATCCGTCGTTTGATTAAACGTGATAAGAACCATCCTTCCGTTTTTGGTTGGAGTGTTTGTAATGAAACGGTTCCCGTAGCCGTTAATGTATTCAAGGCACCCGAAGCATTGGTAGAACGCCAGTTGCAGGAAATCAACCGTTGGGTGAAAACGGTACAAGACGCTGACCCTACCCGTAACTGGATTTCAGGGGATGGTGAAACGGATCGTCCTACCGATCTTCCTACTGTTATCGGACATTATGGGGGTATGGATGGCATGAAACATTGGGCCAATCAAGGAAAACCCTGGGGTATTGGTGAACAGAGTATGGCTTATTATGGAACTCCGAAGCAAGCTTCGGTTTATAACGGCGACCGTGCTTACGAAAGCATGCAGGGACGTATGGAAGCTATCGCTAAAGAAAGTTACGGTTTGATAAAGACTCAACGCGAATTGGATGCTTCCTATTGCACTGTCTTCAATTTAGCTTGGTATGCTCTGAAGCCTTTGAATCTGGGTATGGCAGATACAACTCGTGATTCACAACCTACAGACGGTATCTTCTTCGGTTTCAAAGAAGGCGCTTATGGTATGCAGCCCGAACGTCTTGGCCCTTATACAACTACTTTGAATCCCGGATACGACGATTCATTGCCACTCTACGAAGCATGGCCCATGCTGGATGCATTGCGTTGTGCTTATGCCACTCCGATTTTACCTTGTCCCGTATGGCCCGAAGGAAAGCCGGCTCCTTTCAAACAGAAAGCATCAGCTATCGACAAAGTGTTTGTATTTGCTTCAAACGGTGAATTGCAAGAACAACTGGAAGGATTGGGAGTGAAAGTTGCTTCAAATGGAATAGCTACTTCCAACTCACTAATCTTTGTGGATGCTGCTAATTTCCCGAAAGAGAAGCAACAACTTGCTTTGTTGCAAAAGAACTTGTCGTCAGGTGCCAAGGTCGTGATTCTGCACCTGAACAAAGAGACTTTGGATGCTGTGAACGCTTTACTGCCTTATCCTGTGAAACTGGGAGAACGCAAGGCTACTTCTTTCCTAATTAATAAAGATGCTACAGCTATGCAAGGTCTGAGCCATGCCGATTTCTATTTCTCTGAACTGCTGGCACGAGACAAGAGCGCAATGCAATATGGTATGGAAGGAGACTTTATTTATAAAGCTACCCCTGTACTGAACGCTTGTAATACCGAATGGCAACGTTGGAACTATCGTGCGGAAACATCCAAAACAGGTGATGTGTATCGTAGCGAACGTGAAGCTAAAGGACCGGGTGTTGTTATAGCCACTTTGAAAGAAGGCAATAAAGACATCACTCTTTCTACACTCGATTTAAGCAATATCCGTTTGGAAACACAGTCATTACTCAATCAGTTATTAACTAATATCGGTGTAACCATCTCCAATGAAAACCTTATGTCGATGCAAGCATTGGATGCTAATTATAAACTGCATCGTGCATTGATGTATGGTCCCGTAGAAGGTGAGAATCCTATAGATGCAGCAAAGATTAAACCGGAACTGAATATGAAGAGCGGAAAAGACGTTTGGAAAGTGGCAACTGCCGATAGTAACGGACGTTTTGCCATTCCAAGTAGTCGTGAAAACCGGAAACAGGCTGCTTATTTGAGTTTCTGGATTTACAGTTCACGTTCTTTGAGTGACTTGTTGATAGAGCCTGATATGCCAAGTTTGGATATGCTGATTGGTACTGATAAACCTATCTCTTTCTGGTTGAACGGTAAGCAGGTTACTGTTCCCGCAGCAGTGAATGGCGAAGTGAAAGTTCCGAATGTGTTCTTGGAAAAAGGATGGAATCATTTGATTCTGAAGATGGACAAACGCAATGAAGCTGCTTCATTGGAAGTACGTTTCCATTCTACAGATAATGGCTTTATGAAGAAGATGCTTTCTTCGGTCGTAAAATAGTAATTATAAAAATATAGGTTATGGTAAAGAGGTCTAGTTGGTTTATCATCTTGTTCATGTTTTCAATAGGTGTTTTTGCACAATCCGGAAAACAGTATAACTCGTACAAAGGATTGGTAATGGCAGGTTATCAGGGGTGGTTCAACGCCCCTGATGACGGTGCCAACCGGGGATGGTACCATTACAAAGGTCGTAACGGTTTTCGTCCGGGCTCCTGTTCCATTGACATGTGGCCGGAGGTATCGGAATATAAGAAATTGTATAAGACGGAGTTCTCTTTTGCAGATGGCAAGCCGGCTTATGTATTTTCATCCAATGATGAATCGACGGTAGATACTCATTTCAGGTGGATGAAAGAGTATGGACTGGATGGTGTCTTCATGCAGCGTTTTGTTGGTGAGATACGTGGTGAAAGTGGTTTGAAGCATTTCAATAAAGTGCTGAACTCAGCTATGAAAGCCGCAAATAAATATGAAAGAGCTATCTGTGTGATGTACGATCTGAGTGGTATGAATCCTGGTGACGAACAGACTGTGTTGAAAGATATCGCTGATATAGCACAACGTCATTCTTTAAAAGATCATGCAAAGAACCCCTCTTATCTGTATCATAATGGAAAACCATTGGTTACAATTTGGGGAGTAGGCTTTAATGATAAACGCCGATACGGATTGAAAGAAGCGGAAGCTCTTGTCAACGGTTTGAAAGCGCAAGGTTTCAGTGTGATGATGGGAGTACCTACTCATTGGCGTGAACTCTCCGGTGATACGGAATCAGACCCTCGCCTGCACGATTTGATTAAGAAGTGTGATGTTATAATGCCTTGGTTCGTGGGGCGTTATAACGAAAGCTCGTACCCTCGTTATCAAAGTCTGATAAAGCAAGACATCCGGTGGGCAAAGCAAAGCAAAGTGGATTATGCTCCTTTGGCATTTCCCGGCTTCTCATGGGGAAATATGAAAGAGAATCCTTCTACAATCGAACGTAACAAAGGCTCATTCTTTTGGAAACAACTATCGAATGCCATAGATATGGGTGCACAGATGATTTACATAGCCATGTTCGATGAAATAGACGAGGGAACGGCTATCTTTAAATGTGCCAAGAAAGTTCCTGTAGGAGCAAGTACTTTTGTTCCTATCGAGGAAGGTCTTGAGAGCGACCATTATCTTTGGTTGGCAGGTGAAGCCGGCAAAATGCTTCGTAAAGAGAAACCACTTGAAATGAATCAGCCGATTCGTAAAAAAAAAGCAGTAAAGTAACCTGTGCGCTTGCTCCGGCAGCGTATGTAAACCCTTTCATTGGTGCCAGCACCAGTGTGGAAGCGGCAGGGGTATATCATGGCCTTGGGAAAACATCTCCCGGGGCCATGTCTCCTTTCGGTATGGTACAATTAGGACCGAATACAATTACCGGAGGAGATAATGGCTCGGGCTATAGTTATGAACATACGTCACTCGAAGGCTTTGCATTTACCCAAATGAGCGGAGTAGGGTGGTATGGAGATTTGGGTAACTTCTTGGTTATGCCTACTACCGGAGAGCTTAAAACTTCTGCGGGCGCTATGGCAAATCCGGATGAAGGTTATCGCTCCCGTTTCCGCAAAGATACGGAAGTGGCAAAAGCCGGTTATTATTCCGTTGTGTTGGACGATTATCAGATAAAAACAGAAGCTACCGTAGCACCTCATAGCGGTATGCTACGTTTTACTTTCCCGGAAAATCAACAATCACGTATTCAGATAGACTTGGCAAGACGGGTAGGGGGAACTTCCGTTTGGCAGGAGGTGGAGATAATAGATGATTATACCATATCGGGCATGATGCGCTGTACTCCCGAAGGCGGAGGATGGGGAAATGGCGGAGGACATGCCGACTATACAGTCTATTTCTATGCCCGGTTCTCAAAACCACTGAAAGATTATGGGGTATGGAGTGCAGATATTCCCGAAGGACAATCCCGTAAGTTGGAAGACATATCTTCACCTACTTACAAGCAGTATGCAAAGAACGCAAAGGTTATTAAAGGTATAAAGAAGTATGCCGGAAAGCACATCGGTTTCTTTACAAACTTTGCCACCCGGCAAGGGGAGAATGTCCTGATGAAAGCAGGTATCTCCTTTACCAGCCGCGAAGGAGCCCGGAAAAACTTGAATGCAGAGCTGAAAGACTGGAACTTCGACCAAGCTTATCAACGTTGTGAAGCAGCCTGGAATAAGGCTTTATCATGTATAACTGTTGACTGTGATGATGAAGTTCAAAAAACTATATTCTATACAGCCTTGTATCATGCCTTTATTGATCCGCGTACTTTTTCGGATGTAGATGGCAGTTTTACCGGAGCTGATCGAAAGATGCATGTATCTGACGGATATGTCCGACGCACAATTTTTAGTGGCTGGGATGTATTTAGAAGTGAGATGCCCTTATTGACTTTAGTTCGTCCGGATGTAGTCAATGACTTGATTTGCTCTATGAATGGGCTGGCGGAAGAATCAGGAAGGTTTTACTATCCTCGTTGGGAATTCTTGAATGCTTACAGTGGTTGTATGTTGGGTAATCCGGCAGTATCTGTGTTGGCTGATGCTTATATGAAAGGAATTCGTGGCTATGATATTGAGAAAGCATACACGTATGCAAGGAATACCGTAGAACGTTCAGGTAATGGAGAACGGGGTTATGCACCGGGGAATACCGGTATTTCGGAAACTCTTGAGTATGCTTATAACGAATGGTGTATGGCTGAACTTGCACGAGTTCTGGGAAAGAAACAAGATGAAACAATATACCGCAAACGGTCTTCCTCCTACTGCAATATTTGGGATGAAGGCAAACAAAGCTTCCGTCCACGGAATGTACAGGGGGAATTTATGCCTTGGCCGAAAGAAGGAATCCTGCATGAAGGTTATGGGTGTATCGAATCCAATCCATTGCAACAAGGATGGTTTGTGCCGCATGATGTAGAGGGAATGGTAAAATTGATGGGAGGACGCGATACAGTTATTTCCCGTTTGGAAGATATGTTCAATAAAACACCGGAGCATTTATTGTGGAACCCTTATTACAATCATGCTAATGAACCGGTTCATCATGTGCCTTTTCTGTTTAATAGATTAGGTCGTCCGGACCTGACACAGTATTGGACACGTTTTATTTGTACGCATGCTTATCGTGATGGAGTAGCCGGATTGGTTGGAAACGAGGATGTAGGACAGATGTCTGCCTGGTTTGTATTAGCTTCTATGGGCATTCATCCTCTTTGTCCGGGTGAACCTGTCATGGAGTTGACCTCTCCTTTATTCCGTAAGATAGATATAAATCTGCCTGACGGGAAGAAGTTTACTATTCGTACACATGGAGAAGGAATGTACATCCGTTCCATGCGCTTGAATGGAGAACCTTTCCAACAATGGCAGTTACCTTTCAAAAAGATACAGCAAGGAGGAGCATTGGATATTTATTATTAATCCAATGCTTTCCCTTCGATAATTTCCATGAGTGAATACTTGTACTCGGTACCCATAGAGGAATAGTATTCTTTGCAGAAAGTGTCGTATACTGTTTTAGCAAGTCCTTTCTTCCCTTGCTGGCACAGTATACGGCATTTTACACAAAGAGCCTCTTCATTGATATAGTCGTGCTGGAACATCGTATCGGCTATCTTCAATCTTAGCGTTTCCGAAAGATCTTCACGTTTCAACAGGCGGTATAACAAGTCGATGGTATTATTGGAGAATTCATTCTTGAAGGTATCTATCCAATCTATTTCCATATTGGGAAGCATCACGCCGCTCAATAAAAGCTCAAGAAGTCTTTCTAAGTTCTGACTATTGTTTTCACGATATAGCCGGAGAGCTTCCAGATAATCGCATAAGGTACCATCTTCAAACTGGATACTCCAGAAACTGTTCTGGTTCAATATTTTGATATCTCCTACCTTTTCCAATAAGCCACGCAATTTGCTCAGATATACATTGCGGTTGTTCTTGGCAGATTCTTCGGTTTTATCATACCAAAGTAACTGAATAAGCTTATGACCGATGATTCCCTTCGAATTCTTGCCTGTATAAAGAATAAGCAGAATGAGCAAAGCCTTCAGCGTAGGAGTAAACAAGTAAGTGATGTCCGCTCCTTCTTTATCTATCACCTTGAAACCGCCAAAGAAGCATACGCAACTCTTCGATAAATCATAATTGTGGAATTCCGGTGTGGTCAATGAAATAGGAATATCATTTATCTCTGGCATTTTCGCTGTGTTGCCGGCGGATTCTTGGGATGTACTTTCCGGTTTTTCCTGTGCAAGTGTTATTCTTCTTTGTCTTTGCTTCTTTTGTAGGAAGAAGAATGTACCGGCACCAATAAGCAGAAGTACGCCACCTGCAATAACCCACAATGTGTATCCGCCGTTATGCTTCTCTTCCATCTCATTAAGATTCTGCTTGAAAGTTTGCACGGAGATGGGAGGATAATTGATTTCGTAGATATTAAGGGTTGCTTCACCGCTCACTTCTGCCTGATGTACTACAGCATACAGCTTTTTTTGTTGTGGGGAGAAGAACAGATTACTATAAATATACTGTGATTCCATTCTTAAATTGATAGGCAGTGACATCGGTTCAAACCCTGGCTTGTCCAATCCGGCTTTCATCAACATCCCTCCTTGTTGCGAACAGAAAAAATAGAAACATTTCTTCTCGGCATCATAGACCATGTTCTCACCCGGTTGGAAGTCTCCGTTTTCCGGTGTTGTAGTGTATTCCCAAAGTTTGCTCACCTGCTGGGTCAGCAGATTAACGGCATATAAATCATAGTAATTGCGCGGAGATAATTCCTGCCTTCCGGACGGACAGCCTCTTCCTCCGAATATATAAAGAGTATTGCCTACAATGACACTTGCCATTGTATAGCGGGGATGGATATCGGTCAGGTTGATTTTTTTTTTGTGGCTTGTTCTCACTCCACGGAAAGCTGATTAACAACTCGTTGTTGTAATGGTAATGTCCATAACCTCCGAAGCTGACTAATGATTCATTGGAAGGATTGTATGCGATTGTATTGTTCCAGTAATCATGGTCTTTGGAGGCAGCTTGATTACCTTCCCACGCTTGGGTGGAAGGATTGAATGCAGAGTAAATATTCTCATTCAGATTATAGGAAAGCAACTGTTGCCGTTCAGGGATGTATATTAATTGGTTGGGGTAATTGGCAACAAACTCTCCGCCTTTTACTGTAATAGTATCGGTTATATATTCGTCACTGTGGAAGACATATAGCTTGTTCTTATCTGTAGCCATATAGAAGGTTCCGATAGTCGGATCGAATGCTACAGAAGGAGAAGACTTGAATTCTTTATAATAGATAGGTTTCCAGGATATATACTGGTCAATAATCCAGCGGGCATTCTTGCAGGTAGCCGGGGCTTGAGAAATTTCGTCGTAGCAGATATTGTTGTTATGACGAGCCATTTTCCAGAATCTGATATCCTTATCATTCCGGTTCAGGCTGATGTCTTTTAAATTGATAGAAGCTACATCGCCCAATGTAAACTTGTCAAAAGGGCAATATCCGAAAGCTATGCGCAGGCTTTGCACACCAATCAAGTCTTTGTAGTTCGTTTTAACTTCTACACTGTCATATTCGAGAGTGATTTGTCCGTCTTTGGGTTGCAACGTCAGCTGGATGGGCAGCCAGGTTTCACGCCTGACTTCTTTGGCAATGGGATTGACAGCGTCTCCTGTTACTAATATGGGGAATCGTTTGTCGTTTTCGCCAACACTGAACATGAGGTCAATATTCTTATCGGTGTTTGTGATAATGCGGAATACAGTACCAAACACATTATCATTCCTTACCCATATATTAAACTTCAAAACAATCTTATCTCCTAAAGTGGCAATAGGTTTTCCATCTTCAAGCGCCATACTGGTAAATTCGGATGCTTGAAGGGGATATGATTTAATATGCAAGCCGTATTCGGGATACTGGGCTGATATATGTTGACATATAAATAGGAGGAAAAATAAGAAAGATGTTTTTTTCATTATGTATGTCATTTAAGTCTTAAAGTGTCGACAAAAATAGTATTTTCTAATGAGAAGGAATAGAAAAAGTAGCACAAATATTGCGATTAAGCGAATTTTAAGCGCCTATTAATTTTTGATTAAAGGTTTTATTAACCACATGGCATTTACTTTGCACTACAAACTAAAAAAAAGTCTGATAGTATGAATTGGATAAAGCACTTTTGGATAGCTACTCTGTTTGTAACATGCAATGCAATGGCACAGGGGCAATATCCTTTTAGAAACCCGGAGCTTCCGATAGACCAACGGGTAGATGATCTGGTATCTCGTCTGACATTAGAGGAGAAGGTAAAACAAATGCTGAATAATACACCGTCGATTGAACGGCTGGGTATTCCGGCTTATAATTGGTGGAATGAATGTTTACATGGAGTGGGACGTTCTAATTATAAGGTAACAGTATTTCCGCAAGCTATCGGGATGGCAGCTTCGTGGAACGATGCACTGCTAAAACAAGTTGCTTCTTCTATTGCCGATGAAGGCAGAGCTATTTACAACGACACACAACGCAAAAAAGATTATAGCCAGTATCATGCTTTGACATACTGGACTCCCAATATCAATATTTTCCGCGACCCTCGTTGGGGTAGAGGACAAGAAACTTATGGTGAAGATCCTTTCTTAACCGGCAAGATGGGTAAGGCATTCGTACTGGGTCTGCAAGGAGATGATCCACGCTATCTGAAAGCATCTGCCTGCGCCAAGCATTATGCAGTCCATAGCGGACCGGAAAGTTCACGCCATACTTTTAATACAGACGTAACTACATATGATTTGTGGGATACATATCTGCCGGCATTTCGTGACTTGGTGGTGGATGCGAAAGTTTCCGGTGTAATGTGTG
Organism: uncultured Bacteroides sp.; assembly: GCA_900555635.1. Classification (GTDB taxonomy): domain Bacteria; phylum Bacteroidota; class Bacteroidia; order Bacteroidales; family Bacteroidaceae; genus Bacteroides. Next base: position 27,307 of record USLU01000014.1, read on the forward strand.
CCTATAATGCCTTTCAAGGACAACCTTGTTGCGGAAACGATCTGCTGATGCAATCCATTTTGCGGGATAAGTGGCAGTTCAAAGGATACGTGACTTCCGATTGCGGAGCTATCGACGACTTTTACCGCCATCATAAAACTCATCCCGATGCTGCGTCGGCTGCTGCTGATGCCGTGTTCCACGGAACAGACCTCGATTGTGGGCAAGAAGCTTATATGGCTTTGATAAAAGCGGTAAATGACGGCATTATTACGGAGAAGCAAGTAGATGTTTCCTTGAAGCGTCTGTTCACGATCCGTTTCCGCTTGGGATTGTTCGACCCGCTCGAAAAAGTTCCTTATTCAAACATTCCGGTTTCCGTACTGGAATGTGCACAGCATCAGGAACTGGCGAAACGCATGGCACAGGAGTCAATTGTGCTGCTTAAGAATGAGAAGAAACTGCTGCCCTTAAACAAGGACAAGCTGAAGAAGATTGTAGTAATGGGACCTAATGCAGATAATAAAGATGCATTATTGGGCAATTATAACGGATTCCCCACACACATGTTGACACCTCTGCAAGCTATTCGTGAACGGGTAGGTGATAAGGCAGAAGTTATATTCGTAGAAGGTCCCGATCATGTAGACACTGCAACGGTGGATATGCTTCAACAGTGGGTAGCACAAGCTAAAGGAGCGGATATGGTTATCTTCATCGGAGGAATCAGCCCACAGCTTGAAGGTGAGGAAATGCCGGTCAGTAAAGATGGATTTAGTGGTGGTGACCGTACAACGATTGCTTTGCCAGCCGTTCAAACAGAGATGATGAAAGCTTTGACAGCAGCGAAATTACCGACCGTATTTGTCATGATGACAGGCAGTGCACTGGCTATTCCTTGGGAAGCGAGTCACGTTCCGGCTATTCTGAATGCTTGGTATGGCGGACAATATGGTGGAGAAGCCATTGCCGATGTGCTGTTTGGTGATTATAATCCTTCGGGCAAACTGCCTGTTACTTTCTATGCACAAGATAGTGATTTGCCTGATTTCAACTCGTATGACATGACTGGGCGTACCTATCGCTACTTTCAAGGAAAAGCACTTTATCCCTTCGGCTATGGATTGAGTTATACTGACTTTAATTATTCGTCGCTGCAAATGCCTAAGAGCTGTAATACGGCAGATAAAGAAATAAAGGTGGAAGTTACAGTGAAAAATAAAGGTAAAATGGCGGGTGAGGAAGTTGCCCAACTCTATGTCTCCCATCCCGGTCAGAAAGTACTTGTACCTCTGACTGCCTTGAAAGGATTTCAACGGGTGCATCTCAAAGCCGGTGAGTCGAAGAAGCTCTCTTTCCTGCTGACGGCTAACGACTTGTCTTGTGTCGATGAGAATGGAAATCTGGTGATGCTTCCCGGAGATATCCGTATCTATGTGGGCGGCGCAGCACCGGTGGCAACTATAGCCACTCCTTTGAAAGGAGCGGAAGGTGTGCTGAAATGTGTGTTACCATAAAAGAAATGCCCCCCTTCTCCTTTAGGGGACCGAGGGGGGGATATGCTTTCAGACATGAGCTAAACAGAATATTGTAACAGTCCTGATTTTTCATGAATATATTAATTGCTAAAACTGAAAATGTGTCTTTGTAATATATTGTATATCAGGAGATTCTCTTGAGAGGGTCTCACCTAACGACTGAGATAGCCTCACCTAACGACTTAGGTAGCCTAACCTAACGACAGAGGCTACCTAAGATAACGACTAAGGTTACCTCTGTTTTAGTGTAAATATAAAAGAAATATAGTGAATTCCAATCCGAAACTTTTTCATGTAAATCATGTATAATTTTACCTATATAATATGAAACTAAAATTAAAATGCCTGTTGCTTACAGGCCTGTTATCTTCTTCCTTATCAATGGCGCAGCAACAAAGTGATGTCTTGTCTGTGTCAGCTTCTGCTAATGCTAAAGAAGCTTCATTGGCTTTTGACAAAGACATTAAAACGATGTGGACGCTTTCTCCCCAGATCTTGAAGTCGGAGCAGTGGATGATGTGTACCATCCAGCAGCCCGGTGATGTTGCGGAAATTATCTTGCAATTGCAGGGAGTTTCAAAAGAGGAGTTGAAAGCTGCACTGGACATTTTCGTCACTTATGACCCGATGAACTTGGGTAACCCCGTCAATTATACAGTGGAGGGTACTAATAAGGAGATGAAATTGAAATTGACTCCTAAATATGGTGCTCATGTCAAGCTCGCTTTGAAAGCAGGCAAGCTGACCAAGCCTTTCAGCTTGAAAGAAGCCACAATCATTCTTGCCAAGAAAGACTTAAAAGACCGTAAAGGAGAAATGACCAGCCATCGGTACATGGACCCTACTCTTCCGGTAGAAGAACGTGTGGAGGATTTACTCGCTGCCATGACTCCCGAAGACAAAATGGAGTTGATTCGTGAAGGTTGGGGAATTCCCGGAATTCCGCATCTTTATGTACCCCCTATCTCAAAAGTAGAAGCGGTGCATGGCTTTTCTTACGGTAGCGGCGCTACCATCTTCCCGCAGGCTTTGTCTATGGGAGCTACCTTCAATAAGCAGTTGACGGAAGAAATAGCAATGGCTATCGGCGATGAAACCGTAGCGGCACACACCAAGCAGGCATGGTCGCCCGTATTGGATGTAGCTCAGGATGCCCGTTGGGGACGTTGTGAAGAGACCTTCGGCGAAGACCCGGTGTTGGTTTCACAGATAGGTGGTGCTTGGATAAAGGGGTATCAATCCAAAGGTCTGTTCACTACCCCGAAGCACTTTGGCGGTCACGGTGCTCCCTTGGGTGGACGCGACTCGCATGATATCGGCTTGTCCGAACGGGAAATGCGTGAAGTACATCTAGTTCCGTTCCGCCATGTCATCCGTAACTACGACTGCCAATCCTTAATGATGGCATATTCCGACTATATGGGTGTACCGGTAGCTAAGAGCAAAGAACTGTTGCAGCAGATCCTTCGTCAGGAATGGGGGTTCAATGGATTTATTGTCAGCGACTGTGGTGCTATCGGTAATTTGACTGCTCGCAAACATTATACGGCGAAGGATAAGATAGAAGCTGCCAATCAGTCATTAGCAGCAGGCATTGCTACCAATTGCGGAGATACGTATAATGACAAAGACGTGATTGCCGCTGCCAAAGACGGTCGTATTGATATGAAGAATCTTGATGAAGTCTGCCGTACTATGCTTCGTGTCATGTTCCGCAACGAACTGTTCGAGAATAATCCTTGTAAACCGTTGGACTGGAACAAAATATATCCGGGATGGAACTCGGATACTCATAAGGAAATGGCACGTGAGGCTGCCCGCCAGTCCATTGTTATGTTGGAGAATAAAGATAATATTCTTCCTATTTCAAAGAGTCTTCGCACCATTGCCGTACTGGGACCAGGTGCAGACGACTTGCAACCGGGTGACTATACTCCCAAATTGCAACCGGGACAATTGAAATCGGTACTGACCGGTATTAAAAATGCAGTTGGAAAACAAACCAAAGTTCTGTATGAGCAAGGATGCGACTTTACCACACCAAATGGAGCAAACATACCGAAAGCAGTCAAAGCAGCTTCTCAGGCAGATGTTGTGGTAATAGTGTTGGGGGATTGCTCTACCAGCGAATCTACCGGGGATGTAGAAAAGACTTGTGGTGAAAATCATGACTTGGCTACCTTGATCTTGCCCGGAAAGCAACAAGAATTGTTGGAAGCTGTTTGCGCAGCCGGTAAACCGGTGATATTGATACTTCAATCCGGTCGTCCTTACAATTTATCTAAAGCATCGGAGTTATGTAAAGGTATTCTTGTCAATTGGCTGCCTGGTCAGGAAGGTGGTCCTGCTACTGCGGATGTTCTCTTTGGTGACTATAATCCTGCCGGACGTTTGCCGATGACTTTCCCGCGCCACGTCGGTCAGCTGCCTTTGTATTATAACTTCAAGACTTCCGGTCGCCGTTACGAATATGCCGATATGGAATACTATCCTCTCTACCGCTTCGGTTTCGGGCTTAGCTATACTTCTTTTGAATACTCAGACTTGAGAGTCCAGGAGCAGGCAAACGGGAATATCACAGTACAGGCTACTGTGAAGAATGTAGGACAACGTGCCGGTGACGAAGTAGCCCAGCTTTATGTTACAGATATGTACGCCTCTGTGAAAACCCGTATTACCGAATTGAAAGATTTCACTCGTATTCATCTTGAGCCGGGGCAATCGCAAACGGTAAAGTTCGAACTGACTCCATATCAGATTTCTCTATTAAACGACCAAATGGACCGTGTAGTAGAAAAAGGTGAATTTAAAATATTAGTGGGGGGAGTTAGTCCTGAATATCGGGCGAATGATCGTATTAAAGACAGCGTAGGATATAAAGACAAGAAATCGGGAGTGTCCGGTATGTTGGATTATTCCCATGAATTTGCAGCAGACTTTGCATTGTCGGTTTCAAAGGTTGAAGAAAATCTGGTGACGAATAAGAAGACTGTTTGGATATCGGTCAAGAATAATGGTACAATCATGGATACCGGAAAGATCGGTATGTACATTGGAGGACAAAAGGAAGGTGATAATGTACATTATGAGTTGGCACCCGGAGAAGAAAAGTTGATACCGTTTGAAGTTGATAAAGATAGTGCATCACCGGTAACATTTATTACGAAATATAGAACAATAACTTTGTGAATTAGTAAGATTGAAATATGAAAAAGATATCAATATTACTCTATTTATGTATGTGGATTGTCCCCTTATGGGGGCAATCCATTCAGCGTACTGCACAAGGGATAAAAGTGCAAACAGAGAATAACTGTGTTGAAATCTCCTGTTACTCTTCTTCCATTGTCCGAGTAATGAAATACCCGGAAGGGAAACTGCCTGAGAAACAGTCACTGGCTGTTGTGAAGGAACCTGAAAAGCTGAAACTCAATTATAAAAAAGACGGTGAAAAGCTAATTCTATCTACCGCATTGATAACGGTGACCTTCGATGTGTCAAGCAATCAGATAAGTTTTACTGATAATAAAGGGCGGTTGTTAGTATCCGAGAAACCTTTTTCTACTTTGTTTACTCCTACAGATGATGCAGGTAATAAAACTTGGCGCGTAAGCCAGACATTCTTGTTGGACACCGATGAGGCTATCTATGGATTAGGACAACATCAGGGAGGAATGATGAACCAACGCAATCAGAAGCGGTTGCTTCGTCACGAGAATATGGAAATTTGTATCCCGTTGATTCATTCTATAAAAGGGTATGCACTGTATTGGGACAATTATTCTCAGACCGATTTCATAGACAATGAAGCGGGCATGACTTTCGACTCGGCTGTAGGTGATTTGTCTGATTACTACTTTGTCTATGGAGGAAGTGCCGATAAAGTTGTTGCGCAATTACGAGATTTGACCGGTCAGGCTCCTTTGTTTCCTCTTTGGACATTCGGTTATTGGCAATCGAAAGAACGTTATGCCAGCCAGGATGAATTAGTGGGGGTGGTAGAGAAGTACCGTGACCTGAATGTGCCGCTTGATGGAATTATTCAGGACTGGCGATATTGGGGGGATGACCATAAAAACTGGAATGCCATAGAATTCCGCAGCCCTAAATTCCCCAATCCCAAGCATATGTTGGAACAGGTACATCGACTGAATGCTCATGCCATTATCTCCGTTTGGCCATCATTCGGTCCGGCAACCAAACCGTATGCCGACTTTAAACAACAAGGCTTATTGATGGCACACGAAACTTTTCCGCAAGATAATGGGGTGAGAGTGTATAATGCATATAATCCGGTTGCAAGAAATATCTTCTGGAAGCATTTGAATAAAACGATGTTTAGTATCGGTATGGACGGATGGTGGTTGGATGCTACCGAGCCTGAACACAATCCGATTAAGGAGGAGGACTACGACTATCAGACCGGTCAGGGGTCTTTTCGTAAATTGCGCAATGCTTTCCCGTTAGTATCGGTGGGAGGGGTATATGAGCAACAACGAGAAATGACCTCTGATAAACGCGTCTTTATTTTAACCCGTTCCGCTTATGCAGGTCAGCAACGTTATGCTACACACTGCTGGTCAGGAGACGTGTTTGGTAACTGGCAGGTATTGCATGACCAAATTTCCAGTGCATTAAATCTCTCTTTGTGCGGCATTCCTTATTGGAACTCGGATATCGGTGGCTTTTATTCAGTGAATAATTTCCCCAAGGGGGTAGAAGACCCGGCTTATCAGGAGTTGTATGTCCGTTGGATGCAGTTTGCTGTTTTTACTGGTATGATGCGTTCCCATGGAACCAATACTCCGCGTGAGATTTTTAACTTCAAAGGTAAAGGGTATTGGGCTTTCGATGCTCAGGAACAAATGATTCATCTCCGTTATCGTTTGTTGCCTTATCTTTATGCTACCTCGTGGGATATAACTACCAATGGAGGCAGTCTGATGCGTCCTCTGTTTGCTGATTATCCGGAAGATAAGAACGTATCGGATATGAAAGACGAATATCTATTTGGAAAATCCTTTTTGGTTGCTCCCATAGTCTCCACGGAGAAACAGCGTAAAGTATATCTTCCGGGAACAACTAATAGTTGGATAGATTTCTGGACGGGTGATGTACTATCCGGAGGCAATGAAGTGGTTCGTAATACTCCTATAGATCAAATCCCAGTTTACGTTAAGGCAGGTTCCATTCTTCCCTTTGGCCCCACTGTACAATATGCAGCGGAGAAACCTTGGGACGATCTGCAAATACGTATATACCCCGGTGCCGATGCTGAGTTTTTGTTATACGAAGACGAAAAAGATAATTACAATTACGAGCAGGGAAAATATTCTACCATTCGTATGACTTGGAATGATGCCAAAAAGGAATTGACAATTCATCCTCGCCAGGGATACTTTGACGGAATGTTGTTGGAACGTGATTTTCGTATTGTATTGGTGGACAAGCAAAATGGTTTAGGGTTGGATAATAAGTCTTGTGCTGTGAGAATGCATTATACAGGTAAAAAGATGAAAATCAATTTAAGATGAAGAATATATTGTCTAAATCGGTTGGTAGTTTGTTGATGTGCTGCATTGCAGCATTCTCATTTGGACAAACTCCAACAAAGCCGATTGTCACTAATCCTATTAATTTGAACTACCGTTTTCAACCGGATAGCCCTTCGCGACGTGAAGCTGCCGATCCGGTAGTGGAGTATTTTAAAGGCTTCTATTATATGTTCGCCTCTAAATCCGGTGGTTATTGGCGTTCCGCTGATTTGGCCGATTGGGAATATATACCTTGTCGTACTATTCCTACAATGGAAGATTATGCACCTGCCACATTGGCTATAGGTGATACTCTTTATTTTACCGCTTCCAGTGGGAATACCCGTATTTATAAAAACGCACATCCGGAAAAAGATACTTGGGAATTGGTGAATACCAAATTTACTTATCCTCAACATGATCCTGCTTTCTACAAAGACGATGATGGCAAAGTTTATTTCTATTGGGGGTGTTCGGATGTCGATCCTATCATGGGGGTGGAAGTTGACCCGAAAGACGGTTTCCGTGCTATCGGTGAACCCAAAGTACTGATAAAACATAATTGCGACAAGTATGGTTGGGAAGTTCCGGGGAAGAATAATGAAGAGCCACGTCAAGGTTGGAACGAAGGGCCTTGTGTTATTAAATATCAAGGGCGTTACTACCTGCAGTATGCAGCTCCGGGTACCCAATACCGCATTTATGGAGATGGTAATTATGTAGGCGACAGTCCACTTGGTCCTTTCGAGTATGTAGAAGATAATCCGTTTTCTTTTAAGCCGGGCGGATTTATTGGAGGTGCCGGTCATGGTTATACTTTTAAAGATAAATATGGTAATTTTTGGCATGTAGCCTCTATGACTATTTCTGTTCGACACATGTTTGAACGTCGTTTGGGACTTTTTCCTGTCAGCATCTCTGATAAAGGTATTATGACTGCTCATACCACCTTTGCCGACTATCCTTTCTATATTCCTGACCGGAAAGCTGATTTTGAAGAAGAAGATATCAATATGGGTTGGAACCTGCTTTCTTATAAGAAAAGAGTATCTGCATCTTCTTTTTTGGAAGGTTTTGAACCGGAAAAGGCAAACGATGAGCAAGTAGAAACCTGGTGGTCTGCACAAACGGGTAATAGAGGTGAATGGTTGCAAATCGATTTAGGTGAATCCATGCAAGTGAATGCTTTACAAGTCAATTTTGCAGATCATAACTTTAATGTTCATGCTCCTCATGAACCAGTGATTTATCAGTATCAGGTTGAAGGTTCTTCGGATGGTGAAAAGTGGACCCGCTTATTCGATAAACAAGGAAATAAAAAAGATGCTCCTCATGAGTTGCTTACATTGGATGCACCAGTGAAAGTTCGTTATCTCAAAATCACTAATGCTAAGGATATGGATGGAAATTTCTCTTTGTTTGATTTACGCGTTTTTGGCAAAGGAAATGGATGTTTCCCTGCAAAGGTGAGTGGCTTGAAAGTGTCTCGTGATGCAAATGATAAACGAATCTTCCGTTTTGCCTGGGATAAGCAGGAAAATTCTGATGGATATATACTTCGTTGGGGAGTTCAGAAAGATAAACTTATTCATTCAGTAGTAATTTATGATAATAAATACGAGGCGCGTTATTTTAATAGAGATTCTGAGTACTTTTTTTCAGTCACTAGTTTTAATGAAAATGGTGTGGGCAGATGATTATAAATAGAGTTTTATTAGGAATTAAGTGAATCATTAATTGTAAGAGTTAAAAAGCAGGGTGAGCCCTGCTTTTTTTGTGAAAACAAGATTCTATTAAGTGTATTTTAAGGGGTATTTTAACTAAAGTAGAATAAATTTGCCCTATGATTTTATATAAACTAATGATTTAGTATGAAAAATGCAGAACAAAATTTAAAGTATCCTTTATCCGGATAGAGGAGGAAATATTCAGTTTTTAAGTAGGAATTTCTTTTAATTAAGGTAAGAGTTTAAATAATCAAATTTAATTAACCCACATTTATTTAATTATTATGAATAAACAATTTGTTAATGCGCTCCTATGCGGAGCGATGTTCTTTTCGACTGGAACATTCACTTCATGTAATAATGACGATATTGATGATCTGAAAACTAGAGTATCGGTTATTGAAGTAGCAATAGACGACATCAAGGCTCAACTTAGTAAGGCTATTACAGTAGGTTCAACGGTTACTAAGTGGGATGCCGAAAAACGTATTATAACTTTGAGCAGTGGAACACAGATTGATCTTGGCGCACTCAGCAGTGGTGGCGAAGCTTCTAATATTACTGTCGGTGATGGCGTGATTATTATTTCTATAGGTGGCGTAGAATATGCTTTACCGATGGCTACTGCCATCAATTCATTGGTTTACTGTCCCGAGTCAACCAATCCCATTGTTACTATAGATCAGGCTGCCAATAAAGACGGTGTAACACTACGCTTCCTTGCAACCCCTGCTCTTAGTGCGGATGCTCTTAGTAAAGCCAAGATTTCTATTGCTGATGCCCGCGAAGTACAGACGCGTGCCAACACTAGTTTCTTTAAATTGAAAGACTTGAAGGCTGACGGCGATCTTATTCAGGCAACGATGAAGGTATGGGATGCTGCTCCGGGTAAGACCTACACCGTGGCAGTTCACTTGTCAGTGCCCGGTGCTACGGTAAGTTCAAACTACTTCTATGTATCCGTAGGTGCTGATGTAACAGTTATTACTGAGGATCTTTCTGTTGCTCCTGAATTAACAGGACTTGATGGTGCTGCTGCGAATGCAGACGGCTCGTGGACGGCTACTTTGCCCGATGGAACAGGTGATGTTCCTGCTTTCTTGGGTTCTGTTAAGTTCCAAGAGATGATTACTGTTCCTGGTGTTGACAAACTGTTTTATACATTGGCTCCGGCTGACCAGCAGAATGAATCTGTACGTACTAACTATAGCAACCTTTCTGCCAACCTTTCTGCTGATGGTACATGGAAGTGTGTGAAGCGTCCGGGTACAGCAGGTGGTGAAGAAGGTATCTTGATTTTGGCTAAGGATGCGGATGACGTTACACGTGCCAAAGTGTATATTAAAGTAATTGACCCGTTGGCTGATATTGATTTCCCAGCACTTTGTGGTGTAAAAGGTAGTTTCGAAGCTGAACTCTACGGACGCGATGGTCGTTTCTTTGCTCTGGGTACGAATACACTGGATGTTCCGGCTACGTTTGCTGCTTATGAAACTGAAATACCTATCCGTCACGGCAATAGTGATGACTTCTTTACATCTTATGCCAGCTATAATGTTGCTACTGACGAGGGGGCATTAGTTTACAATGATGGAAGTGGTAAATTGGTACTGGGTGATTTTGCAAAGAAGTATTTGGGTGGTGCCCGTGGAGTGTTCTGGTACTATCGTGGTTTTGCACTCTATGTTCCCGAAACACTGGCAACCGATGGTAAGTACACTGATGAAGATGGCAAATCATTTAATGCTGGTGAAGGCTTCGACTACGATACATGGGGTTCAGGTAATCCGGCTGACTACGTGAACAATCCTAACTACTACGATTTCCATCCGGATGGATTAAGAACCGTTGCTTCTTTTGGTTGGAAGATGGATGAGAAGACCGGTGTATTAACTACTCCGGAAGATTATGAGGGCTATGGTGTCCGTATCGCTTTTGCAGCAGGCTTCGAATACGCTTATGGTGTGAAGAATCTCTGTGCTAATGGTGATGACAAATTGGGTATGCTTTTTATCAACCGCCGTACGGCTGCTGAAGGTGCAAAGATGCCTGCTAGAAAATAATCTGGGAGAAAGTATCGGCAAGGAGAACAGTTATAGTGCCCTCCTTGCTGAATCCTCAAACTAATCAAGATTTTTATAGAACAGAAAATCTAATTTATGAAACAGTATATTCAAAATAATAAAAGAAGGAGAAGTGACTTTGCATCATCATTTAAGATGATGATGGCTGCACTTTTATGCCTCCTGATGGCTTTACCTGTTTCAGCACAGAATCGTATAGTTCGCGGTACTGTAGTTGATCAAACGGGTGAAACTGTTATTGGAGCCAATGTTCGGGTGAATGGTACCACTCGAGGAGTCATTACTGATATCAATGGTGAATTTGAAATAGCTGCCGATGCAAAAGAAAAGCTGACAATCTCTTTTATCGGTTATCTTGACGCAGTCGTTACGGCAGATAAAACCAACTTAAAAATCATACTTAAGGAAGACAATCAAACTTTGGATGAGGTTGTCGTTGTTGGTTATGGTACGCAGAAGAAAGCGACACTGACGGGTGCGGTTTCTGCTATTAACAACAAAGAAATAGCCGTTACAAAGAATGAGAATGTGGTGAATATGCTCTCGGGTAAAGTGCCTGGTGTGCGTATTTCGCAGAAGAGTTCTCAGCCTGGTGAGTTTGACAACTCTATTGATATTCGTGGTATGGGTGAACCGTTGATCGTGGTTGATGGAATTCCTCGTGATAAAGCTTACTTCTCTCGTATGGATGCCAATGAAATTGATAATGTATCTGTATTGAAAGATGCTTCTGCTGCTATTTATGGTGTGCGTGCTGCTAATGGTGTTATTTTGGTCACCACCAAACATGGTGATGATTCAAATGGTAAGTTCGACATTACATTCTCTGCTAATTATGGTTGGCAGCAGTTCCTTTATATACCGCAAACGGCAAGTGCGGCAGACCATATGTTACTAATCAACGAAAAATTCTATAATGCATTTGGTGACAATACTTACCCCAACCGCACTCCTGCTAAATATACCTGGCAGGACATGATGGAGTATAGTACCGGAAAGAAGAAAAGTACGAATTGGACAAAAGAATTGTTCAATGATAACGTTCCGCAACAACTCTATAATGTTAGCGTGAATGGTGGATCTGAGAAGGTTAATTACTTTTTTAATCTTGGTTATCAGAAACAAGAAGGTTCCTACAAAAGTGGCTCTTTGAATTACGATCGTTGGAATTTCCGTAGCAACGTTGATGCTAAAATAACCAAGGGCTTGAAAGCTACTGTACAGATTAGTGGTTATATGGACGAAAAGAATCAGCCATTTACTGATATATGGTCTGTATATAAGAAAGCTTGGACATATAGACCAACTTCCGAGGCTTATGTAGGCGGCGATCATAACTATCCTGCTTGGGACAGTGAAATGGGAGAACCCGAAAACCCGGTAGCTGCTATCAACAGTGATCTTACTGGTTATCGCCGTGAGAAACGTTACAATTTTAATGGCGCTTTGACATTGACCTATGATATTCCAGGTGTGAAGGGATTGAATGCAAAGGCCTTTTATAGCTACGACTATTATACCACCAATAATACGAGTTATAAGCGTGCTTACAAATTGTATAACATGCGTGAAGACGGTACGATGGAAAGCTTTGAACGCAATGCCGACAGTAATTTAAGACGTAATACTGACCCTAGTTATGGAACAGTGATGCAGCTTTCATTGAACTATGCCCGTAAGTTTGGCGATCATAATATAGGCGCTATGGTACTGTTTGAAGAGCAGTATAACAATTGGGACAATTTCTATGCACAACGTGTCATGCAGTTGGATGGCGAATATCTGATTTATGGTGAGGAAAAGGATCAGATAGGTTCGATGGGAAGTGCCTGGGATAAAACTCGTCAAGCTCTGGTGGGTAGAGTGAACTACGATTATAAAGGACGGTATATGGTAGATTGGGCTTTCCGTTACGATGGTTCTTCTAGCTTCCCAAAGGGTGCGCGTTGGGGATTCTTCCCGTCCGTGTCTGCCGGTTGGCGTGTGAGTGAAGAAGCTTTTATGAAAGAATGGATACCTTTTCTTACTAATTTGAAAATTCGTGGTTCATACGGAAAAATGGGTGATGATGGTGATGCCAGACATTATCCTGAGACTGTGGTAGCCTATAATATAGAGAAAGATAAAATCGGATGGTTTTACAATAATGCGTTAATGGCTGGTGTTGCCGCAACTGCTGTTCCTAATCCTGATTTGACATGGTATACTGCCGAAACCTATAACCTTGGCTTGGATTTTGATTTTTGGAATCAAAAACTGAGTGGTACATTTGAAGTGTTCAAACGTAAGCGTAGTGGTTTGCTTGCTACAGCTTCAACTGTTATTCCGAGTACAGTAGGCGCTTCATTACCGCAAGAAAACCTGGATAGTGACCAAACCTTCGGTTGGGAAATTAGTTTGAACCATCGAAATAGAGTGGCAGGAGTGAACTATTGGTTAGGTGGACAGATTTCTGCCACGAAGAACCGTTGGGACTATCGCCAGGACAGTCAGGCTAGCAACTCTATGGATGCATGGCGTCGTCGGGATGTATCGGGACGTAATAAAGATATCTGGTTCTCTTACGAAGAAGGCGGACGTTTCACTAGCTATGATCAAATACGTTATCATAATATTACTGGTGGCGGATATGGTCAGGGAACATTGCCGGGTGACTATTACTATAAAGATTGGAACGGTGACGGTGTAATCAATGATGATGATAAACATCCTATGGCAACTTATAATCTACCAGTCTTTAACTATGGTATTGTGATGGGAGCTGAATGGAAAGGGATTGATCTTTCTCTGAACTGGCAAGGTGCAGCTGGCGTGTACAATTCTTATACAGAGGTGTTTACAGAAGTAGGTCCATTTAATGGTGGTGCAGTGTTGGATATTTACCTGGATCGCTGGCACACAGTTAATCCTAGTGATGACCCCTGGAATCCGAATACTCAATGGGTGTCAGGTCTTTACCCAGCCACAGGACATAGTTTCAGCGATGCGGGGACAGGTATCAAGAATACCTCTTATCTGCGTTTGAAAACTCTGGAAGTTGGTTATACACTGCCTAAAACTTGGTTGGCTAAATCAGGAATTAAGGATCTTCGTGTTTATTTCAATGCTTACAATCTATTGACTTTTACAGGTCTGGATAACATTGATCCTGAACGTCCCGGTGCCAGAGGTGGTGTAAACGAAGATCCTAATAAAGATAGTGTCTTGTTCTACAATTACCCTGTGAACCGTACACTTAACATTGGTGCAACAATCAAATTCTAAAAATAAATAGATAGAATATGAAAACATTGAAATATATATTTGCAGCAGCTGCATTGGGATTTACGGTAACTTCCTGCTATGATTTGGATTTGGAACCGAAAGGACTTATCTATGAAAATGTGCTGTTTCAATCAGATAATGGTATCAAGAAATATCTTGCTTTGGTGTACCAGGATCTTCCTATAGAAGATTTTAATTATTGTCAGAATGGTGATGATAAAGGGTATGCAACAGTTAATTCCAGTGGATGGCATGGTGGTAACAGATGGCAGGCTCAAAAAGGTAGTCCGGCATCTTGTGCCGCTGAGGCAGCCGGTCGCGGAACTTCCTATGGCGATGGTTGGGGCTATTGGCCTTATGACCGCATCCGTGATATCAACAACATGCTGGAGCAGCTACCTAATTATCGTAATTTTTATAAGGAAGTAGATTACAATGCGTATTTGGGTGAAGCCCGTTTCTTGCGTGCATTCTACTATTTTGGAATTGTGAAACGTTATGGCGGCATACCCATTGTGGACAAGGTGCTTGATCCTAAAGCACCAGTCGAGGAGTTACGACAACCGCGTAATACGGAGTATGACTGTTGGAAGTTCATTTATGAGGATTTGAAGTTTGCTATGGAGAATGCTACCGATTCTAAGAAGGAGGTTGGACGTGCAAACCGCTATGCAGCGGCAGCATTGATGTCTCGTGCTATGTTGTATGCAGGTTCCATTGCCAAATACAATCAGTACACGGCTGTTACTGGTCCGGCTGTTTCGGCAGGGCTGATGGGTATGCCTGCAGACAAGGCACAGGAATTTTTCCAGTACTCTTATGATGCGTGTAAATTCTTACAAGAAGCCGGATTTAAACTTCATACTGGTGGCGATAAGGAAAAAGCCTATACGGAGGTATTCTTGAGTCCGTATACAGATGAAGATATCATGGTTAAACAGTATGGTCCTACTCCACCTACTCCTACCAATACTAGCTTGTTCCACTGTTGGGACTGTATGATATTGCCGAAAGGTGAAGGACTTTCTGGCGACGTTGGTGCTGCGCTTCAACCTGCTTGGGAAATTATGGGACTTTATGAGATGCCAGCCATCACTGATACAGAAACCGGTAAGCCGATACGCTTTAATAACGTGACCGATCTTTGGAATACAGATAAAATGGAGGCAAGATGTCGTGCTAATTTCTATTTTACTGGAATGACTGAATCTATGTCTGGTACGGTATTAGACTTTCAGGGTGGTGTATACAAAAGCTATCCGGGTACTGCTGCCGACGGTACTGCTGAGACGCAGGGAAGTGTCAACGATTATACCAATCAATATCGTGTAAGGGCATCTCAACCAGGTGAGTACAAGGAAATTAATGGTGTGAAAGTAAAAGTTAGTGGCTTGCATGGTCTAGCCGAAGGTACTGGTGATGAAGGTTATTCTCGTATGGGAGCTAGCATCCGTAAGTACGTGCAGGCAGAGGGAAGCAATGCCCGCGTGTTCTTCACTAACTATCAGCCTTGGAAAGTATTCCGTTATGGTGAAATTCTGTTGAACTGGGCAGAAGCTGCTTATGAATTGGGTCTGATTACTGGTAATGAAGATTTGAAAGCAGAAGCTTTCGAATATATTAATGAAATCCGTGACCGTGCGGGTGCCAGCCAGCATAAGATGGTTGCCAATCCGGTAGATGTAGGTTCCGAAATCTATGGTTTCGCAATCGATGAGAATCTACAATACATCCGTGACGAACGTGCTCGTGAACTTTGTTTCGAAAATCATCGCTTGTTCGATATTCGACGTTGGAGAGTGGCTGACATTATGTTCCAGAATGGTGTATATACTCACACATTACTTCCATATCTGGTTCTCGATGAAAACAAATGGATATTCTTGAACGAAGTAGAACGTGAAGGTCGTAAAGTAACCTTTGACAAACGTCATTATTATGAACAGATTCCGGGTGGTGAAATCAATAAGAACCCGTTATTGATTCGTAATGATGGTTATTAATGGAACATTGTCTAATAAAAGTATTGATATGAAAAAGTTTATATATAGTTTATTATTTGGTACTTCGGCATTGCTGATGGCATCATGCATGGAAGTGGATAATTTCGATGCTCCCGATTGCCATTTCTATGGAAAGGTGATAGACTCTACTACTGGCGAAGGTATTGTTTCCGACCGTGGAGATTGTCACATCCGTATATGGGAAATGAGTTATAAAGTTAATCCCGGTAGTCAGGATCTTGTTATTAAGGAAGATGGTACGTTCAACAATACCAAACTTTTTTCCGGTACATACGATATGGTGCCGGAAGGGTCTTGGTGGCCGGCGGATACTATCCGTGTAGGTATTGGCAAAAAAGCTACCCAGAATTTTGAGGTAACTCCTTATCTAAAGTTGTTTGATTTTCAAACAAAACTTGTGGGTACTACACTCACCATGTCTTGCCGTTTGGACGCTCCGGTGAAAGAAGGACTTCCTCAGATTATGGAGGTTCGTCCGTTCCTCAGTCTCAACAGCTTCTGTGGCGCTTCTAATTGTATTAGTTATTATAATTCGAGTACATTTAAGATTAATGTCATGAAGAATTGGGACAAGATTGATAAGGCGGAAGATGGTAAAAGTATAACATTTACTACGGTTGATTTGCCTGTGAAACCAGGATATACCTACTTCGTTCGTATGGGGGCCAAGGTGAAAGATAAATTTGAAAAGTTCAATTATACAGAAATAGTAAAGATAGAAGTTCCTAACGAATAGCTTTATTGAAGGTAACAAGATTGTAATTAATGTGCCGGAAGGGGAGACTAATGTTTATTCTTCCGGCCTTTTTCTTAACCAATAAAATAGAGAAATGAAACAAAAGAATATATATAACTTACTGTTGTGTGCTCTTTTCGCATGTACAGTTTCTTGTGGTAGTGGCGACGATGACGTTATTCCTCCAGCTATAGAGCCCGATAAACCGGACAAACCGACTCCTGAGGATGTTTATAATAAGCCTGAGTTTACCCTCCATGAAGACGGCAAGCCGTTTGATACCTACCGTGGATTGGTAATGGCGGGTTATTAGGGATGGTTCGGAGCACCGGGTGATGGATGCAGTCATAGCAATGCAGAAAATACAGCCTGGTATCACTACCGTGAAAGTGAAGTGTTCAAACCGGGCGTTTTACAGAACTCCATTGATATGTGGCCCGATATGTCTGAATATACCAAGAAATATACGCCGGGTGTTGATGGTCCTGCCGGTCGTTCCGCCAAGTTCACTTTACCCAACGGAGAGGCGGCACAAGTGTATAGCGCATATGATGAATCAAGTGTATTGCTTCACTTCAAGTGGATGCAGCAATATGGCGTCGATGGTGTCTTTATGCAACGTTTTGTGGGCGAGGTAATCAATAATCCTGATGGTAAAGATCACTTTGACATGGTGTTGAAACATGCGATGAAAGGAAGTAACCAGTACCAACGTGCTATCAGTGTGATGTACGACTTGGGTGGATATATGGAGAATAACCGTGATGAAAGCGCGTTGCTGGCAGATGCACAGGCAATTATGGATTTGTATAATCTGAAAGATCGCAACCAGCAGAAGTTCTACCTTTATGAAGAAGGTAAACCGTTGCTTGCCCTTTGGGGAGTGGGTTTCGATGAGAAGCCTTTCAATGCAGACAACATTGCCAGCCTGATAACAGCGTTGAAAGCTCAGGGATGGAGTATTATGTTGGGTGTGAACGACGATTGGCGTACACATAACTCCACCAAATGGCCACGTGCCAAATACACAGAGGTAGTTAAGAGTGCTAACATTATCTTCCCTTGGTTTGTAGGCCGATATGGTTCGATAGCCGACTATAACAATGATCGTAAACCAAAGATTGATGCGGACATTAAATGGTGTAAGGAGAATGGGGTACACTATGCTCCTCACTGTTTCCCTGGTGGCGCTGACTTGAATATGCACCCGAATAATGGGGTGGTGGCTCGTTTGGGCGGAAAGTTCTTCTGGGAACAGATTTATGGTGGAATCAAGCTGGGAGCAGAGATGATTTACGTCGCAATGTTCGATGAAATAGATGAAGGTACTGCTATCTACAAATGCCTGAACAAGAAAGATGTTCCGAGTAATGTTCCTGAAAAGGATTACTATGTGTGGTATAACCAAAAGACCGGCGGTTATGGCCGTGGTGCAACTGCCGTGGACGAAAGCACACTTGGTGGAGGCTGGTGTAAGAAGGCAAGTGAACTGAATATTGTCTTCCAAGGAATCGAGGATGATCTGCCTACCGATCATTACCTTTGGCTCACCGGACAAGCACGCAAGATGCTTCGCGGTGAAGTGCCTTTGAAGAATGCTTGGCCGGCACGATAGCTGGCTATTACGCTCCGTCTAAATACAAAACTATAATTTACGTATGAAAAATGTTCTAACTACCTTGGCTGCCTTATCATTCACATTGATGGGGTGTAGCAGCCAAAAACAAATTGAAACAACGACTTTAGGTCCGAATCCTTTTATCACACACATGTATACTGCCGATCCTTCGGGACATGTGTGGGAAGACGGACGATTGTATGTGTACCCATCCCATGATATAGACCCGCCACGTGGATGTGACTTGATGGACCGCTATCATGTGTTCTCTACAGACGATATGGTACACTGGAAAGATCATGGAGAAATATTGAACTCCTCACAAGTACCTTGGGGACGCAAGGACGGTGGTTTTATGTGGGCGCCCGACTGTGCCTATAAAAACGGCATCTATTATTTCTACTTCCCCCATCCAAGTGGTGACGACTGGAATAAAACCTGGAAAGTAGGTGTCGCTACCAGCAAATATCCAGCCAAGGATTTTAAAGTACAGGGTTATATCGAAGACTTGGGCGATGCGTTTGCCATGATTGATCCGTGTGTCTTTGTAGATGATGACGGTCAGGCTTACTTTTACTATGGTGGCGGCGGTCGTTGCGTAGCTGCCAAACTGAAAGATAATATGATGGAGATAGCCGAACCGTTGAAAACAATGGAAGGTTTGAAAGATTTCCATGAAGCTGCCTGGGTGCATAAAAGAAACGGTATCTATTACCTTTCTTATGCCGATAACCATTCCGAGAACAATAAAGGAGCTAATCGTTTGAACTATGCCACCAGTGATTCGCCTATGGGACCGTGGAAGTATCAGGGCGTTTATCTGGAACCTACGGGATGTGATACCAGTCACGGCTCTATTGTTGAGTATAAAGGGGAGTGGTATGCTCTCTATCATAACTGTTCTATTTCAGGACGTGGAAACCTCCGTTCTATCTGTGTAGATAAACTGTATTACAATCCTGATGGCACAATACAGGTAGTGAAACAGACTAAGTAATGTAGAAGCAAAGCTATATTACTCCTTGTTGTCTGCTTCATTACTTCCTCTTTACTTCAAGGCTAGTTGTGATGCTGCACAAGATGGCATCTTATGTTGCACAAGATGGCATCTCATGCAACACAAGATGGCATCTTGTGCAGTCTTTCATTACGGGGTCGAGGTGATAAGGTTACGGCTTTGGCAGGATAAGGATAAGTGTTTCATTGTTTCCATATTTGATGTCCGGCAGTTCTGTTTGAATATAAGAGATACAGACTCGAAATACCTGATGTGCAAACAATGATGTTAAAAAAGATGTAATTCACTATTAATTCGCATATTTAATCTGCTATTAATTCGATTTTAAGTGAAACATAAACCCTATAATCCTATTTTTGCTTCAGGAAATAATCAAAATAGTATATTATGAAATTAGCACATCTATTGGCATCCGCAGCTTTAGCCACCATGTTGGGTGCATGTAACGCGGTACAAAGTAAAGCACAACTGGAAACTCCGGTTGACTATGTAAATCCCTATATGGGAAATATCAGTCATTTGTTGGTACCTACTTTTCCAACGATTCATCTGCCTAACAGCATGCTTCGTGTTTATCCCGAACGAGGGGATTTCACTACCGACCAATTAAAGGGACTTCCTTTGATTGTAACCAGCCATCGTGGAAGTTCAGCTTTCAACTTGAGCCCTTATCAAGGAACAGAGTTTACTCCGGTAATAAACTATAGTTACGATGCGGAAGTTCTGAAACCTTATTATTATGAAACTTATCTGGATGACGATCAGATTCAGGTGAAGTATGCTCCTTCCCACCAGTCCGCTCTTTATCAGATAGACTATGAGCAGGACGGCAAACCGGTGTACATGATTCTCAACTCCCGAAACGGAGCCATTAAGGCCGGTAATGGATTTGTCAGCGGCTATCAACAACTGGAAAACAACACACGCGTCTATTTATATATGGAGTCGGATGTCGTTCCACAGGAAGCAGGTATTCTGGCTGACGGTAAGATTGATACTAACCGTAAAGAAGCTGAAGGACATAATGCCTGTGCCGTACTTCGTTTTGCTGACGGTACTAAGACGGTAAATCTCCGTTATGGTATCTCTTTCATCAGCGAGGAACAGGCTAAGAAGAATATGCAGCGGGAACTTCCTGACTACAATCTACAGGCTCTTGCCGACAAAGGACGTCAGATATGGAATGATGCTTTAAGTGACATTACCGTAGAAGGTGGTTCCGAAGATGACAAGCAGATATTATATACTTCGCTTTATCGTGTCTTCGAACGTCCGGTATGTATCAGCGAAGACGGCCGTTACTTCAGTGCGTTCGATGGTAAAGTGCATGAAGACGAGGGCGAACCTTTCTTTACCGACGACTGGATTTGGGATACCTACCGTGCTGCCCATCCTTTGCGTCTCTTGATCGATGAAGGAACAGAAAAGAATGTGATCGATTCCTACCTTCGCATGGCGGAACAAATGGGCGATATGTGGATGCCTACTTTCCCTGAGATTACAGGAGATTCTCGTCGTATGAACTCCAATCATGCCGTAGCCACAGTAGCCGATGCTGCTGCAAAAGGTTTGAAGTTCGACTTGGCGAAAGCTTACGAAGCTTGCCGCAAAGGAATAGAAGAAAAGACACTGGCTCCGTGGTCGGGTGCTGCTGCCGGTTGGATAGACGATTTTTATAAGAAGAACGGATATATTCCGGCGCTTCAAGCAGGTGAAAAAGAAACCGACCCGAATGTAAATTCATTTGAGAAACGTCAGCCGATTGCTGTTACGCTGGGAACTTCTTACGACCAGTGGTGTCTGTCCCGTATTGCCGATGCTTTGGGTAAGAAAGAAGATGCCGCCCACTATCTGGAATGCGCTCGCAATTATCGCAATGTATATAATGCCGAGACTGGTTTCTTCCACCCGAAAGATAAGAACGGCAAGTGGATAGAACCGTTCGATTACCGCTTCTCCGGTGGCATGGGTGCCCGTGAATATTATGGTGAAAACAACGGCTGGGTATATCGTTGGGATGTTCCTCACAATGTAGCCGATTTGATTGATCTGATGGGAGGCAATGAAAAGTTCATCGCTAATTTGGACCAGACTTTCCGTGAACCGTTAGGACGTGGCAAGTATGAATTCTATGCTCAAATACCCGACCATACTGGTAATGTGGGTCAGTTCTCAATGGCCAATGAACCCAGCTTGCATATTCCTTATTTATATAATTATGCCGGTCAGCCATGGAAAACACAGAAACGTATCCGCCAGTTATTGAAGACTTGGTTCCGCAACGACTTGATGGGTGTGCCGGGTGATGAAGACGGTGGTGGTATGTCAGCATTTGTTGTCTTCTCTTCATTGGGATTCTATCCGGTAACTCCGGGATTCCCTGCTTACAACATAGGCAGTCCGCTGTTTACAAACGCCAAGGTAACTCTTAGTAACGGAAAAGTCTTCGAGATCGAGGCACAAGGCGCATCCGATGAAAACAAATATATACAGTCCGCAACGTTGAATGGCAAGGAGTGGAATAAGCCTTGGTTCAGCCACGACGATATAAAGGACGGAGGTAAATTAGTTTTGGTGATGGGTAGTAAAGCGAATAAAGCTTGGGGTAGCTCGGTGGATGTAGTTCCCCCCTCAGCTGGAAAATAATTTTTAGGTATAGGTAATAGTTAAATTTAACCATGAAAACATTTAAGAAGATTGTATTGTCAGGAGTACTGGCCCTGGTGACTTGTGCCCATCCGGCACAGGCTCAGGAGCTATACAAAAATGAAAAAGCAACGACTCACGAACGTGTAATGGACTTATTATCACGTTTGACGGTCGAAGAGAAAATCAGTTTATTGCGTGCTACTTCTCCGGGAATATCTCGTTTGGATATCCCGAAGTACTATCATGGAAACGAAGCCTTGCATGGGGTAGTCCGTCCGGGACGCTTCACTGTTTTCCCGCAGGCCATCGGTTTTGCAGCTACCTGGAATCCTACCTTGTTGCAACGTATTGCTACGGTTATTTCCGATGAGGCTCGTGCCCGTTGGAATGAGTTGGACCAAGGCAGGGAGCAAAAGAGCCAGTTCAGTGATTTGCTGACTTTCTGGTCGCCCACCGTCAATATGGCACGTGATCCGCGCTGGGGACGTACGCCTGAGACTTACGGTGAAGACCCGTACCTAAGTGGCGTTATGGGAACTGCCTTTGTAAAAGGATTGCAAGGAGACGATGCCCGTTATCTGAAGATAGTCTCCACTCCCAAACATTTTGCAGCTAACAATGAAGAGCATAACCGCTTTGTTTGTAATCCGCAGATTTCGGAGAAGCAACTGCGTGAATACTATCTTCCGGCATTCGAAGCTTGTGTAAAAGATGGTAAAGCGGCTTCTATCATGTCTGCTTATAATGCAATTAATGATGTTCCTTGTACGCTCAATCCCTGGCTATTGACTAAAGTGTTGCGCCAAGATTGGGGATTCGATGGCTATGTGGTATCCGATTGCGGTGGCCCTTCTTTGCTGGTAAACGCTCATAAATATGTCAAGACAAAAGAGGCGGCAGCTACTTTATCCATTAAAGCCGGTCTGGATTTGGAGTGCGGTGATGATGTCTATGATCTTCCTTTGCAGAATGCCTATCGCCAGAGTATGGTGACCGATGCTGATATTGATTCGGCAGCTTACCGGGTATTAACGGCACGCATGAAGTTAGGATTGTTTGATAGTGGTGAGCAAAACCCTTATACTCGCATATCTCCGTCGGTAATTGGTTCCAAAGAACACCAACAAGTTTCATTGGATGCGGCTCGCCAATGCATTGTTCTGTTGAAGAATCAAAAGAACATGTTGCCGCTCAATGAGAAAAAGATAAAATCTATAGCAGTGGTAGGCATCAATGCCGGTAGTTGTGAATTTGGCGATTACAGTGGTTCGCCGGTGATGGCACCCGTCTCTATTGTCGAAGGTATCAAGGCTCGGGTAGGCAAGGATGTGAAAGTGGTTTATGCTCCCTGGAAATCGGCAGCTGATGGAATGGAATTGATTCAAGGTGCTAACTTTCCGGAAGGTTTGCAAGCCGAGTATTATGAAAATACCCGTTTGCAGGGTACCCCTAAAGTCAGAAAAGAAAGCTGGATTAATTTTGAACCGGCTAATCAGGCTCCCGATCCGTTCTTGCCCAAATCTCCCCTGTCTATCCGTTGGACCGGAAAACTCCGTCCTACAGTATCCGGGGAATATACTTTCAATTTCACTTCGGACGATGGTTGTCGCCTGAGCATTGATGACAAACTGGTGATTGATTCGTGGAATGGTCATGCGGTCAGAATAGATTCCGTATCTATGTATATGGAAGCTGGAAAGGATTACCAATTGAAAGCCGAGTATTATGATAACCGCGATTACGCCATTGCCAAATTACAATGGAGAGTGCCGCAAGTAGAGAAAAAGACCCGTCTTGACTTGTATGGCGAAGCCGGTAAAGCTGTACGTGAATGTGAAACGGTGGTTGCCGTACTAGGAATCAATAAGTCCATAGAACGTGAAGGACAGGACCGTTATGATATTCAATTACCCGCTGACCAACGTGAATTCTTACAGGAAATTTATAAAGTGAATCCCAATATCGTAGTAGTATTGGTTGCCGGAAGCTCTTTGGCTGTGAACTGGATGAACGAGCATATCCCTGCTATTGTCAATGCCTGGTATCCGGGTGAACAAGGCGGTACTGCCGTTGCCGAAGTTCTGTTTGGTGACTATAATCCGGGCGGGCGTTTACCATTGACTTATTACAAGAGTCTGGACGAACTTCCTGCATTTGATGATTATGATATAACGAAAGGACGTACATACAAATACTTTAAAGGGGATGTATTGTATCCTTTTGGTTATGGTTTAAGTTATACTTCCTTCAAGTATTCCGATCTTCAGGTTAGTGATGGCGAGAAAGAAATCACATTGTCTTTCCGACTGAAGAATACAGGTAAGCGGGCCGGCGATGAAGTTGCACAAGCTTATGTGAAGCTGCCCGGTCGCGATGAAGTGATGCCGATAAAGGAACTGAAGGGATTTGAACGTATCACTTTGAAGAGTGGCGAGAACCGGAAGGTACAAATCAAGCTACGGAAAGACCTGCTTCGTTACTGGGATGAGGGCCAAGCCAAGTTTGTATATCCTTCAGGCAACTACACTATCATGGTAGGCGCTTCTTCTGCTGATATTCGTTTGCAGAAGGAAGTGGCTATCAATCAGAAGATAGAATGAATACAATTTATTGTCAATATTAAAACACATTAGTTTATGAAAAAGTATTTTTATCCTGTACTGGTATTTTGTTTTGCCGGAATGATGGCATCTTGCCATTCTTCAAAGAGCAATTCTACCCAAGAAGAGGTGACTATCGACAGTATGGCACCTAATCCTTTTATTACGCACATGTACACAGCCGATCCTTCAGCTCACGTATGGGAGGATGGACGTTTGTATGTGTATGCTTCTCATGATATTGCGCCTCCTCGTGGTTGTGACTTGATGGACCGCTATCATGTGTTTTCTACCGATGACATGGTGAATTGGAAAGATCATGGTGAGATACTGAATTCATCTCAAGTGCCTTGGGGACGTAAAGAAGGCGGATTCATGTGGGCACCTGACTGTGCATACAAGGATGGAACGTATTATTTCTACTTCCCGCATCCCAGTGAAACAGACTGGAATGATAGCTGGAAAATCGGTGTGGCTACCAGTAAGGAACCTGCTGCCAACTTTACAGTGCAAGGCTATATTGAAGGAATGGATCCGATGATCGACCCTTGTGTATTTGTAGATGATGATGGTCAGGCTTATATCTATCATGGTGGCGGTGGCACTTGCAAAGGTGGTAAGTTGAAAGACAATATGATGGAACTTGACGGTCCGATGCAGAAGATGGAAGGATTGGAAGATTTTCACGAAGCAAGTTGGGTACATAAATATAATGGTAAATATTACCTCTCTTACTCCGATAATCATGATGATAACTGGAATGACGGAGTAGCAGGTGACAACCGTATGCGTTACGCCATTAGTGACAACCCGCTTGGTCCGTGGAAGCACATGGGTATCTATATGGAACCCACTGATAGCTATACCAATCATGGTTCGATTGTTGAATTCAAAGGTCAATGGTTTGCTTTCTATCATAACAGCGCTTTATCACAGCATGACTGGCTCCGTTCTATTTGTGCAGACAAACTTTTCTACAATGAAGACGGAAGCATCCAGATGGTGCAACAGAGAAAATAAGATAGCCTATGCGGTTTATTAATTTGATCGTATTGCTATTTCTGTGCGGAAATGTTTCCGCACAGAAAATAGAGTGGTATTCTACTACTCAGTCAGCTCCGTGGGTTCAGCAGAAAGTGAAAACTGCACGGAACGATGCGGAAAACAAGATTGTTCTTGATACTTCTAAACGTTTGCAACAGATTACAGGTATAGGCGGATGCTTCAATGAAATGGGGTGGGATGCACTGAATGCTTTGTCTGCTGAAGCCAAAGAGAATGTCCTCAAAGCTATCTTCGGAAAAGAGGGAGCTTGTTTTGAGTATTGTCGTCTTCCGATGGGGGCGAATGACTTTGCCATGAGCTTTTATTCATCTGCTGATGTGGCGGGCGACTTTAATCTGGTGAACTTCAATATTGATCGGGATAGATATATACTGATTCCCTACATCAAAGCTGCCCGTCAAATTAATCCTAACCTGCGTATCTGGGCTTCGCCTTGGTGTCCGCCGGCGTGGATGAAGACGAACAATCATTATGCTTCTGCCATTCGTCCTTCCAGCGAAAAAGATGTGAATGGGCTTGCACCTTCGGAAGCTATTGCAGAATTCAGTACCGGTTTCCGGATGGAAGAAGGATATCTGAAGACTTATGCCAATTATTTTGCGCGTTTCATTAAAGCCTATGAGGCGGAAGGATTGCCACTGGAATGTATTCATGTTCAGAATGAGCCTTGTTCCAATCAAGTATTTCCCAGCTGCAAATGGCGTACGGAAGATTTGACTTTTTTTCTGGGACATTATCTGGGACCTACCTTCGAAAGAGAAAACATCAAAACTGATATCTATTTTGGAACCATCAATACGGCTAATCCGGATTATGTGCGTGTAGCTTTGCAAGATGAGCAAGCTGCCAAATATATCAAAGGCGTGGGATTCCAGTGGGACGGCAAAAAGGCTATTCCGACTATTCATCGTGAATACCCTCAAATGAAGTTGATGCAAACCGAAACGGAATGTGGTAACGGAGCTAATTCATGGGACTATGCCGAATATACCTGGAACCTGATGAAACATTATTTCAGCAACGGTATCAATTCATATCATTATTGGAATATGATTCTTCCTTCTCCGGGCATCAGCCCTTGGGGATGGAACCAGAATTCAATGGTGTCCATCGACAAGAAGACTCGTACTGTTACGTATAATCCGGAGTTCTATCTGATGAAACATCTGGGACATTTTGTACAGACTGGTGCTTACATGCTGGAAACTCCGTCGGATAAGAATATGCTGGCTTTTGTAAATCCGGATGGTACTGTCAGTGTGATTGTTGCCAATGTAACTGATGCAGATGAAACAATTACCCTGGAAGTTGGAAACCAAAAAGTAACACTTGCTTTGCCACCTCACTCTTTCCATTCTGTAAGTTGGAAGCAATTGCCTCGTGAATCGAAGCAGCAAGCTTTTCAAACCTTTCCTGGTACTAAGAGTAAATGGCATGGAGGAGACCGATATGATTTCAAATTCGAGGGACGGGATGCTATAGTTGTAGCTCCTAAGAAAGCCGCTTCCGGCAATCCGTGGATATGGCGTCCGGCTTTTTTCGACGCGTTTCCCAGTGTGGACATAGCGCTGTTGGAAAAAGGCTTCCACGTAGCTTATTTGGATGTCACCAATGATTATGCCAGTCCTAAGGCTATCGGATTAGGCAATCGCTTTTACAAGACGATGGTGGAGAATCACGGGCTTTCTTCTAAAGTAGTAATGGAAGGTTTTAGCCGGGGAGGACTTTACTCAGTTATCTGGGGATCTCGAAATCCGAAGAATGTTGCATGTCTTTATCTTGATGCCCCACTTAGCGACGTATTCACTTGTTTGAAAAAACTCCATAAAGGGGCATGGAACACTTTATTGAAAGAATGGAATCTGACGGAAGAGACCATTGACCGTTTTGACGGTAATCCTATCGATAATCTAGAGCCATTGGCTAAAGCAGGCGTGCCTATTATCAGTGTTTGCGGAGATAGCGACCGGAGTGTTCCTATTGAGGAGAATATGATGGTGATACGCGATCATTACCTGGCTATGGGTGGAACTGTAGAACTGATAATAAAACCGGGATGCGACCACCATCCGCATAGTCTTGACAACCCTCAACCCGTGGTCGACTTTATTTTGAACAAGTAGTTAGCACTTTGTGATCAGTGTTAAGAAATAAGGTTCATTCACAGACCGATGTCTGTAATAATATAAGGTATGCTAAAAAAGCATGCCTTATTTTTATTCTCTCCTTAAAACTGATACTTTTGCAGATATATAACCTTAATAACTAATCAATCTTATGAAGAAATTTCTTAGTGCACTGCTTCTTAGTGCCTTAATTTTGCCGGTAGCGGCGGAAGGTGGCAATCTGTTAAAAGGCTATCAGTATGCCGCTATTGAAGCACCCGATGGCAAAGAATGGGAATCTCCCGAACGACTTGCTTTGAACAAAGAACAACCTCATGCTATTTTTTACTCTTTCTCCGATGTAACTACTGCTCGTAAGGTATTGCCTGAGAATAGTGCATATTGGATGAGTCTTAATGGTGACTGGAAGTTCAATTGGGCATCCGACCCCGACAAACGTCCGAAAGATTTTTATCGAACGGATTATGATGTGAATGGATGGGATAACATACCCGTCCCTTCCAGTTGGAATATCTACGGTGTTCAGAAAGACGGAACACTAAAATATGGTACACCGATCTATGTCAATCAACCGGTTATCTTCCAGCATAAAGTGGCTGTGGATGACTGGCGTGGTGGAGTAATGCGCACACCACCCACACATTGGACCACATTCAAAGATCGCAACGAAGTAGGTTCCTACCGCCGGGACTTTACCGTGCCCGAAGGTTGGGATGGACGTGAAATATTTATCAACTTCGACGGAGTAGACTCTTTCTTTTATCTTTGGATAAACGGAAAATACGTTGGTTTCTCCAAGAATTCCCGTAATCTGGCAAGCTTCAATATCACTCCTTATTTAGTAAAAGGCAAGAATGTGGTTGCTGCCGAGGTCTATCGCAGTTCCGACGGCTCGTTCCTCGAAGCACAGGACATGTTCCGCCTACCGGGTATCTTCCGCACAGTGGCATTGACCTCTGTTCCGAAAGTATATGTACGCGACTGGGTGGTAACGCCGGACTTGAATGCAACCTTTGACGAAGGTACATTATCTATTAAAGCCGATATCCGTAATGCAGATAAGAAAGAAGCTAAAGGCTATAGCATGGTCTACTCGCTGTATGCCAATAATTTGTATTCTGATGAAAATACGCTGGTGGCTTCCGGTGCTGCAACTGCCACTATTAATCCGGTAGGTAAAGATGAGATAATCTCATGTCAGGCCATACTTACTCAGAAAGCTCCTAAACTGTGGTCAGCCGAAAAACCATACCGCTATACATTGGTAGGAGAGTTGAAAGATAAGAAAGGACGTACTATAGAAGTGATTTCCACGTATGTAGGTTTCCGCAAAGTAGAGATAAAAGATACCCCTGCTGCTGCCGATGAATTCGGATTGGCAGGACGTTACTATTATATCAATGGCAAAACTGCCAAACTGAAAGGTGTGAACCGTCACGAATCTAATCCGGGTGTAGGGCATGCCATCACGCGCGAAATGATGGAGAAGGAAGTTATGCTGATGAAAAGAGCGAATATTAATCATGTCCGTAATTCTCATTATCCCGATGATCCTTACTGGTACTACTTATGTGACAAATACGGCATCTATCTCGAAGACGAGGCAAATCTCGAATCTCACGAATATTATTATGGAAAAGCTTCATTGTCACATCCTGTAGAGTGGGAGAGTGCACATGTAGCCCGCGTTATGGAGATGGCACACAGTACTGTTAATCACCCGTCTATCGTTATCTGGTCATTAGGTAATGAAGCCGGTCCGGGTAAGAACTTTGTTACGGCTTATAATGCACTGAAAACTTTCGACCTCTCTCGTCCTGTACAGTATGAACGAAATAATGATATTGTGGATATGGGTTCTAATCAGTACCCCTCCATTGCATGGACACGTGAAGCTGTAAAAGGTAAATATGACATTAAGTATCCGTTTCATATATCAGAGTATGCCCACTCTATGGGTAATGCCTGTGGTAACCTGGTAGACTACTGGGATGCCATCGAATCGACTAACTTCTTCTGCGGTGGTGCTATCTGGGACTGGGTAGACCAATCCATGTACAACTATACACCGGATGGCAAACGTTATCTGGCTTATGGTGGCGACTTTGGCGATACCCCCAATGACGGACAGTTTGTAATGAACGGTATTGTCTTCGGTGATCTTGAACCGAAACCCCAATACTATGAGGTGAAGAAGGTATACCAACATATCGGTGTGAAAGCATTGGATGTAGAGAAAGGCAGCTTCGAGATCTTCAATAAATACTACTTCAAGGATTTGTCCGACTATCAGGTACGTTGGTCGCTTTACGAGAATGGGATAGAAGTGAAGGACGGTTTGTTGGCAATAGGACAAGTTGCTCCCCGTAGCCGTGTTACTGTTCAGGTTCCTTACGACTATCAGACTTTGAAACCCGAAGCTGAATACTTTGTGAAAATTCAGTTCCAACTGAAAGAAACAGAACCTTGGGCAGAGAAAGGCTATACAATGGCCGAAGAACAGATTGCTTTAAAGCAAGCAACAGGTCTGCCAAGTATGTCTGCGGTAACTGCTGCTGCCGGAAATGTATCATTGGATAATACGGACGAACGCTTTACCACCATCAAGGGCGATGGCTTCGAAGCTCGCTTTGATATGCAGACTGGAACCATTTATAGTCTGATTTACAAGGGCGAAACGATTATTGCTGATGGAAACGGTCCGCAACTCGATGCTTTCCGTGCGTTTACCAATAATGACAACTGGGCATATACAGCTTGGTTTGAAAACGGACTGCATAACTTGAAGCATAAAGCTACTCAGAGCAACGTGATGCAACGTGCGGACGGCGCAGTCGTTCTTGCGTTTACCGTAGAGTCGCAAGCACCGAATGCTGCAAAAATTCTTGGTGGAACTTCCAGCGGCAAGAACAAGATAGAAGAACTGACCGACCAGAAATTCGGTGAGGATGACTTCAAGTTGACCACCAACCAGATATGGACCGTTTATCGTGACGGCTCTATCGAATTGCAAGCCGGTATCACTTCGAATCGTTCCAGCTTGGTATTGCCCCGTTTGGGTTATCTGATGAAAGTGCCCGGAGGATATGAGAACTTTACATATTATGGCCGTGGCCCTATCGAGAATTATCCCGACCGCAAGACAGGACAGTTCATCGAAATCCATCAGAATAAGGTAGCTGACGAGTTTGTCAACTTCCCCAAACCGCAGGATATCTCTAACCACGAAGATGTGCGCTGGTGTGCACTGACTAACAGTAATGGCGGTGGTGCGCAGTTTATCGCTACCAACCGTATGTCTGTAGCCCCTCTGCAATATTCGGCTGTGGATATGGTGTTGGCAGGGCATCACTATCAACTTCCGGCGGTTAACGATACCTATTTGCATTTAGATCTGGCAGTTACCGGTCTGGGTGGAAACAGTTGTGGACAAGGAGGTCCGTTAGTAGAAGACCGGGTATTTGCCGGGCAGCATTCATTCGGATTTATTATTCGTCCGGCTAGTCATAATCTGATTGCGGCTGCACAAGTAAGTGGCGATGGAGAAATTCCGTTAAGTATTGTTCGCGATAAGATGGGGAATGTTTCGTTTGCCTCTATCCGTCCTGATGCGGAAATCTGTTATATGGCAGGAAAGAGCAAAAAGGTTCAACAATATACTGCTCCTATCCCTATGCGCGACGGAGGTGTTGTTACAGCCTGGTTCAAGTCTACACCTAAGATTAAATATACGCAGACTTTCAATAAGATAGAAAAATTGCAGGTAGAAGTAATGAATGCCAGTAGTCAGGAAACCGATGGCGGTGAAGCTGCCAATCTGGTAGATGATGATCCAAGTACTATCTGGCATACTATGTATTCGGTTACAATGGCTAAATATCCGCATTGGATTGACTTGGATGCAGGAGAGGTGAGAGCCATCAAAGGATTTACCTATCTGCCCCGTCAGGATAGCGACAATGGTAATGTCAAGAATTACAGTATCCAAACGAGTATGGATGGAAAAACGTGGAGCGATCCGGTAGCAAAAGGTAGCTTTGAAAAGAATCGCAAGGAGAAGATTGTAAACTTTGACAAGCCCGTTAAAGCACGCTATATCCGCTTTACTGCGCTGAGCGAACAGAGCGGACAGGATTATGCTTCGGGAGCAGAGATGTCTATTTTAGCTGAATAAGCTATACAACTCTCTTTTCCCTGTTTTCTCAATAAGAAAAAAGTCTTACTTTTGTGCCGTTTTTTCAACGATAACTGCTAAACGTTAATATCTAAAATGTTCTATACATGAAAAAGAATCTTATAATCTTGCTTTTGGGGCTGGTGTCTTCAACTACTCTTGAAGCTCAGCTTACGAAAGCTGATTATCAGCGTGCCGACACCATCCTGAAACTCGAGAATCGCGTCTACTCACCGGGGGTACGTCCCAACTGGCTTCGTGATTCTCACTACTTCTGGTATCAGAATCGTGAACCGGGCGGTACCGTCTATTATCTGGTGAACGCCGAAACCGGACGCAAGGAAAAAGCTGCTGACAAGAAAAGCCTCGCTGCCTTTCTTAAAGGCAAGAACAAATTTTTAGCCGAAGAATTGACGAAAGAGCAGAACACCAACGAATGGCGAAATGACGATAATACAAAACTTTGTACAGTAGCTTCCCCCGATAGCCTTTGGGAAGCTTACATACAGGATAACAACGTCTACGTCCGTGAACGGAAAGAACCTCGTAAACCTGTTGCTCTCACCACCGATGGTACACAAGGATATCGTTATAGTGACCGCTTGATATGGTCGCCCGACTCTCGTAAACTTGCCACTGTGAAAGTGCGCGACGTGCAGGAACGTCGTATTCCCTTGCTTGAATCACGTCCCGCTACTCAAGTACAACCTATTCTACAATGGCGCGACTATGCCAAGCCGGGGGATGTAATTCCCGTCTCCCTGCCCGTCCTCTTCGATTGGACTACCCGTAAGCAGATACCCCTTGATACAGACCTTTATAGAAATCAGTTCGATCTTTACCTTACCGGATGGCGTAATGACAGTCGTGCTTTCACCTTTGAGTTCAACCAACGGGGGCATCAGCGTTACATCGTGGGCGAAGTCAATGCTTCGAATGGCAAAATTACCCATTTGGCCGATGAACAGTCGCCCACTTTCATCCATTACTACCAGTGCTATCGTAAAGATTTGAACGACGGACAAGAGATGCTTTGGATTTCCGAACGTGACGGTTGGCGGCATCTCTATCTTTTGGGTAATGACGGACAAGTGAAGCGTCAGATCACTCAAGGAGAATGGGTAGTGCGCAACGTCGATTATGTGGATGAGCCCAATCGGGTGATTTACTTCAATGCCTCCGGCTTCAATCCCGATGAGGACCCTTATCACCTGCACTATTGCCGCATTAATATGGATGGTACCGGCTTCAAGGATCTTACCCCCGAACCTGCCAATCATCAGGTGACGGCATCTGCTGATCGTAAGTACCTCGTCGATGCCTACTCTCGTGCCGATATGCCTTATACATCGGTGTTGCGCCGTTCTACTGATGGTTCCGTTATTACCCCGCTAGAGAAAAGCGATATCAGTGAATTGACGGCTGCGGGTTGGCAGATGCCCGAAGTCTTTCATGCCAAAGGACGCGACGGTAAAACCGATATTTGGGGAAAGATTCTTCGTCCCACAAATTTCGATGCTTCCAAGTCATATCCGGTTGTCGAGATGATTTACGCAGGTCCTCACGACTCCCATGTTGAGAAATACTTCCGTGCTACCGACCATCTCTGTTCCCGCTTAGTAGAATTAGGTTTTATCGTTGTAAAGATTGACGGTATGGGTACTTCCAACCGTTCCAAAGCCTTTCACGATGTCTGCTGGAAGAACTTGAAAGATGCCGGATTTCCGGATCGCATCGCTTGGATAAAGGCTGCTGCCAAGCAATACCCTTATATGGATATAGACCGTGTAGGTATCTACGGCTGGTCTGCCGGAGGTCAAAATGCAATGGCAGCCCTGCTCTTCCACAACGATTTCTATAAAGCAGCGGTTGCCCTCTGTGGATGCCACGACAACCGTATGGACAAAATCTGGTGGAACGAGCAATGGATGGGCTATCCGATAGACGAATCTTACAGTGCCTCTTCCAATGTGGATAATGCCTGGCGATTGAAAGGCAAGCTGCTACTGATTAATGGCGAGTTGGACGATAACGTCGATCCTGCATCGACCTTGCAGGTAGTAAGCGAATTGATGAAAGCTAACAAGAACTTCGACCAGCTCTATCTGCCCGGAAAAGGACATAGCCTGGGAGGAGCATTCGAGATGCATAAGATACACGATTTCTTTGTGGAGAGTTTGCTGGGGCAGGAAGCGCCGGAGTGGTAAATTATGTTCTTTAGATATAGATTGCCTCAATATTCAGAGTTACGGAAATGCTCTGAATATTGAGGCAATCTTTAATTTAGAGAGGTTGATTAATAATGGAAAATCGCTACTCCTTCAATAGACCTTTCTTTCCCCATTTAGTATTCGGTTTCGAGTTCATCCACAAATCCAAGACTCCACCATTAGCGAATGTTTCGTGAGAGAACCAGAAAGTATCAAGTCCTTTCCCGTTGAGGCTGGCTTTGTTTATGTACATATTTTGTTCGGAGTTATTATGAGTCCGAATAATAAACTTATCGGCATTAGTAGCGGGATAATAACGTTTATCCAGATGAATAATGATTTCATCGAAAACAGGCGATGTTATTTCATATATAGGTTTGGCTGCTGCTGTTCCTCGAACACTGAATAATCCTAAAGACATCAGCGCACTAACACCACCCATCTGCCCTTGGTCTTCATCGTGTCCACCATAACCTCTATCCGGTGTGGTTGCACCGTATGCCTGTTCATTGACTCTACGTACCCAATATTGGCTGAGCCATGGTTTTCCTCCCCAGTTGAATGCATGAGCATTGGAGCATCCTGGCTGATTGGCATAACTTACATATCCCGTACCATAACCGAAAACAAAATCTTGCGGTGCTGCTTGTTCGAAAGCATAATTCAGTTTATTGCAGAATTCATCTTTTCCTCCCATTAGTTCGGACAATTTAGGTAACGCATGTGAAATTCCAAAACTGGCTTGCCAAGCATTGGCTTCTATGTAACCATCTCCTTTTAAAGGATCTTCATGGATCCATTCTCCTTTATCATTCTTCGGGAATATTAATTTCTGTGTAGGGTGATACAACTTTTCCCATCCATGAGAACGCGAACGAAAATATTCAGCTTCATTGTTAAGTCCCAGACGGGTTGCCATTTGTGATAAAGCCCAATCCTGAAAATTA
Source organism: uncultured Bacteroides sp. (assembly GCA_900555635.1). GTDB lineage: Bacteria > Bacteroidota > Bacteroidia > Bacteroidales > Bacteroidaceae > Bacteroides. The sequence goes on from USLU01000014.1 coordinate 62,600, forward strand.
GATTCTATGGTCATGCCGGCATTTCCCGGTTGATAACCGTTGTCAAGATAATATTCTCCAATGCCCATTATTCCGCCCGGCATATGGTTGCGTTTCATTGTTTCGAATGCATGCATCGGATCGCATTTCTTCATCAAACCTTTATTATAAGTAGATACAATTAAAGGAGTGGCAGGACATCCGGACATGATATACGTATATCCTCCGGCACAGGGACCGCGTGGTATCAACCCGCCGTTGTCTGCATAACGGATGAGTGAGGCTGACATTTCATCCATCATTTCAGGCCAACCTAAGCCCCACAAAATATTAAGATTCCATTGAGTGAGCCAGAAAGCATCTGAATTGTACATGTGGTGCAATACTTTGCCATCTTCTCCGCGCGGCAGGGTGCGTGTCTTCGGACGGATGTTACGGGTAAATGAGTAATATCTTTCCCCTTCTGTCAAGTCGGGATATTGCCCGTTGACGTCATCTATTTTGTGTCTTCCGAGTAACACATGCCATAAATCAGTGTAAAACTTGGTGCGTTGTTCTTGAGTTCCTCCTTTTACCTCAATACGTCCTAACCATTCGTTCCACTCATCTTGTGACTTTTTTCTCACCTGGTCAAAATTCCATGTTGTTGCATCGTTCTCCAGATTCTCTCTTGCATTGGCGATACTGACAAAAGAGATGGCTGTGCGAATGCAAATTTTTTCTCCGGTTTTAACTTTATAGTGTGCTGACACACCTGATGTAGGCGAGTCTAGGTAACTAAGTTCTTCTGTTGGAAATCGTCTAGTGATAGCAGATGAACCTCTTAGTGTATCTATTCTGCTGAAACGTTCTTTGTCACGCCATCCGTCCAGTCTCTCGAAATCCTTGTCGAAACGTACAACGAAATAAATTTTTACGTTTTCCGGACCTCCCCAGTGCCGACCGTAGGTATCGAAACTGCCTTCTATTTCATTATTGGAAACTCTCTTGACATCTGCATTTCGCATGGTAGTGGAAGCTATATAACCGCCCAGGTTCACGAGAATATCTGCATTAGAATCCTTTGTGAAGGTAAGCTGGTACATGCCGGTCCGGTCTGTGGCAGTTTGTTCCACCCATATTCCGTAATCTTTCAGAAACATTCTATGGTATCCGGGTTGAGCTATCTCTTCTTCGTGCAGGAAGGTTGATTTCCAGTTTTCTTCTCCGAGAGTAGGGTCTACACTTCCTGTGGTAGGCATAAGCGTGAGTCCGGCAAGCACCCAGCAGTGGATCTGGGGAAATCCAAGTACTTCTGTAGAGTTGTAATTATATCCACCGCCAAACTGGTTACGATTACGGGTAATGGGAGCTGCTCCAATCATTCCAAAAGGTTGATTGCCTGTTATGAAGAAGAAGTATCGTCCTTTGGTTGTTTCGATAAACGGATTTACTTGAGAAACGTAGTCGGTGCATGCCTCAGTAGGCGGATAAACTTCAATTTCAGAGAGACCAATATAAGAACCGATGGCATCATTGGCGACGAACTTCACCCAGCGAACTTTTTTGGGCTCAAACTCCACTACTTTCGGAGTACCGTCATTGGGAATCCCAACTACACCGATTCTACTACCATCGCTGAAATACAAATCACCTCCAGCAGTGTGGGCTTCTTTATCCGGGCGGTCATAAAGTATTATGCGTGAGATGGTAACCTCTTCTTCCCAATCAAGTTGTAGCCATGGAAAAGGTAGCTGTTGCCAATAAGGCATGATTGCATTGGATGCCCATTCTCCTGCATTATCAAGATGAATGAGACCATCGATTGCTTTCTCAGGACCGCATCCTGCATCACGTGACGAAGATGCTGTTGCAGTTGCTTGGGTTGCGATATTACCCGTACCTGCAAATGCAGAACACGATAACCCAATGAAACAAAGTAAACTTACGAAAGATTTTTTCATATTATGTTTATTATTTATTGTTGATAACTCCGAGACCTTTCAAGATATGTGGCAGTACAAGTTCTTTTTGTGCTGTAATACTTGGATGAATACCATCCGGTACATATTGGTAAAACTCTTTTTCTCCTTTTTTAAGTAATGGCACCCAATATTCATAATGGTCGATTAACTTCACTTTAAGTTTTCGAGCTTCTTTCCTATATAAATTATAGTAGAGTTCTATATTCGGTCTTTGTTCCTTGTGCTCTGCTATGGGCATATTCATCACCTGTAAAATGATAGAGCAGTCCGGATATAGTTCGCGAATCCTATACACCATATATTCCAGATTTAATCTGGCTGCTTCTACAGAAGTGATGTATGGTAAATAGGCATCATTCATCGCAAATTCAATGATAGCCATATCAGGTTTCTGATCTAAAACTCTTTCACGTAAATTTTCTACTCCCCAGGAAGACCACATGGCAGCCTGTGCACTATTGATTACTTCGACCTTTCCGGGATAGAGTGCATTTAAACTGCTTTCTAACATTGCCGGCCATCCCTCTTTAGATGCAGAGAGACTTGTTCCATATACGACGATTCTTTGATTTTTACCGTTTTCAAGCTTCTTGATGACTTTATCTTGAGCTGATACTATCATTGCTATCATACAAAATATGATTGCCGTGAAGGAATATTTGGTTGCATCTTTCATATGTTGATTTATTAGCTTGATAAAAAGAATATTTTATACAAAATATGTCTTGTTCCCCCTTGTATTAAACAAGGGACTCTTGTTTTACTAAAAATCGGTCGGAATTTTACTAAATCTTCTGGAACGATTTACTAAATCTTTGGGAAGAATTTACTAAAACATAATGCCCCTCTCTGAAGGCATTCTGACGAGGATTTAAAAACTCGTGTGACCTCTTTTTGTGAATTAAGAAAAATCAAGACATGTATTGGCGCGATTAATTGTATTTATACTAAATTAATTCAAAGAGAATGATGCAGTCGATCTTATATCGTCAGAAGCCGCTCCGATAAGTATCTGGAATTTACCTGGCTCAGCAACCCATTGATGCTTTGCCGAATCATAAAAACTTAATGCTTCTTTTCCGACAACAAATTTCACGTATGCAGTTTCTCCCGGGACCATCTTTATTTTCTTGAATCCCTTAAGTTCCTTGATAGGGCGGGGCAGAGACGACTCTTTGTCCATAATGTACATTTGTACGACTTCTGCTCCCTCTCTCTTTCCGGTATTGGTTATAGGGATAGTAACGTTCAGACTATCGGTGCTTGTCATTACGTTTTTATCGAGCGTAATCTTTCCATAATTAAATGATGTATAGCTGAGCCCATGCCCGAAAGCAAATAGTGGTTTTATTTTCTTTTTCTCGAACCATCTGTACCCCACGAATATACCTTCTTTATATTCAACTGTTTCACTGTCACCCGGATATGCACCGAATGAATGGGCTGCATTATCTTCAATTTTCACAGGGAAAGAGAATGGCAGTTTACCTGATGGATTAGTTTCACCAAACAGAACAGAAGCTATTGCATTACCTGCTTCGGTGCCACCATACCATGCTTGAACAATTGCGGGCACTTTTTCATGCCAAGGCATGGCATAAGCATTTCCGCATACCATAACTGCAACTAAAGCCGGATTTACCATCGCTAGAGCGGCTATCAAATCGTCTTGGTTGTAGGGAATGTTGTAAGATTGTCTGTCCACTCCTTCGCAGTCCTGGTACAGACTTTTGTTCATGCCACCTACATATAATATAATGTCAGCATTTTTAGCCGCTTTAATGGCTTCAGTATACAAGCTGTCGTTTACCGACTTCGATGCAGTTGATGAATATCCCGGCTGATAGTCTATTTTAGCACGGTTGCCAACATATCTGCGGATACCTTCAAGAGGTACTATCTCGTATTTTGACTTAGCTTCTGAAGAACCACCGTCTCGGCTCATCATTTTCACGGCATTCTCGCCAACCACAAGTATTCTTTTCAAAGACTCTACATTTAGTGGAAGAATATTTTTGTTGTTTTTCAGTAGAACAATTCCTTCTTCGGCAATCTTACGTGCAGCTATGGTGTGTTCTTCAGAAGCAAGTGTCCCCCAAGGACGACCTTCCGACATATTGGTTCGATACATCATGCGTAATACTCGTCTGACTTTTTCATTCAATGTTTCTTCGCTGGCTTTATTCTCTTTCAATAGTTTCAGATATGGTTTGGCAAGACGGTAGTTTTGATATGCTTCTATTGAGCCAAGGTCTGTTCCGAACTCCATATCCAGACCGTTATTAATAGCTTCTTGAGTGTCGTGAGTACCGCCAAAGTCCGAAACGACCACCCCGTCAAATCCCCACTGACCACGCAGGACATCATTCAATAGATAAGAGTTATGGCAACAATACTGTCCATTGAACTTATTGTAAGCTCCCATTATAGCCCATACTCCACCTTCTTGTACGGCAGCTTTGAAAGCCGGAAAGTAGATCTCATGCAAAGTACGCTCGTCTACAATGGTGTTTATTGTCGTACGCTTAGTTTCCTGGTTATTAACGGCAAAGTGTTTTATACAAGCTGATACATGGTTCTTTTGTACACCTTTAATGTATGAAACACCCATTTGGGATGCCAGATATGGGTCTTCGCCCATGTATTCGAAGTTTCGGCCATTCATCGGAGTCCGGAAGATATTCACAGCTGGACCAAGAAGCATATTCTTGTTTCTGTATAACGCTTCTTCGCTGAGACTTTTCCCGAATAGATGTCCCATCTCAGGATTCCATGTTGCAGCAAGACAAACAATTGCTGGAAATGCAGTACATGAATCACTGGACATTCCGGCATGAATCCATGTTTGCCATACCATTTCGGGGCGTAATCCAGATGGTCCGTCTGTCAGATTGTTCTCCGGTATGCCCAGCCTGGGAACTCCTGCCGAGCCGTAACTTCTATCAGCATGCAGTAATCCTACTTTTTCCTCTAAGGTCATACGGGATAAAGCATCATTGATTCGTTTTTCTATAGGTTTTGATGTATCCCTATATATGGGTATATCTTGCGACCAAAGTGGAATAGGAATGATTATTGCAGCGAGTAGGACGATTTTTTTTATATAACGCTTCATTCGTTCTTATATATTTATTATGATTGTCTTTTGGTTGTACTTAAAGCTGTTATTGTATCTGGTCACCAACTAAGCTTCACGAACTTAGTTTCCCATGGTTTTATGACCAAAGAGCCGGTTGGTATTTCTTCACCTAAAACGTTTGAAGGAGTTAGACGAATATTTTTCAATACCTTAGACTGGAGATTGATGTGTGCTTCTTTTCCGTCTACTTCTCTAAGATGCAACAGTATAGCATTCTCGTTAGGTAGTGGCTTCATGTTTACTACTAGCACATTTTGTGGATTTATTGATAGAAAACTATCACTGAATTTAGCTTTCCCGTTGTTTTTACCCGCAGGTAGTGTTCTGGCAATACAAGGTATTCTGTTTTCCCAAGCAAATTTAGTCGCTTGTTCTAATGAATTGCCGGGCATGGAAGTTATAAAATAATTCCATTGAAATTCGCCATGTTGGTCTGCATTAAAATTTGTAGTCCAATAATTGTTCATAACATATGAAAAGATCTCATTGGATTCCGGTACGGCTTCTTTCTTGAAGCGACCAGTGTTGATATTGCCTAGTTGCATCAGAGGAACTTCAGGAGTGCCGATTACGATTTGGGACTCTTTATTTCTTACTGCAGCAAATGTTTGGATTGTACTCCACTCATTTGAAGTACCCTGTATCTGATCCACTCCGGCTTCAATCACGCCGCCCGGTACATCAAAATAAATCTTGGCATCAGGTAGTGCAAAAGGAAATGCCACGTATACAGCTTCGGGGTTTGTATCAAGTTTTTTTGTTAAACCGAAATGTACATCTATTCTTTTGGCACAATTATAAACTCTGAACTCCACATTCATATTATCACCATCTCCAATACCCGCTTCAGAGTGCCCTGCAAATGAGTATGTGTCCCATAGTTCTCCGTGAGAATATCCTGTAAATTTCATATTGGCAGGAACTTTACGTGCATATCCTTCCATTACTTTTCTATCAAGAAAACGGCTGTCTAGCTTCTCATGTATCAATTCACCAAATTTCCATTCGGAACTTTCCTCAAGAATATTTCTCCCTATTTCTTTATCAAAAATAGATTCCAAGGTTCCTCGTTTTTCATTAATCTTAAGTTCATACCACTCATTGGAAACACTATTGAAATCACCGGAAAAATTGTTTTTGGCAGAAATCTCTTTTCTATCATGTGTTTCAATAAAATATTGTTTATAACCAAATGAAGGTACATTTTCTACCCAAAGATTCCAATAAGCGCCATCATGTTTCCGAGTTACCATTTGCGCTTTTATTTCTTTCCCATATTCGTCCGTAATAGTAAAATCTCTATCCAGCGGAAGAATAGAAAAGTCTATGTAAGTTTTGGCTATTCCGGTACGTGCCCAAGAAAGTGGATTAAAGACCATGACCGAAGGCTTTTCTGCTTTTGAAATATAATCTTTCAGAAATCCTAATGCAGTTTCACCCAATAAACGTCCTCTGCGAAAACCTTCCCAAGTATAAGATGCTTTAAGAAAGCGCTGTTCCATCGTTTCACGGCAGAAGGGTTTCCATATACTGGCATCGAAGCCATAAGTATGTTCACCATAAAACATTAAACAATCATTTACTTCCTCCACTTCATTATATACTCGTTTAGGTAATTCCGAACCCAACAATTTTGTTATTGATAGGGCATTTTGGGTAGCAATCATTTCACTTTGTGTTGTTCTTGATGCAGCTGACTCAAAAGCTCCTGAAGCAAATCCGTCTGTCCACCAATCAGGCCATGCTCCTCTGATGGCAGGAATATCTTTTCCATATCTGTCTTCAATCTTACCCAGATAGTCTTTATATAATGAAAGTCTCACTTTAGGCCATTCATATTTCTCATTCCATTGCTTAACAATCTCACAGGCAGCTTTTGAGGGTGCAGAGTTATCTCCTCCAATTCCTAAAAACTCACATCCCATGATATCATATTTGAAATCTCTTTGTTCTAATCCCCGTAAATAGCCTAGTAATTTGTTTTCAAAAGCATCGAAGTCAGTACCATTGACTCCTAAGCCATTACCATGCATATAATGTTCTCCGTAATAAGCTAGCATTCTTTTCCCAGAAGGTGAAGTCCACCAGAAATAAGTAGGCATATCGAATGGTGCAATAGCTTTATGTAAGTTGACTCCCATTGTTAAGTATTTAACTCCGATCTCCGGAAAATATTCGTTAAAGCACCAGCCGATGCCATTCACGTCATTCTGGGTCGCCACTTGAATATCTTCCAATCCCAATTTCTTGAATTCCTTTAATGGGTCGAGAGAGGCCGCTAATGTCTGTTCATCAGGCAACTCATCAAAATTGAAATACATTGCGGTTAATTCAATGCGTCCTTCTTTTACACGTTTTATAAATCTGTCAATCTGAGATTGGGGACGTGAACGCAAGAACTCCTTAACAGCCCATGCTCCTTCACAAGTCCAACGGAACTTAGCTGCATCAGGATAACTATCTGTTGCATCGCAATAGTCCAGTACATAGTCAAGGAAACGTACATGTTCTGCTAAGATATCCGTCTGTGGGCGGGTATATCCTATATCGGTATGAGTTATTTGCATAAAATTTGCTTCCCATTTACGAGCCGGGATTAATTTTACGTCTTTCTTATATACTTTATCTGATAATGCAATTTCCATCGGTAAAGTCTCATTGGTCAAAACCGGTTCTATAGGGATCTCTATATTATTCTGACCGAATTCAATTTCTTTCTTATAACTGTTTCCTTTAAAATTGATAAGGGCTGTTTGTGGAGCTCCAAAGTTATAATATGAAATGCTTAGTAGCTGTTTTCCATCCTTTTTCCGAATTGCAGGTTGGCATGTTACAGATATCTCTGATGATTTCATTTGGGTTTTAAAAACCATAGTCCAACTATCCGTATTATAATTCTCTGCAACAAATTTTAGGTTGACGGATTTTCCCGGGGTAACAAATTCTTTCGGCAGACGTAGGTACATATAACCGAACCGGTCATCACTTCCATCCTTCAAATGTTCGCGAAAAGCAAGTGAACTTCCTTTGCTTCCTTTCAAATCCCAGGCTTTAACTCCTCCTGTGTGGAAGGTTACGATTTTTTTGCCATTGGCGTATAGTGTTATAGGAGCAGCTGTTTTCCCATGCATTAATCCTGATATACCTGAAACCCAGATTATATTAATAAAATTATTTTTTATGATAGTAGGTAGTTTTTCACTTTCCCATTCTATGGCTTGATTGCCATTTGTAGTCCTTACTATTATGGCATCAGTAACATTTGGTAAATGGGAATGAAATGAAATGTCATTCCCGGAGATCTTGTTCTGATAACCTTGGATAACCAAATCATTTCTTTTGATAGGTATGTTTTGAGCTGATAAATAGCTGGAAAACAATGAAAATATAAGTAAAACTAATGTAGGTGTAATCTTTTTCATAATCTATTTATTTATCATTTTATACATCCCCATTTCTTGTTGGGCTTATTTTCTAAACAAAACTCCAGTTCTGCTCCTTTTGATAACTTACTCCAATCAATCCAGGAAGAACTGTATTTATTTCCGTTAAGTTTCAACTCTTTTATATAAATATTCTTAGAATCTCCACCTTTTATAATCAGTTCGTTTTCTGGCAATTGTATCATTACTTTTTCAAATTGAGGAGCACTGATAGAGAATCCGGCTACTCCTGGAATCATTGGATATAATCCAATGGATGCAAAAACATACCATGCTCCCATAGAACCACAGTCATCATTCCCTGGTAATCCATTGGGCTTACTGGAATAAATTTCATTGAAGATACGATGAACTACTTCAGATGTTTTATAAGGTTCATTCGTCCAATTATATATCCATGGTACCTGAAAATCAGGTTCATTACCAGCTGCATAATAATGATCATCGTAGCCAGCATCTAATTTCACAAATAGGGAATCTAATCTTCTGGATGCAGCATTTTTTCCACCGATAGTATCAATAAGAGTTTCCAGATCAAAAGGAACCATCCAGAAATAATTTTCCTTAGTCGCTTCCCTCCAATCATCATCGGGGTTTTTCCAACTCATATCATGGGTATGCCTTGATCTGAGCCATCTAGTTGAGGGATCATATAAATTCTTCCAGTTGCCTGCACGTTTTATAAAATAGTCGGCATCTTTTTCATTCTTTAGTGCTTGAAGAGCAAACTGGCCTATTGCATAATCGGACGATGTATATTCTAAACACAAAGAAGCATTCTCTATTCCTTTAGATAGATAATTTTCTAATCCGGGTCTGACGACTACATTTTGAGAATGTGTTCCAACAACCATAGCACCACGTTTCATATGCTTATATGCAGTAGTAATGTCAAAGTTTCTACCTCCAAAAGCATAAGTATTCGATATGATTATCGGAATAGGATCTCCATGCATAATTCCTGTTTCAATATTGGCAATTACCCATCTGCCATAACCACCACTTTGTTCTGCAAATTCAATAGCTGATTGAACCATGTCTGAAGATTCTTTTGGAAAAAGTATTGCCAACAATTGACATTGTGTGCGGTAAGTGTCCCAGCCACTAAATGTTGTGTAATAATCGCGATTCTCTTTTGTTTTGTGTATATTATAGTCAGCCCCCATATATTCGCCATTCACATCATTAAATACATTCGGATGAATGAGCGTATGATAGAAATGTGTATAAAATTGCTTCAAGCGATCTGTATTAGATGATTCTATGGATATTTTCTCTAAGTATTTGTTCCATTCTGTTTCCGTATCCTCATATACAGTATTAAAATTGCGATTGTTATTGTCTATACGAAGATTCTCATGTGCATTTTCTACAGAGACGTATGATATGGCAATTTTATATTCTATGGAAGAATTATTTTGAGTATCGAATGTAAAATAGGCACCAGAATTCTTACCGCCAATTTGTAATCGGTCTTTTTTGAGATCAGAGTTAATCCAAGTGCCATAAGCTATAGCTTGTGAATTAAATTCTGCTGCAAAGTATATTTTGTAATTAGCAGAGTAGCCACAAATCTCGCCTCCTTCGGCATAGCCTTCGCAAGTATAAGGAGAGGTTATTTTAATTTGAGCATTTGAAAGAGATGTTGATCCTATACCAGCTCCTATTATAACTGTTCCTTTGGATTCTTTTTCAGAGAAAATAAACTTCATAATGCCACTTCTCTTTGACACTGTTGTTTGGCATTTTGTTCCATCTTTCATTGTTATGGCAAGATAGCCTGCTGTTGAAGTATTAACTGTTTCATATCGAGGGTAGCCTTCCATATTGTTAGGGGATGAATTTAATTCTCCTGCAATAGGCAATATAGGAAAATTTCCCATATGAGGACAACCTGCACCTGACATTTGATTAATTACAATTCCTTTTTGCGGAGAGAAGAAAGCGGGAGTAATTTGCATCATTCCGAAAGGATATGCTGCACCTATAAAAGTAAATCCGCATCCTAAGCCATGGCCTTCTGTACCAATCTTCGTATCAACCAACTTTGCATAATTTGTAATTGATGGATCCGTAGCCATAATACTCTCTATCCCCAAAGCACTAAGTAATAGGAATAGATAAATATAATTTCTCATATTGTTTTACTATTAGAATACTGTCCGGCAACTTATTAAAATAATAAGCTGCCGGAATCACTATTTTTTTAAGGTATATTTTATTCAATAGTATAGGTAATCCCTGTTGCCGTCAATCCCATTTCGCCTATGTTGAAGTATTTACCTCCACCTGTGTAACCACCATCTTCACCAAAATACTTGTCACTGGGAGTAGAACCGTCAGGAGTTATACAACTCATAATACGTAATAAAATGTAACGAGGCTTAAACGAGTGATCCAAATCTGTTAATTCACATGAACTGGTTTGTGGATTTTTTCTTGGATTTGCATATTGGAACCAACCTTTACCTACTTTTTTCCAGCCACGAGTGATAGCTTCAGCTTCAAAACCTTCTTCATCACTTCTTGATTGTATTTCATAACCGGTTGGGCCACCAGGTCCATCTTCAATCGATTCACGTCCCCATATCTCAAATTTTACAACATCCCATCCAAAATAGTTATTTCGACCAATAATTGAAGCTGCTGTAAGATAAGTTTGTTTGCCAAGATCAAAGGACATATGTGCAGGGAGTGTACTTCCATCATTCCAACATTCCCATGCAGCATCTCCTCCACTTTGGTTATCAAATATAGCTTGTGGTGCTCCAGAACCAAATCCTTTTCCTATATTGTCTGTAGCCGTATATTTGGTCGATAGGATTTTGCTTTTGTCAACAGGATAAAATGATACATGTTGTTTAGCAACTTGAACCTGTGTTGGCAACTCTAATGTATCTAAACCTAATTTATCTTTAGGAAGAACGAAGGTTGTTAATTCAAACGGAGAGTTATCATTATTATCCCAGTTTGGAACTACTATCTTATCTTTTATTTCTTTGCTTTCGATAGTTTTAACTTTACCATCTTTATCTTTATAAGTCAGTTTGTATTTGACAGCCATTTTTGATTGAGATAAAGTCAATTCTGCGCCACCTTCATCATTTACAAATAGGTCGATAATTGATAGCTTAGATTGGGTGTGTACATAGATGTCACCATAAGAAGAACCTGCCGCTTCTACTATAATCGATCTATTTCCAACATCATCCATTGTATATAGCTCAAAGTCATAATCACCCTCCGGTAGTGGATCAATAGGGAACAAAGTATAGTCGCCATCTTGATTTTCTTTCAGATTAAATATTTTTTCTTGTGCTACTCCTTCAATGTCTGTCCATTTCACGACACATTCCACAGCAGTACGCAAATAGGTGTTCTTTGCTTTAATTACAACTCTATTTTTACCTCCTTGTACTATAACAGAATCCATCTTTCCAACATAAATTGTTTCACCCATATCAAGATACTCTTTTTGTCTGTCTGTTATATCAGAACAAGCATCCAGTAATATTATAGTTAATAAACTTATCAAAGTCCAATAACATTTTTTTTTCAGAATATTATATTTCATATTGTTTCAATGTATTTATATTATTTCCATTGTGCCCAAAAGCTTAACTCACTTAAAAGTGCCATATCTGTCCCTGTGAAATTGTCGATAAATTTAAATCGTATATATCTGATCTCGGGGCGTGGAAATGGTGTGTCAATAGTAAACATTATTCCTTTTTCAGCAGCTTCATAGTCCTCTGAAGTTAAAGGCTCTCCAGGTTTGCGCCCTGATGGTCTTTTAACTTCAAATGTCTCAATATTCAATTTAGTCCAGCCCTCTAATGGGTCGTCATTGTTTACTGTTGTAGGTAATTTATCAACTCCGTACACATCAAAACGTTTGATACAGTTAGCATTGAAGATCTCTGAATCTCCTAATCGTTGTTGGAAAAGAATTCGTCCAATGGGTGCTGTAGTTCCTAGATCTATGCAGAAATAATGAGGAAATGTTCCATTACCTGCTGTTTGAGCGAAGTTCCACGCACCTACGATGTCATCCCACAGATTCTCGGGGCGCCCCATCCATGAGTACCAGTCATCTTTATCAAAAACTTGAGGTTTACCAACATACTTGAAGAGTTTCTTGTCGAGATATTCTTCTCTCCAAGGTCTATCCTCAAAAGTTAGGGGCTCAGAAGTATTACCGAATCGATCTCTTACCAATATTTGGAATATATTAGTTTTATTAGGCAAACCTACAACTTGATACTCACCTTCTGCTTGTGTAAAGACTCGGGCTTGATAAAATAGCATTCTATCAGAAACACTGTCTTTCTGTTGCAAGTAAATAGACAATTCTGATTTGGATGGATTCTTATATTGAATTCTGAATCCTCCAAAGTCCGCTTTACATATAAGACTCTCTCGCATTACTTTAACAGGGGAGTCATGTGGTATTATCTTTATTTTTGTTGGCTCTGAAAAATTTTCACTTTTATCTATTGCATAAAGAGCAACTTCATATTCGTTACTATCGGGCAATCCTTCTAGAAGTAACTCTCTTTCATATTGAGATGCTACTGCATCTTTTTGTATTCCATTTACATAATATATAGCTTTTACATAAGCAAGGTCTTTATCTGTAGGCAAAGTATATTTAAATTTTGCACCTCCTGGTATCGGAGTATATGTAACATTACTCACAGGTGCCGGCGGAGTAGTATCATCTGGTCCAAAAGGCTTTAATAAATCCTCTTCAGAACAGGCCGTTAACATTGTTATTATACTTAATGCTAATAATATTTTTTTCATTTTTCTGGTGATTTATAAGATTAATATTACCATCCCATATTTTGTTGCAACTTATGATTGGAGTCAAGGCTCTTTTGTCTGATTGGCCAGAAATAGTCTTTAGTTGCAAACTTTCTATCATAAATATAAGTTTCTATATAATAATCATTTTCTGTTACTCCTTGCGCGTTCCAACCACGTATTGGTCTGTTAAAGTAACTTCCGGCCAGCATCCAGCGTCTTAAATCCCAATATCTTTGGCCTTCAAATGCTAACTCTATCATTCTTTCCTGACGAATAATATCTCTCATACCTTCTTTGGTCTTTGGTTTTTGAGGTGAGGTACTGTATTTGGCCCAAGTATCAACTAAACTCATTGTTTCTTTATCCAGTCCGGCTTTTGTGCGAACAGGTTGAATATATTGATATACCTCACTATCTGGTGCTTCTTTTGATTCATTTAGTGCTTCTGCACACATCAGATAAAGGTCTGACATCCGGATGATAGGGAAAAAATATAAAACGTCTCCAATATTGTCGATTACATTTACTACAAATTGTCTTTCCCAAGGAATTAACTTCTTACATGTGTATCCGGTTACACAATACATAGTGTTCTTTGCACCAGCAAAATCCATTGCTTTTGAATGGATAACATAACTGTCGTTTTCATTAGGTTTTTCTTGGCAAAAATATTTGCCTTGATCAAATCCTACATACGCATAAAATCGAGGTTCTCTATGTGTGTTATAATACGGAACTTTTATACCATCTTCTGAATTGAAGTAAAATTGATAGTCTTCTGGCACAGAAATTAGTTTGAAACGGTCAGAATATTGGTATGTATAATCTTCCTCAATAGGAACACCGTTATTTGAATAAAACTGGTCTGTCATATTCATAGTTGCTCCATGCAAATTATTGAATCCTAATGGACGTTCAGAGATATGTTTAGCATTCAGTGGACTAGATGCATAGTATATAAGTCTCATTACATCCTGACGACCTATTCCCCATACGAGTTCCGGGTTGTCTGTATTTTCTGTAATTTGTCCGCGTAAGCTTAATTCAAGAACAGTTTTATCAGAAACATTTAATCCAACACTTTTGGGATCGAATGTATAGAAACCCATGTCAGCATTATGAGCTGCTACGATAGCATCTTTACAAGCTTCTGCTGCTATTTTCCACTTTTCTACTGAATAATCAGGATTTATAAACGGCTGATCTGCGAAATTTTTGAAACTACGAAATTGAGTGTTTCCATTGAATATAGGACTTGCAGCTAGAACTAAAACTTTCGCTTTTATGGCTTTTGCTACAGGAAGGTTGATACGGCCTAGATCATTTTGACGTCCTACAACAGTAAGAGGTAATGCTTCGCTGTTGATTGCTTCATCCAAAACTTCCACTATTTGACGTACTACATCATCTACCGGTTCTCGTTCTCTCTGTACTTGTTCAGGAGGAAGAGAAACATCAAGGTTCTCTCCCATAAATGGAATCGGCCCATACATTTGAAGCAAGTAATAATGATAATATGCTTTTAAAACCTGACATTCTGCTTTCCACTGTGCTTTTTCTTCAATTTTCATATCCGGTACCAAGTCAATATTGTCAATGAGAATATTACAATTTCTTATACCAGCAAAAAGACTTTTAATATAACTTTTTTCTTGCTGATCTCCAAATACTTGGTTGAGATAACTATAATCACCACCATCCCAATAATTTAATAAAGGAGTGGTCTTTTCTTGTCTTCCTTTGGCTATAAATTCAGTACTTTTATTACGATAATAGTAAAAGTTGTTATCCATAAAAGTAGGATTCCAAACTTCATCTCCGCATAGAAGAGCTGGATTTTGCATTATATTAGCAGGTCGTGGAACGTAATCATAGCATGTATGTAACATTTTATATGCTCCCTCCCGTGTATTAAACACTTGTTCTATTGTGGGGATATTATCAGGTACAACATTTAAGAAATCAGAACATGATGTTAACATACACATCAGTGTCCATAAAATTATGGCGTATAATTTTCTTTTCATAATATTAAAAATTAAAGTTAAGTCCAACATTAAATACACGCTGAATAGGATAGTTCAATCCACTACCTCCCATTTCTACATCCCACAACTTAAATTTACTCCAAGTCAAAAGATTCATGCCACTTACATAAACCCGGAATGATTGAATAGCAATTTTCTTAGTAATTCTTTCTGGTATGGTATAACCTAATTCTACTGATTTCAAACGCAGATAACTACCATCACGAAGCCACCATGTACTAGGTTGTTCATTGTTAGGTCTTGATGTTGTAGATAAACGAGGCCACAATGCGTAGCTGTTCCGGTTTGTTTCAGACCAGTGATTATCAGCCCACGCTTTTAGTAAAGCATGATTTCCTACAAATGGAGCGGTACCAACCGTATTGCTGCCCCAATCGACATTTGCAGTTGGATCAATCATGAAAGAAACTTTAGATGCTCCTTTTAAAAAGAAGTTGAAATCAAATCCATAAAATCCAAAAGACATACCAAAACCTCCTTCAATCTGAGGTACATTAGAATAACCAATAGGAACGAAATCATGACTATTTATCAGTCCATCGTTATTTATATCACGATACTTGATATCACCAGGCATTACTGGGTCATCATTTATATTGTCAAAGGTTTGTTTAGGAGAATTGGCTATATCGGCTTCATCAATAAATAATCGCTCTGCTATTAATCCTCTTTGTTGTCCGATAAATTCACCTTCATTCTTTAGCCAATCCATACCTGTAGGAACGATTTCTTCATATTTTGTGTATCGGCTTCTCGCATAAGTAAAAGTCATAGTTGATCTCATCCATATATCTTTGTTAAATACATGACTTTCATCTAAAGTAAATTCAAAACCGCTAGAGCTAGCTGCACCCACATTAGCACGTACGTCAGCAGGAGCACTACCATCTGCAACTGGAACATCTGTAAGTCCCATTGTAGAGGGAATTGCAGTACGATTAATCAAAATATTGGTGCGTTTTTCCTTAAAGTAATCAAACTGGATTTCAAGTTCATCAAATAAAGTCGCTTCAAAACCTAAATTTAATTTGGCTGCTTTTTCCCAAGTTATAGCAGTATTGGCAAAACGATTTATTTTAATTCCTGATGAATTAGCAGTGGGGCTACCTGGGTTTTCTCCAAAATCATTATTTAGTCCTTTATCCTTACTTATACGAGATAGATAGAAGAATCTATCATAAGCATCGCCAATAGCGTCATTACCAACCAAACCATAGGTACCTTTTAGTTTTAAGTTTGTCAAAATATTATTTTTCTTCCAAAATTTTTCGTTGGTTACAATCCAACCAACTCCAAAGGATGGAAAAAAGCCAAATTGATTATGCCGAGCAAAACGTTCTGCACCGTTGTATCCAAAATTTGCTTCTAATAAATAGCGATGATCATAACTATAAGTAAAACGACCGGATATACCTAAATTTCGAGTAGGAAGAGAGCGTTGTAAGTCATTTCCAAAGTCAGATGTAACAATTTCTCTGATGGTACCTACTACCATGCCAGACACTACGTGTTTCTCATTAAATTCGCGATCATAATTAGCTGACAATTCACCATAAATGGTAGACATCACATTTTTATCACCTCCGGTAAAACCTAAAGCCTCATCACCTTTATGAAAATTGTTCAACTTGAAATATCCGGTTGTTGGATTATAAGTGCTCATTGTATAATAATATGGGTCATAAAAACGATTAATCGCATATACGGATTCTCTTGTAGTACTACCCATTACTCTTGCTGATAACCCTTTTGTTATAAAATCCAACTTTTGTCTCAATTCTATTTGAGCAACCAGGTTTGTCTGTGTTGATTCTTGATAACCTTTAACCATATCTGCATATGGATTTATAAAGCTATATTCTGGGGTACCTCCAAAAAGGATGTGTTGAGTGTGAATATTCATATCATCCGGCTTATAAAAAGCAGGAAAATCTACGGGATTTGCCAACATGACTCGTTGGTACATTTGATTACCTGAATACATAGGTCCGTGTGCCGAGCGAAAGTTTGCATTGAACTTGACTGACCCTTCTGTAGTGGAGGTGAAATTTATATTTGTATTTGAACGAATGTTGATATTCTTGATATTAATATTATTGTTAAAGTTATTACGACTATCAGTTTTAAGAACACCTGTGTCATTATTTAAAGCGCCTGCAATATAATAACGCACTTTCTTACCACCACCACTTAAACTCATATTGAAACGCTGGTTGGTTGTCATATCTTTGAATAATAATTTTCTCCAATCATTTGCTGGATAATAATATGGGTCACTTCCTGACTCGACACCTGCAATTTGATCATCACTATATCTACGATTGTACAGTGGATGGCGGGTGATAATGGCTTCATTGTTTAATTTCATGTATGTCAACGGGTCGGCAAACTCCACATCTCTTGTAGCTTGACTAAAAGAGTTCTCAAAGCGGAAACTTAAATTAGTTTTTCCATCACGTCCTTCCTTCGTCGTGACCAGAATTACGCCATTTGCACCTCTTGATCCATACAAGGCAGTAGCTGTAGCATCTTTCATAATAGAGAAACTTTCAATATCATCCACTGATAATCTGGCTAAATCATTTGTGGAAAGTTCCATATTGTCGATAAGAATAAGAGGACCTTTGGAGTACTCGTTAAATGTGGCTACTCCTCGTACAAAGAATTGTGCATTGTCAGCTCCTGGCTCACCTGAAGTTTGCATTGAGATCAAACCGGCAATACGTCCGCCAAGTGCTGTCGTTAAATTACTGGAAGGTGCGCGTAATTCTCCTGGTTTTACAGTTGTTACAGAACCTAGTAAATTTTCTTTCTTTTGTTTTCCAAAAGCAACAACTGTTACTTCATCTAGTTTATTTGCTGATTCTTCTAACTTAATTCTTAATGTTTTAGTGTTTGTAATTTTCACTTCCTTGGATTCGTACCCAATGAAGCTTATTAATAGTACATCTCCAACTTGGGCGTTGATACTAAACTTTCCATCAACATCAGTAGTTGTGCCAACTGCAGGTTTGGACTTGATAATGATTGTTGCACCAATGACAGGTCCCAAATCATCAAATATTTCACCCTTTAATTTCGTGTTTTGCGCTGATAAATTTTCAATGCAGAAAAACGAAACAATCATGAGTAGTATAAAAATACTACATCTCTTTTTTGATAAATAATTGTTCATTTAGTAATTAGATTTTAATGGTAAAAATAGTGACTCTTCTACGCGTGGGATTATCATCTCTCGCAGTAGTTAATTTTTAAATTAGGTAATCTGCTTTTTCATGTAATAATTAATTTAAAAGATTAGTGTTAATATATGTGTTTGATTCTCTTTGGCTGGGATTATATATTTAAACCTATATATGAATCCCTTGCCAGTTTCGCATTATTGTGTTTTTATAATATTATTAGTTTGAGTTGGCTGGTACTTCATACGTATTCTCCAGAGCAATTCATTTATAGAAATAGTTTTTATTTGGTTCAATAATAAATTCTCTGTTGCAATTATAGGATTCATCCCGACTGCAGGAAGCTTAGTAATTTTGCTTGATTTTTTAAAATCGGACCATGCATGAACAATCGTCCATGAAAGTGTATTTTCTTTTTTAAGTTCTGATGAAATTACATCACGATTAATAAGTGAGGCAATATATTCTGGTGTACCACAATAAGGCCGTCCTTTATGAACCTCGTCCCATAAGGAATAGCTTGCGGTTACTACAGGTATATCAATTCCCTTATTATTCTTATACCACAAAATATTTTCTCCTAATTCGTAAGGGAAATATTGTACGGCAAGCATGCCTGTTATTCCTGTCAATTCTTCCGCATAAATTTGAAAAGCTTCTTGGGCATAATCGCTCTTGACATCGCGACATATAAAGCCAAAAACCTTAATCCCCATCTGGTTGAGATGAAAGTTTATCCTTTTGGCAAAATCTCTTAATAATTCATTTCTGTTGTACCTTTTTATGGCAAATAAATCTGGATATTGATACCCACCACCATATTCAATATAGGAATTTTTTTCTCCTTGTAAATCAACTAATTCGTTCCAGGTGAAAGGAGAAATAATTGATAAATTGATTGGGCATAGTGTCCAACTGACCCCAGTTTCTTTTGCCTTCTCATTTCCCGCATAACAATTGTTTCTTGTGAAGTTTCCAATTGTCCATTGCATATTATCTCCGTCGCTCATAACAAATGAATGGAAAGAAGAGTTAGTTTGGAAATCAATGTCTTCAGGTGATATTTCTTTTGCTTTTTTCAATTCTACTTTTCTAAAAACTGAAGATATAAGAGGAAGATTGAAGCACCAGTCTGATGCAGTGTTGAAATGTCCCCATTCCGAAATTAAACTGGTAAAATCATACTCATCTCCACATCCCCAACCTAAAATGGGAGACATTGGTTTGACCCATTCAAGCACTTTTTCAATTAATATTTTCTTGTCTGCATATAACATCAGTTTATGAGCAATGGCATAATCGCGCATATTGGTAATGGCAGGATGTATACTTAAAGCTGAACTATTGTTCAGCTTTTTTCTATTCTTTTCAAAACACTCTTCTAAAGTTTCTTTTCGAGTATCTTTTAGTTCTTTTAATTGATGTTGTTGGGCTTTTGGTGCTAACTCTTCATCAATAAGTACTCCTGATAATAAAGAGGCATATACTGTAGCCACATTGCTTGAATAATTCAAAATGACGTGCTGGTCGTATTTTTCTTCTAACTTATATAGCACATATCCATTGATTATTTTTTTCTTTTTTAAATAATCGACCAATGACCATAAATCCATCTTTCTTACATCGGTAATATTTAATGCTTTTAAACTTGATTCATATAAAGATTTATATGAATCATTGTCAATATCCATCCAAACCATTTCATTGAATCTCCCTTCATTAACGGCCTTAGCAGCTAATCCGGACAATGATTCAAGTAACATGATTTCAGCCAAACTACCTTTGCGTTCGCAAACTATGATCTTCTCAGGTGCTTTTTGTACCGGCCAACCATATCTTCCGTCATATTCTTCAGCATTAATATAAGGGTTGAAGAATATAACTAATGTGATTAGAATTGTAATAGTCTTATTCATTAGTATTAAATTGATTAATTTGTTATATATCCATACAACCGCCTTGAATGTATGAACATATGTGTGCGGCAAATATATGAACTAAACTAATAACTTGCAATAAAATAATAAATAATTTGCAGTACACTATAAAAATAAATCTAATTAGCGAAAAAGTTATTTAAAGTGTATCGGTGTAATAATACTGATGGGGAATATGTTCTATCTGTTATAAGTGGTTGATAACTATTTGTTTTAGCTCTAATGGCTTGCTTTGCTATCTATATGGATAAATGTTTTTTTATATATGAATAATTAAAGAGTATCTCATTAAATATACTCTATTAGTTATGTTGTATTGTTCATACAATTTGCTTGGTTTATAAATTCCTGTTTTTATAATCGAGAAAGGAAATGTAGTGTACTTATCTTGTGTTCGTTATTTTGCAAAGGAAGAGGTTTGCTTTGTTTTTTTAAGTTTTTGTATGGATAAGTAGACTGTTAAGTAGTGGTTATCCAATCACTTATGGGTAGTTTGTCAACTACTACGTAATAGTTAGACAACTACCTATAAGTAATTAAAGTGGATTTAAATGATCGTTGAATATACGCTATCAACACTAACTAAGATTGATGATATGGGGCTTGCCAACGGTTGGAGGCGAAGAATGATAAATATTCAAAGATAGATTCTTTATGTAATGCATAAATATAATTGTCAATAACCTCTTAGAATGTTATCAGAATAGGATTGTGATCCGAAACATATCCATTTAGAGGTTGATCGGCAATGACGCGGTACTTTTGAACTTGAATTGATTTATTTACAAAGATAAAGTCGATTAATGAACGGTCTTTTTCTTCTATACGTCCGAAGCCGTGGAAAGAACCCGCTGGGCCATAAATAATAGGAGCATTGAAACAGCTGGCATTCAATCCGCCGTCTGTTAGGATTTTGAAAGGTTCGGTATCAGTCGTCATGTTGAAATCGCCTGTGATGGCTACTGGAAGTGGACCTGCTATCTCTTTTACTTTCGTAAGCAGTAATTTGGCACTTTCGCGACGGGATATCTGTCCTACATGGTCGAAATGAGTATTGAAGAAAGCCAACTTATTGCCTGTTTGCTTGTCTTTCAATATAGCCCAGGTCACAATTCGCTCACAAGCTGAATCCCATCCTTTTACACCGAATTTATCAGGTGTTTCACTCAAACCGAAGTTTCCGTGTTGCAATAGTTGGTAACGATCTGTTCTAAAGAAAATAGAGCAGAACTCACCTTTTTCTTTGCCGTCTATGCGGGCTACTCCGAGAGCGGTGTATTGAGGCAGGCGTTTCTTTAAATCGTCCAGCTGATTTTTCATCACCTCCTGCATGCCTAGTAAATCGGGCGTGTAATAGTTGATTAACTGAGCAACATTATCAGCCCGATACTTCCAGGCGTTGGTACCATCACCCGGATTATCATATCGGATGTTAAATGACATGACGTTTGTCTGAACTGATTTCTTTTGTGCCGAGGCTGTAATTGCAAGCAGGCACATTACGCTGAATAGAATAAGTTTTGTTTTCATTGTAAGCATTGAATTATAAATAAATGCCTTCCTGCTTATGAAATAGAAGGAAGGCATTTCTGATTAAACCAAATTACCGGGCTATTGTCGTGATTTCTTTTATTGTGGTATAATTGTATCTATTCGTACCGCTGAATTTCATTGTCGTACGGGCACCTACACGAAGGAAGAATTTACGTGAATAGGTCGGAAATTCTCCTTTGGTTTTAATTGTGATTTCTTCGCCTAAAATGTTAGCCACATTTGCACCAACCAATTGGGTGGAGAAACGGTTGCTAAAGCTGAAGTCGCCCACATAACTGGTTTCGCTCACAAACAACCATGCCTCTTCAATGGGTTGTTGGTAATTGGGATTTTCGGTTCCGCGTGTAATTTTCACTTTGATCTCAGCGGTACCGTCAGCATTTACTTTCGGTTCTCCAATCCATTCCAATCGAAGCAAAGGTTCTACTTCATAGATCTTCTCTACAGTACCTTTGATATCCATTATTTCTTCTTCAAGAGGTACGAATGCTCCTTCGGGGGTAATACCGTAATTTCCGGCAAAAATCTTGGTATTCTGGAATTTACCATCCATCATACAGTTGAAGTCATACGGTTGAGGAGTGTCGCTCCAACTATATTCCATCATTCGGATGCGGATACCAGTATTGCCGATGGCTGTTTGAAACGGCTCTTTAGTTACTTTATCTATGAAGGCGCCGCGGAATGTTTCGGCAGGTTCGCCATAATTATCGGTCTCGCAGGAAGTGAAGCTTCCAAGTAAGAAGATAGATAACACGAGATATATAATATTTCTTTTCATATTCTATACGTTTTTATACTAATAACCAGGGTTCTGTTTGCAGTTCGGATTCTTGGTGATTTCACCGCTCGGAATCTGTTGATAATAATTACGGGTATCGAATGTGTATACCTTGCCACCTTGTTCTTGAAGCTTGATGTCCATGAAGTACTTCATAGCGTCGGCAGCGAAGAAAGGTTGTAGAGTGCGGTATGTACGGGTGGATTGTTCTTTATGGATAATCCGCCAGCGTTTCAAGTCCCAGTAAGTTTTGTTTTCAAAAGATAGCTCTTTGCGGCGTTCTGTACGTACAACATCGATGGTAATATCTGTAGAAGAATTCAGCAGTGATGCACCGGCGCGTTCACGGATGTCATTCACGCATTTGAATGCAACATCTTTGTAGTTGTCACCTGATACGTCGGTTGCTATTCCGGCTGCTACCAGTTCCATAGCTGCTTCGGCGCGGTTCAAGAGAACCTCTGCATAGCGGATATCAATCCAGTTTTGTGAAGACTGATTCCAATTCGTATTCTGTTGGTTAGGATTAAGATATTTACGGATAAGGAAACCTGAGACCGTGCAACCTATTTCCTGGAATTTTACGGAACCACTCTTGCCTGCACGCTTCATTTTGCTGCCATCCTTCAAGGTGATAGCGGTGTCATCGGTATTCTGAGATTCACGTTTGGCAAGTTTCAGCAAACTTGTTGCATCGTCTACATAAGCAGAATAGTCATCGTAGAAATTATAAGTATCCGGTGGAAGCAGCGGAGATATCTTATCACCTGTTCCTATCCAAATACCACGACGGATTTCGATAGATTCACCTTTGAATTCATCGCCCGGTAAAAGAACAGTGGCGCGCAGGCGTGGTTCAGCATTCTTGAAAGGTTCCATCGTAGTTTCGAATAATTTGTAATAACCTTCGGCATCGAAGTTCTTGAAGTGTCCGTTGGCATCTTTCTCAAAACCTTCAAACATTTCTACGAAGTCCAATGTGGGGCATATTTCGGTATTACTACCTCCGGTGGACGTTTGAGTGGGTTGTGCAAAACAGTCGTAAGAGTGCACGGATTCCGGATAGCTGAAATACTTCACAAAGATGTTTTCTTTGGTATCTTTCAGGAAGATGTTAACGAAGTTGGTGTATTGAGCATTCTTGTCATCTGCTGCCCATTCACCTTTATAAAGCTCGTATCCGCCTTCATCTACAATCTTAGAAGCTGCGTAAGCCTGCTTGAAGTAATCTGTGGCGCGTTCCGCAGGAATACCGCAGATGCGAACATTGTTATAGACTTCATTTACTTCATTGTACTTGGCTATAGAACCAGCGTGGAGCATGGCGCGTGACTTAAAGGCAGCAGCTACATATTTGTTAGCACGACCTTTTTGGCTTTTGGTAGACAAATGAGTAATGGCGTAATCCAAATCTTTGGCAATGAAATCCCAGGTAGCCTCTTCCGAGTCGCGGAATAATTGAGTTTGGGGGATCGATACGCTGGCAGGATAGTCTACTACTTTGTCAATAATGGGCACGCCACCATAACGTTTTGCCAATGCATAATATGTATAGGCACGCAGAAAGGTAGCTTCAGCGATTAGGTTCTCTATTTCGGCGGCACTGTGTGAACTTTCATATTTAGGAAGAGTTTCTATGAAATAGTTCATTTCGCGGATTGCAGCATATGCAGCATCCCAGTAGTTGGCTTTTTCTATTTCCGCTCCGTGAGTATCACGACTGATAGCTTCTCCTGTGAGGCAAGAGGGTTGTGCAAAGTTTGCCCCTCCCGAGAAAAACATGTTGGCATGAGAGTAGCGGAAATCTTCTACGGGCAGTGTACTATAAAGGCGCGCCATATAGCTGGTAACACCTTCTGTACTGCCGAATATTTCTTTGTCACCGAGGATGTTCATCGGCGGGATGTCCATATCTACACAAGAGGTCATGGCTCCCAGACATAATGCGAATATATATTTTTTAAGTTTCATAGTGTCAATCGTTAGAATTTAATATTTGCTCCTAGTGTGATAGTCTTGTTCAATGGGTAATTATATCCATAGTTGGAGGATGGGAATTCGGGGTCACAATATTTTAATCCTGTAAAGGTAAGTAGATTATATCCACTCAGATATATGCGAACGTTTTGTACTCCAACTTTTGTTAACCATACTTTAGGCAATGTATATCCCAATTCGATAGTTTTGAGGCGCAGGTATGCTGCATTTTGCATATTGAACTTCGAGTTTTGGTTGGGTAATGAACCGGTATAAGCATAGTGGCCACTAATCCATTTGGTTGACGGATCGTAAGGATCTGCATGGCTGTCAGCGGGATGCCAACGGTCCATGAACTGGTCAAGGGCATTGGTGTTAGCCCACAAAGGTTCGTACAATAGTTCTGAGTAAGAGATATGACGCATGGCAGCTCCTTGGAATAACATGCTAAGGTCAATTCCCTTCCAGCTTCCGTTAAGGGTAAGACCGAAGTTCAGCAAAGGACGGTCGCCCGAGTTAGTCAATGGACGTACATCCAGGTCATTAATCCAGCCGTCACCGTTCCAGTCTTCATAATTGTAGTCTCCAATTACGGAACCACGACCTACATAGATAGGGTTGTAGTAGATCTGATCCCAACTAGTGAGACGGTTACCAGTACCGTAGCCCCACCATATATCCTTATAACGGTCATTTGAATTTTCTCTCCAGTTCAAGTAAGAGTTACCCTTACGTGCACCTTCGATATGTTTGTTCATAGAACGTGCGTAAGCTACATTCCCTTTTATTTCATAATTGAAATCTTCTATCCGGTTGCGGTGGCTTATTTCTACTTCGAAGCCACGGGTCAAGTCGCCATTCAGATTTTCTTGCGGCAGTGCAGCACCTACAATTCCGGGAAGGCTGGCGTTGCGGGTTGCCAGTAGACCGTCACGGTCACGTCTAAAGTAGTCAAAAGATACACCTAGCAGACCATTCCAGGCTTCTGCATCAAAACCGATATTGAAAGTTTTAGCTGAAATCCAAGAGATGTTGTTATTCGCTAATCCTTTGGTTGCCGAAGCATTCACGAATTTTCCGTCGAAGATAGCTCCGCCAGGCATTGAGTATGCTGCTCCGCCTACCGGATAAGTGTAACCGGTGAGGAACTGATAAGCCAGTGCACCATCGTCACCCATCTTTCCCCAAGATGCGCGAACTTTGAAGTTATTAATGAATTGCAAGAATGATTCTTTCCAGAAAGCTTCTTCTGATACACGCCAACCTCCCGATACGGATGGGAACATTACCCAACGAGAGTTTGAGGGGAATTTGGAAGATCCTTCATAGCGAAAAGCAAATTCAAGGAGGTATTTAGAGTTGTAATCGTAAGCAAATCTACCTACCCACGCCTGGTTGGCGCGTTCGTAAAGTGCACCGGCACTCGTACTTTGAGTGAATTGCTGGTTCTCCTCATTGCCGGCAAATACCTGGTCGATAGGAATTGACAGTTCTTTATTTCCTCCAAAGTTGTCTCCTTCGTAGGTAGATTGTTCAAAGAGAATCATAGCATTTACATTATGACCCTTGAAGTTGCGTGAATAGTTGGCACCCAATTGCCACAAATTATTGTCTTTACCATAGTAAGTACGTCCTACTTTCGACGGATTGTTACGGGTGTAAACTTGGTCGCCACGATATGACTTCCAGGTTTTCTCGAACTGTTTGTTATCATTCATGATAAAGTCATAGCTATACATCGCTTTCAAATTCAACCCTTTCACTCCCGGAACTTCATAGGTAACGGTCATGCTGGATTGGAACCATTTGCTTTTATATGATTTGTAACCCACCAAGTCAGGGTCCATCATGGCAACCGGGTTTATTAAAGTAGTGTTAGAGGGTTGAGTATATCTTCCTTCTACTCCATCCTGATAAATGGGGTCCATAGGTTGCATCAACCAAAGTCCGCGTACTATGTCGTATGCACCATAATGGGGTGTATTACGTTCGTCCATCAATCCGGAGATATTCAAATCTACTTTCAGGCGGTTAGTGATATTGGCTGATAAATTGCTACGCAATGTGTATTTGTCATAATTCAAGGCATTAGTCTGAATGAAACTTCCCTGAGACTGGTAGCCTATACTTGCATAGTAGCTTACCTTATCTGTTCCTCCCGAAATACTTAATGTATGCTGGGTTTGAGGAGCTGTGTTGCGTATAACTGCATCCCGCCAGTTTGTAGTTTCGGCATTGGCAATCTGCTCGTCACTCCATCCGGCACCACCACCATCTACATTGTGACGACTTCTCTCATTAGACAAAGTCATCCACTCTGCCGAGGTAACCAAGTCCGGGAAATTAGAAGGCTTTTGCCAACTATAGCTACCTGTGTAGCTGATCTCAGCTTTACCTTTGGCACCTTTCTTTGTCGTAATAAGCACTACGCCGTTTGCTGCACGAACACCATAGATAGAAGCCGAAGCATCTTTCAATACAGAGATACTTTCTACATCTTCCGGATCGATACGTGCCATGTTGTCACGAGGGATACCATCAATGATAACCAGCGGAGTACCCAGGCCACGAATATCCATGACCGAACCGAATGCACCCGGCTCACTGGAGTTTTGGACAACGCGTAAACCAGCAATCTTTCCTGTCAATGAGTTCTGGAGGTTCTCGTTCTTGGTAGTCACGATATCTTTTGATGTTACGGCAGCAACAGCACCCGTCAGGGTTTGTTTCTTTTGAACACCATATCCTACTACAACCAGTTCGTCCAGTAATACATCGTCACTTTTTAATACAACGTTGTATACCTTCTTGTTTTTGTTGACGGTGATCGTTTGTGTAGTATATCCAATGTAACTGATCTTTAGTACTGAATTGTTTTTTACAACCAGTGAAAACTTTCCGTCCATGTCGGTCACACATCCTTGCTGTGTTTTTGTGTCGATTACAGATGCACCAATCACAGACTCGGTGCCGTCTGTCACTGTACCCGACACCGTGAAGGAGTCATCTTGTGCATGTAGCCATAGAGTCATGAGTGACATCACTACACACATCCAAACCTTGAAAAGGCTTTGTACTGTAACTTTTTTCATACGCATTTTAATTTAATTGGTTTTGATTTTTACTCATAATTTATAGTTTTGTTATTAGATTGTTCTATTCCTTTGTCTCGACTTTTAGTTGGATGTACTCATAGGGCTTCATCCAGAAAGATTGGTCGTTGAACGATGCTATAGGTGTTTGTTTGTTGTCGCATGTGCTGATGCGTTTTGCTTTCATGGTACCCCAGACAAAAGACGAGTTTACACTTTGGTTACCCATGTTATGCAAACTGATGATGTATCCTTTTCCGTCATCCGAAGGCTTGATGCTTGATACTGCAATCCGGTTGCGTCCTTTCAGACGGAAGAGTTGCCCGGTTGGCTGCGGTGTGTTGCTTTGTACGGCGACTAATTCCGATTCGCGCTCGGCACCCCGTTGTTTCAGTTTCAAGTCAACCGGGTCAGAGGGTTGCAAGGAGTAACGGAATACGGCAATACCATCTTGCGATGCTTTGTAGTTCGTACGCCAGGTGTTAGTCATCACCCACGAATAGATTACGGGAGATATCCGTGCCGATTGCATCCAACCATATCCGTGGCGGGGATTCAGACGATAATCCAATCCGGTAGGAGTGCCTAGTTCTACAAAAGGAGCATCTATGGTAGTCAGGCAGATGGCATGTTCCAAGTCGCCTACTGCAATGCCGTTTTGTAGGGAGTAGTAGTTCTTGTTGACGCCTTCCAGTTGTTCACGCTCGGGATGGATTTCGCTCATGGCTAGGTCCATGGTAATCTCGGGTTGCTCTATGCTGAAAGGAAATAAAAAGCGCACATTCTCAGGTTCCAGGATATCTTGCTTATCCAATGTGTTGCAGAGGTCTACGCGGTTTATTCCTTTATAAATAGTGACATCTCTCCAAAGAAGATTACAGCCCGGAGCTTTCGATTCAATACGCAAGGTAGCGGCTATAGGTCCGTCATCGAGCAAAACAATTCTATCGATATGTGGAATGCCCTGTGGGTTGGCATTCAGTCGCCCGGCATAGAGATAATCGTTCAGCCCATTGCCTGACGCATATTCAAAAGGATTGTTTTGGGTTTTCAATGAACAGATAGTACCTTTTATCGAATCTATTTCGACTTGCACCAGTCCATTGTTCAGTTTGTTTTTTGCAGTACACAGGGAAGAAAAACTTTTGTCGGCACTCTTTTGCTTCAAAGGTACGATTTGATAAACAACTGAAGACAGTGCCGGTACTTCTTCTGCAATGAATATCCAGCGGCCATCGTGTAGACGTTGGGTTTCCACTTTATCACCGGATGAATTGAGAATCGCTTTGCCGGTCAGGTCGATTGTCGTATCGAGAGTCACTACATCGGAACGTGTCCACAGATTGGTGTTCAGGATGTGAATGTAGCTGCCATCGTTTGCTGTCAGCGATTTCAAAGCATCATTATATAAAGTACGTGACTGTATGTCCGCGTTGTCTGCATACATCTTCTTTCCGGCCCATAAGTCTTTGGTGAACTGTGAGTGTGGTTGCGGGCCGCTAGCCGACGCTCCCCACGTATGCTCGGAGAAAAGAAGTACATTCTTCCAGGCTTCGGCAAACTTATCTGCCGGGAAAGGCTGATTGGCAGCAAGCATGCTCCATAAAACTTCTGTTTGTGCCAGTCGGGCGGCAGAGTTGCGGTTCATGGCTGTCTCACGTGCGGTAGATGCAGCTCCGTCTTCCCAAGTCGGGGTCATGTCGCCGCCGTATGTAGGCAATTCATGTCCATAACGAGCCTCGAAGTCTGTAAAGAACTCTTTGGCTGTAGCAATGCGGAATTGTGGGGAATCGTAACGTTCGTTCCATTCGCGGATAACATCGGGCATGGATACATCGGGTGGCCCGTTATCTCCGTGAACCGTATAGCGCAGATAGCAGGTGTTATAAGGAAACTCATCGGTTTCAAGTTCGGTCAGATAGCTCCAGATCGGTTCTAACCCACATACTCCGATGCGGTTTGCCAGCCAACCGTGAAACCAGGAATAACCACGTCCGGCTTGCCATACAAGTACCTTATCTGCACCCGATTGCGACTGCCAATAGAAAGGACGGTCGCCCCATTTAATATGTAAGGCGGCGGCACGGTCGTTACCTATTTTGCCATAGAAGGGAACGTAGTTGGGACCGGGAGAGAAATACTTCACTCCATTTTTTGCCATAGAAGTAGCTAGTCCCCATACTTGACCGGGAACATCACTCATCATGGCTGTATTCAGTTCGACGCCCAGTTCCTTGCTGATACGGTGTCCGTCGTCAAAGATGTGCATCAACTCTTCCTGGCGGCTGATACCTGTAAGGATGCTGCCGAGCCCCATGTCTACGTTGATAGTCCCGTTGCGGATAGCTTTTATCAGTCGGGCAGCTTTTTCTGTTCCGGCGTATTTATCGAGATAGGCTGTGATGGCCCAGGTAGCTTCTGTATTCCAGCGATAGCGTGCACCTTCGGGATAGTTCTGGGTGCGTTCGGCCAAATCGAGCGCACGTTCCAATATGCGCCATTGGAGTTTCATCACATCGTCTTGCCGATGGGTATATCCAATGTCGAGGTGAGAGTGTGGAAAGAAACATACGGTCCATTGGCGGGCTCCGGGTACTTGGCACTTATGCTCGGCAGTACCTTGCCGGCTGTTAATCTTTACTTTCAGTGAAGCAGTCTCTTCCATGTATCCGGCTGGGAAGCATCCGGCAAACTCTTCTGTTCCGATAGCAGATGCAGGTAATTTTTCCTTCCAGATTTTATCTCCAAGTTGCAAGGTAATTTCTGCACCTGTATAAATAGGGGTATTGAATCGTAACAAGTATTCCCTTTTAGGTCCATCGGGGCTTTTCAAGTAACCTTGCCCGGCTGAAAACGAAAATTCTTTCAGTGGTGACAGAGTGGAAGTCGGCACGGATTCTTTGCGATAGAAGCGTATTTCGCTTAAACCGTAATAATCTATATTCTGTTGCAGATCGGCTGCTTCCTGCAATACGATTGGATTTTTGCGATCGTAATGGTTACCCTCGCCGTCGGCTGCTGCTGTCAGGCAGATGTAGCGCGCTTGCAATCCGGGTGTTTCTAAAGTGAAGTCGGCAGCTTCAGGATTACGCCCTATTGATTCGGGGATTATGTGATAGGGAAGTTGCTTGTTTTTTAGCAAGTTCCATACTTTTCCATCTGCTGAGTATTCTATATAGACTTTGTTCAAACCACGGCGAGTGTGTTCGCTTTGGTTATGATTCCATATCTGTATAAGGTCTATTGGCTGGTTATTCTTACTTAGATCGCACGCAAACCATACAATACCTTTTTGGGTGTGTTTGTTGTACTGAACCTGACTTTTAGAAACTTTCGATACCCACATGCCGTTACCTAAATTGTGTGCATTGTGTTTTCGACCTAGCATGCCGTCTCCATTGACGACGCTTTGTGTGGAGCCGGCGTTTAGTTCGCTGCTGGCTGAGGCTTTAATATTGTCGGGGGGAATCTGTTTAAATACAGATGTGTGCTGGGCATGACTGATAGTTGTCATGAGCATTGATAATAAGATAACAGCGATTGTCTTCATCCTGTTTTTGTATTAGATAGTTTTAATGTTTCAAAGTAGATATGTTTGTTTTATACATACTCTAGTATGTTCATACATATATCGGTGGCAAATATATTAATTATATATTTAGTTCACAATAAAAACATTAATTATTTTATTATAAGCAATTGATTTAAATAATAAAGATAAGATTCTATAAAAGTTCTTACTGGCTGGTTAGCTCAGGTATAACTTCTGTGTGTTGTTGTTAAGATGTTGAGTTATAGTGTGTTGGTGTAAATGTTGCTTATGGGTGTTATATGTTTAATTTCGAGAAATAACTTTTGTAGACAATGTGGATATTGAACAGTATAATGTTACTATAATGTTTCTACATTACTTTTTCTTTGTTGGTACATTATTTGTCCGCCGTCTATTTGAAAAGCACTCTTTGTGTTTTATTACCAAAATACCTGTAGTTTATCTGCAAGACATCAGCTTTCCTTTGCTTTGATACCTGATGTTTATCATCTTTAGACTTGAAGCTTTTATATGCGCACATTTGTGACGAAGCATTTTCATGAATGTGAAGAATCAGATTCACTACTGTGAAGATCATGTACCACGTTCGTGCGCATCGCTCATGCATCATTCTTTTGCACAAGGAATATACGTAGTTTGCGTAAGGAACACCTATGGTTTGCATACTGGATGCCTGTAGTTTTACCTCTAAACATGCGAAAGGGAAAAGTGCGACGAGTGCAAGTGAATTTTGCTTGCACTTATTTCTATACTTGCTGCCACCACTGTTTTTGCACTGATTATCAACCGGCTACAACGATTAGTGTAAGCGTGTAGGTAAAAGTAGTATTAAACTCTGTGTAGCCCCTGAGTTCAAGTTTTAAATGCAGTTTCATGAAAAAAAACTACTAAACAAAAACATATCTGCTCCGTGTCTGCTCCGTAAAAAGGTATCTTTATAGGGAGTAAGTACGGAGCAGATATGGCTCAGATATAATTTTTGAGGGATATTTTACTTTTGAGTCTTGACTACCTTAATGCCAAATGCACAGTAGGTAAGGTAGAGAACGCAAAGCAGTGTTACAGCTACGCCTCCTAATATACCTACAGTACCTATAGCCAGCCCGATAGCCGGAGTAACTACTCCGCCACCTGCAACGGCTGTAATCATCAGGCCGGAAATTTGATTGGCTTTCTCGGGACGTGCTTGCAGGGCCATTGAGTAGATAATGGCGAAAACCGAAGAGGCGAAGAAACCTACAGCCCCGATACAAATAAGGTTGACAATATCGTTTTCTACTAACATAAGCACCAGTAATGAAGCGATACATGCAATCATATTGACGCGGAAATACTTCATTTCGGCTATGCGGACTAATAAGAAGGCACCCAGCAATGCACCAATCGTACGACTGAGGAAATAGACTTGCGGAGCAAACTTAACCTGTTCGTCCGACCAGCCAAAGCGAACCGCCATCAGTTTGGAACTGATAAAATTGGTGGCTACATCTACTCCGACAATGAAGAAGATACCGAGGAATAGCAGTAGGATGGTACGGTCTTTCAGCAAAGCAAAGGTGTTGCTCATGGAGAGGGTAGCACCGGATGATTTCTCACGTTCGATAGGAGTTGCCAACAGCCAAATGGCGGATAACAAGGTAATAGCACCCAGGATGGGGAAGCAGTAATACCACTTGTCTGCTCCGAAATAGCCGATTGCCAGCAGTACGATTTCAGGACCTACCAGCGAGGAGATGGCTTTGATTACTTGACCGGCTGTCAGGCTACTTGTCAGTAGCGAACTGTTGGTGATAACATTACTCAAAAGCGGGTTAAGAGATACTTGCAGGATGGCGTTTCCGATACCTAGCAATGCATAAGCTATCATACAAGTAGCGCTGTTGTAGGCAATCAGCGGGAGGAGCATACCCACTATTGTCAGTGCCATGCTGAGAAGTACCGTGTTCTTGCGTCCCCATTTGTTCATTTGATTGCCAACGGGAATGCCGAGGAACAGAAACCAGATGAATACCATGGAAGGAACAAAGCCGGTCATGACGTCCGACCAGCCGAAGGTGCGTTGTACATAGTCCGATGAAATGCCGACGATGTCGCAGAAGCCCATCACGAAGAATCCGAAGAGGACGGGGAGGGCGGTAATTAATGAATGCTTGTTTTTCATATACTATCAGTTTGTTATGTTTTTGTTCGGAGTAGAATCCAGTTGAAGTGTTAGCTTTCCACCTTTTACTACCGACTCAAAAGGAATCTGAATGTTGTTTTGTGATTTACCATTCAGTTGGACGGATTGAACATAACAGCCGTC
Organism: uncultured Bacteroides sp.; assembly: GCA_900555635.1. Classification (GTDB taxonomy): domain Bacteria; phylum Bacteroidota; class Bacteroidia; order Bacteroidales; family Bacteroidaceae; genus Bacteroides. The sequence continues at coordinate 96,363 of USLU01000014.1, forward strand.
GGCAGTGCGCTTCTTCGTCTCAATCACGAACTCTTTTCCGGGATAGTAATCCTTATTCAGGCGGATAGTGACTTTATCGAACAACGGTGCACCTACCTGGAATTTAGGATTGATCTCAGTGAGTCCTTTTACATCGAAAAGACCTAATGCCGACATCACATACCATGCACCGAGCTGACCTTGGTCTTCGTCCTGGCCGTAGCCGTAACCGTGAATGCCTTCCAGTCCGTAGAATTCATCCAAGATAGCACGTACCCATTTCTGTGACAAATAAGGTTTGCCGGAGAAATTGAATAGCCAGGAGATGTGGAGGTTGGGCTGGTTACCGTGATTGTAAACGGCAGTCAGTCCGGCAAAAGCATCCACTTCTTTTCCACCGCCGAAGATGTTTTTCTGCGATAGCAGGAAAATGCTATCCAAACGGTTGTTGAAGGTTTCTTGTCCCAGCATGCCTACCAACTGGTCGATGTGATGGGGTACATAGAAGGTGTACTGAACCGCATTTCCTTCCTGAAATCCTTTCCAGGGAGCTAGCGGGTCGAAGTCCTTCAGGAAGTTTCCTTTGGTATCTTTCGGACGGATCAATCGGGTTTCTTTGTCGAACAGCAGTTTCCATCCTTCGGATAGTTTGGATAATTGTGCGTAGTCTGTTGCTTTTCCCAGATGTTTGGCAAACTGTGCTACGGCATAGCTGCTGAAACAATATTCCATTGTGTGAGATGCTCCGAAACCTGAACCACCTTCTTTGGTTACCATGTTGAACTGCTCTTCGTATGGAGAGTAGCCACGCTCTACAAATTGGCGTACATCCATCTTGCCGGCTCCTTCAATGCGTCTGCGCCACTCTACTTCGTTCTTTAAAGCGGCCTCGTAACCCTGTTCTACATTGAAATCACGAATACCACAGTTGTATGCTGCTGCGATAGCCAGACTGGTGAAGTTGGTTCCTACACCCGATACATATTTGCTGCAAGCAATGCCGTCGCCCAGCCAGCCTGCATCTTGGTAAACCAATAACTGACTCTTCACCCAATCCGAATAGTATTCGGGATAGGCCAACGCCCAAAGTTGTGTCAGGTTCCAGAATCCTCCCCAAATGGCATCGGTATTGTAATGATGATGTACGGGGTTGCCTTTCTTGTCGAGTTCGATGCGTCCTACGGTTCCGTCGTTTTTGGGATAATAGCCGTTCGCATCACTTGCCAATCCGCGGCCTAGCAAAGCATGAAAGAGTCCGGTATAGAATTTTACCTTGTCGGCGTCTTTGCCTCCTTCAACTGAAATCCGGTTCATGGATTCGTTCCAAGTCTTGTTGGCTGCTTTGCGTGCTTGGTCGAAAGTGGTTTTCGGTGCTTCTGTTTCGCGATTGAAGCGGGCGTTTTCTATGGAAGTATACGATAATCCCACTTTTACTTCTACGGCTTCCTGCTCTTTGGTAGAGAAGATCATGTAGAGTCCGGCACCTACACCTTTCTCCATCTGCTTGCCCGGGTTGATTTTACCTTTGACGAAAGTACCTACCTGTGCGGGTTTCTTGTTTACAACTGCCGAGAAGTACATACGTACATCGGCGCCTTTCTGGTAGATATTGACGTAAACAGGAGAGGTGATGACGTAACCTTCCACTCTTCCGTCTTCGTAGTATTGCACTTGGGCGTCTTTTACTTCGCCGCTTTCGCCTTGCTTGTTACCGATGTCGAATATCAGGTTCGATTGGTCGGAAGCAGGGTAGGTATAGCGATGAAAGCCTACACGCTTGGCTGCGGTCAGTTCGGCTTTTACATTGTAGTCTTTTAATAATACGGAGTAGTAGCCGGGTTTGGCAAGCTCGTCTTTCTTCTCGAAGCGTGAGCGGTAGCCGCTATCCGGGTCTTTAAGCTCTCCCGGAGTGGTTTGTAAGGCGCCTACGGTAGGAGCAATTACAACGCCGCCTACTTGAAACTCGTGGAAGTTGGCGAAGCCTTCGATGGAGTTGTGGCGGAAGTCATATCCTACGGCTTGCCAGCCACCGGGATTGCCCAGATGAGCGTCGGTAGAAGGAGCCAGTTTTGCCATGCCGAAGGGGACGGCTGCCGGTGTGTAGAAGAACCAACGGCAATGTGCTGTTCCGATGTTCGGGTCTACGTAGTCGACCGGAGATTTCTTTTCTTGTGCATGAGCGGTTAGAGAGAGAAGCGCTGCTGCTAAAAGAATGAGTGTGTTGAGTCGTTTCATGATGGTTGAAGTTGATGAGGGTGTATTCAAACTCACCACAGATTACACAGATTAGCCCAGATTGAAATATATTTCATTGATTATCATTAAAGAAAGTCTGTGAAAATCTGTGTAATCTGTGGTGGAATACACTCTCATATTGATACATTAATTATTGCAAGATGAGGCTACACCCCAAGATGTATTAGGCTTGTCGCCCATCACCAGAATCAGTTCGCCGCCTTTCAGTAACTCCGAAGCAGGGAAGAAGAATTGGTTCAGAGGCTTTCCGTTCAGCGTTGCGCTTTGAATATACTTGTTGTTGCGCGATGCGTTCTTGGCTTCAATCGTAAATGTTTTGCCGCGGTTATAGCGTTCTCCAAGGTCGATTACCACTTTCTCATAAAGCGGACTGGCAATCTCGTAGATCGGATCGATGCGGCATCCGCCATCTGTTTGGAACAGACCTAAAGCTGCCATTACGAACCAGGCACTCATTTGTCCTTGGTCTTCGTCACCCAGATAAGCGTTGGCGATTCCTGCACCGTAGTACTTGTCGATGATGGAGCGTGACCATTTCTGAGTAAGCCAAGGCTTCTTCGCCCAGTTGAAGAGGAATGCGAAGTGCATGGACTGCTGGTTGCCTTGTACTACCGGATAATCCCAATACTGATCGTTCGGTGCATTGTATCGCCACGGTTCGCTCACTTGGAAGCCCCAGTTGAGGCGGTCGACGAATGTCTTCTCACCCAATATGTTTACCAATGCCGGAACGTCTTGCGGTACGAAGAAACTCAATTGCCAGGAGTTACCTTCTACATAATGATGGTTACGACCCGATTGGAACGGATCGAAATTGGGGATGAATACTCCTGCGGTATCACGCATGTGAGCATAACCGTTCTCCGGGTTGATGGCATTCTTCCACCAGGAACCACGTTCGTTGAAGGTGTTGTATTCGTTGTATTTACCCAACGCTTTAGCCATTTGACCTACAGTCCAGTCGTCGTAAGAATACTCCAGCGTGTTGGAGAAACGTCCCTTCTCGATAGGAACATATTTGTACTTCATATAAGGTACGAGGTCGCGATTTCCGGCAAATCCGCCTGCTACATGGGTGGCAGGAGTGGTTTGCATCTTCTTCATGGCTTCAAAAGCCTTTTCTGCATCGTAGTCACGTATACCCATTTGGTAAGCCGATACCATCAAAGGTATTTCGTGCTCTGCTACCATTACAGGAATATATTCCATGCCGGCAGGACCTTTAGCCAACCATCCGTTGGAGTCGTACATGGCAAGTTGTGAGTTCACCCATTTAGAACTCCATTCAGGAGTTACGAGGTTCCAGAACTGGTTCAGATTCCAGAAAGTGTTCCAGAAAGCATCACATCCCAAAGCTACGTGATTGGGGTTGGTGAATTTGCGCACTTTCTCGTCGGGTGACATCCATTCACCGTTTACATCGCTCCAAAGGTTGCGGCAGAGTGCACGGTACATATTGGTATAGAAACGTACTTTCTCGATGCGGTCGTTGGTGGTGATAGTCAGACGATTCAGAATATCATTCCATACATCCTTCTGGTTCTGCACAACGGCATTGAAGTCCCAACCGAACTTGTCGGAGATTTCTTTCTGGAGATTCTCGGATGCATTGGCGATGCTCACCAATGAGATACCTGTGCGGGCTTGTACTACCGGATGGTTCTTGGTGTCGAACTCTACATACAGACCGGCGTCTTTCAGGTTCTTGCCCGAGATGGAATTGCTTTCTGTTACCTGGTCGTTTTTCCAACCACCCACTTTCTTGATAGGTGCGTCGAATTCAATGACAAAGTTTACTACATATTCCTGGTCGGCATCATCACTCCATACATGTGGACGCGGAGAAATCTGATGGCAATATCCTTCGATGCGGTTGTCGCTCACCTTCTTCACTTCTAAGTCCAACAGATTGTAGTCGTACTCTGCCTGGATGTGCAGGTCTATCATGACACGACCGTCTTGATCTTTAGGGAAAGTGTATTTCTGGAAGCTGGCCCTTTCGGTAGCTGTTACTTCCGCCAGGATTTTGGTATCGGTCATGAAGACCTTGTAATAGCCCAAAGGAGCTTCTTCGGTCGTTTTGTCGATACGTGAACGATAGCCTTCGTCGGGACGGAACTGGTCGCCCACTTTGGTGAATAGTTTGCCGTTGGTCGGCATCATGCCGAGTCCGCCCATGGTCCATTCGTGAATGTGACTGAAGCAGCCTACGGTTTCGAATGTCGGCTGATAGCCGGCTTGCCAACCCATGTTCTGGTTGTCGGGACTCAGTTTAACCATGCTGAAAGGCATCCACGGACCCGGTGCAATCATCCAACGGGAGTGTGCCGTACCTATTTTGGTATCTACATAGTCGGCAAGTGACTGAGCCTTCTGCGGAGAACGCAAGATCGTGCCTTTTTCCAGCAGTTGGTTGTTTACCAATACTTGATATTCGCTTTTCTTGTTTTTCTTAACGGCAGGCATGGGCACTTCGAATACGTAACGTGCTGTGTCCAAAGCAGCGGAGAATATCTCAGCACCGTCTATTTTAACAGTCAGTTTCGGGTTGCCTTTCAGATGTTCTACATCTACCAACAGAGGTTGTACGTTTGCTCCGTTCTGATTAATTTCATATTTGGCTGGTGTTACACCGCGAAGGAAAGCATACTCGTTATTCTTGCCGAGTTGAATGCCGTCGTTACCTTCGAGTTTGATTTGGTCGAATACGATCCATCCACCTTCCAGTACGGAGATAGTAACTTGGTTACCGCCTGTTTTCAAATCCGCTGCACTGATGGGGAATTCGAGGAGTTGCTCTTTGGCATTTGTCAGATTGCCTTCCAGCACTTCTTTGGAGTTGCCTTTTATCTCGAATTTCTTCTCCACAGAGTTTACGGTTACCTTTACGATGGAGCGATTGGGATTGGCGTCAACCAGGTCGACAATCAATTTCCAGTTTCCTTTTTTAGGCAGGCTTTGGATATTGAAGAGGATGTTGGCGTCGTGCGTTCTCCAACCGGAAGTGCCCCAAGTACCTCCCCAAGTGTCATCGGGACCGGGCAGTACGTATGGAAAATCTTTTTTGGCTACTGAGGTTCCTACCAGATAGTAGCGGTCTTCGTATCCGAAGTCGTTAGCCAGGAATTTCTTGTAATCCGATGGCCCCAGGGCTAAGTCGGCTCCGGTGTTGTTGCCGCTACCGATGCTCCATACCTCTTTTGCGCTTGTGGTGAAAACGGCACAACAGGCAAATACTAAAAAGGTGATTAAGTTTCTCATAATTATCTTTCTTCTATATTATATAATCTTCTATTCTTCTGTTTTACTGCAAACAGATATAATTTGTTATCCTTAAAACAATCTAATCTACCTTACTCTAACTAACCCTATTGATATTCTTAACCTAATTGTTGCAAAGCGAAAGAGTATGCACCCAGTGCTACTGCCTTGCTTGCGCCTAATGCGGAAACTGTGATTCCGATTCGTTTGTGAGAATTATATTGGACGTGTTTGCTTGTTGACGGTACTTGTACGAGTGTTGTTGTATTCTCAAAAAACTTTTGGCGTCCCTCTGCTTCCAGCAGATTGCAGACTTCCATTTGAAGGCAAGCGAAGTCTCTGCCTGCGAAGGTAGTGATGGGGCGGTTCAGTTCTTTCATGATTCCCGGAACTATATATTTGGATGCTCCTGCCAGTCCGCCTCCTATGACTACCAGCCCATCCACGATGTGCAAGGCTGCGGCAATGGCAGCTCCTGCCCTTTCGCCCCTT
>USLU01000015.1 GCA_900555635.1 uncultured Bacteroides sp.
TGAAAGTCGGGGCTTTGTGCGTAAAAAAAGGAGATGTGCATTTTGACACACCTCCTTTTTCTGTTCCTATATTTGCATCACAAGATTTTTGGTAACAGAATACTAATCTAATAAACACAATTATGACCTTTTCAGAATTATACGATGCGGAACACATGACACAAAATGTATTAAATAAAACTTCCAATAACATGAATAAACTTTGTGTTATATTAGCTATGATTTTTTGTAGTATACAAGCTCATCCACAACAAGCTTATTTCGTTGACGGATATCATGGAGGTATATATGGGCATTATCCTGTAGAATGGAAAACTCAATTTATAGTAGATCAGTTGACGAAGAATCCTGATTGGCGTATTGGTATAGAAATAGAACCGGAAACATGGGATACTGTTCTGGTGCGGACTCCCGAAGCTTATCGCCAGTTTGAGAAATTAGCAGCTGGTAAACAGGTTGAATTTACGAATCCTACTTATGCGCAACCTTATTGTTACAATATCTCCGGCGAAAGTATTATCAGGCAGTTTCAATATGGTATATCAAAAATAAATAAACATTTTCCTAAGGTCGATTTTCTTACTTATTCGGTAGAGGAACCTTGCTTTACTAGTTGTTTACCGCAGATTCTTAAATTGTTCGGTTATAAGTATGCTGTAATCAAGTGCCCAAATACGTGTTGGGGTGGATATACAGGTGCTTATGGTGGTGAACTAGTGAACTGGGTCGGAACGGATGGAACTTCTATATTGGCTGTTCCTCGTTATGCTTGCGAAAATCTGGAAGAGAATTCAACTTGGCAAACTACTGCTTGGATCAACTCTGATGCCTACTTAAAGGCTTGCCGTGATGCAGGAATTAAGCATCCGGTAGGTATGTGCTTTCAAGATGCCGGATGGAAGAATGGTCCGTGGATAGGTAGTGGAAAAGAAGTCAAGGGCAATTCAATTTATGTCAGATGGAGAGATTATTTTGAAAATATATCTATTGGCAAAACAGATGATGACTGGCATTTCTCACAAGAAGACATGCATGTCAATCTGATGTGGGGCAGCCAAGTGATGCAAAGAATTGCGCAGGAAGTACGCGTTTCTGAGAATAAGATTGTAATGGCGGAAAAGATGTCTGTTATGGCTCATTTGACGAATGGCTATAATTATGCTCAGGCAGATATGGATGAGGCATGGCGTACTTTGATGCTAGCTCAGCACCATGATTCATGGATTGTACCCTATAACAGATTGGATAAGCGTGGCACGTGGGCAGATGCCATCAAGCGATGGACGGATCAAACAAACAGTATAACCGATGGAATTGTCGAAGCATCTATGCGCAGCTTTGATAAGGTAAGTACGACTACCCATAATCAGCAAGGATATATACGTATCTACAATACATTGGGGAGTGAAAGAACCGAAATAATGAACGTTCTGCTTCCTCGTGAATTTGCCGATGCAGATCTGGAACTCTCTGATTGGAAACAAAATAAGATAGATTACTCAGTAGAAAAAGAAGGCGAAAATATAAGATTGTTTTTTGAAGCAAAAGTTCCTCCTTTTGGTTATTCCACGTACGGCATCAAAAGAAAAAGAATAGGTAAAAATGTAGTTTCAGGAGGTGAAAAGGTGAATGGCCGGGAATATGTAGTCGAGAATGAATTATATAAAATTGTTTTTGACTTATCAAAAGGAGGAACTATTAAAAGCCTGGTAGCGAAGAAAGAAGGAAATAAGGAGTTTGCCAAGCAATCAGGCGAATACGCTTTGGGTGAGTTGAGAGGGTATTTCTACGAAGAAGGCAAGTTCCGTTCTTCTACAGAGACTCCTGCAAAGATGACTGTACTTAGGGATAATGCATACGAAAAGAAACTAAAGATTGAAGGTGAAATAGCTTCGCATCCTTTTGTACAGATTGTAACTCTTTCAGAAGGAGATCAACGTATTGATTTTGATTTGACAATCAACTGGAAAAAGAATGTAGGTATTGGTGAATATAAGGAACAAAATTGGCGTGACAATCGCAGAGCATATTGCGATGACCGGTTTAAGTTGAGTGTATTGTTTCCGGTAGACCTTACTTCTCCTCGCATTTATAAAAATGCTCCCTTTGATGTATGTGAGAGCAAATTGGAAGATACTTTCTTCAATTCTTGGAATCAGATCAAGCATAATATTATCCTTCATTGGGTGGATCTCGCAGAACAAAAAGGAGATTATGCACTGGCTTTATTGTCCGATCATACTACTTCTTACTCATACGGGCAAGATTATCCTTTAGGACTTACAGCACAATATTCCGGTCAGGGACTTTGGGGACCTGATTATAAAATTACCGGTTCGACGAAGATAAAATACGCCCTTATTCCTCATCGTGGAAGATGGGATAAAGCTTCCATTGCTATTGAGAGCGATAAATGGAACGAGCCATTATTATCCTCTTATCACTTGAGTGCAGAATTGGAATCAAAATCATTTGTCGATCTGCAAAATACCGGTTATCAAGTAAGTGCCGCACAGTTGAAGGAAGGAAAGATTGTATTGCGTCTTTTCAATGCCGAAGGAGATAACGCACAGCGTAAAATTACTTTAGGCATGCCATTATCTAGTGTTGAGGAGGTGGATCTGAATGGGAACTGTGTTGAAAGAAAGAAAATCAACATATGTTCTGGAAAAACAGAAATGACTGTTTCAATGCCTCGTTTTGGCTTGAAGACTTTCGTTTTGAATTGAATATCATCTATATCAAGGTAAAGTGAGACTGCAAAGTCTATTAATCATAAATTAATCTTATATGTATAAAGTTACTGCTAATCTATTAATTGCCTGCTCTCTGTGGTGGATGTCTGCTTGTTCACCGACAGGTGTGGCGACAACAGATTTGACTTCTACTGATTATGTGAATCCATTTATCGGTGCCAGTACCAGTGTGGGAGCTGCCGGCGTTTATCATGGACTGGGTAAAACCTTCCCCGGAGCAACCACTCCTTACGGTATGGTACAGGTGAGTCCGAACACAATAACAGGAGGCGATAATGGTTCCGGTTATAGTTCCGAACATAAAACGATTGAAGGGTTTGCCTTTACCCAGATGAGTGGGGTAGGATGGTTCGGAGACTTAGGAAACTTCCTTGTTATGCCTACAACAGGCGAACTGCTGAAAGTAGCGGGTAAGGAAAACAATGACAGTATAAAGGGATATCGTTCTTTTTACGACAAGACTTCCGAGACTGCTCGTGCCGGATATTATTCTGTTAATCTGACTGATTATAAAATCAAGGTAGAGGCCAGCGCTACACCGCGTTGTGGAATATTACGTTTTGTTTATCCGGCTAACGATCAATCACGAATTCAGATTGATCTGGCACGTAGAGTAGGGGGAACATCTACTGCTCAGTACATCAAAGTGGTAGATGATAATACTATTCAAGGCTGGATGGAGTGTACACCTGATGGCGGTGGATGGGGAAACGGTGAGGGGCAAGCCCGCTATACCGTATATTATTACGCAAAATTTAGCAAGCCTTTGACTAATTACGGTTTTTGGAGTGCGGATATTCCTGATAACTGGACTCGTAAACGTGATGAGGTCGTTAGCATACCTTATCTGACACAAGTCTCACAAGCTCCGATTATAAAAGGTGTAAAAGAGTTGGAAGGCAAGCATTTGGGCTTCTATACTGAGTTCCCGACAAAAGAAGGCGAAGAAGTTGAAATGAAGGTAGGCATCTCTTTTGTCGATATGGAAGGTGCAGCCAATAACTTCAAGCAGGAGATTGCTTCGAAAGAGTTCGACCGGGTGGCAAAAGAAGCCGATGATTTGTGGAATAAGGAACTTAGCCGCGTGCAAGTGACCGGAGGTACGAAGGATGAGAAAACTATTTTTTATACAGCCTTGTACCACACAATGATAGACCCTCGTATCTATACAGATGCAGATGGACGCTATGTAGGCGGCGACTATAAGGTGCATGCAGCCGATGATACATTTATGAAACACACCATATTCAGTGGCTGGGACGTATTTCGTAGCCAATTCCCTTTGCAGACAATCATTAATCCGGGTTTGGTCAGCGATGAGTTGAATTCATTGATTACTATGGCCGACCAAAGCGGACGTGAATATTACGAGCGTTGGGAGTTTCTCAATTCTTATACAGGCTGTATGTTGGGTAATCCTGCCTTATCTGTGTTGGCAGATGCTTATGTAAAAGGAATCCGTACCTATGATGTAGAGAAAGCATATCAATATGCAGTCAATACATCCCGCCGTTTTGGCAATGATTCATTGGGTTATACCCCAGGAGCGCTGAGTATCTCTCATACTCTGGAATATGCTTACACAGATTGGTGTATTTCTCAATTGGCCGAAGCTTTAGGAAAAAAAGACGATGCGAAGAACTTTCGGGAGAAAGGACAAGTCTATCACAATATTTTTGATAAAGAAAAAGGATGGTTCCGTCCTCGTAATGCGGATGGCACTTGGCAAGCATGGCCGGAGAATGCACGTTTGAAAGAATGGTACGGTTGTATAGAAGCAAATGCCTATCAGCAAGGCTGGTTTGTGCCGCATGATGTCCAGGGAATGGTGAAATTGATGGGAGGCAAAGAAAAAGTAATTGCAGACTTGACCGATTTCTTTGCCAAAACCCCTTCCAACATGCTATGGAATGAATATTACAACCATGCCAATGAACCGGTACATTTCGTTCCATTCCTTTTCAATCAACTTGATGTGCCTTGGTATACTCAAAAATGGACTCGCTACACTTGTGAAAAGGCTTATGCTAATAAGGTAGAAGGCATAGTAGGCAATGAAGATGTAGGGCAGATGTCGGCATGGTATGTTCTAGCTGCTTCCGGTATTCATCCATCTTGTCCGGGCAGTACACGTATGGAAATTACAAGTCCTGTTTTTGATAAAATAGAGTTTCGTCTTGATTCGAAATATTATTCGGGTAAAACCTTTGTAGTGATTGCCCACGATAACAATACACAAAATATCTATATACAGAAAGCTTTACTAAACGGTAAGGAGTACAACAAATGCTATCTGGATTTTGCAGACATTGCAGCCGGAGGCGTATTAGAACTTTTCATGGGCAATACACCCAATGAGAAGTGGGGCATATAAATGATTTTAGTTAACCTATAAATAAGGTAAAACATTTTATTTACTAAAGTTTTCCACCCATTTTTAGCAGTGGGAAACTTTAGTAAACATAATTCTAAACTGTGCCAGTTAGTTTAGAATTATGTATTTTGGTCAAATTTGGATAATCTATATTTTGAAAGATTGGTCAAATTACAGATGTATGTTATTCGAATTCTTTTTCAATATCCTTAATTTCTTCCAATTCATTGGTTGAAACATTTCCACGTGCAAAAGTATCTCCCGGCATACTTACTGCTGCCATTTCACTCCATCCGGTTATTCCATCATAAGTACTCTTACATCTAGCATATACTATTTGGGCCGGGTAATAGCCGGGAGGTGGAAAAACCGCATCTGTATAAACATTTCCCGCACGATTAACATATATCTGCGGATTGGACCAAGTATAAAGATGTCCGTTGACCTCCCATTGATAAATAATATTTGCTCCCAGTGCTCTGTTAATTACACGAAACGTTGCAAAATCCATATAAAGTGATCCGGTTATTTCTGGAATTGTACTTACAACTGTGATCGATTTGGAAATTGTATGCGTCAAACCGTTAGGCATGGTGAAAGTTATTTCGAACTTATATTGTCCTCCAGCGGTGAATGTTATATCTATTGAGGTACGGTTCATTGCTCCACTTGTAATTTTATAACCGCTTGGAGAAATACTATAACCAGTAACAGATATTCCTGTGGGTAAATTTTGAAGATTGTATGTTACAATCTTATTCGTTCTAACCTCACTTGGTCCGCTAATTTCAAGCGGGTCAATAAGTGCTCTATAAGCGTCTACCAAGCCATATCCCATTTCGTTATGCCATTTTCCATTCGATCTACCAGAGATTATTTGATAATTATAAAGATCCTCTCTGACTTTTTTTGCACTCTTTTCAATAATATTACTAACCTCTTTTTGCGTTAAATCGGGGTAAACTGATAATATAAGTCCTGCTATACCCGCAACATGAGGACAAGCTGCTGATGTGCCATTGAACCAAACAGTATAATCTTGATCTGAAAAGTCTGTTGGAATTTTATTTCCTCCATTTCTCGGATGAATGCGTTGATTTGGGTTATAACCTGAACCTCCTAATAAATCTGTTGTTGGTATTAATACTCCTGGTGCCATAACGTCCAAAGCTGTTCCGTAATTACTTCCCCATGTTGTTTCAGTATCACTTGAGGTGGGAGTTTTTCTTTCTCCATTTAAAGCTATAGCACCTACTACAATTATATCCTTATCAGAACATTGAGGATAATAAGGTACCGAACTATTGTCGTTTCCCGCCGAAAAAACTACTACGCATCCCTTACCGTTGCGACCAGATTGCAAAGCATACTTAATGGCAGAATTAAGGGTAGGCTGATTTACATAACCTCCCCATGAGTTACTAATTACATCAGCTCCATTCTCTGCAGCATAACGAAATGCATAAACTAAAGATGCTGTTGATAAATTAGTGCCTATCGACATTAGCTTACAGTCGGGAGCTATACCGGCTATACCTGCTCCATTATTAGATTTGGCTCCAATTATACCCGCACATGCTACACCATGAGCACCATATATAACTGATGTGTTATTCTGGGACACAGCATCATGAGTATAACTTACATTCAAATCAGGATGATTTACGGGAATTCCCTGATCAATAACTGCAATAGTAATATCACTTGAACCGGTGGAAATTGCTCTTGCATTACATAAGTTGATGTCAATTCCACTTCTACCACCATATTGCCCTGTATTTTTTAAATTCCATTGTTGTTGAAAATAAAGATCATTAACACAGTTAAACTCAATTGAAAGAAATTCTGGAGTAGAAGATAAAAACAATCCCGTTTCATAAAATAGATTTGCCATTTCCAGTGCATTTCCAGCCGAACTCTTTGTACATGATAATATGTAAGCATCTTCTGTGAGTGGAATTTTTCCTACAATATCCACATTGTTTTTTTCAGCCAACTCCTCTAAGTAAACAATACCTTCCGAAGATTTCACTTCAACGTAAAATATATTTGTTAAAGGAAATTCCTTTCCATCATCAAATACATAATACGGAGCGGCATAAACAATTTCGTCAAGTTTAACTAATGTTGTAATTTCATTAATTTTTCCGACTCCAACTTTTAAGTTATCTGATATATAAGCTGTATTTCTATTAGTTGACTTTATCAAATTATAATCTTGTAAATCACTGATTGAAGCAATATTTGTAGAATTATTCTTTTTTTCAAATTCAGCCTTAAATAATACATAAGATTTACTGGAAGATTGAGTAATTGGAATTTTGCCTGTCGATCCCCAATAATAATCACTTGTATTCATTGCTCTCGTTGTTGATTCGATATTTACTGTTTCTGATAATTTATCATCATTACAACTAGAAAACGTTATAAAACAGATAAATAATAGTAATAGTTTTGTCTTGTTTTTCATGATTAATCTGGATTAAAAATATTTGTATTTAAATTAATTTTATTTTAGTTTGTTCATTCAATCAACTTGCTGGTAATAAGTGCCATACTCTATCTCTGAGTAACAAATGTATTATTCAAGGTTGTTTCTATTTCTATTTTGTGTTTTTTATCATAGTGTAATTGAAAATTTGTTATCTTCTTTTTATGAACACCGTTAGTGTTATCACCGTTTATCAACAGTAATGTTTTTTAGAGAAATCAATTTCAGAATAATCACCTGTGACGTAATTACTCTTTTCGTCATCGCTATTAATAACAAGGATCTTTTCATTGGTGTTATAATCCCACTCAATAAAAGTTTCTTCCAAAGAATAAAATGTGAAAAGAATATCCACTCCTGACTGTTTCGGTTCGTTACACGTCGTGAATAAAATACTCATTATCCCCCAAACGAGCACTAAATACATGATCTTTTTCATAATGCTTATAATGGTATTAGGGTTAATTGATGTATAAATATACATGTTGTTATTATAATTAACAAATCATATTCTATATATATAACAAATATTATGTTTTATCATGGTGAATGTAACTATTCAACCAAAAGATTCACTGATTCAAATATTAAGAAGATCGGAAGAGAACTGAGCTTCGATTACCTGGCAGAAGCTTTACCTTATCCTTTGGACACCATTGCCCGTGGATGGGAACAGCGCAAAAGTCAGGCGGAAGCTATGAAAGTAGTTCCTTTTATGGACGAGATGAACCGTGAAGTACTGAAAGTTACCGGATTGAAAGGCAGTTACAAACTTCTCATTGACGGTGAAGAGGTAGGTGTTTGGAGTGCCGGTGAACTGGCGGCTGGTATCAATTTGGCCAAGGAAACAAAAACTCCTCAATATCAGCAGGCTTTAACAGTGATGCGTCTCAATGAATATCGTTGGGAGATTGAAAGGACATTCCGTGATTATGCATGGATGCAATTCAGCTTTTTCCAGCAAAAAGGCTTGCTTTTTGCCAATGACCGTAAAGCGATTGAAGTAATGGACGATAATCTCGAGAAGAACGGCTGGGTGAAAGGACATAGGGATAACTATACCCGACTGATGTCTGAGGCAGTCCGCGATGCCCGTAAGCAGGAAATGGAGATTCTTATCAATAAGATCTACGAGGTTAATAAACCAGTGATCCGGAAGGTACAGTTAAGACAGATTTAATTTGCTACGAAGGCTGAGTAGTCTTTACTAAGTCATTATCTCTTGTTTCAGGCTTTGAAACCGGGAGTTTCACTGCCTGAAACTCCCGGTTTCAATGTTTGAAATTGTTGGTTCCAGCGTTTGATACAAATGGTTTTGTTTGTTGAAACTAATCCTTTTCTTTATCTTTAGCCCCTTAATTAAAAATATCTAATGTATGAATCAAACTCTCACACGACAAAATGCGGGGCAACACATCGTTTGGCTGGATGTTGTTAGACTAGTAGCTATGTTTACAGTGGTATGCTGCCATTGTACTGATCCTTTTAATTTCTATCCGGGTGATTCCCCTGATATTGTAGATATCAAGTTTTGGGGAGCTGTTTACGGAGCAGCACTTCGACCTTGTGTACCACTTTTTGTGATGATAACCGGTGCTTTACTGCTGCCGATAAGTGGTGAAACGTCCGTATTCTATAAGAAACGTATTCCGCGAGTATTCTTCCCTTTTCTAATTTGGTCGGTGTTATATAACCTTTTCCCGTGGATTACGGGGTTGCTGGGAGTAGACCCGCGGGTGATTCTCGATTTCTTCCCATATTCGGGTGAAGAAGTGATGCGTCAGTCTCTTGCTGTAAGTATGGGGTATATAGCAGAGTTACCATTTAATTTCTCATTGCTCGATGTTCATATGTGGTATATCTATCTGCTGATAGGACTTTACCTCTATATGCCTATTTTCTCTGCCTGGGTAGAGAAAGTATCGGAACGCGCTAAGCTATGGTTTCTTCTTGCATGGGGAGTGACGTTACTATTACCTTATTACAATGAGTTTGTATCCCAGTATTTGTGGGGCACATGTTCGTGGAACGCGTTCGGTACACTTTATTACTTTGCGGGTTTTAACGGTTACTTGTTATTGGGCCATTATCTGCGCCATCACGATTGGACAACCAAGCAACTTTTGGGATGGGGAATCCCGATGTTTGCGACGGGTTATGCTGTAACGTTCTTTGGCTTCCGCCATATGACCGCACAACCGGATTGCACGGCCGAAGGATTAGAGTTATTCTTTACCTACTGTTCACTGAACGTAGTGATGATGACGATACCCGTGTTTATGCTCTGCAAGAAAGTGAATTTCACTTCCGAACGAATGAAGAAAGTCTTTGCCAACCTCACGCTTTGCGGCTTTGGCGTATACATGATACATTACTTATTTACCGGTCCTGCTGTAGTATGGATGCGGGCGCTTCATGTACCCATCAGTCTGCAAATTCCTTGTGCGGCGGTGATTGCTTTTGGCATATCCTGGTTCTTGGTTGCGATGGCATACCGTTGCTTCGGAAAGAAGACGAAATGGGTACTCGGATAATCACTCTTGCTTAGTGTGATTCTAGTTTAGGTAGGAGGTCACCTTTCCACTAATTTGTAATAGGGATATTTCACAAAGTTTAGTGTCATATTCTGCTGAAAGAATACGCTCTTCGGCATCGAGCAGGCTTTTCTGCGCTTCGCGCATCTCGATGCCTGAGAGATTTCCCAGCATATAGCGTTCCATGGCAATTTCATGGTTCTCTTTAGCGGCGATAAGGTTCTGCCGTTCCAAATTCAACATTTGTAGGTTGTTCTGGTAAGCTTGCCATAAGTTGCTAAGATCAGCCCGTAAGGATTGTTCTACTTGTTCGCGTTCAAGCCGTGCATTTTGAATGGCGATGCTTGCATTGCGGCGTTCGCGGCGTCGGTTCCCGTCGAATAGGTTAAAACCGACGGTTACGCCTACATTCAGTCCGAGATTGCTGCGTCGGCTGTTAGCCGAGATATCATATTTGTTGAGTGTATAGCCGTAGCCGCCATTCATCTTGAGGTAGGGGTAGTCTCGGGAGCATACTTTCTTGTAATCCAACCGGGCAAGAGTATTGTTCTGCTCTGCTTTTAACAAGGAAGCGTTGATTTCCAGTGTAGCGTTCCATAGCTCGTCAAAGTTCATGATTTTGTTTATGCTGATGAGGCTGTCCTTGATGATAAACAGTTCATCTACATCTTTGTTTGCCATCAGTTCATTGAGTTGAATGCGGGAGGTGTGCAGCAGTTCCTGTTGCTTCATGTATTGGGCACTGTCCGCGTTGAAATCGACTTTAGCCTGTTGGTAATCCAGGCGGGAGAAGTTGCCGATGTGATAACGCTCTTCTACGATGCGCAGGCGTTCCTTGGATAAGGAAACTGCATAGCGGAAATTCTTTAAACGTATTTTTTGTTGAACGTAGTTATAATATTCCGCTGCAATGTTGGCAACTAGGTCTTCAATGGCGATACGCGTATTGGTCTCTCCTTGCCGTTTCAGTTCTTTCAGTTTCTGATAATTGGCAGTGATATTGAAACCGTCAAACAGGGTCCAGTTCAGGTTGATGCCGGCGTCAATAGTCTGGTCGAAGACATTGTTATCTTTGGCAGTTTCGCCGGTGGCACGAATTTTGGTTTCGGTAGTGTTGAGCGTACTTTTATATCCAGCGGAGAGGTCGAGAGACGGCAGATAACCGGCATTTCCCAAAGTAGCGTTGTTCTCACTTATCTGTTCCTCGTTGCGGGCAATGCGCAAGGAGTAGTTGTTCAGTAACCCTTGTTCAAGGCAAGACTTCAAGGTATAAACCGGTATAGACTGTGCTTGAAGTACAAGTATTGCACATACTGTGGCTATAAAGAATAAAATGGTACGTTTCATGCTTTTTTCAATTTACTTCGGTTCGTAGATACATAACTATAAATGGCGGGAACGATGTACATCGTGAGCAGGGTCGATATAAGCATACCGCCTACAACGGCTGTACCCATGGCGATACGTTGGTTGCAACCTTCGCCGGTGGCAAATGCCAGTGGTATCAACCCCAATACGGTAGAGGCGCTTGTCATTAAAATGGGACGCAAACGTTGCAAAGAGGCATCCTTGATGGCTTGCATCTTATCTTCACCGGCTTCCTGCTTTTGATTGGCAAATTCTACGATCAAGATACCGTTCTTGGCTACCAATCCTATCAGCATAATGATACCGATCTGGCTGAAGATATTCATTGTGATATCGCTAAAATACATAAATATCAATGCCCCGGCAATGGCTAGGGGAACAGTCAGCATGATAATCAACGGGTCCTTGAAGCTCTCGAACTGGGCGGCAAGAATGAGATAGATCAATACGATAGCCAGGACAAATGCAAACATCAAGCTGGAAGAACTTTCACGATACTCTTTGGAGTCACCGGTAAGTGCGGTACGGAAACTGTCGTCAAGAGTTTCTTTGGCGATCTTGTCCATTTCATCCAAGCCTTGACCGATGGTTTTGCCGTCGGCAAGTCCGGCAGAGATAGTTGCCGATACGAAACGGTTGTACCGATACAATTTTGGAGGAGCAATGCCACCGGTCAGTTCGATGAGATTGTCTAATTGCACCATGTCTCCTTTGTCGCTACGGATGTAGATGCCTTTCAAGTCGGCAGGCTTGTTGCGTTGCTGGCGGTTAATCTCGCCTAATATCTCGTACTGTTTTCCGTTCATATAGAAGTAACCCATGCGTTGGCCGCTCAAGCCGTACTGCAAAGTCTGGGCAATGTTCTTGGTACTGACGCCCATGATACTCGCTTTATCACGGTTGATATTGATACGGGCTTCGGGCTTGCTGAACTTCAAATTCACGTCTGCCATCTGAAATACCGGATTCTCGTAAATCTTTGCCATGAACTTGGGCAGCACTTCCTGTAATTTTTCGATATTGGTTGCCTGCAATACATACTGTACGGGCATTCCGCCGCGTCGTCCGCCAAAAGAGGAAGATTGCTGGACGAAGGAGCGTGCCATGGTCTTTTTCTGTACTGCACGCGAAAGTCTCTCGGCAACCTCCATCTGCGTGTAGTCCCGGTCTTTCATGTCTTTTAGCGTGATACGCACGTTACCGCTACCGCTTGAAACACGGGCAGTCACAGCTTCAGCGTCTCCTACAAGGGAATCGACGAGATGATTGATGTCTTCAGTATAATCGCGGATAAATTCGTAGGTCACTCCCTCGGCGCCCATAGTGTTGATGCTGATCTGTGAACGGTCTTCCAATGGAGCCATCTCGGCAGGAATTATTTTCCAGAGAAAGCCGATAAGCAAGATGGTAATGAAGGTGAAGGGCAATGCGATCCAACGACGTTTCAAGAAAACGTTTAGTGACCGGCTGTATATCCGGTTCATTCCTAAGAAAAAAGGTTCGGTCTTGCGATAGAACCAACTCTGTTTTTCGCGCTTCACCAGCAATTTGGTAGCCAGCATAGGCGTAAAAGTGAGTGCGGCGAAGGAAGATATAATTACGGAACCGGAAACTACCAGACTAAATTCACGGAATAAGCGTCCGGTCATACCTTCCATGAACACGATAGGAAAGAATACCGCTACCAGTGTAATAGTGGTGGAAATAACGGCGAAGAAAATTTCTTTCGCTCCTTCTATACCTGCCTCTTTGGGAGGCATACCTTTCTCAATGCGGACATAGATATTCTCCGTCATAACAATGGCGTCATCCACTACAAGTCCCACGGCCAGAACGACCGCAAGCATAGAGAGTACATTGATCGAGAAACCTGCCAAGTACATTACGAAGAAAGCTCCGATCAGTGAAACCGGGATTACGATACAAGGTACAAGCGTCACACGCCAGTCTCGTAGGAAGAGGAATATAATGATAATTACCAGTATGAATGCCTCATACACAGTCTGTTTTACCTCATTGATAGAGGCGCGGATAAACTTTGTGTTATCAAAACCGTAGTTGTAATGCACATCTTCAGGAAGGTCTTTCTGCATCTTCTCCATACGGTCGTACACGGCATTGGCTATTTCTATATGGTTGGCGCCCGGTTGTGGAATCACAACAACGCCTACCATCGGTACGCCGTTCATCTTCATGTAGCTTTTGATATCAGCCGGACCCAGTTCGGCACGCCCGATGTCACTAAAGCGGACAATGCGGTTATTGTCTTCCTTCAAGATGAGGTTGTTGAACTCTTCTGCTGTGTGCATTAATCCCAAAGTACGTATGGTAAGTTCGGTGGTATTGCCTTCGATACTTCCGGAAGGAAGCTCCACGTTTTCTTTATCTACCGCATTTTTCACACCCATAGGGGTGATGCCATAGCCGGACATTTTAACAGGATCGAGCCAAAGGCGCATAGAGTAGCGCTTTTCTCCCCAAATACTTACACTACTTACATCGGAGATGGTTTGAAGTTGTTCCTTTACAGTGAGGTCGGCAATTTCACTCAACTCCAATAAGGATCGTTTATCGCTTTGAAGGGCAACCATGAGGATAGGCATGGCGTCAGCATCAGCCTTCGATACCGTTGGAGGGTCACAGTCACGGGGAAGATAGCGTTGTGCGCGCGATACTTTGTCGCGTACGTCATTGGCTGCCGTTTCCAGGTCAACGGAAAGCTCGAACTCGACGGTGATTCTCGAAGAACCTTGCTGGCTAACGCTGGAAAGGGAACGGATGCCCGGAATCCCGTTGATATTCTGTTCCAAAGGTTCTGTAATCTGATTTTCAATAACGTCGGCATTGGCACCCGGATACGAGCAGGATACAGAAATGATGGGATTATCCACCGACGGATATTCACGCACGCCGAGATAATTGTACCCGATAAACCCGAAGAGAAGGATTATCAATGTCAATACAGTGGAGAGTACGGGACGGCGTATACTTAATTCGGATATATTCATGATAATAGGTTTTAAATGAAGAATAAAGAATGAAGAATTGTCATGTAGATATTTCTAATGTGCAGACGATTCTTCATTGTTAGTTCTTAATTTACATTGTCCAATGTTACCGGTAAGCCTAGACGAAGTTGAAGGGTGCCCGAGGTAATGATCGTGTCTCCTATAGCTAAGCCTTGCAGTACTTGCACCTCGGATTCGGTGCGGATTCCTGTGGTAATTTCAACCGGTTCCGCTTTGCCGGATCTATAAAGGAAGATTTTATCTTTACCCATTTCCGGTACGATGGCTTCGGATGGTACGGCGATAGCATCCTTTATTTCATCCTTGTTCAGTTTGATAGTAGCGTAACGTCCCGGCAATACGGCACCGTTTGTGTTGGGGTAGAGCGCACGGATAGTTAAAGTACGGGTCTGCTGGTCGATACTCGATTCGCGTGCGTAGACAGTGGCATGAAACGCGTTCAATTTACCTTCAAGGGTGAAGTCCAGTCCGGCACCAGCCTTTACATCACTTGCGTAGCGTTCGGGAACGGAGAACTCTACTTTCAGCGGAGAAATTTTGGTCAATTTGGCAACGATAGTGGTGGGCGAAGCATAAGTTCCGACGCTGACCTGACGCAGACCGATAACTCCATCGAAAGGAGCACGCATTTCTGTTTGCAGGATATTGGCTTTCACTAAATCTATATCGGCATTCAAGGTGGCAAGGTCGGTTTTTACTTGTTCGTATGCCTCCTTACTGACTGCATCTCTTTCTAGCAAAGCGTTCTGACGGAATACACGGTCTTCTGCCAATTTCAACTGTGAGACTAACCGTTGAAGTTGTGCTTGCAGAGGGCGGTCGTTTACTTTAGCCAGCAATTGTCCTTTCTTGACGAAGCTGCCTTCTTCAAAATTAATTTCGACGATTTTTCCGGAAGTCTCGAAAGAAAGATCCACTTCTTCATCGGGTAGCAAACTACCGCTGATTTGAATTTCGTCCTTTAGCAGTTGCGGTTTAATTATTTTAGCGTTTACATTCAGTATTTTCTTTCCACCACGTTGTCCGGTCATGACCTTGTCGGCGGCGGTTAATTCTTTGTTTTCTTTAGGGAGTTGAGAATAAATTCCTCCTCCAATAATTCCGGCACCAATAACGATGATAATGCCCCATTTTACCTTTTTATTCATATCGTATTTTAGTAGTATAAATTTAGCCTTAAGTTTTGACAAGAGGCTAATGGAAAGGTTTAAATAAGGAAACGTTAAAAAAGATGATAATGTGATAAGATGCTAATATCCTGCCCTGTATTTGCCTTCTTCTTTATCATCCAGCATACTCAGGTAAGAAGTGTAACGGGATTCGCTGATGTAATGTTCTTCTACAGCTTTACGTACGGCACATCCCGGTTCGTGACGGTGGGTACAGTTTCCGTAACGGCAGTCGGCGGAAAATTTGAATATTTCGGGGAAATAATGTCCTACTTCCTCTTCTTCCATATCAAATGTTCCAAATCCTTTAATTCCGGGGGTATCTATGATATATCCATTTCCCGGGACCGGAAACATTTCGGAGAAAGTGGTGGTATGCATGCCTTTATTATGATATGCGGATATCTCACCGGTTTTTACGTTCAGTTCCGGTATAATGGCATTGATTAGGGTCGATTTGCCTACACCGGAATGTCCGGAAAAGAGGGTTACCTTGCCTTTCAATTCTTCTTTGATAGTGTCGATTCCTTCTTTCTTTAAGGCGGAGACTTTGAAACAGGGATAACCGATAGTGGTATAAAGGTTGATAAGTCCATCCAAGTAATGTAACTCATCTTCGCTGTAGGCATCGACTTTGTTGAAAATCAGTTTTACGGGGATGCGATATGCCTCGGCTGAAGCAAGAAAACGGTCAATAAAAGTGGTGGAGGTTTCGGGGAAGTTTACCGTCACTACTAATAGGCATTGGTCGAGGTTTGCGGCAAGGATATGCGATTGTTTGGATAAGTTGGAGGCACGTCGTATGATATAATTTTTGCGGTCTTCAATTTCGCTAATGAATGCAGTGCCTTCCTGGTTCATTATAATTTCTACGTGGTCACCTACAGCTACCGGATTAGTGCTTCGGATGCCTTTCAGACGGAAGTTTCCTTTGATTTTACATTCGACATCCTTTCCTTCGTCGGTTTTTACCAAATACCAACTACCTGTATTCTTTATTACGAGTCCCCTCACTATCTTGATGAATAGTAATGACGAATAAAGAATGAAGAATGAAAAATTACTGTGCAGATTACAGCGCAGCACAATTCTTCATTTTTCATTCTTCGTTCTTCATTAAATTATTATACGGTCATGATCTCTTTATCCTTTGCAGCCAGCATGTCATCAATTTGCTTGATGAACTTATCATGGATTTTCTGCAATTTCTCTTCACCACCCTTTTGGGCATCTTCGGCCAAGCCGTCTTTTACAGATTTCTTCAAGGCATCAATGGCATCACGACGTGCATTACGTACGCTGACTTTTGCTGTTTCGCCTTCGGCTTTACACTGCTTGGCAAGTTGTCTACGACGTTCTTCGGTCAACGGTGGAATGCCGATACGTATCATTTCACCATTGTTTTCAGGCATGATGCCGAGGGAAGAGTCAATAATTGCTTTTTCAATGGGGCGGAACATACCTTTATCCCATGGCTTGATAACAATGCTACGGGCATCCGGAGTATTAACAGCAGCTACATTATTGATGGGAACCATACTGCCGTAAGAGTCTACACGAATACCGTCCAATAGGCGGGTATCGGCTTTACCGGCACGAATATGCACCAATGCTTCTTCAAGATACATGATTGCCATATCCATTTTCTCTTGCGCTTCGTCTAAGATGTCTTTTACGTCTTTCATATTTCTGGGTTTTGGAATTACTTTGATTTGAAACTTTGCAAATATAATTGTTTCACCACAGATTACACAGATTTACACAGATTATTTTCATTAAGCAATCTGTGTAAATCTGTGTAATCTGTGGTGAAATAGTGAAATATTAGTTATGTACCAGTGTACCGATTTCTTCGCCTTGCATCACTTTTTTCAAGTTACCTACCGTATCCATGTCAAATACGACGATAGGCAGATTGTTTTCCTTGCACATGCAGGTGGCGGTGAGGTCCATTACCTTCAGTCCGCGTTTCAACACTTCATCGTAGGTGATGTCGTGGAACTTCGTTGCGGTAGGATCTTTCTCCGGATCTGCGGTGTAGATGCCATCTACACGGGTACCTTTCAGCATAACGTCGGCTTCAATTTCAATGCCGCGAAGACTGGAACCTGTATCGGTGGTGAAGAAGGGGTTGCCTGTTCCGGCAGACATGATGACTACTTCACCTGCCTCCATGCATTCGATGGCTTTCCATTTGTTGTAGAATTCGCCGATGGGCTCCATGCGTACGGCAGTCAGCACACGTGCTTTCACACCGGCTGCAACTAAGGCAGAACTAAGTGCAAGACTGTTGATAACCGTAGCCAGCATGCCCATTTGATCGCCTTTCACACGGTCGAAGCCTTTGTTGGCTCCGCTGAGTCCGCGGAAGATGTTTCCGCCGCCGATCACAATGCCGATTTGTACTCCTAATTCATGGATTTCTTTGATTTGCGTTGCATATTCGGCAAGGCGCTTCTCGTCAATGCCGTATTGCTTTTCACCCATCAGACTCTCACCGCTGAGTTTCAATAAAATTCTTTTGTATGTTGCCATATTATATAAGGTGTTATAAATTCTCTTAGCCACAAAGATAGTGCAAACCGAACATAAATACATCAAGCTTGCTTGAAAAGTTTTAGTTTATCAGAATTTGTTAATGTGCAGTTATTCTTTCAGCGTATAGTCCCCCGCATTTTCAGTGACCACCTCCTGCAATTCTTTTAGTGGCTTTTCCTCTCCGGAGAACTCTACGGTAGCTACCGGCGGGTCAAGGGTTACAGTAGCTTTTACGCCATCTATACTGTTTAAGGCTTTCTCTACATGCATGCGGCAATGATTACAAGTCATGCCTTCTACTTTAAATTCTTTTTTCATGATTTTTTCTGTTATTGGTTTAACTTCTTCTTTTTCCTGCTTTGTTACGCTCTCTTCCTGTTCTGCAACGGAAGTGCCGGCAGGGATATTGGTCTCTTGTATCTTTTTTCTTTTTAACCGCAAGCTGTTGCTCACTACACTGACACTGCTGAAAGCCATGGCTGCACCCGCTATCATCGGGTTCAGCAGAAAACCGTTGATAGGATAAAGCACACCGGCCGCAATAGGTATACCAATTAGGTTATAGATAAATGCCCAGAACAGATTCTGACGAATGGTGCGTACGGTCAGCTTGGATAGCTTGAGAGCTTCCGGTATCTTTGTCAGGTCGGAAGAGATGATGGTCATCTTGGCAACGTCCATGGCGATGTCGCTGCCGCCTCCCATGGCAATACTCAGATCGGCTTGGGCGAGGGCGGCGCTATCATTAATTCCGTCGCCTACCATTGCCACCTTTTTACCTTCTTTTTGCAGTTGGCTGACGAACGCTGCTTTGTCCTGCGGCAAGACGCCTGCCTTATAATGCGGGATTCCTGCCTTGCGGGAAATCTCCTTGGCGGTGGCTTCATTGTCTCCGGTCAGCATATATACGTCGATGCCGGCGCTACGCAATTCTTTGACTGCCACGATGGAAGTCTCTTTAATCCGATCCGTTATGCCTGCTATTGCCAAAGCGTTTTCCTCATCGGAGAACCAGATGACGGTTTGGGCTTCTGCCGTCAATCGGGCGGCTTCGTCTGCTAGCGATTGGCTGACGGCAATCCCTTTTTCCTCCAGCAGTTTACGGTTACCCGCATAATAGGTTTTTCCTTGCGCCCGACCTTTCACGCCTTTTCCGGTAATACTGTCAAAATCTTCAATCTCCGTAAACCAGCTATCTTTGAAATAACCGACAATGGCTTCGGCAAGCGGATGCTCCGAAAGTTTCTCCAAACTGTAGAAGATACTTTGAGCACTGTCCGCACCGTTGTTCCAGATCAGTTCGCTGACTACCGGTTTGCCTTCGGTCACGGTTCCCGTTTTGTCAAGTACCACTGTATCTATCTTCTTGGCTATTTCAAGGCTTTCGGCATCTTTAATTAATATTCCTCGTTCGGCACCCTTCCCAATGCCCACCATGATGGCGGTAGGAGTTGCCAATCCCAGTGCACACGGGCAGGCGATGATAAGAACCGTCACCAAAGCCAGCAGTCCGTGGGTGAAACCGCTTTCTCCGTCAAGCAACATCCATGCGACGAAAGAGAGCACGGCAATGCCAATAATCACAGGCACGAAAATAGCCGCAATCTTATCGACCAATTGCTGTACAGGAGCCTTGCTGCCTTGTGCATCTTGCACCATGTGGATGATTTTTGCCAGTAACGTATCGGTGCCTACCTTTTCAGCCCGGAAGCGGAAACTGCCTTTTTGGTTAATAGTTCCGGCAAATACCTTAGTGTCCTTATGCTTTGCTACTGCTACCGGCTCGCCACTCAGCATACTTTCGTCCACATACGATGTTCCTTCCGTCACAATGCCGTCCACGGCGATGCGTTCGCCGGGTTTCACCAAAATCGTATCTCCGGGACGAATCTGTTCGATAGATATCTCCTTTTGTTCTCCCGATGAAGTGATGATATTCACTGTCTTGGGTTGCAGCCCCATCAGTTTCTTGATGGCAGAGGAGGTATTTCCTTTGGCTTTCTCTTCAAGTAGGCGTCCCAACAGGATAAAAGCGATAATAACGCTTGCTGCTTCAAAGTAAACATGGGGATGAATGCCTCTTGACAGCCAAAAGTCGGGGAAGAACATATTGAACAGACTGAACAGATAGGCAATGCCCGTACTGTTGGCAACCAACGTATCCATATTGGCGCTGCCATGTTTCAACTGCTTCCAGGCGCTTACAAAGAAACTTCTACCTAGCCAAAAAACGATGGGCGTGGAAAGTACCCACATGATAAGGTTGGCGTAAGGCATGTTCATAAAGAACATACCGATGATGACAATCGGTACGGACAGGATGATGGCCCATGTGGTACGGAATTTCAGTGCGCGATACTTCTTATCATGCGCTTGTTCCGCTTCCTCAAGGATATCTTTGTCTTGCTGAATAAGCAAGTCATATCCGGCTGACTGAACAGCTTGTTGCAGGGCTTCGGGACTGCATTGCGAACGGTCGTATTCCACGGTCGCCATCCCCGAAGCGTAGTTGACAGCCGCTTTGCTCACTCCGGGCTGGTGATTTAATGTCTTATCTATCCGTGCGGCGCATGAAGCACAGCTCATGCCCAATACGGGAAATGTCTCTTGAACGGTATTCTTGTTTGCCATAATGCTATATTATTTGAGTATAATCAATCTTTCTTTTCTGTTCCAATGGGGGCCCTTTCAGTTTCAACGGTCTAAACTACCAGTTTCAACGAGTGAAACTATCAGTTCCAACGAGTGAAACTCTTGGTTCCAACGGCTGAAACTGTTGGTTTCAATAGGCTGAAACTATCGGTTTCAATAGGGTGCAACTGTAATAGGAGTATATGCGTGACAGATCAATCTCGTATTATGTATCTGTCACGGGTATCTGTCACGCTCCAACTGTTTGCTTGCCAGAGGAATAACTGCCAATGCGTGACAGCGTGACAGATATTTCATACATTTAAACCTTCTGTGAGAAGAGCATCTTCTGCCTATTCAGTTTCCCCTTTTTTTCTGAGAACAAAGATACGGCAAAAGAAGTTGTTCGGAGTTATGGAATTATGGATTTGATTTATAGGATTTTGGCAGAGGGGTACCTGTATTGTAAATTTATACTTCGTCCAGTGGCTTCCGTTTATTCTCTTTGATCTTCTTGAAATAACTGGGAGTCAGACCGGTAATACTCTTGAACTGTGCGCTGAGGTAGGCTGCACTGGAATAATTCAGTTTGTCGGCAATCTCGTTCAAGGATAGTTCGCCGTAAACCAGCAGTTCTTTGGCGCGTTCTATCTTCTGGGCGATGAGGTACTTTTCAATGGTGGTATTAGTGACTTCCGAGAAGAGTTTGCTCAAGGAACTATAGTCCCGGTTTAGTTTGGTAGTCAGATAATCGGATAGATTCACCTTTAAGTCATTATCATTGTAATGCACCAACTCGATGATGGCATCTTTTATTTGTTCTATAATCTGGGACTTTTTGTCGTCTATCAGTTCGAAGCCGAAAGGTTCGAGCGATACTTTCACGGCATGATAAACCTCGTCTGTTATTTTGCTAGGTAATATGGCAATACCTAATTCTACTGACACGGGTTGCAGTCCCAACTGTTCGAGTTGGTTTTTGACTACCATGATGCAGCGGTTGCATACCATATTCTTGATATGTAAGGCGTTCTCTTGATTGGGAATTATATTAGTATCGGTCATGATGATGCAAATATAACGCTTTTTAGGGACAAAATGTTGGTTCACCGAAAGCCTTATTCATGACTCTCCGGCTTAGTCCCGTCTGTACCAATCCCCTTATGAAGAGGTAAGTGAGGAAAGCAAGCCACAGTGCATGGTTTCCCAGTACGAAACGAAGCCCGTAGTACAACGCAAAGAAACTGATAGCGGCTACTGCCATGGAGAGAAGCATGTCGCGGGTAGCTGTAGCACCGATGAATATACCGTCCCAGATGAAGGCGGCAATCCCCGCCGCTGGAATGGCGAGTGCCCAATAGAAATACGTGTTGGCGGCGGTTATCACCTCCCGGTCGTTTGTCAGTAGTCCGAGGAAGGCATTGCCTCCCACAGCATAAATCAATGTGAAAAGTATAGCCATTATCCCACCCCAAGCAAACAGGTGGCGGGTACTATCCATGAAAGCTTCCCGGTTGCGGGCGCCTATATATCGTCCGCTTAGCGCCTCTCCTGCGTAGGCAAATCCGTCCATGACATACGAGAACAGTGTAAATAGCTGCATCAGCAGGGTGTTTACTGCCAGGATTATTTCGCCTTGGGAGGCTCCTGCCGAAGTGAAAAACAGAGTTACTGCCACCAAGCAGAGGGTACGCAAGAATATATCCCGGTTGACTTGGAAGAAACGAATCATCGCCTCCTTCTGCCATATACCTTTCCAGGCGATGTACTTCTTTAATTTGCCGTATTGATACATCCATAATGCAACTCCCATAAAGAAACCCGCATATTGGGCAATCAGCGTCCCTAATGCGACACCTTCTACCTTCATACCGGCGAGATAGACCAGACTGAGGCTCGCCACAATATTTACGATATTCTGCGTAATGGCTATATACATCGGAATCTTTGAGTTCTGCATGCCGATGTACCAGCCCGAAAGTCCGTACAATCCTAACATGGCGGGTGCTCCCCAGATGCAGATATGGAAATAGAGTGTTGCCAGTTCTTTGATTTCTTCCGTTGGATGAATCAGCATAAATGCTGTCTGCCGGATGGGAACTTGCAGGATGATGAGGCAGAATGCCACTATCAATCCTATACCTACCGACCGTAAAAGCAAGCGTACTATCTCCGGTAAATCCCGTTTCCCGTATGCTTGCGAGGTCATCCCGCTGGTTCCCATACGGAGGAAACCGAAAATCCAGTAGATAATATTGAATAGCATGCCACCCACTGCAATTGCACCGATATATGCAGGTGCACCTAGATGTCCGACAATGGCTACGTCGATCAATCCGAGCAAAGGTACAGTGATATTCGAAACAATAGAAGGAAGTGCTATTTGTAAAATTTGCCTGTCTCTGGGACTCATAGTAACATTCATTTAATTTGCTTGGCAAAGTTAACTATATTTCTACTTTTATTTATCGATAATTATCGCAGAAGTTTGTACTTTTGTAAGCAGACTTCTACTGCGATATATTATTGGGCTGTAAAAACTGAATATTGAAAATGAAAACCTTAGCTTTACTCTTCTCCTTGTTCTTTGTATGTCCACTGTCACTTTGGTCACAGTCGGCTGGTGAGTTGTTGCCAAAGTTGTCCGAAGCGTTATCCGAGGGTAAAGATAGCTATGCTGTAAGCCTGTTCCGCCAGTCGGCAAGTGCTAACATGGAACAGACTGAAATGTTCTACTGGACAAACGTAGACAAGAACAGTGCTGTGGCACCTAAGTTGGCAAATGAGATGGCCACGCTTTACAAGAAAAAACGGAATTATGATAAAGCCTACTTATTTTATAGAGAATATTTGCAGCACAATCCCGAGGATGTATCTGCTCTTGTTGCTTGTGCCGAGATGGAAATGATGCGTGGCAAGGAAGCCGATGCTGTAAAAACGTATGAAAAAGTTCTGATGCTGGATGCTGATAATCTACAGGCCAACATCTATTTAGGGAACTATTATTATCTACAAGCCGAAAACGTTAAAAAGAAGCTTGAGGAAGATTTTAAAAAGATCTCTTCCCCAACGCGAATGCAATATGCCCGTTATCGTAACGGCTTATCCGATGTATTTACCGGTAGCTATTCTAAAGCAAAAAAGTATCTGCAACGGGTACTACAACTGTTCCCTTCAACCGAGGCGGGTAAGACGCTGGAGAAGATAAAGAAGGTAGAGTTGGAATTGAAATAATAGTAGCTGAATCTAGTAAAGGTGTCTTCGCATTCTATCAAGTCCTCAATATAGTCGAAGTATCCCATCACTACACTTTTCAACAGCTTAATATCCTTCTCCTGCAGATAATTTGGGGCATTTGATGAGTTTGATCTTAAGATGCGTCTGATTAGAGCATTCTTACACTTAGCCCCTTATGCCCCGATTTATGTAGACATACTTTTCGGACACCTTTTGAAAAACTTTAGTTAAATAATATACAATGAATTAGATCTCATGTTCTTTATAAATTTTTACTGTAGAAATTTATGGATTTTATTAATTGTTCATGAGTTCCAACTATTGCTTCATTACCTTTGGGAATAATACAAATCTTATCTGCAATCTGTTTTATGGTATGTAGGCGGTGTGTGATAATTATAATTGTTGTCTTACTTTTTAATTTGATTAATTGGTTTATAATTACTTGTTCTGATTTATGATCTATATTGGAAGTGAATTCATCTAAAATAAGTAATTGGGGGTTTCTATAGAGAGCCCTAATTAATGCAATAATTTGTTTTTGTCCCCCTGATAAATTGACGCCTTCTTCGCCAAGGAGTGTTGTATATCCTTGTGGTAATTCATTGATGAATTCTTCAAGTTCTAGTTGTTTGATAAATAGTATGACATTATTTGGAGTGTCGTTTTCTCCTAAAAGAATATTATCAATAACATTACCATTAAAAATTGCAATTTCTTGAGGTACAATCCCAATAATATTTCTCCAGTCTTTTGTTTGGATATTTTTTAAATCAATACTATTGTTGATGATTATACTACCAGATTCACATTGATAGAACTTTTGAAGAATTTGTATGAATGTGCTTTTCCCACATCCACTCTCACCAATTAGAGCCATACATTCATTTTTTTTAATTGAGAATGTAATATTGTTTAGTAATAATTGTTGGCCAGAGAATCGGAAAGAAATGTTCTTTATATCTAATGATTGAAAATCGGTCATTGAAATATGTCCTTTTGCTTCTTCCTTGATAGTTGTAAATTCATACATTCTATTAAAAGCTACTTTTGCTTCGTTAATGGGTATTGAGATAAGTGCTAAACTAGATACGGTGGGCATTAAGCTTCCTAAAATTCCTAGAATTGCAACTAACTCACCTATTTGCAGGTAATCATTTATAACTTGTTTGGAAGTATATCCTAATATAATTGCTAAGAATAATAATTCAAAAAGTCTGGAGTAGAATGATAATTTAATATTGAGTTTGTTTAGTTGAAAGATTTTTTGTTGAAGATTACCATAAATGTTTTGATTTAGTTGTTTAAAAAATGAAGTCTGATTGCAATTTTTGATAGCTGTGATACCTTGCATAGTGACAATGTAATTACTCTCATTAAATGCGCCAGCCTGCATTACATCTTTTTGGGCTAATATGATGGCATCGTTAAATTTATATATTAACATGAAGTATATAGGTAAGCTAAAGGTAGCAATAATACCAACATTTAATGAATAATAATATAAGAATGCTAGTGACGTTACTATGGTTAATGCATCTATTATTGATGTTCCAACAATCATACTAATAACCTTTTGTATTCGTTGTGTATCATTTAAACGTGCCACTAATTCTCCGATCTTTCTTGTGTCGAAAAATAACTTTGGTAAATTTAAAAGTTTAGAATAGAAATAGTCAACAATGCGAATATTGAAGTTTTTTGTTTGTTTTATTAGAAAATAATCTCTCAATAACATGAAAATAACTCTTATCAAGAGAATACATGAAAAGAGGATAAGTCCTGTGATTAGTCCATTTACATTTCTCATTGGTAGAATGTTATCGATTAGCCTTTGTGAAAAAACAGCCAATGATAATCCTGTGATAGATACACATAATCCTAAAAGAACTGTATGCTTCAAAATTTCCATATCATCTTTTAACAAGGTGATAAACCATTTTCTTTTGTTGTAAGTGGCTATCTCGTTTTTGATAAAACTTTCATTGGGAATTAGTGTTAGACATGCTTGGCTTTGCCATGCTTTTTCGAGATTTTTTTTGGAATATTGGATGATTCCTTTTGCTGGGTCTCCGATCACAAACCCTCCTCTTTTATTATACCCATAGGATATTATATAATGGTTAAGTTTATTTTCATTTGTAATGAGTAGAATTAAGGGGTGATTATACTTCATTAATTCTTGTATGTCAGTCTTGTTTCCTTCTGCTGTGAATCCTAATTTATCGGCTGCTTGGTATAGTCCCAATAAGGTGGTCCCTGTTTTGTTTGTTCCACTCAATTCGCGTATTTTTTCTATAGAAGAATTTCCACCATAGAATTGTAATAACGATAAAATGCAAGCTGCTCCACAATCATTTTGATCTTGTTGTAGTACGAATGTGTTCTTGATTTTCTTATTTAAAGAATTAGTTTTCATTTTTTATAATTTTTAAAATAGAATCTACTTTTAGTAGCCCCTTACTTCTCTTAATTAGTTTTCTATCTTTATTGTATATAAGGATGGTGGGTATAATGTTGGCGTCAATCTGTGTGGCAAAGCCAAGGATGGAATCTTGTAAAAATACGATGTTATTTTGATCTGCTAATCCATTGTACTTAGCAAATATTGATATTTCTTTTGTTGGCTCTGGAGAAATGAAGATTATGGTAATGTCTTTGAATTTGTTTCTTTGTCTTTTTATGCTTTTTATCTCATATTGACAAAAATCACATTCCGTATTGAAATAGATGAACACTATGGGGGTATTGTGAATAATGTCTTCTTGTGTAAACATTGAATTATTTATGTCTTTGAGACAGAAACTTGGTAGCTCATTTATATTTGAAATTACGCTTTCTTTATAGCTCTTTTTCTTTGCTATATTATATAGGAGTACTGATATTATTCCTATGATAATGATTACTATACTAATTTTTATTATGTTTTTTATCGCCATTGTTAATTCGTATTTATAACAAGAAACATAACTACTACTATCCAAATTGTCATACCAACACTATAGCTGCATATAGTTGCTGTAAAAGATTTTGTATTAGGTGTATCTGTGGTTTTAGTTACAAAAATTGCTATAATTGTACAGTATATAAATTCGAATAGGTTTATTGCTCGTAATGGGTATATATACCAAGGCTCAATTGTATTGTATGAATAAAAGTTCATTAAAGAGAGTGGAGCAAAATTTTGTAAGTCTGTGAAAGTATATTCTGGACGAAAGTAACGAAACCAGATTATCTTTAGTATAATAGGAAGTAGAAAAATGAATTCTGCTTTGAGAACGATATTAAATATCTGTTGAAAGTTGATTTTGATGTTGAATAAGAAAAACCCTATGTCTAATAAGCTAGTGATCAAATAGATCTTTATAAATAGGATAATTGGTAAAATGAAATAAGAAATAGTATTCCATTCACTATTTATTGATGTGAATTTTTTGATCTGTTCATCGCTCAACTGTTCCATGTAAGACTTATATATTAATTCCTCAACATTTAAAATCTCTTTTGAGAATATAGCCGCACTGAAGTTTAATGTGTATAAAATGAAAAAAATGAAGAAATTGTTATTCTGTTTCATTTCCATAATATTAACGAGTTTGAGGTGGAATTACTTTAAAAAAATGATTTACAAAGTCTCTTTCGTGTTGGTCAATGGGATAGATATCCTTTATAACAGAGCCTTTATCTATGAGTATGAGCCGTGAAGATACGTTATTAACTAGTTGTAAGTTATGGCTGGAAGCTATTATGGTGATGTTATACTGTTTATTTAACTGAATTAAATAGTCACTAATGAAATATTGAGAACTGGGATCTAAAAAATTGAATGGCTCATCAAGTAGAAGAATTTCTGGCTTTGATATTATTGCTCCTATTATTCCTATTTTTTGTTGATTACCAATTGAAAAGTTGCGTATGTATTTTTGCTTATCAAGGATTTCTCCATTCATGAAACTCTTAAATGAAGAAAGTGTCTCTCTCAATTCTATGCTGTTTATTCCATAATTTGATGCAATGAAATGAAAGTACTCTTCGGGTGTAAAGAAGTTTATCAGAAAATTGGTATCGATATATGCGGATGTGTATATTTTCCAACACTCTGTTTTGCTTATATTTTCCCCCCTGGAATATACAAAACCTGAGTCTGCCTTGGTTAGATCAAGTAATAATCTTAATAAAGTTGTTTTACCTGCTCCATTATTACCAATTAAACCAATAAATTCTCCTCTTTCAATAAATAGGTGATCTATTGATAGTGCTGTTTGCTTATTATATACTTTAGTTAAATTTGTGATTTCTATTTCCATATTCCTATATTATTGTTCTCTATATTTTTCCATTTTCTCATATCTGTTAGAATAAAATTTCTTATATAAAAAATTGAACCATCTATTAGAGGAAATGATTGATAATATTCCTATAATAAACATTGAATAGATAGTGGCGATTGTTGAAACTAGCGATAGAATGAAAATTAGGGTTGCTGAGATTGAATATGTGGCTAAAATAACCAGCGACTGTCCTAGGGGGGGGGAGGTATCTATTAAATTGGAAATAGATAATTCTATTTTTGTATCGGCGACAAGTAAACTGCTAAAACTCAATAAAGTAATTGTTCCAAGAGCATAAACTATAGCCGATATAAGTGTTATCGTAGAAGTAAAAGTCAATGGAACGAGCAAAAATAATAAAGATACTGGTATCAGAGACATGCATAAACATAAAATATATCTGGCTAATAGGATATTCTTAAATTGGGGAATTATCATAAAATGATCAAAAAATGAAGCTTCTGCAGAAAATAAATATTGATTGAAAATTAGTGGGAATGATGTAGAAATTAGAAAAATTGAAATAACATTGAAAACAAAAGAAATTTCAGTCCGATTACCTAATTGGTAATATATGTATAAATAAATAGTTGTCAGTATTGCGTAAGATATTAGTTGCTTTCTGAATAGAGGTGAACGCATGAACATTTTTATACTGAAAAGAATATAATTGGCAATACTTTTTTCTGGGGGAGTTTTTAATGTCCACAAACTTATATTAGCATTTTGAGGTGTATTACAATTCAAATATTTGCATAATAAATAATTCTGTTTTATTAGCAATAAGGTTACAGTTGCTAATATTGGAATTGAACAATATAAGATTAATAGACTAGTATGAGGGAAATGCATTTTGTAACAGCCAAACAAGATAGCAGAAAATATGAATATACAAGATAAGGTATAAATATAGCTATGGCGGCTCATGTTTATATGGTATATTAGCTGCGTGTTGAATAGTTGAACTATGTATATAATTAGGTATGAGATAATAGAAATTATAATTCCATGGTGGGTTTGTATGTATTGTGTGATATAGTATAGGAAGAAGATAACCAAATAAAAGTTCCATATACTGAATAATTCCTTGATTATTTGAAAAACTAAAATTTTTTTTTCACTATTTGGAAATCTCCTTATGGCTTGAGGTATAACATTCCCTTTTTTCTTTAATGATTTTATTATGAAATCTAAAATTGAGGAAGCTAAAAGAATGTATAAGAAAGCATCTAAATAGTTATTCCCATTATGGATGAAAAAATCAACTTTTTGTTTTAGGAAAATACCTGATATGAATATAAGTACTAACATTATCAATGACATTCCCGCAAAGATTACCTTAAAATAAACAATGAGCTCGAATAATCGATGTCTTGTTATTGCTTTCCATTGATAAGATAGTAGATCTCTGTATTTCATCTTAAAGTTAATTTGAGTTTTGTAAAAGGGGATTCTCTATAGGAGTATTGAGAACCCCTTTGGGAGTGAATTAGAATAATTGGAAACTCGTCAGACATCCCAAATAAACAAAAGCTGATCCTGCTCCAAATCCTCCTGCAGCGCCCATCATACCGCAAAATACGTGTTGCTCTATTGACCAAGTCCATCCTTCAGGTCTATAGCCACCTTGTAGGGTAGCCATTTCGTCAAAATTCATCTTTTTCATAATAAACAGTGTTGAAATATTATTGCCTACTCTATTATAGCTTTTCGGCATCTGCATTTATTGAATTTTATTTAGTAATCATATTATTTCTTTTCTGGAATGGTGTACTATTATCATAATGCTAATATTAATCTTTCCGTTAAATTTGGTATTCTTTTATGAAGAAAAATATCCATAAAAGGAAGTGTCTCCAATTTTAATCTCTAATATATATTCACCTTTTGGTAAATCATATATTTCAAATGAATGGTATCGTGAAGCTTCTATACTGTTGTTTGAATAGATAATATTACCCATACTATCTTTTATAGACATTTGGAGGCCCGATATTGTAACATTAGTATAAACGTTTATCGTATTCCCTTCAATAGTAGCGGTAGGTACTAAAGTGATGGAACGTTCATCCTTTACCCAATCTTTATTATTATTTTCACTATAAAGCGTTATCGTCACTTCTTGTGCTCCAACAATGTTGCAACATAAAAAAGCAAAGAATACTAAAAGAGTTTTTACCTGTGTCATTATTTTAGATTTTGGTTTTCTTAATGTTGCAAATAAACAAACGTTTTTTTTATCCCGAGTGTTTTCTCCTGAAAAATGAGTGTGCATAGTAGTGTGCAGGGGTGGTTACTATGCACTGCACACTATGTGCACTTTCGCGTATCTCTTTTATAATGAGGTGATAAAGTTATCCCAATCTTCGGGTTTCCCTTTTTCTTGGAAGATACGATTGTACAATCTTCTGCGTATAGAAGTGATGGTTTCTTTGGAACATTTCATCAGTTTGGCTATCTCAGAAGGAGAGAAACCAGCTTTGATGAGCATGCAGACGTGCAATTGAGAATCATTGAAAGTATAAATGTCATTTAACTTTTCGAAGAAATCCGGATATATTTCCTTCAAAGTGTTTTCTATGCTTAGCCATTCCTCGGCTGTGATGAATATTCGTCCTTGAGGGTCGAGCAATCTTTCCTTGAGTAATAGGTATATACCCGAATTGGATAACACTTCTTGTGACTGTTCTCGTTTGATTTGCTCTATTTCTGCCCTACGTGTTTCTTGGTGGAGCAATTCCTTTTGATTTTGTATTTCTTTTCTTAAAATATTATTTGTAGAATTTACATTGTTCAATTCTTCTTCCAACTTTTGAATTTGGAGATTGTTTTCTTCAATGAATTGTTGGCTTCGTTTATAGTTTATTTCTTTTATCTGTTCTGCTCTTTGTAGTTGGCGTTTCAGTTCTTGTTTTTTGTGTTCGTTATGTTGACTGTAGACAAAGAAAAATGCTATTATGGCTGAAAAACCTATCAAGCTGTATATAATATAGTTTGTCTTCTTCTGATTTTCATCTTTCAGCCGGTTGTTCTCTTTTTCCCGCAGTTGATAATTATAGAGTGAGTACATTCGGTTCAAACTTTCCGTATAGGTGATTTTTTGGATGGAATCGGTGCATAGATTGCCTGCTTGGAAGTGCTGTATGGCAAGTTTGTGGTTGCCCTCTTTTGAAGCGAACTCTGCCAAACTGCGATGGGCGGTTTCTTTGGCATAGATGGTGCCAAAATCTAATAAAGCTTTGTAATAATAAGCGGCGGAGTCAGTCATTCCTATATTGCGATAAAACTCTGCGGCAATGGAGTATATACCACTTTTGTTGGGATGCTCGATATCAATCAGTGCGTCTTGCAAAGCAATTTTTGCCAAATCGTATTTACCTAAATGTATATAAAGGCTGGCAATCTGGCTCTGTATCATATTCGTGAGATCCGGCCTTTGTAACTTTTCTCCTATTTTGAAGGCTATTTGGTAATAATAGATAGAACTGTCTTCCCGGTTTATATTACGATAGGCACCGGCCATATCTCTCAGAGTGTACACCAAGCCAACGCTATCTTTTAAATCCGTATTACAAACATATCTTTTTTTGAATATTTCCAATGCTTGGTTGTATAAGCCTTGATAAAGAAATAGTGTTCCCATTTGACTATAAATATGGCTTTTCAGCGGATATTTGTCATCTTTAGGTAATACTTCCAAAGCTTTCTCCAAGTAATGCAGTGCTTGTGGTCCATCTTCCAGGTCTCGATACACCCTTCCGGCATAGTAATATGCTTCCGTCAAGTGTTGCTCATCGTTTTCTTCTATATAATAATGTAATATAGGAAGTATCAGGCTATCTGAAGTATGCATTATGTACGCTTTGTCATTCGCTTTAATACAAAGCAACCGATAATACATTTGTGTAGCTTGAGGAGCACTCTTCATTTGCTCTTTAAGGCTATACAAAAGTGTGATGGCACTATCGGGATTGACACTTGCCAAGCTATCCGCGGCAATTAATGTGGCTGGATAAGGTTTATGTCCGCAGGCAAATAGAGAGAGCAGGGCACAAAGAAGCAGAATCAAATATGAACTTGTCTTCATATTTACAAAGATAATGTTTCTAAATTTGGATTGCAAATATTTGTGAAGTGAAGTTTTGATTAGTTAGTAAAATGGCTAATATTATGTCATAATGTTCTTAAAGTGTTTTATTGGGTAATATTGCATTTGTTTGAATGAGGCTTAATAGGAATTAGTTGCATAAAATAAAGGATATTAATTCTATATTATTACATATTATGCGGCATTTATACAAAATAAGGCTGGGAAAAGTTAATATCGTGTTGGCAAAGTATTAACTTCGTAACGGCAAGAAGTTAATACGCCGCCGACATGATGTTTGTTTCCCGTAGAGAAACGACTTGTTTCTCGGTGCCGAACATTATGTTCCCTGTAGAGGAGCCATAGAGATGGGAGTATTGGGAGTGTTTTTTATTTATTAGCCAACAGCCTTTTTTGCTATCTTGTTGTATCTGTGTCTTTTATATTTTTTTGTTTCGTTATTTGCTTTTGCATGAGTCATCGTGCGGAAATAACGCATGCTGAGACGATTGAAAATACAAAATGACAAAATGTAAATTGTAGAAGTCTATAGCTCTATAGTTCTTCTGAAAGATTCCATGCTTGAATATGACGTATGCCTTCTATAGATGGAAGTTTTACTTCATCCATAGAAACAACATATTTTTCATAATTATCTGCAATGGATAGTAAGGGGGCGTATTCCCGCTCCCGTGTACTTTCATCTTCAAGCGTGTAGGCTACTTGGAAATAGGCAATCCGGTCATCTTTGATTGCTGTGAAATCAACTTCTTTGTCGCGGATGTTGCCTACGTATATTTGAAATCCTTTACGGCGTAGTTCAAGATAGACTGCATTCTCTAGCAGATATCCGATGCCGTATGCATAGCCCGGATAGAGGTAGTTCTTGAATGCAAGGTCATTCAGGTAATACTTACAATTTCCGGCTAATACTTCTTTGCCTTTAATGTTATAGCGTTCGGTTTTGTGGGCAAGAAGAGCTTCTTCTATGTAGCTGATATAGTTTGAAACGGTATCGTAGGAGACTTTGCGATTCTTTGATTTAAAGAAGTTTATGACGCTTGGAATGGAGAACAGATTGGATGCGTTATTGACTAAATAGATAAAAAGATCATCCAGAAGCCGCACATCGCGTATCAGTTTGCGCTGCACGATGTCTCGTAGTAATATGGTATCTTTGACAGAAGCTACATATTGTTTTTTCGATTCAATATCTGCCAGATTATATAATTCCGGTAATCCGCCACCTTTTAGGTACGACAGGTAGGAAGAGCGTCCCTCTTCTTCTCCGGTTACTTGTAAATTTTCGGTGTAGCTATATGGCGAAATATAGAACTCTATATATCGTCCTGAAAGTAATGTAGCCAGTTCGCTGGAAAGCATTTTGGAATTAGAACCGCTGATAAACAATTCGCATTCTTCTACAAAATCCTGTGAATGTGAGTTTACAAATCGTTCCCAACCTTCTACATTCTGGATTTCGTCAAAGAATAAATATACTTTTCCTTGTGGTTTCAACTTTTCCCGGTAAAGCTGGTATAACTTTTCCAATTCTTGATAATTATTTATGAAGTCGAATTCCAGATACTCTTTATTTATATATAAAATGTTGGTAGGATGGACGTTTCGATCTGTAACTAAGCTGGATGCTATTTGTCTGAGGATATAACTTTTTCCGGAACGACGTTGTCCGATAAGTACTTTAACCAGTCTATTCCCAATAAAAGCATGAAGCTTATTGATATAAGTAGTGCGTATGAGTCCTAATTTGTAAGAATTTCCATTCCAAAGGTTATACTTTTCGAGTGCGCTCCATTTTTCGTCCATAATCGAAGTTTTCTACAAAAATAGCAAAAGTTTCGATTATAATCGAAACTTTTGCCGAATTAGTGCCTCTTTTCGATTATAAACGAAACTTTTTATTCCTCCTTTCTCCTGTCAGCATTCTCCTTCAGCCGTTTCACATATTCGGATGGAATGGCGCCGAATTCCTCCTTGAAGCACTGCCGGAAGTAGAAAAGGTTATTGATACCTACCTTGAATGCTATCTCTGAGATGTTATACTTCCCTTCAAGTAGGAATTGTTCCGCATACTTCATCCTTATTTTGCGTACATATTCATTGGTAGATAATCCGGTCAGAGCTTTCATCTTGCGGTAGAGGGTGGAACTGCTCATACACATCTTGTCCGAAAGATAACTGATATCAATCTTGTCCGAAGAGAGGCGCTCTTCAATTAATTGATTGATCTTCTGTATAAACTCATTATCCAACTTGGTGAGCGATTCTGTAATGATCGTCGATTTATCATTGATAGCGGTATTTGTACTAAAATGCTTCGCCAACTTCCGTCTTGATTGCAACAGGTTTTCTATACGGCTACGCAGCAGGCTGGCGCTGAATGGCTTGGTCAGGTAAGAGTCGGCACCTACCTGATATCCTTCTTCTTTATCTTTCAGCGAGTCTTTGGCAGTCAGCAAGATGATAGGTATATGGCTGGTACGCACATCTCCTTTCAACTCGCGGCACATTTCATTACCATCCATAACAGGCATCATGATGTCGCTGACGATGATGTCCGGTATTTCCTTCAAAGCACTTTCTTTACCTAGTTTGCCGTTGGCGGCTGTTTTTACTTCGAAACTGTCTGAGAAGGATTCGGCTATATAGTCGCATATATCCGGATTGTCCTCTACAATCAGTAAGATAGGCTTACTGTTGTCGGGTATTTCGGGTTCTTGGATAGCAGTCGTTTCCGGTTTATTTTCCTGTTTTTGTTCTTGCGAATCAGCATGCAAAGCATTGGGATATGTATTGTCAGCAAGCAAGCTGATGCAGAAGGCACTTCCGGAATTGAGTATGCTTTCTACGCTGATTTCCCCTTCGTGCAGAGTGACCAGGTTTTTTACCAATGACAGACCGATGCCTGTACCTGATGACTGATGTTTACCTCCTTCCTGATAGTATCGGTCGAAAATATGAGGTAATGCTTCCGGTCTGATACCGTGACCGGTATCGCTTACACGGATATCTATGTAATTCACTTCGGCACGTTGAGCTCTGCTGAGGCTAACGGTGATATTTCCTTTCTCGGTGTATTTCAAGGCATTGGATATCAGATTGTCTAGTACAATCTGAATGACTTCTTTGTCAAAATACATAAGTATATGCTCGTCTTCTATTTCCAACCGGATATCGACATCTGTTTTGCGATTCAGTTCCTTGTATTTCAGACCTATCTCGTGAATGAGTGTTGCCAGATTGTCCCGGCTTACACAGAGCTTTTTATTTTGTGTTTCGGTCTTTCTGAATTCCAGGATTTGATTAATCAGATTCAGCAGGCGGATGGCGCTCTGATGAATGACGGAGATCTTCTGTGCATCTTTCGTAGACAATGTATTGTCTTTCTGTATATCTTCCAGTGGACCTAATATCAGTGTAAGCGGTGTACGAAGCTCATGCGTGATATTGGTATAGAAGCGCAGACGTTCATTATTCAACTCCTGTTCTTGTTCGTGGCTTTGCTTTTCCAGTTTGTACAAGGTTTCTACAGCCAGTCTTTTTTTATAAACGTAGAGTATATAAAATAAAAGGGCAAGCGAGGATAGTACATAAAAGGTCTTTGCCCACCAAGTGAGCCAAAGAGGAGGAGTGATGTGAATATTCAAGGAAGTAACTTCGTCCGACCATTTCTGATTGCGCATTCGTGTCTTTACCTGTAATTGGTATCTTCCGGGAGGAAGATTACGGAAAGTCACTTTGTTAGGATCGGGCAATGTGTACCACGTGTCCTCAAGTCCTTTCAGCATATAGGCGTATTCCACTTGATTGACCAGCGCATAGTTTTGTATATTGAAGGTGATGCTGAAACTGTTTTGTTTATAGTTCAATTCCACGTTATTCTGACCTTTCAGTGCTATGGTATTCTGGCTGTTACCGGTATTATTAATAGGATCGGCTATCTCGATGTTGGTGATAAATGCAGGAGGCGATTTACGTTCTTGTAACACCTGTCCGGGATTGAAGTAGCACAATCCGTTGATAGAACCGAAATAGAAGTTTCCGTCTTGCCCATAAGCCACGCATCCACGGCTGAAACTACTCATAGGAAGGTGGTCGTGATGGTCATAATTATAGAACGTATCTTTACTGTGAACGAAGCAGCTAATGCCCTTGTTCGTGCTAACCCAAATATTGCCGGCTTTATCTTCGCCGATGGCATGTATATGTGTATTGGCAAGTCCATTTTCGCGTTGATATACTTTGTATGCTTGGTCGGTAAGAGACGGAAAACATACCAGTCCTTCACCGGTAGCTACCCACAGACGCTTCCGGCTATCTTCATAGATGGCATTGATGGTATTCGAAGGAAACTTATTCTGAACATTGAATAGCTTGATATCTTTTAGTTGGGCATCATACAGTCCCAGTCCTCCGCCAAAAAAGCCTACCCATATCTGTCCTTTGGTATCTTTCAATATACATCTTACCAGATTGTTCTCTCGATTATAGTGCTCCTTTATCGTCTTCTTTTCCGAGTCGATAAGGTAAATGCCTTCACTTGTCCCTATCCAAATGTTGCTCTCTTTGTCTTCAAAGAATGATCGTACGTCAGAATGAGCTTTGTCTTGAGGGAGAATTTGCTGGAAAGTTTTGGAATGAGGATTATAATGAATGATTCCTCCGTAAAAGAGTCCGAACCATAAA
The DNA here is from genome assembly GCA_900555635.1 of uncultured Bacteroides sp. Lineage (GTDB taxonomy): Bacteria > Bacteroidota > Bacteroidia > Bacteroidales > Bacteroidaceae > Bacteroides. The sequence continues at coordinate 37,253 of USLU01000015.1, forward strand.
TTACCTTTCGAGTCACAAAGTGCGGCTTGTACTGTATTACTGTTTAGTTTTCCGTTTTCACTATTATAGACTGCGATACGTTTCCCTTTACTAAATACATTGATACCTCCTCCGTCAGTACCAATCCAAAGATTGCCAGACTTGTCAATGCAGATGCCGGAGGCTATTTTGGTAGTCAGGCTGTTTCCATTGGATGGGAAAGGGGTATAATTGTATGTATTGAAAAGTAAAGGTTCGTGTCTTATGAAGTTGATGCCACCTCCCCATGATCCTGCCCATACATTATTGAAAGAATCCTGGAATAAGCATCGTATACTCGAATTGGATAGTCCGTTTTCATCATCTCCTTCTTTAATGATAGTGAAATGAATCAGATCGGTGGAAAGGAAAAGATGTTGTGATAAATCAAGAATGGCTATTCCGCCAAATTCCATAGCTATCCAAAGTTTGTTGTCGTTTAGTTGGCGGATATCGTATATGCGGTGCGAAATATTATTCATCTTATCGTTGATAAGGATGAAGTTCTCCGTTTCAGGGTTAAATAGTGCCAGTCCCTTATCGGTTCCTACCCAGATGTTGCCGTTTTTGTCTTTGTAGACGCATGTCACTTCATTACCGGGAAGACTATGCGGGTTTTGAGGGTTATGAGAGAAGTTTTTAGCTTTTCTATCTTTGATGGACAATACACTGAAACCGTTGTGCACATGTCCTATGTATAACAGCCCGTTTCCTCCGTCGGCAACAGACCAAATATGATTACTGGCAAGCCCGGGTACAGTATTGGTATTATAATGAGTGAATTTGCCGGTTTGTTTGTCGAAATAATCAATACCTTCCCAATAGGTACATATCCACAAGTTACCATCGGCTGCGGCAACAATCTTGGTGATGTCGTCGGTTATCAGGCTGGAGGGGTCTTGCTCATCATGTTTATAGGTAGTGAAAGTATCGTTGACATAATTGTATGCATTCACTCCTGCCCGTTGTGTGCCTATCCATAAGATAGAGTCGACGGGATCATCCAATAAACAATTCAATTCATTGCCGGTGATGCTTTGGCGGGCGGTGGACTCTTCTTTATAATAAGGTATAAAACGTATGCCGTCAAACTTGTTGAGCCCTTCTTCTGTAGCAAACCATAAGAAACCTTTTTTATCCTGAGCTATACTAACGACATGATTGTTGGATAACCCTTCTTTCATGCCTAACTGATTGATAGTATGCAACTGTGCCGGTAATGTAAAAGGGAGGAAACATAGAATGATAGAGAGTAGTGTCTGTTTCATGACGTGATATTTTTCTTTCAACGAGTCAAATGTACAAATAAAACCTTTAAGTGATATATATAAATCGTTCATTGATGGATTTGTATCCATTCTCTGCATGATTTATATAGCTATCGCATTAAAAAATGGTATATGTTTGCAGTGCCGATTGATGCGAATTGGCGGCAAAATGAACTTATTTGTTTAACTTTAAAAATAATATGTATGAAGAAGCATTTTCTGAGTGCCACATTATGGGCATTTCTATCGCTAGCTTTATGTACTACGGGATGTAGCGATGATGATGGCTATCCTGATGTGGATGGACAAAATCCTGCGATAACCTTGGTTACCGATCACATCGAGTCTGGTGCCGGTCATAGGTTTACTATCGAAGGTACGCTGGAGGACAAAGATGGTATCTCTTCCATCAATTTACAATGTGCAGATCTTAACTTGAACAAAACGATTGATCTGATTGAAATCTACGGTGCTCCCAAAGAAACGTATAATCTGAGTTATTATTTTGACATCGACCGCGAGGAGATTGGCGAACGTTTCACTGTGAAAGTTACTGTGAATGATGTAGGTGGACGCAGCGTTTCGCAAGATGTACTGATAACGATGGATGGTGACTTTGAAAACCCTACGTTCGTACTAGCTCCCGACAAGGAGGTTACAGTGCTGATGAAGAACGAAACAAAGTTCAAATTGAGCTTCACTGTGAAAGACGATAGAAAATTGGATTATGTACTTATTGATATCCCTAGTATTGAGGGTTTCGAAAGCCGTCGTGTAGAGGCTGAGGGACAAGCTGACTTTAGTTTCACTGAGAAAATAGTTCTTCCCAATGAAGTGAAGAGCTACAATGTTACTTTGACTGCTGTAGATGCCAAAGGCAAACAGACTGTTGTAAACAGTACCATCAATGTTTCCGACATGCCCGACTTCCCCAAAATGTATTTGGCCGACGTGGAAACTGTTGAAGAATTGAACAGTGATGTATTCGGAGTGCCGATGGTGATTAACCATACAGGTAAGTACCAATATCGGGCGCGTTACTATAATAAAGCAGCCGGTACGGAAATCTTCTTCTTGCCGCAGAAAACGGACTTTACTCCAATCTGTTTCGGTCTTGATCCGGAAGACAATACGAAACTGACGGATGATCCTGATACGGCGAAACCTATTGTACTTGATAAAGCAGGTGTTTATTACGAAATAGACATTAACGTGAAAGAGGCTACTTACAAAATGCGTACCTATTCGGTTACTGAAGCTACCAACCCGATGAAATATGAATACGGCACGAAGTGCTTTGACCGTAAGGAAAATGGAAATGTAGAAGAATTTATCAACTTCTATATCGGTTGGGGCGGTTCTCCTAAAGATGCGGGTAATCATTTGTTTGTTCAGGATAAGACGAATCCTCATCTTTTCTATTATCCCGAAAATGGTGCTTGGACACTTGAAGCCGGTAAGGAAATGAATTTTATTATTTCCAATTCTCATCCCGACGATTGGTGGGATCATGTAGAGTGGCGTTGTGACAATTCTCAGGAGATAGAGAAGTTTGGCTACTTCAGCAAGAAGGGAGATGTGAATCCTAATTGGGAAGGCACCAATATGCGTTGGGAAGACGGCTCAGTGGTAGGCGACAACTGGATGAAGCCTACAGTTATGGCTACCGGTAATTACCGCTTCGAGTTTGACGCACACTTGGGGCGTGGCAAGATTGTTCCTGCTAAATAAAATGTAACATTAGATTGAAAATATGAAAAAGCAGATATTATTATTATGTCTTGCGCTCATTAGCTTATGCAGTTATGCGCAGACCACTGTGAAAGGTGTAGTGACTTCGGCCACAGACAAGGAGCCGCTGATTGGTGCAACGGTGCAGGTAAAAGGCACTGGAAACGGTACTATCACCGGGCTGAATGGAGATTATTCATTGGCGAATGTGCCTGATAATGCAGTACTCGTATTCTCTACCATCGGTTTTGAGAATCAGGAAATAAAGGTTGCCGGTCAGTCGGTTATCAACGTGGTGCTCAAAGAATCGAGTGAATTATTGGATGAAGTAGTGGTTATTGGTTACGGTGCTGTGAAAAAGAGTGACTTGACCAGTTCTATCGCTACGGTGAAAGGTGACGAAATCACAGAAACCGTGACTGGTAACGCCATGGATGCTTTGCAGGGTAAAGTGAATGGTGTGCAAGTTACCAGCGGTGGTGGTCCGGGTGCTACTCCGAAGGTGTTGATTCGTGGTGTAACGACTGTCAACGGTACCAACCCGCTATATGTTGTAGACGGTATGCCGGTTGGTGACAATATCAACTTCTTGAACAGCAATGATATTGCTTCTATGGAGGTATTGAAGGATGCTTCAGCAGCCGCTATCTATGGTACACGTGCATCAAACGGTGTTATCTTGATTACCACTAAGAAAGGAAAAATAGGCAAAACCCGTATCAATTGGAATACCTCTGTAGGTTTCCAGACTGTAGCCAAACCGGATATTGCCGGTCCGGCTGAATATAAGGAAGTATTCAATACCCGTTACACGAACGATGGCTTGTCTTCCATTTGGAAGGATGAGGGTGCAACAACTAATCCGGGAGGTACCGACTGGTGGGATACCGTGGTCAATAAGACAGCCTTGGTGCAGAATCATTCGCTCAGTGTTGCCGGTGGCTCTGAACAGCTTGTTTACAACTTCAGCGTGGGTTACTATCGCAACAACTCACAATTTGATGTAGGTTATTGGGATAAAATCAATATTCGACTGAATACTGAATATACCTTCAATAAGTACGTGAAAATGGGTGTTGATATTGCTCCGCGTGTTGAATCATGGGATGATACTCCGAATGTATTCTCAGCTGCAATGGCCATGGACCCTACAACTCCAATGTTCCGTCCGCAAGATCAGTGGTCAGACAACGAGTTTAACAACTACCAACGTTCTTATAACAATCAAGAATGGAATCCGGCCGGTAGTGTGGCCCGTCAAAACGCACACTCTCGCGAACTGGGTGCTATCCTGAATACCTATTTACAAGTGAATCCGATAGAAAAGTTGACTTTGCGTACTCAGTTTGGCGCCAATGCGCACTATCGCCGTTCAGATACGTTCATTCCTGAATTTAGCATGGACCCGCTGGAACAGCAGACATTGAGCGAGATTACCCGTCGCAACCAGGAATGGTTTGACTGGAACTGGACGAACACGGCAACTTATGCGGATACTTTTGCCGAAAAGCATAACTTGAACGTTATGGCCGGTTTTACCGCTGAGCGTTTCGCATGGTACAACACGCAGGCTAGACGCGATAATGTGCCTAATAACTTGGATCAGATGCAAGAGGTGAATGCCGGACAGCAGGGTACAGACGAGGCAAATGGCGAAACAACTTACAATACGCTGGTTTCTTTCTTAGGACGTGTCATGTATAACTACGATAATCGTTACTACATCTCCGCGTCTCTCCGTGCCGATGGTTCTTCCCGTTTCCCCAAAGGAAATAAGTATGCTCTTTTCCCTTCAGTATCTGCTTCTTGGCGTGTCATCAGTGAGGGATTTATGCAGGATCAGGAAATCTTCAGCGACTTGAAAATACGTGGTGGCTGGGGCCGTGTAGGTAACCAGAGCATCGATAACAATGCTACACTAACTTTGCTGAGCGAGACTCAATATTATTTGGGCAATGCATTGACGAATGGTTATTTCGTATCTACGGTAGGTAACAAACAGTTGAAATGGGAGACCGTTGAAGACTGGAACTTAGGTGTAGACATGTCTTTCCTGGATTCACGTCTGGGTGTGACATTCGAGTATTTCCAAAAGAAGTCCATAGACATGCTCTACAAGAAGCAGAATATCTTGTCGCTGGGCTATGACAACTGGAACAGCCAGATTTGGATGAACATCGGTAGTATGCAGGCACGTGGTTGGGAATTGGGACTTTCCTGGCGCGATAACATCGGTAAGGATTTCTCTTACGACCTTGGTCTGAATCTTTCTGCCGTACGCAACAAGGCTATCAAGTTCTCGGGTGACGGTCCTATCAATTTAGGTGGATTCAACAGTGACCAGATTATCCGTAATGAGGATGGTGGTTATATCTCACGCTTCTATGGTTATGTAGCCGATGGCTTGTTCCAGAACTGGGAAGAGGTATATGCTCACACCGATGAACATGGAACCCTGATTCAGCCCAATGCGAAGCCGGGAGATATCCGCTTCAAGGATCGTGACCACAACGGCGTGCTCGATGCCAACGATAAAGATTATATCGGTAATCCTTATCCCGACTTGATGATGGGTCTGAACATTGGCATGCGTTACAAGAATATCGACTTTGCCGCTAACTTCTATGGTACGTTCGGTAATGATATTTACAATATAACTAAAGGAAGATATTCCGGTGCCGGCGGACAGAATGTTTGGGCAGGTACATTGGAAGAAGCATGGCACGGTGAGGGAACCAGTAATAAGATTCCCCGCTTGACGAGCAACGATTTGAACTTGAACTATAACCGTGTGTCTAGCTTCTATGTGGAAGACGGTTCCTATTTGCGTTGCAAACTGTTACAGATTGGTTATACACTTCCTAAGAAGTGGGTTGGTGGTGCTGATTTGCGCCTCTCTTTCTCGGCGCAGAATCCGTTTACTATTACCGGCTATTCCGGTATGGACCCCGAACGTCCGATGGTTGACGGTACTACCGATAATTCGGGTAGTGCCATCAATACTGGTATCGACAACGTGGCTTACCCTAATCCGAGAACATTCTTATTCGGCATTGACTTTAAATTTTAATTCTTGATTATCCATGAAACGAATATTTACAATAGTAGCTTTGATTGCTTCGCTGATGCTTACTTCTTGCGAGGACTTCCTGAACGAGGACGTGCGCGGGCAATTGAACTTGGACACTTATTACAAGTCCATAGAAGAATGTGAATCCTCTGTGACGAGTTGTTATCAGGCGCTTACCTACGGAGGATGGTGGCAGATCAATACCGTATGGCTGCTTTCAGAGATGTGTAGTGATGATGCTTGGATGGGCAATACTTCGCAAAGCCAGAGTGACTATATCTCATTGGCGCACTATCAGGGAAACGGTGCCAGTAACGGTCCTATTTCTAACTTCTGGCAATATCGCTACAAGGGTATCTTGCGTTGTAACATTGCTATAGAGCATATTTCGGCTCTTGAAACTACGAATACTGAAGCTAGAGACCGTCTGGTAGCTGAAGCCCGTTTTCTGCGGGGATATTATTACTTCGAACTGGTGAGAAACTTTGGAGGCGTGCCTCTGATGACAAGTTTCCAGATGCCGGAAGAGGTTCAAGGCACTGAACGTGCTACGGAAGAGGCAGTCTATAAGTTTATCGAAGATGATCTGAAGGCGGCGGCTGAGGTATTGCCGCAGCGTGGTGTTGCCCAAGTGGGACGTGCTACTCGTGGTGCTGCATTGGGCTTGTTGGGTAAGGTTTATCTTTATCAGGAGAAGTGGGAAGATGCTCGTAAAGCGTTGTATACAGTGATTGACGAAGGTAAATATAAGTTGCTTCCCAACTTCGGTGACGTATGGAGCCTGGCATATGACAATAGTGAAGAGAGTCTTTTCGAGATTCAGTACGAATATCATCCTACGTTGGGCCTAGGCGGTTCGCTTGCTACAGTAACCGGTGCTCGTAATGGCCCTGGTGATGGCTGGAGTTGGTGTTTGCCTACTGCCAATTTGGAACAGGCTTATATGGATGCCGGTGATAAGGAACGTTTGAAGTGGACTATCATTAAATCCGGTTGTACCGAGATTGCCGGAGAAGACAAGTTCACAGAATTTGTAGAAACTAGCAAAGCCTTGAACAAATATCAGGAATACGTTGATAAGTATGGTTGGGATCCCAACTGCTATATCATTGATCCTGCGCAGCATAAATCTGCACGTGTCATCCGTAAGTATTTTTTGCCGCTGAAAGACCGTCCGGAAATCTATAATACAGATAAGAGTCCTTTGAACCATCGTATTCTGCGCTATGCCGATGTACTTTTGATGTACGCTGAGGCTTGCAACGAACTGGGGGATGATGATTCTGCACGTGGCGCCCTCAATGAAGTGCGTAAACGTGCGAAATTGGCTGATGTTACAGCAAGCGGAACTGAATTGCAGAAGGCCATTCGTCAGGAACGACGTCTTGAACTTGCTTTCGAGCAGAACCGTCTGTACGATATCCGCCGTTGGACGGACAACAATGGAAAGAAAGTTATTTCTAACTTGATGGGACCGGACGGAACATTCGTGAAGTGGAATACCAGCGAAGCGACCCGTGATGCTCTCGAATGGGCAAACCAAGGTGAGGCAAGCGATAAGGGTAAAGGTTTTATTGAAAGCCGTGATATGGTATTCCCGATTCCTTTGTATGAAATTACCATGTCTAATGGTTCGATTACCCAAAATCCGGGTTGGAATTAAACGTTTGTTTGTAGGATAACTAATAGCCTATTTGTAGTATCTCAATTCTCCTCCCTCCTGAGAGGAGGGGAATTGAGATATCTTGTTTAATGCGATGTGTCATTTAATACATAGAAAATGATGAAAATAAAATATATTCTTATTTATCTGCTGTCGCTGGTCATGATGGCTTGCGGTGACGATTCACCGTCAACTCCCGATTCGCCTGACAATCCTGATGGACCGGGTACTAGTGTAGAAAAGTCGGTTACGGTAAATGCCGGTCAGACTTATCAAACTATCGTAGGCTTCGGTGCTTCCGATTGCTGGTCGCCTGCTTATGTGGGCAAACATTGGACGTCGAGCCGTGATAAAATCAGCGAACTGTTGTTTTCTTCCGCTATCGAGTCGGGAAAGCCAAAAGGTATCGGGCTCTCCATGTGGCGTGTCAACCTGGGTGGTGGAAGTGCCGAACAAGGTGATGCAAGCGGTATTGCAGATAAATCCCGCCGTGCAGAATCTTATCTGACTGCTAACGGTACGCTCGACTGGACTCGTTGCGAAGGCCAACGTTACTTTATGAAACGTGCCAAAGAATTGGGCTGTGAAAACTTTGTGCTTTTCAGCAATACCCCTCCCGTACAATACACTTCCAACGGTAAAGGCTTCTCTTCCAGCGGTGGAGTATCGAATTTGAAAAGTGAATACTATGATGACTTTGCCGCTTATCTGGCCAACGTGACTAAATATTATGTAGGTGAAGGATATTCAATCACCCATATATCTCCTGTCAATGAACCGCAATATAATTGGGAGAGCGGTCAGGAAGGTAGTGGCTGGACCAATGATGAAGTAGCCCGGCTGGCTCGTGAGCTGGATAAATCATTGTCATCTTCCAGTTTGTCTACTGATATTCTGCTGGGAGAATCCGGCGATTGGGAATATCTGTATAAGACGAAGTCCGATGACAATCGTAGCAATGTACTTTCTGCTTTCTTCACTCCCGGTTCTTCTGCTTACGTCGGTGATCTGGCTCATGTTAAGAAACTGATTTGCGGTCATAGTTATTGGACCGACGGCACTTGGGAAGGCATGCGTAGCGTTCGCCAACAAGTGGCCCAAGCTGCTAAACAATACGGTCTTGACGTATGGCAAAGCGAATGGAGCATGCTGGGCGACGGTTATAGCTCCTCTGAATTTGTGGGATATGACAAAGCGACGGAGATGGACATCGCACTCTACATGTCGAAAGTGATACACAACGACCTCACAGTAGCCGGTGTTACTTCGTGGAGCTATTGGACTTCGATGGACGTTGCCCATTGGGGACATAAGAACCGCTTCCTGCTTATCTCACTCGTACCCTCCGGAGGTGTAGATGGCGATATAGCCCAAGAAGGAACTTATCAGCCTGCCGCCACTTTATGGGTATTGGGTAACTATAGCCGTTTTATTCGTCCGGGCTATCGTCGTATAGGTCTTGACTTGAATGAATCTCGCAGTTTCTTTGGTTCGGCATGGATTTCTCCTGACGGCGATAAGATTGTTACAGTGTATACCAATCTATCTGATAAAGGTGTTCGTCTGAACGAAACGCATACCGGATGGAGTGGAGAGGTTAAGTCTGTGACGACTTATACAACTACAGGTAGCAAGAATCTGATAGAGAGTACAGTAGCTGCTGATCAGTCGGTTGTCTTGGATGCCGGGAGTGTAACTACCGTAGTATATCAACTCAAATAACATATAAAAGATGAAGAAAGCTACACTTACAATCGCCGTTTTTATAATGGCACTATTTACAACGGCTCCTCTAAAGGCGCAAGTTTCGTTTGGCGATGCTACTAAGTTCAATGACGGGTGGTTATTTAAACTGACAGATGATTCAACTATAGTAAAACCTGCTTTCGAAGATAAAGACTGGCGCAAACTGATGTTGCCGCATGACTGGTCTATCGAAGGACAATTATCGCCCTCATTGGCTAGTTGCACCGGGTACTTGCCGGGAGGAATAGGCTGGTATCGCAAGCATTTCACAATAACCGACAACGCAGCACGTCACTATATCTACTTCGAAGGTGTGTACAATCGGAGTGAAGTCTACCTCAACGGACATTTGTTGGGGAAACGTCCTAATGGTTATGTATCCTTTCTGTACGATCTGACTCCATATCTGAAACAAGGTGACAATGTTTTGGCAGTACGTGTAGATCACAGCCGCTATGCTGACTCTCGTTGGTATACCGGTTCGGGCATCTATCGGGATGTATGGTTGGTGTCTGCTCCCGAAACGCATTTTGCACAGTGGGGCGTGGGCTGGCATGCAGCTTCGTTGACCAACAGCAAAGCAGTGGTAGCTGTTGATATGGAAGTACAGAAACATCAGGCTAATGCCGAAAAACTGGAAGTATCTGCTACCTTGTATGACGCTGACGGCAAGCAAGTAGCCGGACGCCGCACCTCTGTTACGGGGGCTAAGCAAGGCATGACTAAAACTTCACTTTCTCTGAAAGTAAACAACCCCCGCCGCTGGGATCTTGATTCTCCTTATCTTTATACGCTGAAAACGGAACTCTTCAGTAACGGCAAGCGCATAGACGGCAGCGAAACAAAAGTAGGATTGCGCACACTGAACTTCGATCACGATAAAGGCTTTGCACTCAATGGCAAGTGGATGAAAGTGAAAGGCGTGTGCCTGCATCATGATGCCGGTGTACTGGGGGCTGTAGTGCCCGAAGAAGTATGGCATCGCCGCCTTGTAAATCTGAAAGAGATAGGTGTGAATGCCATTCGTATGAGCCACAATCCGCAAGCTCCTGTTGTTTATAACTTATGTGATAAATTGGGCTTGCTTATTATGGACGAAGTCTCGGACGAATGGGAATTTCCTAAACGCAAGTGGGTAGAAGGTTGGAATGTAGGCGAACCAAGCTTTGACGGTACAGCCGATTTCTTTGAAGAATGGATAGAACGTGATGTCACCGATATGGTACGTCGGGATCGTAATCATCCCTCCATCTTCCTGTGGAGTATCGGCAATGAGGTAGATTATCCGAACGACCCTTATTCTCATCCTATTCTGGACGGTTCCACCATCAGTCAGCCCATGTTTGGCGGCTATAAGAAAGATGCTCCCGACGCCATGCGAATCGGTATGATTGCTAGGCGTTTGGCCAATTGTGTACGTGCGGTGGACACTTCTCGTCCTACCACCGGAGCTTGGGCAGGCGTAGTGATGTCCAATCAGACCGCATACGCAGATGCTATTGACGTGGTAGGCTATAACTATACCGAAGACCGTTACGACGAAGATCATGCCACTTATCCCAAACGTGTGATCTACGGAAGCGAGACTCGTTCGGATATTGACGCTTGGTATGCGGTGAAGAACAAGGAGTTTATCTTCGGGCAGTTCATTTGGACGGGTACCGATTATTTGGGCGAGTCGGGTAGATGGCCTTCTCGCGGACTTTATACCGGTTTGTTAGATTTCGGTAGCTTCCCAAAACCTCGTGGTTACTTCCGCGCTTCGTTGTGGAGCGAAAAGCCGACAACTTACATCGGTACTTATCCCCAACATAATTATCTTTCGGTTGACGCATGGGATACTTGGAATTATGAACCGGGACAAGAAGTGCGTGTCGTTTGTTACACCAATGCTCCTCAAGCCCGTTTGTTGCTTGACGGCAAAGAGATAGGGAACATGAAACCTTATGATGAGAAGACAGGTATCATTCATTGGGACATTCCTTATCAGGCAGGTGAATTGCGTGCCGAAGGATGTGATAAAGATGGAAATGTACTATCAAGCTATGCTATAAAGACATCCGGTCGTCCATACGCCCTGCGTGTCAGTGCCGACCGCACTGCTTTGTCTAAAGGCCGTGCCACAGCTCACCTCACAGTGGAAGTGGTGGACGAGAATGGTATTGTTGTGAAACTTGGCGACAATGAGATTACTTGTACCGTCGAAGGACCTGCACGTCTGTTAGGTCTCGAAGGTTCCAATAATTCGGATATGAGCGATTACACCGATAATCGTCATCGTGCCTATCATGGTCGTTTGCTGGCATACATCCAGACTACCGGAACCGAAGGCGCCATTCGGGTAAAGTTTACTTCTCCGCTATTGAAAGGTGCTGAAATTACTTTAAATGACTAAGGTTTCATAACCTATTCTATGAGATCTTACTTTATTGCACTTGGTTCATGCTGGGTTTATAAATGAACTATAGATTATACATAAAGAACCATGTTCCCTATATATAGGGAATGTGGTTCTCTTGTATTCAGCAATATAACCGCTTTTAGGAAATAATGGTAAGAGATTTTATGTTATCTTGCAGTTACTAAATTAGAGTATGTACTGTACCTCTTTGAACAAATATTCTCTTTCTTTTCCAAATTCATCTTCCAGAATAAATCGTCCGTCATTTTCTACTCGTAACAGGCGAGCCATGAATTTGCCATTGGCATCTTCATATGGGTGAAGTCCTCTACGGCGGAAAAGAGAGCGGGCATAACGGGTGGCAATAAGAGCCGAGTATGTGTCGGGGTCTTCGGCTTGCAAGCAATTGTAGTAAGTCTGTACCCGCTTCAATATATTGGCAAGTATTTCATACCGGTCGTGTACTTTGCCCGTGATTTGTTTGAGAGATACCGGGTTAGGGGCATCACTTTGAAACTTATCCTGGTTGATATTTATCCCGATACCGGAAATACTGCGACTGATAAAGTGTCCGAAGAGGTCATTCTCTATCAAAATACCGCAAATCTTTTTGTCTTTCCAGTAAATGTCATTCGGCCACTTGATAGTGATATTATCGGTCCACGTATCCAACTCTTCCTTAATAGAGAGTGATACGATTTGTGAGAGGATAAATTGGCGGCGTGCTTCCAGAGATGTAGGATAGAGTACGAAACTGAAAAGTAAATTTTTACCTTTTTCAGCTTCCCATGAATTACCTCGTTGTCCTTTACCGGAAGTTTGGAACTCAGCAGTGACAGTGGTTAGTTCGGCAACACTTTCTTGTAAGTTGTTACAAAGTTGACTGATGTACTGGTTGGTGGAAATCGTTTCTTCTAAAGCAACCAGAGGAAATGGAAATGTATCAGGGCAGGGCATCATATTCGGCACGCATTTTTTTAGTGAATTTCTTTAATACTTCTTCGATAGAATGATCTATCAATTGCTTAATCAGTTTATCATCAACATCGCCGTCCAGAAATATTTGATTCCAGTACTTCTTGTTGAAATGATAAGCACCCTCAATAGCAGAATATCGCTCACGGAGTTCGAGCGCGTATTCCGGATCGCACTTCACAAATATTTTATTGGCACTTTCCAAGTCGATGAGTGCAAACATCTTATTCATGATCTTAATCACAAGTGAAGTGTCATCGAATGGAAGGCATTCTGTAGCACCTTTCTTGTTGAGGCAGTATTCGCGGGCAGTTTCTATATCCATGATAGTTAATGTTTTATGATTTATGATTAATAGGCTGCGCTTTTATGCTGTATGGTTAATTTCTAACTTTCAACTGACTTAAAACATCGGAGGATAGAAAGCATCTATTATATGCTCGATCCTGAAAGCCCCCGGTTTGCCAATGGCTGTGATAATATCGAAACGGACGGGAGTATCTATGCAGAAATGTTTGATATAAGCATCTGCCGCCACGACAATATGGCGTATTTTCTGCCAATTTACCGCATCCTGAGGTTCTATATAATCCGTATTGCTACGGGTTTTCACTTCTACAATGATTAAATTTTCTTCTTTGGTAGCAACAATGTCAAGTTCAAGGTGATTCTTACGCCAGTTCCGGTCGCGTATGACATAGCCATTTTGCTCCAGATACATTGCTGCGGCGTCTTCTCCGGCTTTTCCCAAAGCATTGTGTGCTGCCATTACTTCTTTTATTCTTGATTTTAGTCGTTTCGATACAAAATTAAGCTTTTTCTGCTTTGTTTTTACAGAAGTAAAAGTAATTTTGCAAGAAATATGAGAAAGAGAGATAAAACGTGTGCGAAAGCAACACCTGAAGAACCGAAACGCGAACAACGCATGGTATGCCTGATGAGCGAAGAAGAACTGCGGATTGTAGATCGTTATCTTGAGAAATACAAGATAACGAACAAGTCACGCTGGTTGCGGGAAACTATTCTCATGTTTATCCATAAGAATATGGAAGAAGATTATCCTACCTTGTTTGGTGAACATGATATGAGAAGGTAGGTGTTTAATGAAGAATTAAGAATGAAAAATTAAAGAGAACAGGGTGGACGATAGTTATTATATGAAGCAGGCGCTTCTGGAAGCGCAAAAGGCAGGAGAACGTGGAGAAGTACCTGTGGGAGCAGTAGTTGTTTGCAAAGATCGCATAATCGCCCGTGCCCATAATCTGACAGAAACATTGACCGATGTCACCGCCCATGCCGAAATGCAGGCCATTACTGCCGCCGCTTCTACGCTTGGCGGAAAATATCTTAATGAATGTACTCTTTTTGTAACAGTGGAACCTTGCGTAATGTGTGCCGGGGCTATAGCATGGTCACAAATGGGACGTTTGGTGTTTGGAGCTGAAGATGAAAAGCGAGGTTATCAACGTTATGCCCCACAAGCTTTGCATCCTAAAACGGTAATAGTAAAAGGTGTGCTTGCTGACGAATGTGCTACCTTGATGAAAGATTTCTTTGCCGCAAAACGCCGCTAAGAACAAATCACTAACCGTTAATCACTATTCTTTCACCTCTTCAAAGTCTACGTATTCTCCTTCGTCTTCCGAGAATAATTTCTTTCGCTTATTATAATGAGTCTTTTCTTCTATAGTTTCCTCAGTCTCTTGTTGGCGGGGTGAACCGGACGATTGCTTGGTGCTGTTATAGGATGAATATCCACCGGAAGAATAGGATGAATGACGTTTTTTCAATCCGAATACACTTCGTAAGACTGTACCAATGATACTAAGTCCAATGATCAGTATGGCAATTATTATAATGAATAAAAATCCTAAAATATGGAACATAGGCTAATGTTTTTTATGTGTTCGTTTTATACGAACAACGATACAACAACCGTGCCAAAGATTTGTTTATTTACTTTTTCTTGTAATAAGTGAAAGTAATATATACCAAACAATGATTGCTGCAAAGCTGCATATTCCTAAAAAAACAAGGAATGGAATGCAAACTATCAGGAAAATAAAACTAATTTTATTGCTCTTCCATGATAAGTTCTTGAATTTCAAAGAAAACATAGGGATTTCAGATACTAACAATCCCGAGAAGATACAAACTAAAATCAGTAAATAGAATGGATTGAAACTGTCTGTTATCAAAAAGTCATGAGCACCCGCTACCAAAGAAGCCCAAAACAGAGCATTTGCAGGAACCGGAAGTCCTACAAATGAAGTCGTCTGACGGGTATCGTTGTTGAATTTAGCCAGTCGCAATGCAGAGAATACGGATATAAGGAAGGCTAGATACGGAAAAAAGGAAGCCAAACATTCCATCCCCACCGGATAATGCATTTCTTTGAATAAAGAGAATACTATTAACGAAGGTGCCACACCAAAACTAACATCATCTGCCAAAGAATCCAAGTCTTTGCCGATAACCGAATGTGCATTAAGTAGGCGAGCCATCATACCATCGAAAAAATCGAAGACAGCACTAAGGATAATAAAGGTAAGCGCCAAGTCGTATTTGGCTTCAAACGCCATGACACCAGCAATACAACCGGAGAATAAGTTCAAACAGGTTATTGCATTAGGTATATGACGGGTTATACAATTTGCCATCGTACTAAAGTTTAGCTATTACCGTTTGATTACCGGTAGTTAATTGTCCTAATTTGACGAGCACTTCTGTACCCAATGGCAGATAAACATCTACACGCGAACCGAATTTGATAAAGCCCATGTGCTCATCAATATAGCATTCTTCACCAGCTTCGGCGTAGGTGACAATACGGCGTGCCATAGCACCTGCAATCTGGCGAGCCATGATTTCTACTCCTTCGGGGGTTTCTATTACTACGGTAGATTGTTCATTATCGGTACTTGCTTTGGGTAACCATGCTTTCATGAACTTGCCGTTCTTGTGCCATACCTTTTTTACTGTTCCGTCTACCGGATACCAGTTGGCATGTACATTGACCAAACTCATGAATATAGATATCATGATACGGCGGTCGTGGAAGTAATCATTTTCTTCTACCTCTTCAATAACGACGATTTTGCCATCTGCCGGAGCTACAACCACTTTTTCTGTATCTTGACCGAACAAACGGATTGGGCAACGGAAAAAGTTAACCAATATTCCGTATACAACAAGGCTGACGGCAGCTACTATATAAAAGGGAATCTTGCATTCCAATCCGAAGTAAAATGCTGCATTAACAATCAGCAGAAGTAGTAGGCTGCCAGCTAATGTATGTGTTCCTTCACGGTGAATGCGTATCTTTTTTAATCTTTTTAATCGACCCATGTATGTCTTTTTTGCTATTATTAGATAGAAATTATCCGCAAAAATAGGTTTATTTTGAAAATCTAACAAGGATTTGGTTAGAGAAATGCAGATGTTGATAACTTTTAGGGAAATATTTTTGTTAGATGGTACATAGGTTGTATTTTTAGCCTCTCAATAGAAAGGATTTATATGCAGGATTTTGTTCATTTACACGTTCATACACAATACTCTCTTTTGGATGGCCAGGCCAGCGTAAGCAGGTTGGTTGATAAAGCGATGAAAGATGGTATGAAGGGAATTGCCGTGACCGATCATGGTAACATGTTTGGTATCAAGGAATTCATTAATTACGTCAGTAAGAAAAATGGTGGACCGAAAGGAGAGATTAAAGATCTCAAAAAACGGATTGCCGGTATTGAAAGCGGTGCGATAGAATGTGAAGACAAAGAGGCGGAATTAGCCGATTGTCGCGCAAAGATAGTGGAAGCTGAAAATAAGTTGTTTAAGCCTATTGTCGGTTGCGAAATGTATGTTGCGCGTCGTACGATGGATAAAAAAGAAGGTAAACCCGACCAAAGTGGTTACCACTTGATTGTATTGGCGAAGAACGAGAAAGGATATCATAATCTGATAAAATTAGTGTCGCATGCGTGGACTTCAGGATACTATATGCGTCCCCGTACCGACCGTAATGAGTTGGAGAAATATCACGAAGGATTGATTGTTTGCTCCGCTTGTATCGGTGGAGAAGTTCCTAAGAAGGTACTTAATGGACAACTGGAAGAGGCGGAAGAGGCTGTGCAATGGTATAAAAACCTTTTTGGTGATGACTATTATTTGGAACTTCAACGTCATAAAGCTACCGTGCCGCGTGCCAATCATGAAGCTTATCCGTTGCAACAAAAGGCCAATGCTCAGTTGTTGGAATTTGCCAAGAAATATAATATAAAAGTAATCTGTTCCAATGACGTCCATTTTGTAGATGAAGAAAATGCGGAGGCACACGACCGCTTGATCTGCCTGAGTACAGGTAAGGATTTGGACGATCCGACTCGTATGCTATATACAAAGCAGGAATGGATGAAAACCAAAGCTGAAATGAATGCTTTGTTTGAAGATATTCCGGAGGCTTTGTCTAATACGTTGGAAATACTCGATAAGGTAGAGTATTATTCTATCGATCATCCTCCCATTATGCCTACCTTTGCTATTCCCGAAGATTTTGGAACGGAAGAAGAATATCGAAAAAAGTTCACGGAGAAAGATTTGTTTGATGAATTCACCCAAGATGAAAATGGAAATGTTGTTTTGGATGAAGAAGCGGCTAAGGCGAAAATCAAGCGTTTGGGTGGGTACGATAAATTATATCGTATTAAGTTGGAAGCCGATTATCTGGCAAAACTTGCATTTGATGGAGCCAAAAAACTATATGGTGATCCTTTGTCGGATGAAGTGAAAGAGCGAATGATCTTCGAATTGTATATTATGAAGACCATGGGTTTCCCGGGATACTTCTTGATTGTACAAGACTTTATTGCAGCCGGCCGTAGTATGGGGGTTTCCGTTGGTCCGGGACGTGGTTCTGCTGCAGGTTCGGCTGTAGCTTACTGTTTACAGATTACGAAGATTGACCCTATCAAATATGACCTGCTGTTCGAGCGTTTCCTGAATCCCGACCGTATTTCCTTGCCTGATATTGATATCGACTTCGATGATGATGGACGTGGAGATGTGCTGCGTTGGGTAACCAATAAATATGGGCAAGAAAAAGTGGCTCATATCATTACATATGGTACCATGGCAACCAAACTTGCTATCAAGGACGTTGCACGCGTACAAAAACTTCCTTTGGCTGAATCGGACCGTCTGGCAAAACTTGTGCCTGATAAGATTCCTGATAAAAAATTGAATTTAAGGAATGCCATTGAATATGTACCAGAGTTGCAGGCTGCGGAAGCTTCACCTGATCCACTGGTGCGTGATACTTTAAAGTATGCCAAGATGCTGGAAGGTAACGTTCGTGGTACAGGTGTGCATGCTTGTGGTACTATTATCTGCCGTGATGATATTACGGATTGGGTACCTGTAAGTACCGCTGATGATAAAGAAACGGGTGAGAAGATGCTCGTTACCCAGTATGAAGGTTCGGTGATTGAAGATACGGGGTTGATTAAGATGGACTTCCTAGGACTGAAAACGCTGTCCATCATTAAAGAAGCCGTGGCAAATATACGCCTGCATCGTGGTTTGGAGCTTGACATAGATAAAATATCAATTGAAGATCCTGCTACTTATAAACTCTATTGCGACGGCCGTACCATCGGTACATTCCAGTTTGAATCGGCAGGTATGCAGAAGTATTTGCGCGAATTGCAACCAAGTACCTTTGAAGACTTGATTGCTATGAACGCTCTTTATCGTCCGGGACCTATGGATTATATTCCGGATTTTATCGACCGTAAGCATGGGCGTAAACCGATTGAGTATGATATTCCCGTTATGGAGAAATATCTGAAAGATACGTATGGAATTACCGTATATCAGGAACAGGTGATGCTTCTGTCCCGTCTCTTGGCTGACTTTACCCGTGGTGAGTCCGATGCCTTACGTAAAGCGATGGGTAAGAAACTTCGTGATAAGTTGGACCACATGAAACCTAAATTCATTGCAGGTGGTCAGAAGAATGGTCACGATCCGAAAGTGCTTGAAAAGATTTGGACCGACTGGGAAAAATTTGCATCGTACGCGTTCAATAAGTCTCATGCAACTTGTTATTCTTGGGTTGCCTATCAGACGGCATTCCTGAAAGCCAACTATCCAGCAGAATATATGGCAGCGGTAATGAGTCGAAGTTTGTCGAATATTACGGATATCACCAAGTTGATGGATGAATGTAAGGCGATGGGTATTAATACTTTGGGACCGGATGTGAATGAATCGAACTTGAAGTTCACCGTTAATAATGAAGGTAACATTCGTTTCGGTCTTGGTGCCGTGAAAGGTGTGGGTGAAAGTGCTGTACAGAGCATTATGGAAGAACGTGAAAAGAATGGGCCTTATAAGGGTATTTTCGATTTTGTTCAACGTGTCAACTTGAATGCTTGTAATAAGAAGAATCTCGAATGTTTGGCTCTAGCAGGTGGATTTGATAGTTTTCCTGAATTGAAACGTGAGCAATATTTTGCTGTAAATGCCAAGAATGAAGTATTTATTGAAACTCTGGTACGTTATGGTAACCGCTATCAGGCTGACAAGGCGGCAGCGGTCAACTCATTGTTTGGCGGAGAGAATGTGATTGATATTGCTACTCCTGAAATCCTTCCTGCAGAGCGTTGGAGCGACCTTGACCGTTTGAATAGAGAGCGTGATTTGGTAGGAATCTATCTTTCTGCACATCCATTGGATGAATATGCTGTTGTATTGGAACATGTTTGTAATACACACATGATAGAAGTGGAAGACAAGAATGCTTTGGTAGGGCGTGAAATTACGATGGGAGGTATTGTCACATCGGTTCGTCGTGGTATTAGCAAGAATGGTAATCCATACGGTATTGCTAAGATTGAAGATTATTCCGGTTCTGCAGAATTCCCGTTCTTTGGAAATGATTGGGTAACTTATCAAGGATATTTGGGCGAGCGTACTTTCCTTTTTATCAAGGCTAGGTGTCAACCTAAGCAATGGAGGCAGGATGAGTTGGAGGTAAAGATAACCTCGATGGAATTATTGCCCGATGTGAAAGAAAAATTGATTGAGAAAATAACGATTCTCATTCCTCTGAGTGTACTGAATAAAGCTTTGGTTACTGAGTTGGCTGAGTTGACAAAAGAACGTCCTGGTACTACAGAATTATATTTTAAGGTGACCGATCCGGAAAGTAAAATGACTGTGGATTTGGTTTCACGTCCCATAAAGCTTTCTGTAGGACGTGAACTTATTACCTATTTAAAAGAACGTCCAGACCTTGAGTTTCGGATAAATTAATTATCTTTGCTTCATTAATAATTAAACATTAAATAATTAATCATTAAAGAAATGGCTTTAGAAATTACTGACAACAATTATCAGGAACTTTTAGCAGAAGGTAAACCTGTTGTTATGGACTTTTGGGCACCTTGGTGCGGACCTTGTAAAATGGTAGGTCCTATTATCGATGAACTGGCAACTGAATTCGAAGGTCAAGTTATCATCGGTAAGTGTGATGTAGACGAAAATGGAGATGTCGCTGCAGAATATGGTATTCGTAATATTCCAACCGTATTGTTCTTTAAAGATGGAAAATTGGTGGATAAGCAGGTCGGCTCTGCTCCGAAGTCAACATTTGCAGACAAGATAAAAGCACTATTATAATATACTATTTTGCGATTTACGATTTACTATTTAGTTGCGCAGTGATTCTGAAAGGTTAAATAGTAGTAATTCGTAAATTGTAAATCGTAAATGAATTAACCCTTAAAACATAAAGATATGGGACTGGAAGACGATTTTTTGCAGAGTGACATCGATGATGAAAAGACCATCGAGTACATCAGGAATTATTTGCCGCAAGAGTTGAAAGAGAAATTCTCTGACGACGAGTTCTACTATTTTCTCGATTTGATTGATGAGTATTATTCTCAAAGTGGCATCCTTGATAATAAGCCCGATGAGAATGGATACATTGAGATTGATCTTGGAGAAATCGTTGATTATATCGTCAAAGAAGCCCATAAAGACGAAATGGGTGAGTATGACCCGGAAGAAATTCTTTTCATCGTACAGGGTGAAATGGAATATACGGAGTCGCTGGACGAAGAATAGTCTATTCTTAATAAAGTCCACATGATTTAGAGAATCCGATTAGCTTGCTTAGGCTTGTTAATCGGATTTTTATTTATTAAAAACATTTATGTAGTCTGTTTCAAAATTAAAGCTATATTTGCAATATTCTATTATCGACTATTTAACAGATTATAAATTAATAATTTAGAGCAGAGCACATGTTTAAGATGAATTACTCTTATTGGCAGTATGGAGTATTGTTGTTGTTCTTATTATCCTTTCATTCTTCAGCCTTTTCAAAACAAGCGGATTCAATAAACTATTATTTCCGGAAATTAGACAAGGAATTATTGAATAAAAAGGAATTCGAAAATCGGAAGCAACAAAATATTCAAAAATTGAATGGGGAACTAGCTAAGACAAAAAGCGTTGAAAAGCAATATGATATTTATGGCTTACTTTTGAATGAATATTTGGCATACAATTATGATTCGGCGTTTGTTTGCGGAAGTAATAT
This sequence comes from uncultured Bacteroides sp., assembly GCA_900555635.1. Lineage (GTDB taxonomy): Bacteria > Bacteroidota > Bacteroidia > Bacteroidales > Bacteroidaceae > Bacteroides. The sequence goes on from USLU01000015.1 coordinate 58,733, forward strand.
GATTCGGATTGCAGAAGAATTACGTGAACCTGTAAAATTGGCGGATTCCCGCTTGGTCGTTGCTTACAGTTGTACATCAGCAGGACTATTTCTGGAGGCAAAAGATTTACTCCAATCCATTGATTCTGCTAGCTTGGATGCGGAACGTAAAGTCGCGCTATATTCGACTTATTCCAAACTATATTTGGATATGGCTTTGGCTATACAGCATAATCCTTATAAAAGTTTTTATTTGAAAAAATCAATCTACTATAGTAATTTGATTATTAATATGAAAGGGGCGGAACATTCCCTGAGTAAACTACAGCAAATCAATATATTTAGGTGTCAGGAAAACTATGGTAAAGCGATAGAATCTACCAAACATTTTCTGGAAACAGTGAATGTGGACGATCGTAGTCGTACACTTTGTATTGGTGGTATAGGGACATTTTATTTATTGAGTGGAGATACCTTGAAGGCAACTTATTATCTGACAGAAGCAGCAATTGGGGATATTCGTAATGTAACGAAGGAAAGTTCTGCGCTTTCAGATTTGGCGACTATTGCTTTCCGACATGGTGATATAGATCATGCTTATATGTACATTAAACAAGGTATGAATGATGCTTACTTCTTCAATGCTCGTCATCGTAAAGTGGAGGCGAGTGATATACTCCCGATAATAGAAGCCAGTCGTTTTGAAATAATGCAGAAACAACAAAGCAAATTGTTTATTGCATTAGCGTTTGTTACATTCTTGTTTTTATGCTTTCTTGGAGCAATGGCATTTATTCTGAAACAGATGCGATTACTTAAGAGGGCAAGAAAACTTATTCAGCAGCAAAATGTGGATTTGAAGGAGGTAAACAAGCGATTGAAAGATGGAAGTAAAGTGAAAGACGAGTATATTGGATATTTCTTTAGTCTTAATTCTGCTTTTATGGATGAATTCGACAACTTCCGAAAGTTGGTAATTCGTAAACTTGCCGGTAAACAATATAATGAGTTACTACAAATAGTAAAACAAGATGATTCCCTTAGAAACAGAGAGAATAAATTTACCTCATTTGATGGCATATTCTTGAAATTATTCCCCGATTTTGTAGATCACTTCAATGCTTTATTTCCCGAAAAAGACAAAATCGTCCCCCCTTCACCCACAGTTTTAAATACAGAATTAAGGATATTCGCATTGATACGGCTGGGGGTAACGGATAGCGACCATATTGCTAAGTTTCTTAATTATTCGGTTAATACGATTAATACTTATAAATCGAAGATAAAGAATCGGTCAATGATTCCAAATAATCTGTTTGAGCAGAAAATAATGGAGATAGAATCTGTAAGATCGGATATTGAGTAGCAATATTAAAGTTTAAAGCCATTATATTTTTAGAATGCTATGTGTCATATTATCAGCGTGTTAATATTTTAATCCATTATATTTTCATTATAGAAAAGCGTACTCCTTTGCATTTAACTATTGAGGAGATTAATTTTGCAATATCCAAATAACCTCTAAAAATAAGAGTATTATGAAAAGCAAAATTTGTATTCTCCTTTCATTATTGATAGCTCAATTGGCATGGGCGAATCCTTATAATGATAAAGCTATAAAGGTGGACAACACTGTGAAAGTTTCGGCAGGTTCCATTGAAAGGTATTTATTTCGCTCAGATTATGTAGATGAGAGAAATATAGATGTTTGGTTACCGGAAGATTATTCTGGGAGTAGAAAGTATGCTGTGCTTTATATGCACGATGGTCAGATGCTCTATGATGCCAGTGGTGCTTGGAATGCGAAAGAGTGGGACGTAGATACTACGGTTGATAAGCTAATGAAAGAGGGAAAAATTAGAGATGTGATTGTAGTTGGTATTTATAATAATGGTAACAAACGTCATATAGAGTACTTTCCCCAAAAGGCAATTGATCTTATTGCTGAACCTGAACATAAAAAAGTTATTGATTTAATGCCGGGAGGTCCTTTAGCAGATAAATATCTGAAGTTTATTGTTACAGAACTGAAACCATTTATTGATGCTACTTATTCGACTAAACCGGAGCAGAAGAATACATTTATAGCTGGATCGAGTATGGGCGGATTGATTTCTATGTATGCCATCTGTGAATATCCGCAAGTTTTTGCCGGAGCCGGATGCCTCTCTACTCATTGGATTGGTACTTTCGATAATAATAAAGAAATACCTGAGGCATTTAATGCATATTTAAAGAAGAACCTGCCTTCTGCCCGGAATCATAAAATATACTTTGACAATGGTACTGTAGGCTTGGATGCTAATTATCCTGAATATCAAAAAATGATAGATTCAACTGTAAGAGCGGCTGGGTATACTGATAAATCATTGATGACTTTGGAGTTTTCCGGTGATGACCATAATGAGATATGTTGGTCGCTCCGTCTTCACATACCATTGACTTTTTTACTAGAAAAGTAAATTCTCAGCGAGAGTTTTTACGATATTCTTAATACTTAACCCTAATTTTTTATTTATGAAATCATTCCATTTAAGAGTGGTATGCACTTGGTGTATACTATTGCTAAGTATTGCCTGTGTCCAAGCACAGATAATAGAAATAAAAGGCACGGTTTTCGACTCCCAAAAGGAGGTGGTACCTGGTGCAAGTGTACTAATTAAAGGTACTAGTACTGGTACTATTACCGATGCGGATGGTAAATACTCCATCAAAGTTCCCAATTCAAAAGCCATTCTCCTGTTTTCGTTTGTAGGTTATGCTCCCCAGGAGATTGTAGTAGGAAATAGAAACATAATTGATGTGATATTTCAGGACGATGCTGTTCTGTTGAAAGATGTGGTTGTTATTGGTTACGGCTCTGTGAAGAAGAAAGATTTAACCGGCTCAATTACTTCGGTCGGTGAAAAAGATCTACAGAAAGGTGAAATTTCTCCTGACCGTATGATTATGGGCAAAGTGGCTGGTGTACAAGTAACGCCTAATGGTGGTGCTCCCGGTTCCGGTAGTCGTATCCGAATTCGTGGCGGTGCCTCATTGACTGCTAGTAATGATCCGTTGATCATAATTGATGGTATTCCTGTGGACAATTCGGGTGTAGCTGGTTCACCAAGTATATTAAGTACTATAAATCCGAACGATATCGAGTCTATGAATATTTTGAAAGATGCTTCAGCAACTGCCATCTATGGCTCAAGAGCATCTAATGGAGTTATTATCATAACTACTAAAAAAGCTTCTTACGGGCAGAAGTTCAAAGTTGACTTCACTACTCAGTTCTCAATGTCCTCCATTTCAAAAAAGATGGATTTACTTTCTGGTGATGAAATTAGAGATATTGTGAGCAACTATCCTAGAAGTACTGATGAATTTAAAGGATTGGTAGGCAAACATAACACTGATTGGCAAGATCAGATTTATCAAAATGCTTTCGGTACGGATAATAATTTGAGTTTAACTGGTGCAGTTAAGAATATACCTTACCGTGTATCATTAGGATATTTGAATGAAGATGGTATTCTGCGAACTGGTAATATTGAACGTTTATCGGGTGCCTTGAATTTGAATCCACGTTTTTTCAACAATCATCTTAAAATTGATGCTTCTGTAAAGGGTACTCGTATTAATAATCGATTTGCCAATACGGACGCTATCCAGACTGCTGTATCTTTTGATCCTACCCAACCGGTAAAAGCGGATGGATTCGATAAATATGACGGCTATTTCACTTGGTTGATGCCCGATGGTAACCTGAAAACACAAGCTTTAACCAATCCGATGTTATTGTTGAATACTTATGATAATTCATCAAATGTATCCAGAGTAATAGCTGCAGCTCAGATAGATTATAAGATGCACTTTCTGCCCGAATTGCGTGCTAATCTGAATGTCGGTTATGACTATTCAAAAGGTAAGGGTAAAGTATATGTTCCTGCATGGGCTCCTCAAATGGCATCCCGTGAGGGACAGAGTCAGGAGTATGGAAGTAATAAGACTAATAAATTATTTGAGTTTTATTTGAATTATGCGAAGGAATTTACGGCTATCAAGAGTTTTCTTGATGTCACTGCCGGTTATACCTATCAAGATTGGTTGACTCATTCTGATAACTATATTGACTATACGGCTAATGGAAAAGAGTTTAAGAAACCCGACTTTCCCTATGATGAACCGCGTAATACCTTGATTTCTGTTTTTGGACGTTTGAATTATACGTTGATGAATAAATACCTGCTGACTGCTACGATTCGTCGTGATGGTTCTTCCCGTTTCCATCCTGATAGTCGTTGGGGAATTTTTCCCTCTTTTGCATTGGCGTGGAAGATTAAGGAAGAAGGTTTTTTGAAAAATGTGGATGCTGTGAGCGAATTGAAGCTGCGTTTAGGTTATGGTCAGACGGGGCAGCAGGACATTTATCTGTATTATCCCTACTTAGCTCGTTATGAACAAAGTTCCAATGTGGCTCAATATCAATTTGGTGACCAATTCTACTACATGTATCGTCCGGCTGCTTATGACAGGGATATTAAATGGGAGTCAACTGAAACTTATAATGCGGGATTGGATTTCGGATTTTTGGATAATCGCATTACTGGTAGTGTGGATGTATATTTAAAGAAAACAAAAGATCTGTTGGCTACGGTTAGTGTACCTGCCGGAAGTAATTTTAGCAATCAATTGATTACCAATATCGGTAGCCTGGAAAATAAAGGTGTTGAGTTTACTTTGAATGCGGAAATTGTTAAGTCGAAGGATTGGAACTGGAATGCTTCTTTCAACATGGCATTTAATAAAAATGAGATTACGAAACTGACTTTGGTTGATAGTGATGAATATGAAGGAATACCACAAGGTTGGATTTTTGGTTCTACTGGTGGGACAGTTCAAATTCACAGTGTAGGCTATAACTCTTTTTCCTATTATCTGTACAAACAAGTTTATGATGAGAGTGGCAAACCGCTGGAAGGCGTATATGCCGATTTGAATAATGACGGTAAAATCAATAATAAAGATTTAGTTCGTTCCAAATCATCTGAGCCTAAAATGACTTGCGGATTTAGTACAAGTGTTTCTTTCCGGAATTGGGAATTGAGCACTTCATTACGTGGAAGTTTTGGCAACTATATGTATAACAACATGAATTCTGCTTTAGCTACTTACAGTAACATCCTGAGTCCAAGCAAAAGTATTTTGAACGCTCCCGCAAGTGTCCGTGAGTCTAACTTCTATCTGAACCAGCCACTTTCCGATTATTATTTGGAAAACGCATCCTTCGTTAAGATGGATAATCTGAGTTTGTCTTACAACTTTGGTAGAGTATTTAATAAGACGGTAAATATTCGTAGTACATTATCAGTGCAAAATGTATTTACTATTACTAAGTACTCAGGTCTTGATCCGGAAATAGCTGGAGGTGTGGATCGTAGCTTTTACCCACGTCCACGTACATTTACATTAGGATTTAACATCAACTATTAATTAAGAAGACGCTATGAAAAGATATAAATTAAGCCGATTTATAATGCCATTGGCAATGTCATTAACAATAACTGTTGTAACCACTTCCTGTTTAGACGATTTAGATCGTTTTCCGACTAACGATATTACTTCGGAAAAAGTATACGCTACATTTGAAGGGTACAAAGAGGTCATGGCTAAAGTATATGGGTCTTACTCACAAGTAGGTAACGATCTTGCTTCAAAAGATGATATAACGATGGGAGATGGTGCCTCTGCCGATTTCCTGAGATGCTTTTTTAATCTTCAGTGCTTAACGACGGAAGAAGCTATGTGTACTTGGACTGATAGTGGTATTCCGGATTTAAACTTTATGAATTGGTCATCCAATAATACTTTTATCTCCGGTCTTTATTACCGTGCTTTGTATCAGATTGCATTGGTTAATGAGTTTCTTCGCGAATCAACAGAAGGGAAAGTTGGCGAGCGTGGCATTACAGGGAATGAGGCGGCTGAAATCAAGTATTTCCGTGCAGAAGCCCGTTTTCTGAGAGCTTTTCAATATTGGGTATTGATGGACGTATATGGTAATCCTCCTTTTGTAGATGAAAATACTCCTATTGGCAAAGCACTGCCTCCGCAGATAAAGCGTGCTGATCTGTTCAAATTTATAGAATCGGAATTGACTGAAATACAGGATCAGCTAAAAGCTCCCCGTACAAATGAATATGGACGTGCCGATCAGGCGGTTTGCTGGGCATTAATGGCTCGTATGTATTTGAATGCAGAAGTTTATACTGGAACGAAGAAGTACACGGAGGCAATTACTTACGCTTCTAAGGTAATAAGCGCTGGATATACTCTTAAACAAAATTTCAGTGAGCTATTTATGGCAGATAATAATGTGAATAATCCAGAGGTGATTCTGTCTATTAACTATGATGGACAGCGGAACAAGAGCTATGGTGGACTGACATTTTTGATTAACGCTTCTTTCATTACGACTCGTGAAGATGTCCTGGGAATAAACTTCCAACAGTACTTTGGCATGGGTGGCTTGGGCGGTTGGTATGGTAATCGTTCACGTAAGGAATTGCCTGCAAAGTTCGATGCAACGGATGGGCGTCGGCTGTTTTTTGGATCCAAGACCAATATAGATAATGTTAATGAGTTTACTGAAGGTTTGGCTGTAGCTAAATTTCGTAATGTGACTTCAACCGGCCAGAATGGGTCCAATTATGCGGAAGCCTTTGCTGATACGGATTTCCCATTGTTCCGTTTGGCTGAAATGTATTTGGTCTATGCGGAGGCTGTACTTCGGGGAGGAACTGGTGGCGATATGGTTTTGGCGATTCGTTACTTCAATAATCTACGTGAGCGTGCTTTTGGTGATCAATCTGCAAACGTCGGTACTATCTCTTTGGAAGAAATTCTGGATGAAAGAGCCCGTGAACTTTATTGGGAAGGTTTCCGACGTACTGACTTGGTGCGCTACGGACTATATACTTCCGGTAGCTATGTCTGGCAATGGAAAGGTGGAACAAAGAATGGTGTTGGTGTAAGTGACGATTTGAACCTGTTCCCGTTACCGGCAACTGACGTGATGGCCAATCCTAACTTGAAACAGAATACAGGTTATTAATCGATTATAAACGACTTAATCAGAATATATATGAAAAAGATATTTAATCAGAAAATAGGAACACTATTGTTTGCCACACTGCTGTTAGCATGTGAGAATGATTTGGAAAAGGTGGTAATGTCTCCGGCTAATGGTCCTTCCGATGTGGCAGTTGATACAGATACTCCATTAGTATGTTCTGCCGAGAATGCAAAAGACACCGCTTTTGTGATTACTTGGGGAGAAGCTGACTTTGGAGAAAATATATCTTCTACTTATACTTTACAGATAGATATAGCTGGCAATAATTTTGCAGAACCACAAGAAATTGTGGCAGGAAATAATGTATTCAAAAAGTATCTTACTTCGGATAATCTAAACTCTATTATGCACAAGTTGGGGCAACCCATTGATGTAGCTACTGATTTGGAAGCTCGAGTTATGGCAAAACCGATGGTACTGGGATCTTCTGAACCAACATTATCGGTATTATATTCTCCGGCAACAGTGAGGATGAATGTCACTTCGTTTGCGATGGCACCGCTTCATTTGATTGGTTCTATGTTCGGTCAATTTTTTGTTGATCCTAATGTTTGGGATATTGCTAACTATCGCTATGTCATGTTTCGTGATGATCCATTGGCTACCGATGAGTATACTGGGTACATTCGCGCTTTCAGTAATGTGACTTGGGTGGGACAGTTTAAATTTATCAATGATGGTGACTTGAATACTTATACGATGTACGGTAAGAAGGATGCAAATACTTTGTCGCTTTCCGGTGATAACTTTGAACTTTCTAAAGACGGTTATTATACAATTACAGCAAGTACTTCCAAATTGACATATACAATAAAGGAGTATGATATCAGTACGGCTTTGGAATATACTACAATGCAGCTTTCCGGCACAGCAGTGCCCAGCACGGTTACTTTAGAGCAGACTTATTATGATCCTCATATTTGGATTGCTGACGATATAGCATTAACTTCCGGTGAACTGACTTTCCAAAGTGGTTCAAGTGTGTGGGGTGCGAAGACTTTCCCGTTTGGTAAAGGCACTGTTGGTGGTGAAGAAATCAAGGTGACTAAGGCTGGTAAGTATTATATAAAGTTCAATGACCTTACCGGACATTATGTGTTTTATCAAAAGAAATAAGAGATCATGACGATTCGTATCTTATCCATTTTTGTATGGCTCACATGCGGACTTTCTTTGACTATGCTTGCACAGAAGGTAGAGCGGGTAGAACCGCTCTGCTGGTGGGTAGGCATGAAAACCGACTTGCAATTGATGCTGTATGGTCAGAATCTAAAAGACGGTAGTGTGAAAGTTTTACAGTCGGGAATGACGGTAAAGGCCGTGCATAATGCTGAAAGCCCGAACTATCTATTCGTTGATGTGGATATAGAGAAACCGGGAACCTATACAATTGAAGTTTCGCATGGTAACAAGAAGACAAAGGTTAACTATAAAGTACTTGAACGTCGTGCTGGTTCTGAATCCCGCGTAGGATTGACCTTGTCGGATGCCATCTATTTGATAATGCCTGATCGCTTTTCTAATGGTGATCCTAGGAATGATAGGGTAGAAGGATCGTTACAAGTACTTGACCGTAAGGGGTTAGAAGCACGTCATGGTGGTGATATCCAAGGTGTTATTAACCATCTGGATTATATGGTTGATTTAGGAGTTACGGCCTTATGGTCTACTCCTCTACTCGAAGACAATCAATTCTATCATCAGTATGCCATTTCTGACTATTATCGTATTGACCCTCATTTTGGTACTAATGAACTTTATAAAGAGATGGTGAGTGAAGCTCATTCGAAAGGGGTGAAGATCATACAGGATATTGTTCCAAATCATTGCAGTTCTGGACATTGGTGGATGAAAGACTTGCCTTTTACAGATTGGGTGAATCAATTTGACACTTTTACGCAAAGCAATTATGCATTGCAGACCTACAGTGATACACATGCTTCGCAAGCGGACCGAATGTTGTGCGGACATGGTTGGTTTGTGGAAAGTTTGCCGGATATGAATTTATCTAATCCTTACACATTGCAATATCTCACTCAGATGGCTATTTGGTGGATTGAATTTGCTGATCTTGATGCTCTTCGGGTAGACACTTATTTCTATATGGGACATGAAGGTAGTTGCTGGACAAAGAATATCCGATATGAATATCCGAATATGGAATTTGTAGGTGAGGTGTGGGGGAATGACCCCGGAATCATATCCTATTGGTTAGGAGATGAACCAAAGCATGACGGATTTGCCAGTCATCTTCCTAAAGCAATGGATTTTCCATTGGAACGCTCATTAGTCATGGGACTTTCTAATGATAATGAGGCTTGGGGAGGTAGTACAAAGGCTATTTATAACACAATTGCACAAGATTTTCTATATGAAGACGCTAAAAACTCATTGGTTGTCTTCGCCGATAATCATGATATTGACCGCATCTATAATATGTTGGGAAAGGATATAAAGAAGGTGAAAATGGCAATGAGTTTTATTACGACTACCCGTGGGTTGCCGCAAATCTATTACGGTACGGAACTCCTGTTTGCCGATGATCCTCGTGGTGGAGCGCATAAATGCCGTATGGATTTTCCTGGTGGTTGGGAAGAGGATACCATTAATCTCTTCAATGTGGAAAATAGGGATGCTCAGCAGAAAGAGATGTTCGACCATGTACGTACTCTACTTCATTTCCGTAAGAATACGCCGGTAGTGTATAATGGTGAATTGATGCATTATGTGCCCAAAGATAATGTTTATACCTATTTCCGTTACAACGATTCGGAGTGTGTTATGGTGATACTTAACGGCTCCTCCCAAGCACATGCAATTGACTGGAATCGGTTTGATGAACGGTTGGCTGGTAAAACAATAGGTTATGATGTACTTGCTGATCGTAGGTTGACTAAAGGCGAAAAAATAGAAATAGAGAGTAATGGCTCGATGATAATCTATTTTAAATGATTGTTTTTTACTGGATGGATTTTATTAAATTTTAATGTAAAATAAATATGGCAGAATTGAACTTACTTTTTGAAGCAATCCTCAAAGGAAAGCAGAAAGATGCAGTTGAAATTACTCAACAGGCAATTAAGGATGATGTGGCTCCCAAAGAGTTGATTGATAACTATCTGATAAAAGCGATGGAGGAAATTGGCAGTCGTTTTGAACAACAAAAGGCTTTTGTTCCTGAGTTGTTGATGGCAGGTCGTGCTATGAAATCTTCTCTGTCTCTGCTTCAACCTTTACTGAAGGGAGAAGACGAGAAGTCTAATTTGGGAACGGTAGTTATTGGAACCGTGAAAGGTGACTTACACGATATTGGCAAGAACTTGGTTGGCTCCATGTTCGAAGGATGTGGCTTTCAGGTCATAGACTTGGGGGTGGACGCTGATTCGGATAAAGTGATTTCGGCGGTAAAAGAGCATAAACCAGATGTCATCGGACTGAGTGCACTTTTGACAACTACTATGCCCTACATGAAGACTATTATTGATGCTTTGGAAGAAGCCGGACTTCGCCAACAAGTGAAAGTGATGGTAGGCGGAGCACCCGTAAGTGCAGGTTTCGCAGCTGAAATAGGTGCGGACGGATATAGTGATAGTGCTAACTCAGCAGTAGTGAAAGCAAAAGAATTATTAGGTATAGCTCATTCATAAATAGAAGTATATGTCTGAAACAAACAACCTTCCGATAGAAGTAGATATTGTATCCGGTTTTTTAGGAGCTGGAAAAACAACGTTGATTCGCCAACTGATTGACGAAGGACTGTATGCAGACAAACTGATTGTATTGGAAAATGAGTTTGGTGTAATTAATATCGACAGTGAAACTCTGAGTGCTACTGGGGTAGAAGTAGAGAGCATCATTGCTAGTTGTATTTGTTGTGGCGGTGCGGATACACTTGTTGACAAGCTAACCGGAATAGCGGCGGCTCATGCCCCTCGCAAATTGCTTGTTGAACCTACCGGAGTAGCCCGTCTGTCTGATGTTCGTCGCGTTTTCCAATATCCTATAGTAAGAAGCCTTTATCGATTGAATAAGGTTGTTACGGTAGTAGATGCTCTAAACTATTCCGTATGGATGAAGGTTTCCAAAGAATTTTTCTATGACCAAATTCGGTTCAGTGACTTTATCTACGTAAGTAAAGTTGAAGAATCACAGCCTGAGCAGGTGGCTGAACTGATGGATTTATTAGGCAAAATCTCTCCGGATTGTCCTGTATTTACTAATATCCAAATTTTATTGGATGTTTGGCGAACAGGATTTGAAAAGGGAGTTCATCAACCTGTATATAGTGTTCTAGGAAAGCATGGTGGTAATTTTGAATCCATTGCTATTGAATTTTCTACTAGGCTGGACTGTAACGCATTACTTCAACTGCTCAATAAAGCTCAGGGAGGAGAATTTGGGAATATTTATCGTATAAAAGGTGGTTTTCAGGATGAAACTGGAGCGGGCTTCACCCTTCATTGGGTTGGAGACCGTTATCAGTTGATTCCCTCTGGCGATGACGTGGTTCTATCCCCTAGTCTCTGTATTATTGGTTGTAATTTGGATAGAGATTCTCTGTATCGGGAGTTTGAATTAATTAAATATGAATGATTTTAAAAAATAACGAATATGAAAGACAGGAATATGAATCAATGGGTGGATAGTGTGTTGTCTGATAAAAAGAGAATAGCGATCCCCATTATGACCCATCCGGGTATTGAACTGATTGGCAAAACGGTGTACGAAGCAGTGAGTGATGGTCAAGTACATTTTGAGGCAATTAAAGCTTTGAATGACAAATACCCTTCCGCAGCTTGTTCGGTAATTATGGATTTGACGGTAGAGGCTGAAGCTTTTGGAGCTAAAGTAGATTTTCCGAAAGACGAAATCCCCAATGTGATTGGGCGTTTGGTTGCCGACTATGAAGGTGTGGAAAAGATGGAAATTCCTGATATGTCAAAAGGCCGTTTACGGGAATATTTGAAAGCGAATCGTCTGACGGCAGAGGCAATTATAGATAAGCCGGTTTTTGGAGGAATGATTGGTCCATTCTCGTTGGCAGGTCGTTTGTTTGATATGTCCGAGTTTATGATGGCATGCTATTGTGAACCTGATACGGCTAATTTACTATTGGAGAAGTGTACAGAGTTCTTGACCATTTATTGTTTGGAACTAAAGAATCAAGGGATACAGGGGGTGGTTATTGCCGAACCGGCTGCTGGTTTGATGTCTAATGATGGGTGCGACGAATTTTCTTCGCTGTATGTAAAAAAGATTGTAGATGCAGTACAGGATGATAACTTTGTTGTAATTTTACACAATTGTGGTAATACAGGACATTGTACGGAAGCGATGGTAGCTACCGGTGCCCGTGCTTTCCACTTTGGAAACAAAATAGATATGAAGAACGCGCTAAATGATTGTCCGGCTGATGTACTGGTAATGGGGAATCTTGACCCTGTAACTCTTTTTAAATCAGCCACGCCTGAAGTATTGAAAGAAGCAACCTTAGAACTTCTTCATAAGGCGGAAGGGTATCCCAACTTTGTGTTGTCATCTGGATGTGATGTACCACCACACACTCCTCATACTAATATTGAAGCTTTTTATGCAGCCTTGGAGGCATATAATCAATCAGTCTGAGAAATATGAAGAAAGTTGAATTCTTTGATTGTACAATTGCCGATCTCTCTTGGGATATCCGTGAAATATATTTATTAATGGGATATGGCTCTCATATCCCCGAAGAGGGGGTGCGGCAATTAATACAGGAAATACTGGACGAGTTGAGTCATCGGTTAGTACCTCATTATGGTTACGTCCTTGTTGACGGAAATGTACCTGAGCGTGGGAAACTTCTGTTGGACAATCAATTATTCAATCCTGGTGCAATCATATCACATGCTATGAAAGGAGCTGAGAAGTATGCTGTTTTTACTGCTACTATCGGTGAAGAGTTCGATAACTTCAGCCGGCAACTGAAAGCAGAAGATGATATTCTCCGTGTTTTCATTGCTGATGCGTTGGGCTCCGTGTTGGCCGAAGCTACTGTTACTTTACTTATGAAGCAGTTGGAAGTAATGGCAGATAAGGAAGGTATGCACATTAGCAATAATTATAGTCCCGGTTATTGTGATTGGTTTCTTGCTGAGCAGAAGCAGCTATTCAGTTTCTTTCCCGAAAGCAGTACAGGTATTACTTTAACAGATTCCTGCTTGATGCTCCCGGTCAAGTCGGTTAGCGGTATTGTTGCTCTTGGAAAAGATGTTAAGCGAAGGGAATATGGTTGCAATATCTGTAAGATGGTGAATTGCATCAAGAATAAGAAAAAATGAAAGACTACTTTAAACAAATTAATGCCATGATAAAGAAATTAGTAATAACAAGTTTATTGGTCATATCCGCGGCGGGTACTTTTGCACAGATGCTTGCTGATAAAGAAGCAGAGATGGATAAGTTTATTACCAGCCTGATGAGTAAAATGACATTGGAAGAAAAAATAGGACAGTTACACCAGATTTCCGGTGGTGACGTCGTTTCCGGAGAACTCTCTAGTGATGGAAATAAGACTGCGCAACAGATTCGTAATGGTGCTGTAGGTTCTATGCTGAATGCTAAAGGAGTGGAAAAAGTCTATGCTTTGCAAAAGGTGGCGGTTGAACAAAGCCGTTTGAAAATTCCTTTGATGTTCGGCATGGATGTTATTCACGGTTATGAGACTGCTTTCCCTGTTCCTTTGGCAATGGCTTCTACCTGGAATATGAAGCAGGTTGAGACAATGGCGCGTACAGCAGCCGTTGAAGCCAGTGCCGACGGAGTATGCTGGACATTTAGTCCAATGGTGGATATTACCCGTGATCCTCGTTGGGGACGTATTGTGGAGGGTGCCGGAGAAGATCCGTTCTTGGGTGGAGCGGTGGCAAAGGCAATGGTTAAAGGCTATCAGGGAGAGCCGGGTTTTGCTACTAATACGCAAATACTATCTTGCGTGAAACATTTTGCTTTATATGGTGCCCCGGATGCAGGTCGTGATTATAGTACGGTAGATATGAGCCGTTTGCGTATGTTTAATGATTACCTCTATCCATATCAGGCGGCAGTAGATGCGGGGGTTGCTACGGTGATGTCTTCTTTCAATGAAATTGATAATGTTCCGGCTACTGCAAACAAATGGTTACTAGAGGATTTGCTTCGTAAGCAATGGGGATTCAAGGGATTGGTATTGACAGACTATGCTTCTATCAATGACTTGGTTCGTCATGGAGTTGGTGATCCGGTATCTACTACTATCCGTGCTTTAGAAGCTGGAACAGATATTGATATGGAAGCTTATGCGTATCACTATATGTTGCCCGAAGCTGTTAAAAACGGTCGTGTACCTATGGCGTTGATTGACAAGGCTTGCCGCAGAGTGCTTGAAGCAAAATATCAATTAGGATTGTTCGAAAATCCATATAAATATTGTGATGTTACTCGTCCTTCAAAGGATTTCTTTACCAAAGAGAACCGGACTAAGTCTCGTCAGGCAGCCTGTGAAAGTTTTGTCCTTCTAAAGAATGACAATAACCTGTTACCATTGAAAAAAGGAGGCACTATTGCCGTTATCGGTCCTCATGGTAATAATCGTCCGATGATGTTAGGTCCGTGGTTTTATCCTCATAATATCTTCCGTGCTGCCACGGTAGTCGAAGGATTGAAAGAGGCTGTGGGAAGTAAAGGCAAAGTTGTTTATGCACGCGGTTGCCAACCATTTGAAAGTGAAGAGTATGCGCAACGTGTTTATTTCGGAAAAGAGTTTGAGAAAGACAACCGTCCAGATGCTGAAATTCTAGCTGAGGCATTGAATACTGCAAAGGATGCTGATGTGATTGTAGCTACCTTAGGAGAATCTACTGAGATGAGTGGAGAATCCAGTAGTCGTTCTATTCTTGATTTGCCGAAACCACAACAAGAGCTATTGAAGGCATTGGCTAAAACAGGTAAGCCGGTGGTGTTAGTACTGTTTACAGGTCGACCACTTACTATTAATTGGGAGAAAGAAAATATTCCTGCTATTCTGAATGTTTGGTTTCCTGGTACGGAAGCAGCATATGCTATTGCCGATGTACTATTTGGTGATGTAAATCCAAGTGGAAAACTTACTGCTACCTGGCCGCAAAGTGTAGGACAAATACCTATCTATTATAATTATAAGAATACAGGTAAGCCAATGGATAAATGGTTCCAAAAATTCCGTAGCGGTTATCTGGATGTATCTAATGAGCCTTTATACCCGTTTGGTTATGGGTTGAGCTATACAAACTTTGAGTATAGCGATGTAGTTTTGAATGACTCTGTAATGGGACCTAAGGGCCGAATTATGGCTAGCGTAACTATAAAAAATACAGGAAAACGTGATGGTCACGAAGTTGTCCAGCTTTATATCTGCGACAAGGCAGCCAGCATTATCCGACCATTGAAGGAGTTGAAAGGCTTCCAAAAGGTATTTATTAAAGCTGGTCAATCTGTAAAGGTTGATTTTCCCATCACTACAGACTTGTTGAAATTCTATAATTATGATCTGGAGTATGTGTATGAACCGGGAGACTTTGACGTAATGATTGGATGTAACAGTGAGGAATTGAAATCTGCCAAGTTCACTTTAGTTGAATAATGAAAAATAGAACGATTATGGTACAACAACAGAAACAAATTAATTATTTGGCTCCTTTCATTACCTTAGTGATCTTATTCTTCTTTGTTGGCTTTCTAACTACCGCCAACGGACAATTCCAAGGTCCTTTGAAAGCTGTTTTCCTAAGTAATGCGGGCGAATTAAAGAATACATTCGCCACACTGATATCCTTCGCCTGGTTTATGGCTTATCCATTGACGGGTGGTATCGGTTCTTCTTGGGTGACTAAATATGGTTATAAACGGACATTGATCCAAGCTATTCTAATTTTAATAGCAGGGCTGGGCATCTTCTGGTTGTCTTCCGTCTATACTATTGAGTTTCCCGATTCTCATTTCAGAATTGCTTCGGCAATTATTCCTTGGGGATACGTTATTTTTTTGTTGGGTTCCTATGTTGTAGGAGCAGCCGCTACTATCTTACAAGTAGTTATTAATCCTTATCTTACAGCTTGTGATGTGAAGAATACACAACCAGTTCAGCGTTTGAATATTGGTGGTTCTGCCAATTCAGTAGGTACTACATTGGCTCCTTTCTTTGTGACCGGTATTGTATTTGGAGGGCTGTCTATGGAGGAAGTGAATATAAGCCAGATTCAAGTCTCTTTCTTGGGTTTGATGGCAGTATTTGCTGTAGTAACATTGGTATTGTCTCGCATGAAGTTGCCCGATATAAAAGGGACAAAAGCTGAATCCGGAGAGAAGTTGGAGAAGTCCGTATGGTCTTTCAGCCATCTGACAATGGGAGTACTCGGTATCTTTTTTTATGTGGGTGTAGAAGTTTGCGTTGGTGCTAATATCAATCTATATGCCATTGAACTTGAAAAAGCAGGACGGCAGTTTCTTTTCTTCGGGATGGACTCATTGACTATCGGAGGAATTAACTTCGCGATTCCAGCTTTAATGGCAACACTTTACTGGGGCGGAATGCTGATTGGTCGGTTAATATCCAGCTCACTAAGCAAAATACCTCCACAGACACAATTGGCGATTGCTGCTGTGTTGGCGGCAGCTTCTACTGTAGGAGCCATTGTGGCTGATAATCCGTGGTTACTGGTGACGGTTGGTCTATTCCATTCTGTAATGTGGGGTTCAATCTTTACTTTGGCAATCAATCGTTTGGGAAAATATACTTCAGTTGCTTCCGGAACGATTATGATTGGTGTGATAGGTGGTTCATTGCTTCCTCTTTTTCAAGGCATGTTTGCCGATGCAATGGGAGGAATGTGGCGTTGGACTTGGTTTATTGTCGTTATCGGCGAACTATATATATTGTATTATGCCTTGTTTGGCTCAAGAGTAAAACAAGTGGCTGACTGAGAATAATAACTTAAAAATAGACAGGATATGAATACTAAATTGGAAAAAATCCATAGGATGCTTGCAACTCCTAAAACGAATGATGGAAGAATCTATTTTCATCCGATTTTAATGATGCATGCTGCCACTCTGTATGGCAGGACTTATACCGAATTCATGAAAGATCATCGTGTTTTGGTTGAATCAAATATGAAACTGTTGGAGATGTACGATCACGATGCCGTCAGTGTCATTTCTGATCCTTATCGGGAAGCATCGGCTTTTGGGGCTAAAATAACTTTCGATGGTGACAGTTCTCCTAAAGCCGACAAACTGATAACTTGTATGGAAGATGTTGAAAAACTTGAAACACCGGATGTCTATGCTTGCGAACGTACATTGGACCGCATTAATGGTGTGAAACTGTTTCGTGAAAAACTGGGAGAGCCTTTCCCTATTATCGGGTGGATAGAAGGACCTATTGCCGAAACTGCCGACCTTTGTGGAGTCTCTGAAACAATGATGAATATGGTGATGGAGCCTGATATGGTAAAAATGTTGATGAGAAAATGCTTGCAAATGGGAAAGAATTTCGCTTTGGCACAGATTGAAGCTGGCTCCAATATCATTGGTGTAGGCGATGCGCTTTGTTCACAAATTTCTGAAGAAATGTATGACGAGTTTCTTTTGCCATTGCATAAAGAGCTTTTTGCTTTTATTCATGAACATGGTGCTATTGTTAAACTTCATATTTGTGGTAACATAACCCATATTCTTCCATCTTTGGCACAGACTGATGTAGATATTCTGGATGCTGACTGGATGGTGGATATAGCGGAAGCCCATAAAATAATGGGCGATGAAGTCGTTATATGTGGTAATCTCGATCCCGTATCTGTGGTAATGGATGGAACTAAGGATTTCATTAAAACTAAGTATGAAGAAGTGAGAGCCGGTATTCCTCGTGAAAATTGGATAATGATGGCAGGTTGCGAGATACCTCGTTCTACTCCTGTTGAGAATATGAAGTATTTACGTGAAATATCAATGAAATGAGTAAATTATTTATTTGGATTTTAACTATCGGTTTGTGCACCTCGTTTACAGCGAGGGCACAGACCTCTGAAAGTCTTGCAACAACAGTTGGACAAATGAAAGAAATACCGGTATTTACAGCTTTTACATTCGGTTCTATCAAACCTACTGGTTGGTTGAAAAAACAAATGCAGGCTGACTTGAATGGTTTTGTAGGAAATCTGGATAAACTGATTCCCGACCTTATCAATGATCCGATATATGGTAGCGGACGTCTGCATAAAAATAGTAAGGTGAAGGATTTAGGTAATAACAAGGAGGGAGATGCTGAAGGGGATGAACAATACAAATGGTGGAATTCCGAAACTCAATCCAACTGGTGGGATGGTTATCTTCGGAACGCTTTGCTTTTGAACGATGCAAAATCTGTTGCACGGGTGAAAGCATATATTGACCAAATCCTCAGTACACAGGATTCAGATGGCTATCTGGGTATTTATGCTCCGGATCTTCGCTACAACTTTACGACCGAAAATGGTGAACTTTGGGCAAAAGCGACTCTTTATCGTGGTCTGTTGGCATATTATGAATACACAAATGACCAGCGTGTGTGGAAGGCTTTGGTACGTGCTGTAGACAATGTCATGACAAATTATCCGTTGAATGCTTCTCATCCTTTCGATACAGGGAAGAATTATAATGGAGGTGTTGGCCATGGACTTACCTTTACGGATGTGCTCGACCGTATGTATCAGCTGACAGGTGAGGAAAAATATCTCAATTATGCTTTATTCCTCTATATGGACTATTCTCAATTTTATGCTTGGGAGCGTGATGCGCAATTGGCAAATGCTTTGAATAAGAACTATAAACTGAATTGTCATGCAGTGCATACTTTTGAACACCTTCGTCCGATGATTGTTGCAGCCAGTGTGTCGAAAGATACAGAAGTGAAGGGCGCATTGATGGAATATTTGCGAAAAATTCATTCTGTAACCACTGCAACAGGTGGAGCTATTGGAGACGAATGGATTGGTGGAAGAATTGCTGATGCCACTCATACGGGATATGAATATTGTTCTTTACATGAATTGATGGATAGTTATGGTGTGCTTCTGCAACGAACAGGAGACACAGGACTGGCGGAATCTATTGAAAATATTTTTTATAATGCAGCTCAGGGTGCTCGTCATCCGCATCATTCCTGCATTGCTTATTTAAAGACGGATAACTCGTATCAGATGCTTGGTACACGTAACGGGGACAATGAGCCTGGTAAAACACAAACACGTTATAAATATTCTCCTGTTCATCAAGATGTTGCTGTATGTTGTGTACCCAATGCGGGAAGGATAACTCCTTATTTTTTACAAAACGCATGGATGCAAGATCAGGAGCATGCTTTAGTGGCCAATCTTTTGATGCCTTGCTTACTTGACACTCGTATAGATAACAAACGTGTAAGCATTGAAAATCAGACGGAATATCCGGTAAAGAACGATTTCCACTTTGTATTGACTTTGGAACAGCCTATGGATCTAAAAATTAAAATTCGTAAACCGGAATGGGCTATCACTGTACAGTCTAGTGAGGCGTATGAAGAAGTCGGTGGATATTTGGTTTTTGAACGTAAGTTTAATACAAAAGATCGAATAAAACTTTCTTTTGGAACAGAAGTCAGAGTCGTTGAAGGCATAAAGGGCGAGCATTATTTCTTTTATGGTGTTCAGTCTTTTGCCCATCCGCTGAAATCAATTGAAGAAGTAGGGCGGGAGTATGCTCGAGGATTTACCGATTACTTCTATAAACCAGTAGAAAAAGTGCAATATAAGTATGTAAACAACCATCAAGCTTTCTACCGGAATGGAAAGGTGGAAGCTCGCTTGCTGAATGAAAATACTGGAAAAGAAGAAAAAATAGAATTATTGCCTATTAAGCAAACTATTCTGAGACAAGCAGGATTTTGATTTTATCAATGCTGATATTAAAATAGAAGTACTCTTCAATGATTATTCGCTTTAGGGTACTTCTATTTTTCTATATCTACGTCAGAGGTGGCGTGTTCAGGAAGAAGAATATGGCTGTACCGATGAGAATAACCCCTAGTACACCATAAAACCACCGAGCTTGTTTCCTGCCCACATTACGGACTACAAATTGAGTGTTCTGCGCGGTAAAGAACCAGTTCCAGTCAAGCAGTGCTGCCAGTAAGGAGGTGACACCTGCAAGCACAAATATACCTTGAATAACATATTGGCTCATTGTAATCAGTAATTTGTAATTAGTAATTGAAAAGAGGGTTTATTCAAAGTCCTCCAACGTAACCTTGCGTTCGCCATTTTCTACTTCTTCAATAGTAACCTTGATAGTATTACCTGGCAGAAGTTCCTCAATCAGTTCAGGCCATTCGATGAAACAGAGCGCGCCACTATAGAAATAATCTTCATATCCCATATCATATACCTCGTCCAGCTTCTTGATGCGGTAAAAGTCGAAATGATAAATTAACTCGCCGGCATCGTCGGAACGGTATTCATTGACAATAGCAAAAGTAGGGGAGGTGATGACATCCGAAACACCCAGTTCTTCGCAAACAGCTTTGATAAAAGTCGTTTTACCGGCTCCCATTTTACCGTATAGGGCAAACACGGTATTATCATCCATAGCACCGATAAATTGACGGGCTGCCTCATGAATTTGGTCTAATGACTGAATTTTAATTTCCAGCATAATGTTATTTACAATTTAACGATTTACGATTGAAGTTACTTCACTTCTTTTTTCTGCCACAAAGTTAGCCAAAAACTCTTTCCTATTTTACAAATAGCATAAATAATAATGGAAAAGAAGATAATGGAAGCTCCTGAGGGGACATTGAGATAGAATGATATCATTAACCCACCCAGACAACTGAGATATCCTATTCCGATGGAAAGCCAAATGATGCGTTGAAACCGGTGGGAGAAGAGATTGGCAGTCATCTGTGGAATAGTGAGCAGGGAAATGACTAGCACAATGCCTACCATGCGCAGGCATGCTACTATAGTGAGCGCAATGAACAGCATCAATACATATTCGAACAATTGTACCGGAATGCCTTGTGAACGAGCAAATTCACGGTCAAAAGCTATATATATAATAGGATGAATGTATAGTACGAAAAACAGTATCAGTAAAGCGGCAAGTCCTCCTAATAATGCAATATCTCCCATAGTAATCGTCAATATATTGCCGAATAAATAGGCTGAAAGGTCGGGTGCAAATCCGGGCGATAAGAAGGTGAACATGATACCCAAAGCCATTCCTAATGTCCAGAATACAGCGATAGCAGAATCTTCACGCATATCCTTCCTTTTGCTGAGCCACTCTACTCCGAATGCCGAAAGTACGGAGAATATAGCTGCCGACAAGATAGGAGATATTCCGGCATACAATCCCAGTCCTATTCCACCAAAAGAAGAGTGCGTCAATCCGCCGCTAATGAACACGAGCCTGCGAGTGACGATATATGTTCCGACCAATCCACAAGCAATACTTGCCAGTAGACTGCCAATAAGGGCGTGTTGGAAGAAGGTATATTGCAGTAGATCCATAAAATAGTTATAAGTTATAAGTTATAAGTTATGAGTGGTCAGTAGTTTTGTCATCAACAAATAACTAATAACTCATAACTTATAACTATCAATGTCTTCGTTCTCCGACAATGAGGAACACTTCATCTTTTATATTGTCGGGCAGAGCGATACCACGTAATTGCAAGCTGCGTACCCAACCGGCTACATCTGTATCTTGCATTGTATAGAATACGTCGCGGAACTCATCTTCTTGTTCCGGGGTATATGCATCAGGATTGGTACCAATGTATTTATCCAACTCCTCATCATCGTAGTATTCAATCTTTTTGCTGACAGCAGCCAGTAAGCTATCTTTTTCGCAGACTTCATGCTGTCCACAGCATTCCATATCCACTTCCTGCACTTCGGGCATGGCATCTAATTCGCCGCGGTCAATCTTTTTTTGTAATTTCCTGTTGCGTATCGTTCCGGCGATGGCAGCTACAACGGCAAGAACGAGCAAGCTAATAATAAGTATCCACATGGGTTTCCTTTCTCTGAAATACATGTTCCTTTAATAGAACGGACAAAGATACATATTGTTTTTCGTACGGCAAAAAAGAAAATAACGTATCAAGGAAGCCGTACTTAAATGAATATCTGTAGGAACTTTAGAATTAGTAAAAACAAACTTTTCTCTATAGTAAAAACAATTTCCTTTGATACTACAAATAAGTCGGCTGTTTGCAAACGTCTCATCGGCTGCTTGCAAGCGGCTGATGGGCTGCTTGTAAAAGAACCCTGGGCTGCTTGCAAACAGCCGACTTATTTGTAGTAACGGAGGGAGTTGCTTTTGCGGGTTTAAGAAGTTATTTTTTGGAAGAGAAGGAATAGTTTTATTGATTTTGTATCTCAAAGCCTGCCTGCTTTAAATTATCCCAGTACGTAGGATAGGACTTAGAGACAACCTGTGGCTCGTCAATCTTAATTTGTGGTAGCACGAGGCAGGCGGGCGCAAATGCCATTGCCATACGGTGGTCTTCGTATGTCTCGATAATAGGCTCTTCTTCAACCGGGCAGCGTTCACCGTCCCACATTAAGATACGATCTTGTTCGGATCGTACCACATAACCTAATTTATGTAATTCGGTGATAAGTGCAGTGATGCGGTCGGTTTCCTTGATTTTGAGGCTTTGCAGTCCGGTGAAACGGAAGGGGATGTTCATCAGGCAGCAGGTCACTACGAAGGTCTGCGCCAAGTCGGGGATATCCACCATATCTTCTTCAAGGTATTCAACGGGAGTGCCGGATTTAATTAGTCTTACTCCGCGTTCTGTATATTCAGTCTTTATACCTAAGCGAGAGAAGACTTCTGCTCCACGGCTGTCACCTTGGTAACTCTGAGGGAAAAGACCGAGAAGCTCAATCTCCGAACTTTTCATTTTTAATTTTTCATTTTTCATTGAATGGAGTGCCATTATCTGATACCAATAAGAAGCGGCACTCCAATCACTTTCAACCGTAAAAGGTACATCACGATAGCCGCCGGGACTCACAGTAATGCTGTTGTCTGTACTCCAATCGGCTTGAGCTCCGAAGTCGCGCATCAGTTGTAGGGTGAGGTTGATATAGGGACGTGAGATAATATCGCCGGTAAGATGCAGGTGTAAACCTTTGGGCAAGACAGCACCTATCATCAATAAAGCGGAAATATATTGTGAACTGACATTTCCGGCAAGCGAAATCTCTTCTTTTTTCAATTCTCCTCCGGTGATGCGCAGGGGAGGGAAGCCCTCATTATTGACGTATTCTATCCGTGCACCAAGCTCACGTAAAGCATCTACAAGAATACGGATGGGACGTTGCTGCATGCGTTGCGTACCAGTGATGGTGCGGGTTC
The DNA here is from genome assembly GCA_900555635.1 of uncultured Bacteroides sp. Lineage (GTDB taxonomy): Bacteria > Bacteroidota > Bacteroidia > Bacteroidales > Bacteroidaceae > Bacteroides. Next base: position 82,275 of record USLU01000015.1, read on the forward strand.
CCGGCGTCACGCTGAGGTAGGCCGTCAAGAATCGCATGGCAGTTCCGGCAGCAAGGATATCGATATGTTCGGGATTACCGTCCAGCGCACGGATCATGACACGGGTATCGTCGCAATCGCTCAGATTGCACGGAAGGATGTTGCCGTGGGCAAGGGAGTGCAGGATGAGTGCCCGGTTGCTGATGCTTTTGGAGGCGGGCAACTGTATGCTGGCATGTAGGGCGGCGGGAGCCGAAACGGTATATTGCATGGTCGTATTTGTTAAATTATAAAGATAGAGAGTTGTATATGCAGTTGCAAAAGTAGAATAATTCTTTGGGAAATGGAAGCATGTTCTTAAAATGGTTAGAGGTTATTCTTGTTTCCATATAGCATTTTATTTTTGATTACTAAATGCAAAGATAGCAGATTTGTCTTTAGAAAGCGAACAAGTAATTCCGATCTTTCGTTTATCTTTGTAGATACAAATTAATGAAGAGATAAAGATGGATATCGATTTAACTACTCCTGCCCTGCTGTTTTCGGCTATATCATTGATAATGTTGGCATATACCAACCGTTTTTTGTCGTATGCGCAACTGGTGCGTACTTTGAAAGAACAATACCGGGAGAACCCTTCTTCGGTGAAGGCGGCACAGATTGCCAATCTTAGAAAACGGCTTTATCTGACGCGTGCCATGCAGGTTTCGGGGATAGGAAGCCTGCTGTTGTGTGTAGTCAGTATGTTTTTTATTTATATTCAACTTTACATCGTGTCGGTTTACATATTTGGACTGGCATTGGTATTGCTGATTATTTCATTGACTATATCGGTCTATGAGATTTATATATCTGTCAAGGCTTTGGAGTTACATCTGAAAGATATGAATGAGTGATAGAAACTCAGCATGTGGAATGCAGGGCATTGATCGGTAGTTCCAGTTCTCCCCAATTTATCATGGCATTGAACAGGCGGATGGCGGAGAATGAGGATAAATCTTCCAGTCTGATCTCATTTTCCTGGAGAATGCTTTCTTCTAAAAGCTGTGCCCGTTTGGTCCCTCCCAGTAATGGCTGCTTGGGAGTGTACCAATAGTTGCCGTCGTAAAGGGCGATGTTGGCAATGGAGGTATCGGTCAATAATCCTTGTTTTACAATCAAAACATCATCGCATGTGCCACGCTGCGCAAAGAGGTGGTTCAGTGCCTCGCGGTCGGTACTTTTGTAGGTGTAGTCGATGGTGTCGGACTGAATAATGGCTAATGATTGTACACACCTCATAGTATAGGCTGCATAACTTACTTCTTCTATGCCTGTTTCTCCATATACTACGCGTGCTTTGAATACTTCTGAACCTTGAACGGGCTTTAGGTAATCTTCTAGTTGCAACAGGGAACTTCCTTGCCAAAAATGCGAACGGGTTTCGTTCAGTCTTCTGTTATGATAAGGCAGATTGCGGATCTCTCCGTTATCAATGCGTATGGTTTCAATAAATCGGCACATATACTTTCTGTATTACTTCGTTATACTCGCTTTTCCATTGGCTTTTGGCAGTGATGCCGCCACCTGCCTTGAAAAAGAATTGTCCGTCTTCCTGTTCAATGAAACGTATCATGACGGCACTATCCAATTGTTTGTTTCCATAGTAACCCATCACTCCGGTGTAGAACCCCCGTTCATACTTTTCCGCTTCGGCAATGATTTGAACTGTTTTGGGCTTGGGTGCACCGGTGATAGAACCGGCGGGGAGTAGCTTGAACAATATGTCGCCGATGTGCTCGGTATAATCATCGGGTAGAGTGCCGCAGATTTCAGAACTGGTTTGCAGAATGGGGCCTTTGTTGGTTTGCAGAAGGTCTGTATAGCGGTAGGAATTCACAGTTACATGATTTGCAACCATGCTCAAGTCATTGCGTATCAAGTCAACGATGGTAGCATGCTCGGCTGCTTCTTTTTCATCTTCCAGTAAGCGAGTTTCCGCATCCGGCAGAGTTGCATCTATGGTCCCTTTCATGGGGAAGGACTTGATCTTTCCCTCTTCGATGCGGACAAAGATTTCGGGAGAAAAACAGACGAATTTATCCTTTAACCAAAGTTTATAGAGTGCTTTTGAATGCTGAAACAGCTCCTTTAATGTCAAGTTAGTAGTAACAGGAATTTTGCAAGTCAGATTCGTCAGATAACTATTGCCTGCCAGCAAATTCCGTTTTACGATGTCGAAAGCTTGTTTGTAAGTGTTAGGGGTGGGAGGGATAAATTTCCAATCTGTTTTTCCGGTATATCGGGTGGTCGTTTCTTTGGTAGTGTCCGGAGAAATATCTGCCACATTGCCTGCCCCCCGGAATTGGTAAAGGCAGGCAGAGGCATCTATCTCGTCAAGAGTTTCAATATAAGAGTGCTCCTGTGTATAGTCTATAATAAAAAGGAAAGGCACATCGGCTTTTGCCAATGCATTCATCCGGCTGATGGCTTCTTTTTTACAATATACTTGCTTCACTTTAATATACCGCGCTGGCTATTAGCTGGATGGATAATATCAAAAATACCATTGCAATAGGATAAACCGTAGCGTAGGCTACACTCGGAATATTGCTGTCGGTCATGGAGTCGGCAGCAGCAAGTCCCGGCGTACTAGTCATGCCACCGGTGATAGTACCCAACAAATCGAGAATACTGATTTTGAATACGCATAGGCCGATGATAGCTGCAACAAACATGGGTACTAAAGTAATGGCAGCACCTACACCAAACAGTAACCATCCGCTATCTTGGAAGGTAGCCACCAGATTGGTGCCAGCCGATGTCCCGACTTCTGCCAGGAAAAGCAGTAGTCCCAATTGGCGTAATAACTGGTTGGCAGAACCGGACATAGACCAAATGATAGGTCCCGTTTTGCCGACTGCACTCAGGAACAGGGCTACTATCAGAATACCACCCGTCAAGCCAGGAGAGAATGACAGGCTTTCTGAGAAAGAAATATTCAGTTTGCCAAATAATACTCCTAAAACGATACCCATTGCAATGGGGAAAAAGTCTGTATCTGACAATTTCTTGGCATTATTACCCAACAGGCGGGCTACTCCTTTGATGCCGTCTTTTTCTCCAACCACCATCAATTTGTCACCAAACTTCAAGGCTAGGTCGGGTGAAGGAGCAAGGTCGATTCCGCTTCGACGAACGCGCGTCACGGTACAACCGAAATTCTTCATCAGGTTGAGATCGCCCAATTGCTTGTTAATCATGTCTTTTTTGGTCAGCAGCAGGGATTCTATCTCTTGTGTATCAACCAGTGGTAATTCACCTTCTTCTCTTTCGCCCACCAAGACGGCAAGCTGGTTTAGTGCATCGTCACTACCGACTGCCTGGATATAATCATTCTCTTGTAGTATAGTGTTTGCGGTAGGGATGGAGATTTCGTCATTATGCTTATGCCGGGAAATAACGGCGCCGGTCATAGCGCGCGCATTGATCTGCATCAGGCTGCGATTGAATACGGCAGAATTGGTAACGCGAAAGATGCAGGTGGTCAGTTCAGGGAACTGGCTGCGGCGTTCTTTTTCCAAACGGCGGGCTTCTTTGTCCAGGTCTATGCGCATGATGCGGGGAAGTAGCTTCACGAAAAGAATGACCCCGATAACTCCGAAGGGGTAAGCTATACCGTAAGCAATGGAGGCTAGCGGAGAATGAGTACTGTCGATGGCTACGGCGAGTCCCGGCGTACTGGTCAGAGCACCGGCTATCAGTCCCACAACACTGGGGGTATCTATATCGAAAGCGTATTTTAATCCTACGGCGGTCAAGGCTGCCGAACAGATAATCAGTAGAGTGATAATAATTAATGTCTTTCCCTTACTTCGGAAAGAGTCAAAGAATCCGGGACCTGCTTGAATACCGATGGTGAAGATAAACAGTACCAATCCGAAGTTACCCAATTCTTTAGGGATAATTACCCCGAAATGTCCGAATAGCAAGGCGATAAAAATGACTGCAGAGACATCTAAAGATAATCCTTTGATTTTGATTTTTCCCAGCATGAAGCCCAATGCTACAATCAGGAAAAGTGCGAAATAAGAGGAGCTTAAAAGGTCGGTAAACATAAGTTTAAAAGGGTTAGAGGTTTTAGGCGTGCAAAGGTAGTGCAAAAAAGTGGAATAAAGAAAGTATTATTTCACAGGCATGCATAAAAAAGGAGTTAAGTTTTATGCTTAACTCCTTAAATCTAATTTAATAAGAACGCATTCTTATATCAGAATTGTTCCCGCTTCTTATTTATCAATCTCTTTCAGCAGCTCTTCTACCGCTGTTTTCAACTGTGTATCTTCTCCAAGCACAATGGTTTCAGGTGAATTGGCCACTTTGATATCCGGTTCCAACTGCGAATTTTCCAAGTAGCTACCATCCGGTAAACGATAACCGATCACAGGAATACCGAATACGAGTGACGGGTCTTGTAAAGTTTCCCAAGATACACTGGTCATGGTACCGGGAACCGGCATACCTACCAATTTGCCCAGTTTCTGATGGCTGTAAACCCACGGTGTACCGTGTGCATTGGAATAATTAGCTTCGCACGTCAACATGATAGAAGGCTTGTTCCAACGGCGGCTCGGCATGTCGCAGGCTTCGCGCCCACGTACTACTTGGGTAAAGTATTTCTTTCCGCTGAACAGTACTTCAACATCTTCGTGCAGGCGTCCTCCCCCATTGAAGCGGGTATCGATAACAATTCCGTCACGATTATTATATTTCCCGAGGATATCCGAGTAGATGGAACGGAAACTATCATCATCCATCGATTCGATATGTACATATCCCAACCGGCCATTAGACCATTTGTCAACATCCGCAGCACGCTGTTTTATCCAACGGGTATAGAGCAAATTATTAAGGGCGCCATTGCTAATGGGGATAATCACTTCTTCCCAGCGCTCTTTAGTCTGCGGATTGTATAATGAGATAAGCGTTTTCTTCTTTGCTTTGTTGTTGAGCAATGTGTAGTAATCCATTTCGGGAGTGATTTCTACGCCATCTATCTTCTCAATGACAACACCTGCCTTTACCTTTGTATCCGCTTTGTCGAAAGGACCTTTTTCTATTACTTCGGAAATCAGCATACCTTTGTCAGCGTAATTCCAGTCGAATAGTAATCCCAGGCTTGCAGTCGGTTCGCTTTGTCCTTTCGGGTAGAATCTTCCTCCGGTGTGTGATACATTCAGTTCACCTAACCATTCACTCAGCAATTCGGCAAAGTCATAATTGTTACCGATGTGAGGCAGGAACTTACGGTAAGCGGCAGACATGGCATCCCAATCTACTCCGTGCATATTGAGGTTGTAGAAACGCTTCTGTTGTTGTTTGTATACATGGTCGAACATATATTCACGTTCGGCGGCAAGATCCATCTTCATGGAAGCACGGAAGTTGACAGGTTTCAATTCATTGGAAGACATATCCATCTTTTGCATGTCTTTGCTGCTTAGTATGAAGAGGTTTTTGCCTTCTTTGTCCAATTCCATGTTTGCCCATCCGGCATCCAGTTTGTGAAGAAGTTTGGTTTCTTTCTTACGAAGGTCCATCTTCCACAGGTCGAAACCACCTTCAAAAGCTGCCAAGTAATAAAGGGTTTCGCCATCTTTGGAGATGATTGTGCTGCCCATATCCGAGGAGTTGGGTGTCAGCCGAACGATGCGGTCTTCAATGTTCTTCAAGTCTACAACAATGTCTTTGACTTTGCTGGCATCAGCTTCCTCTTTCTTGGTTTCTTTCTTTTTGTCTTTATCTTTGTTACTTTCTTTTTCTTTCTCTTTTTTCTGCTGGTCTTCCAGTTCTTTACGCAATTCATAGTCTTCCTTGCTCAGACAATATTTGTCGTATGCATCTTGATTAAGGAATACCAGCATGGCATCGTCTTGTGATCCCCAAGAAGCATGTGCGCGCATACCGTAACGTTCGGTTGTAAAGAGAATGGCGTTGCCATCGAGCACAAAACGAGGAGAGCCGCTTGAGTAACCACTATTGGTCAGATTTACAATGGGACTGTTGCCCTGGGCACTGACAAGACCTATATCTGAATAAGGATCATGTTTGTTTCCGGTGAATTCGAGAGTGAACCATTTGCCATCAGGCGACCATGCGTAATCAAATCCGCCTCCGGTACTGTACCAGGTAGAACCATCAGTGATCTGACGTACTTTCTTTGTTTCCAGATTGAGTACCATCAGACGGATACGGTCTTCGATAAATGCCAGTTCTTTGCCATCGGGCGAAAATTGCGGGTAAGTACGTTCTACGGTGGTAGAAGGCAATAACACTTCTTCCTTTATCAAAGTAGCATTCGGGAAGTTCGGATCTTCTTTCCGGGCGATTTTTGCCATATAGAGCTGCCAATTACCGTTGCGTTCACTGGCGTATGCCAAAGTACGGTTGTCGGGAGCAAAGGTGAGACCGGCTTCACGAGCGGCAGTATGGGTGATTTGTTTGGTAGTGGTGTAGTCGGTAGAGGTTACGAATACTTCACCGCGTATAATGAAAGCAACTTGCTTGCCGTCCGGCGAAACAGTTCCCGAGGTAGCTCCGTTGGTAAAGTCCAGATTGGCGAGTTGCGGTTGGTCATCACGCACGATCTCTACATTGAGCTTTTGCGGAGCGGAACCGTTTTGTTGGGTATAGATTTCTCCGTCGTACCCATAACATAATGTTCCGTTGTTGCTCATAGAAAGGAACCGTACGGGATGGGTTTTGAAGGAGGTTACTTCTTTCACCGATTGCGGCTGGGCAAGCGGGAAAGAATATACGTTGAATGTACCTCCGTTTCGTTCGCTCAGGAAGTAAATGGTTTGTCCGTCCGGAGACAGTATCGGGTTACGGTCTTCACCGGCATGTTGGGTAAGATTGGTATGCTTTCCGGTTTGAGTGTCGTACATCCATATATCCCGGGTAATGGAAGAGGTGTGATGTTTGCGCCATTCATCTTCAAAACCTTTGCGATCCTGATAAAAGAACAGCTTGCCGGATTTGTCGAAGTTTACAGCTTCGGCGGGAGTACCTAATACTTGTTCGGTACGTCCTCCGGCAACGGGTACTTGATATAGTTCGGTCATAGCCGATGTAGGGAAGAGGGCACTCTTTGCCGGGTCTTGAATGGAAGCGGAAAATAAGATGTACTTGCCGTCCGGAGTGAATGCCGAGGGAAGTTCGCCGGCTGAGTTAGAAGTCAGGCGTTGGGCGGTTCCTCCGTTTGCGGGCATCACAAATACATCGAAGTTGCCATATCTGTCGCTTGCAAAAGCTATCTGTTTACCATCGGGCGACCATACCGGGGTACATTCGTAAGAATCTTGTGTGGTGAGTTGGGTAGCTGTACCACCTTTGGCAGGCATTTTATAAATGTCTCCTTTATAGCAAAACACGATTTCTGTACCGTCGGGTGAAATGCGCACGTCACGCATCCACAGAGGAGTGGCGGCTTGACTGGCAATGGCTGTAAAGCCGAAGGCAATGTAGGCAAGTATTTTCTTCATAATAAGGATGTATATAAGATGTTTAAGTTACGTATAGAAATTTATTTTATCCCTCTGGCTTTATAGATCAACTCTTTGGCATTGTTGATGCTTTGGAACTTCTCTTCGGCGGCTTTCTTTATATCTTCGCCCAACATGGCTACTTTGTCGGGATGGTGTTTTAAAGCCAGACGGCGATAGGCGGCACGTATTTCGTCGTTGGTGGCGGTAGGTTCTACTTCGAGCACTTTGTATGCTTCGTCCAGTGAGTTGCCGCCCAAGTTGAGCATTGATTCCACTTCTTGTGCCGAGAGTCCCATGTACTGTGCCACTTCTTTCAGTGCGGCTATTTCTGCACTGCATACGTTACCGTCGCTTTTGGCTATGTTTATCAGGAAATCAAGTAGCTGCAAGCGGGCTTCGTAGGGCAGATTAGCGGCGATTTGTGCTCCGCAGTCACGGATGGTATTCTTAAAAGCCAGGGGATTTTGCCTGTCCATCTGTTTACGTTGCTCAAATAGGTTGAGCAGAATTTGCTCGCCTTCGCTAATGGCAGAGTCTCCGAAGTTTATTTTCAGGAAACGGCGGACATACTCCATTTCGCTATGCATTACTTTTCCGTCTGCTTTAATAATATAAGAAGCCATGACCAGCATGGAGAAAAGAAAACTATTCCGTTGACCGGCATATCTGGAACTTGCCGTCTGGCCTTGACCATAATCACTGCCTATTGAGCCTGTGTTTATATCGAATAATGACCCCAGTGCATATCCTGCTAAAGCCCCCAGCGGTCCTCCGGCCATAAAGCCTATGATACCGCCAATCCATTTTGCTGCTCCCATAAATTTTGTATTTAGAATGCAAAAGTAAACATTCTTACTCAAAAATTACATTGTATTTCTATAAAAAGTCTCTCACCAAAGTTTTGTGTCAACTTTGAAACTGTGTATTCCTTTCTCTATACTCAATTGTGAGAATAAAGGTTTTAAACGATAATTATGGCTGACTGACAGATATTTCGTATTTTTGACGAGTGTCTGATTACATATAGCATTACTAGTTCTGATAAGAAAGAAAATTGCAGAAAATGAATATAACTCCAATATCCAGTAATAAGAAGCAATACTTGGATTTGCTTTTGCTTGCCGATGAGCAGGAATCTATGATAGACCTCTATCTGAACCGTGGCGAAATGTTTGTGCTTGAAGATAATGGGGTAAAGGCTGTGTGTGTGGTTACTGATGAAGGTAACGGAGTTTGCGAACTAAAGAATATTGCTGTTGTGCCCGAAGCTCAGCGGAAAGGGTACGGCAAAACATTGATTAAGTATCTGATAAGGCATTACTCGGGAAAATATCACAAGTTAATAGTAGGTACAGGTGATGTTCCCTCTTCTCTTGGATTTTATGTTAGTTGTGGTTTCAGTTATTCTCATCGTGTAGAGAATTTCTTTACTGATAACTACGATCATCCTATAATTGAAGATGGTATCTTGTTGAAAGATATGGTTTATCTGAGTCGTGAGATGCTTGCTTAGATTGAAGTTGTTTTGCAGAAACAATCTTCCAGATGGTCGTTCACAAAGCCGGCTGCCTGCAAAAAAGCATAGCAGATGGTTGATCCAAAGAACTTGAATCCTCGCTTTTTCATGTCTTTGCTCATTGCATCCGATTCAGGAGTTGCGGCGGGAACTTGGCTCAGTGACTTGAAATTGTTGACAATGGGTTGCTGCTTGGGGAAGAATGATAAGGTGTACTTGTAGAAACTGCCGAATTCTTTCTGAATAGCCATAAATAGTTTCGCATTGTTGATGGTACTGTTGATCTTCAACCTATTCTTGACGATTCCATCGAATTGCATCAAACGTTCGATGTCTTCTGATGTCATTTGCGCTACTTTCTCCACATCGAAGTGATGGAAAGCTTCTCGATATCCTTCACGTTTTCGGAGGATAGTAATCCAAGATAGCCCTGCTTGAGCACTCTCGAGTACCAGAAACTCAAATAAGGTTTGGTCGTCAGTAACGGGTTTACCCCATTCTTCGTCATGGTATTTTATGTATAGTTCATCTGTGCCGGCCCAGCCGCAACGTGCGTTTATTAGATCTTCCATATCTCACTATTCTATTTATTTGATACAAATGTATACACTTATCTGTGTACGCACAAACTTAATTGGTTAAAAGTGAACTGCTCGTCGGCAACTCACTTTTTATCCAAAGGGTGGTTGATGCTTTCGGCCATCACTTGCCCGTCGAACAATTGAATGGTGCGATGGGCATAGGTGGCATCGCGTTGCGAATGGGTGACGATGATGATGGTGGTTCCCTGGCGGTTGAGCTGGCTCAGTAGTTCCATGACTTCTATGCCGTTCACTGAGTCCAGGTTACCGGTGGGTTCGTCGGCAAGGAGCAGTTTGCAGTCGGCCACTACGGCGCGGGCAATGGCTACACGTTGTTGCTGCCCACCGGAGAGTTGCTGGGGGAAGTGGTTGGCACGGTGCAGCAGGTTCACTCTTTCAAGTACTTTCATCACTTTCGCTTTGCGTTCGGCTTTCTTCATGCCGAGGTAGACAAGGGGGAGTTCTACGTTTTCGTAGACCGAGAGCTCATCAATCAGGTTGAAACTTTGGAAGATGAAACCCAGGTTGCCTTTACGAAGGGCAGTCAGTTGGTTTTCGCTCATTTTCTCTACCTGTTGCCCTTCGAAGGTGTAGGAGCCAGAAGAAGGAGTGTCGAGCGTACCTAATATATTGAGTAAGGTTGATTTCCCACAACCCGAAGGTCCCATGATGGCAACGAATTCTCCTTGTTTAATATGCAGAGAAACTTCGTTCAATGCTTTGGTTTGTACTTCTTCAGTAGTGAAGAACTTGGTCAATTTTTCAGTTTTAATCATATCAGTTGTTTTTAGATTCATTATTCATACTTTAATATACGCATCGGTTTCAGGCGGATGGTGCGCCACACTTGCTGTAATACGGTGGCGAAAGCAATCAGCATTAGTAGCACGAAGGTCATTGCATACACCCACCACGGCAAGGTGATATGGAATGCGTAAGTCTCCAGCCAACCGTTCATCAGTACTGCCGATATAGGGATTCCGATGATGGAAGCCAGTATGGTGAGTAGTAGCAATTCTCGGGTGAGCACAAAGAACAGACTTTTCTTATTTGCTCCCAGTACCTTGCGTATGCCTACCTCTTTGGTACGCGACAGGGTAGAGAAAAGTGTCACAATCCACAGTCCCAGGCATGCCACGAATACGGCAAGCAAAGAAGCACCGGCAAATATCCAACCGAAGTTGCGGTCGGACTTGTAGATGAACTCATTGAAATCTTTTAAAAAGAAATAAGAGAACAGCGAGGTGGGAAAGTACTCACGATACATCTGCTCTATTTGGGTTACGGCGGCATCGCTTTCACTTGTCATACGGATGGAGATATAAGGTGTGGCGATGAAAGGAACACGTTCTTTCAGGAAGAAGATGATGGGTTTATAGGCAACGGCAAGTGATTGCTGGTGATAATTTCGCACCACACCGATAATCTCGAGCGGCTCGCTTACAACCTCCATTTTCAATAGTTGTCCTAAAGCAGCCTCGGGCGAATCGAAACCTAGTAGTTTGACCGCCTCCTCATTGAGTACAATACGGTTCATGTCACCTCCATAGTTTTCGGAGAAGCTGCGTCCGCAGATCATTTGTGGCATGTAAGTATTCAGATAATCGTAATCTACGGAGAACATCTGTATCAGTTTTGCCTGTGAAACATCGCTTCCATAAGGGCGGTTGGTGAAGTAATTGGCAACTTCCACACCCGGCACTGCTCCCGAAACGGTGACATGACTCACATCGGAGCGTTGCTTGAGGCGCTTGGTGAAACTCTCCATGCGAAGTGCCAGTCCGTCGGTGAACGAAGGATACTTGATGACCAATATCCGTGAGTCCTGGTCGGAAGCTGCCTCACGTTGCATGTAGCGCACTTGTTGCACTACTGTAAATGTACCTGCTATCAGTATGAACGATGCCAGAAACTGTACCACGATAAGTACTTTTCTTATCCGGTTGCCCCGTTTGCCATGTAGCAGTTTTCCCCGCATGATTTCGGATGGACGGATGGTCACCATCAGCCACGACGGATAAAGTCCTACAGCCAATGTACCGATGACTACTACCACGGCAACAATTATCCAAAAGGTGGGCAGTACGAGTAGGTCTGCGCCAAATTCCTGTCCCGCCCAGCGATACAACAAAGGAAGCAGAAGTTCCAACCAACCGAAAGCAACAAGTACAGCCAGTAGATTCATAAAGCCCGATTCAAGAAGCCCCTGGATAATGACCTGACGGCGTGAAGCTCCGAATGCCTTGCGAAGTCCGAATTCACGGCCTCGTTCAAGGAAGCGGGCTATAGTCAGATTCAAAGCGTTAGCCCATCCTATCAGTAACAGGGTGACTGCCATTACAGCAAGTATCAGCACAGCTGTGCAGCTCCCCTTAACTTCTTTCTCATAAGCCTTTTGAGGTGTCAGGTGTATATCCGTCAAAGGAATCAGTTCTACTGACCAGGTCTTATGCTTCAGTGCGTCGGTCTTGTATTTATCGGATATGCTGCGGAAAGCTTCTTCTATCTCTCCCGGAGTCTTTCCGGGCATCAGCCGGAGGTATGTATATACTCCGTGGATGTACCAGATGTCTTGACGCTCCTTGGGTATCGTATTGAAGGACAACAGGAAATCGTAGTGTAAATGCGAGCGTACCGGCATGTCGGCAATCACTCCCGTTACTTCGAAGTTCTGTTGTGACGAAGCAGTGCTGAAGGTCAGTATCTTGCCTATCGGTTCTTCTTCACCGAAGTAGCGGCTTGCGGCACTCTCGGTTAGTACTACTGTGTTGGGACGGGTTAACTGCCCGGTTTTCTCTCCTCTTATAATCGGAAAATTGAATAGCTCGAAGAATGCAGGCTCGGTGTAGCAATAGCGCTCTTCGGCAAACTTACGTTCGAAGTAGCTCACTACCTGTTCACGGTCTTGGGCGGTGACACGGACATACTTTTCGATACCTGCAATCTCACGGCTCATGGCCGGGGCATGTCCATAAGCGGTGGTAGCCCAGTTATCAGTCAGGTTTTCACCTTCGTACAACCGGCTTTCTACTCGATAAACACGGCTGGAATCATGAAACGAATCATAACTAAGTTCCGACCATACATAGAGTAGTATAAGAAATGCGGCTGCCATACAAACCGACAGTCCTGCGATATTTATCAATGTCAGAGATTTCTTGACCCGTTGGCTTCGTATCACTTGTGAGAAGTAATTCATAAGTTTTCAGTTTTAAGTTCTTTACTTTTAAGTTGTTGAGTATGTTATCTCAATATCAGTTTCTCGTTGTCACCAAAAAGCTCGTAGCCAGAGATTATCACTTTATCTCCTGCTTTCAATCCTTCGGTTACTTCATAGTATTGCGGATTCTGTCGTCCGATACGTATGGGGCGCTTGGTGGCAAATTTACCATTTTCATCTACAACATACATCCATCGCCCGCCTGTAATTTGAAAGAATCCACCGCGCAGCACAAGGGTGGATTGAGTAGGAGCACCCAGTTGGAGATTGATGTGATAAGTCTGCCCGGCACGTATGTTTTCAGGGCGGCCTGCGGTGAATTGCAGGTCGGTACGGAACTGTCCTTCTTTTACTTCGGGATAAGGCTTGGTTACTTCGAGCTTATAATTGGCGCCGTCGCGGTCGAAGTTGGCGGGCAGTCCCACGACTACTCTTTCTACATAATGCTCGTCAATTTGAGCCTGTACTTTCAAGTCAGGGGTGATAATCTGTCCGATATGCTCGCCGGCGGCTATGGATTGACCTATTTGTGCATCGAGGTTTCCTACCTGTCCGTCGATGGGAGCTTTCACTTTCAGGTTTTCTATGCGTTCGCGTACCAAGGCTAGGCTTCGTTTCATGTTACGGATGTTCTCGTCCAGACTGTGAATCTGGCTTTCGCGGAAGATATTGTCCTGGCGGATGCGTTCATCTATCACTTCCAATTGCTCACGGGCGGCATCGTATTCCTCCTTGGCAAGACGGAAATCTTCTTGGGCAATGAGTTGTTCTTTGATGAGGCGGGAATATTGCTCGTATCGCCGTTGCTTTGCGGCAAGGTCTTTGTTCAGCCCGATGCGCTCCTGTTTCAGCCGGAGGCGTTCTTGCTCCATGCTGATGCGGGTATTGCGAAGTTCGTTCTCCTGATAGGCAAGGTCAGCTTCACTCTGCATGATACCGATGTTCAGCAAGGGATTGCTTAGGCGGAGGATGACGTCGCCGGCTTTTACTTCGGCGCCTTCTTCTTTCAGGCGTTCTTCCACGCGGCCGCCTTCGATGGCATCCATGTAGATGATGCGGTTGGGCATTACCTGGCCGATGACGCGGATGTAATCGTTGAATTCGGCACGGGTAACGGTGGCTATGGTTAAGCGCTCTTTCTCTACAGTCATCGAAGAGGCTGTATCACGGAAAAGGAAGTAAAGAACGATTGCAACCAGTACCGCTCCTCCTGAAAGAAGGTAGAGATGTTTGCGCTTTATTCCACGCTTAGGTTTGATAAGGGTATCCATAGAGTGTATAATTTTTATATGTATAATCAGTGTTTTGAGAGTTGATTGTAATCAATACTATTTGCTATAATGAATGCGGACCGAAGTATCCTGTGCGGTAGTATTCTTCCAGTTGTATATTCATTTCTGCCTGCAACCGCACACGGATAAGTTCGGCTTTGGCCGAGATAAAGCGGTTGCGGGCTTCCATCAGTTGGAAGACGGAGATGAGCCCTTCTTCCCACTTTCGTTCAGACTCTTTCAATACCAGTTTTTCAGCATTCAGTTGCAGGATGGCTTGCCGGTGTTCCTGATATCCGGCATGGAGCGAGAGAACGGTTTGTTCTACTTCGGTATAGAGTTGCTGTTCGGCTTGCTCTTTCTCATTTTGCCATCTGTAGATGTTGAGTTTTTGTTTGCGCATCTTGGTGAGGCGCTCCAGTCCGCTCAGCAGGGGGAAGGAGATGCCTATACCTATATATTTACCGAGATTGTCATTCAGTTGTCGGGACGAATACCCGTCGAAGTAGTTGGATGCCATTGAGAAACGGGCATAAACGGTGGGCGAGAATCCACCTCCTGCCATGGCGTATTGTTTTTGCGCGGCTTTTCTTTGTAAGTCTGCTATTTGGAACGAAGGCATTACTCCGATTGATTGGGTGTACAGGTTGTCTGTTTCCGGTATAAGGATAATTGGTAGCTGCTCATAATCAATGGTATCTTGTATTGCCAGCGTATCGCCTTCCTGCATATTCAGCAATTGTTTCAGTTGGAGCAGGGAGAGCCGGTAACTATTCTCACGCAACTGGCAGCGATAGATATCTCCTTCGCGGCGAGCCTTGACTTCCTGCAAGTCCGATAAGGACTTCAGACCGAGTTCGGCAAAGGATTCGGTTTGTTTCAGGTAACGTTCACTCAGGGTGGCTTGCTCGTGGGCTAAGTGGAGCAATCTTTCTTCGAGCAGTACCTTGTAGTAAGTGTCCGTCACCCGGTAAGCCAGTTCGTTTTGTTGCTCTTTCAGTTCCCATTTGCTTTTCCGGAGGTTCAGTTTCTCGAAGCGGACACGGTTGATACGTGCAAAACCTTCGAATAAGGAAAGCGTCATGTCCAAGCCTACTGTACCTTCGTCGAATGTATCGGTGGTATATCCGTTGGTATTGGGGTCGATAGATCGGCCGAAGCGTCTGCCGGCTTCGGCTGTAACATGGGCGCGTGGCAGGAAATTGCCGATAGAAGTAAAGTAGTCCATACGAGTCTCTTTCACACGGATGGAACTGTTACGAAAGCCCGGATTTTGTTTCCAGGCAAGGACGATGCATTCATCGAGGGATTTTCTTTCCTGCGCCTGCAATGGGAATATGAACAGGGCTATAACTAAAACCAATATGCTTTTCATCGGGTTGTCTGATATTAATTGGTAAACACACTTCAATTGTTATGCCACAATATATAATGTGTTGATAATTAGTATCTATCCTGTTATGCTCTTCCTGCTGTGTCCAAAAACTATACATCCTGCCGTCCAATAATTAGACAGTGGCAGAATCTTGCCCTAAAAACGTCTAATTATTGGACGCATGCTTGCAGAAGGGGCTGAAAACCGATACCTTTACCCGCGAACTTTAGTAGAATTACTTTCATATCGTATCTATGGAAACCGGAACCATACTTATAGTAGATGATAATAAGAGCGTGTTGGCTTCGCTCGAACTCTTGCTCGATACTGAATTCAGCAAGATACTCACTGCGTCCAATCCTAACCGAATAACTTCCCTGCTTACTACTACTGCTATCGATGTAGTAATCCTTGACATGAATTTTTCTTCGGGCATCAATAATGGCAATGAAGGATTGTACTGGCTGAAACAAATACATACTTTGTCCCCTTCACTGCCCGTCGTCATGCTGACTGCCTACGGTGATGTGGAACTTGCCGTGAAAGCGTTGAAGAATGGAGCTACCGACTTCCTGTTGAAACCCTGGGATAATAAACTCTTGCTGGAGAAAGTGAAAGAGGCTTATCGGAGTAACCGCAGTGTCGGTACAAAGAAAGTATCGAAGGAGAAGAAGAACGGTCATGAAATGATAATAGGGCATTCTCCAGTCATGCTGCAACTGATGAAAGTGGTGACAAAAGTTGCCCGTACAGACGCCAATATCCTCATTACCGGCGAGAATGGAACGGGCAAGGAGATGCTTGCGCGAGAAATCCATCGGCTTTCCTCACGGAATGCGCATCCCATGCTGAGTGTAGATATGGGCGCCATCAGTGAGTCATTGTTCGAAAGTGAACTGTTCGGTCACGAACGCGGCGCCTTCACCGATGCCTACGAGAGCCGTCCGGGTAAGTTTGAGGCAGCCAATGGGAGCTCGCTGTTTATGGACGAAATAGGAAACCTCTCCTTGTCGCTTCAAGCCAAACTGCTCACTGTATTGCAAAGCCGCAATGTCATGAGGCTTGGCAGCAATAAAGTGACTCCTGTTGATATCCGCTTGATTTCGGCTACCAACAAGGATATTCCCCAAATGGTGAAGCAGGAAGAATTCCGTGAAGACTTGTTCTACCGTATCAATACCATCCATCTCGAAATTCCCCCTTTGCGTGAGCGTGGCGACGACATCCTGTTTTTCATCGACATCTTTCTGCGTCGGTTTGCTGCTAAATACCAACGGCAGGATATACGGATGCACGAAAATACCATCGACAAATTGAGGGATTATCACTGGCCGGGCAATATCCGTGAATTGCAGCATACCATTGAGAAAGCGGTTATTCTGTGTGAAGGAAGCGTCATCCGTCCGAAAGATATTCTTGTAAAGCAAACTTTCCGTCCGCAGGAGATTCCACAGGTCGTACAAAACCTGGAAGAAGTGGAGCGGCAAGCCATAGAAACAGCCATCAGGCAGAATCACAACAACTTGACTGCTGCTGCGGAGCAATTGGGAATAAGCCGTCAGACTTTGTATAACAAGCTCAAACGCTTTAAACTGTAACCACATGATATTCAGCCGTCGCATTTATTTCATTATATTATTGCATATTCTGCTGATACTCTTCACGCTAGGTACTGGTTTATGGCTGATAATATCTTGTACCGGATTCATTATCGGTCTTTTGCTCATCATCTGTTCCTTGTTCCAGATTGCGGGTCTGACGAACAGGCTCAATGCTTTCAACCGGAAAATAAAGCTGTTCTTTGATGCCGTGCAAGACAAGGATAATATGCTTTACTTTCCGGAGGTGAATGTCAGCAAGGAGCAGGAACAATTGAACCGCTCCCTGAACCGTATTAACGAGGTCCTTTCTAAAGTAAGAAAAGAGAATCAGCAACAGGAGTACTTTTATCATTCGCTTCTTGAAGAAGTGCCTGCCGGAATCATAGCCTGGAATGCTTCGGGACAGGTTGTTCTGGCTAACAGTGCAGCACTCGGCTTATTGGGATGTCCGTGTATCTCCAACAGAGCGCAGGTAGAAGAGTTGCTGGCAAAGAAAGAGAATCTGAGTCTTTCGCGTAGCCGGCTGAAACTACAGGAGGAGATGCTGACCCTGATGTCTATAAAGGATATCGGCGATGAATTGGGTAATAAAGAGAGTGAATCGTGGAGCAAGCTGACGCATGTATTGACGCATGAGATAATGAACACGATTGCTCCCATCATCTCTTTGTCGCAAACTTTGATTCAACATCCGGATATGGACGCAAAAGGGATACGTGGTTTGCAGATTATCCGCTCGCAGAGTGAAAGGTTGATGGAATTTACCGAGTCCTTCAGGCGTCTTTCTTATCTGCCCGAACCCCAAAAGAAAGTTTTCTCCTTTACTGCTTTGCTGCAAAATCTGAGTGTACTGTTGGAAAGTGATTTTGCCGCGCGGAATATTCAATTCGAACTTCACTGTTCCCCTTCTTCCATTGAAATAAATGGCGATGAAAACCTGATATCTCAAGTTATTCTTAACTTGGTGAAAAACTCCATGCAGGCTTTGGAGGGGCAGACGGATGGCGGAATCAGCATAACTGCTCTGTATAAAGAACGTTTGTGCATAGAGATAGCCGACAATGGACCGGGTATTCCGCCTGAAATTCAAGAGCAGGTTTTCATTCCCTTCTTCACGACTAAATCCGAAGGTATGGGGATCGGTCTGAGCCTTTGCCAACGAATTATCCGCCAGCATGGAGGGCGTCTTTTTATGAAGGAAAGTAAACCGGGGCGAACGGTGTTCTGCATAGAGTGTGACCCAAATCAATGTGACTTACAGTGATCGATATAAATAAAAAGGAGTTAAGTCATTGACTTAACTCCTTAATTTGCGGTAGTCGGGGCAACAAGATTCGAACTTGCGACCACACGCCCCCCAGACGCGTACTCTACCGGGCTGAGCTACATCCCGAATTGCG
>USLU01000016.1 GCA_900555635.1 uncultured Bacteroides sp.
AGCCCCCTACCACCCCGCCCTTTGGGCACCCCTCCTCCCGGGAGGAGGGGAATTAAGTTACTTTGATTGATTGGGGTCAGAACCAACGTTTATGTGCTTGTTCTGCTGCATCATCTTTAACACCAAGTGGTTGCAGCGTGAAGCTGTACTGCCACTCTTGCGGAGTGATGGTATATTCGGGATGCACCTGTGCTCCCCAAGTATTGTCACCCCCTACGCCCATCTGCTTATGGTCGATGTTGAGCCATACCATATCTTTCTTCACGATACTTCCGCCATGACGACGCTCCACTTGTGAAGGACGGTATTCGATGTCTTCCATCGGGAAGTTCCATGCACTGACGCTCAACGGCTCTTCTCCTGTTACCAGCAGACCTTCTCCGGCGGCATTGCGCAAAGCTACCCAGCGCACATCACAATGATTGGCTGTTTCTTGAGCACGGACATACGGATGGAATTGTTCCCAAACAGTGGCGTTGTACAAGCCTACCAATGCTCCGGTCTTGCGGTCGGCATAGTTTTCCTGCGGACCACGGCCCAGCCAGGTCATCATTTCATATTCGGCAGGAAGGATCATGCGCATGCCCAAGCGTGGCATTTCGTTCAATGCTTTCTTGCCGGGGATGAAGTGCATACTTACTTGTACGGCTCCGTTGGGACGGATGTTGTATGTGTTCTGTAAGGTTGCATCTTGCGCTTCCATGCGGTAGGTGGCGATGACGGTTGCCATTTGCTGGCCTTCGGTGACTTCGATGTTTTGCAGTTTGGCATCACGTCCGGCAGTCTTCCAGGTGGCGCAACGTACAATGTGTCCGTTAGGGATGTCGTTATCGGTCAATGCACGCCAGAAGTTGGGTTGCAATCCTTCTTTAATCAGATTTTTACCGTTGTAGGTCAATTCGGTCATCTCACCGCTCTGGGTAGAGAAGGCTATCTGGAAGTTATTGCCTTTCAGTGTAAGGGCATCGTTGCTGCGGTTTGCGGTTAGTGTGCCATTGACCGGTTGCGCGGGTTGGGCAGTGCCATTAGAAGGTAACAGCCATTGTTCGATAGCCACTTCGTGTCCTTTCGGAACCAGCGGGGCTTCGTTCTTGGTGAAAGCACGGAGGGTGAGGAAGTACTCTTTACCATCGGCAGGGAGTGCTTTCAGCGGCAGTTCGATGTTGGCGGAGCTTCTCGGCGCAATAACGGGGAAATCCATTTCGCCGCTTTGAACAGCTTTGCCGTCACACTCTACAGCCCAGCGGAGAATGTATCCTTCCAATCCGATGAAATCGTGCCAGTTGGTTACTTTTACTTTGTTCGCTGTAAAGGCGAGGGGCTCGAAGTGGATGTATTGATATACTTTCTTTACTTCGTAGATGTGCGGGTGCGGGGTGCGGTCGGCAGCAACGAGGCCGTTGGCACAGAAGTTGGAGTCGTTCACTACACCTACAAATCCCATATCACCACCGAATGCTGCGATGTCGCGGTTGTTCTTGTCTTTGATGGCGAAGGTTGCGTCCACCCAGTCCCAGATGAAACCACCTTGCAGTTGGTCGTACTTGTAAATCAGGTCCCAGTAGTCTTGGAGGTTACCTACGCTGTTACCCATGGCATGGGCATATTCGCACATAATCATAGGACGTTTATCACGTTGGTTAACGTGGCGGCGTAAAGACCAGATACGTGCATACATCGGGCAGTAAATATCACTCTTGGCATCATAACCGCCACCTTCGTATTGTACGGGGCGGGTAGGGTCAATCTTCTTTGCATAGTCGTAAATGGTCTCGAAATGCTTGCCATAACCCGATTCGTTGCCCAAAGACCAGGTAACGATAGCGGAGCAGTTGCGATCGCGGGCAATCATTCTACTCATGCGCTGCATGAAGGGGAGTTCCCAGTCGGGATAATTGGCAAGTGTACCGTCTTTGTGGTCCATCATACCGTGGCTTTCGATGTTGGCTTCGTCTACCATATATAAACCGTATTCGGTGCAAAGCTCATACCAAGGGTAGTTGTTAGGGTAATGGCAGTTGCGCACACCATTCAGGTTGAATTGCTTCATCAGTTGGATGTCCTGTATCATGGAAGCTACGCTGATGGTGCGTCCTTTGTGCTGGTCGTGCTCATGGCGGTTGACACCTTTGAAGAGTACGGCTTGTCCGTTAATCAGCTGCATGCCGTTGGTCATTTCTACGGTGCGGAATCCAAAGAGATGGGTAAAAGATTCCAAAGGCTTTCCTTGTGCGTCGAAGGTGCTGACAACCAACGTATAAGTATTCGGCGTTTCGGCATTCCACGGACGTGCATTGGGGAATATCTGCTTTTCGCTGAATAACGTGTCATTGGCAGAAGCTACTGTTTTCTTTTGGTTATAGATGGTTTTGCCATCATCCAATACCTTTATCTCAAGGGTTTCTCCTGCTTTAGGCTGGTGGAGCAACACATTCAGTTTCAGTTCGCCATCCTTATACCCATTTATCAGTTCGGAAGTCATTTGGAAGTCTTTCACACGGCTTTGAGGACGGGCATACAGATAAACGCTGCGCTCGATACCGCTATATTTCCAATAGTCTTGTCCTTCCAGATAAGAACCGTCGCTGTAGCGGAATACTTTTACGGCGAGTTTGTTCTTTCCTTTCTTCAGCAGTTTGGTAATGTTGAAGTGCGACGGCAGACGGCTGTCTTCGGCATATCCGGCAAGTTCGCCGTTTACCCATACATAATAAGCCGATTCCACTCCTTCAAAGTCGAGGAAGATATCCATACCTTCCCAACCTGCCGGAACGGTGAAATCACGAAGATAAGCACCTACCGGATTATAGTCTGTAGGTACATACGGCGGATTGGCAGGGAACGGATAGCGGGTGTCCGTATAGATAGGCGCATCGAAACCTTGCAATTCCCAACTGCCGGGTACTTCTATCTTACTCCATTTGCGGGGAGTATATCCCGGTTTGTAGAAATCTTTAGGGCAAAGGTCATTGTTCTTCGAAAAGAGGAACTTCCAGGTACCATCCAGCGAAATACGGCGTTCTATTGCCGGATTTACGTTGAAGCGTACATCGGCGGGCAATGCACGTTGCTTCAAGGCATTCGCTTCATTGGTATATGGAGTGAAGTATGCATGCATGGGTTCTCTATTCATCTCATTGACTTGCGGGTTCTGCCAAGGCTCGTTATCTGCCAAGGCGGAAGTGCAAAGCAATGTGGAAAAGAGTAGAGTATAAAGTTTGGTTTTCATGAATTCTTATTTATGAGTTATCAACTATCAATTATCAACTAAATTGAACAGAATAGCGTCACCAGGAAGGGTACACTAAAGTCTACCACAAATCCGTGGAAAATGGAGACTACTACAAACTGCTGTCCTGCGGTACGGGTAATGATGGGCAATGTAGTGTCCATCGTTGTAGCACCTCCGGCAGAGATAGGAGCAAGGTTACCGAACCAACGTACCAGTAGCGGTGCAGCCAGTAGGGTCAGTATTTCTCTGCTGATATTAGCCAGTAGTGCAATCGTTCCTAATTCGGCTCCCTTGTATTCGGTAATGAAGATACTTGAGAGTGAATAGTAACCAAAGCCGGAACCTATAGCCAGACAATCGGTCAGTGAGCGGTGTGTCAATATCAGACTGACTGCAGCCGAACCTGCCAAAGTACCCAGAATGGTCATCACAGGCAGGAATATCAGTCGTGGGTTGAGCGAGCGGAAGTTCTTCAACGTCTGCGGGTCGTTGCCTACACTTAATCCGACACTGAACATCAACGCGCAAAGTGCATAAAAACTGATCTTGCTATCCATCACAATATCAATAGGGATCAGCTTGAAGACTCCGCAAAGCGTGCCCAGTACAAAAAAGCCTACTATGATAAGACTTCCTTTCATGCTTGTCCTCCTTTCCTTTTATACAAGGCTCTCCAAAGTCCCCAGGCAGCAATGACGCTTCCCAGTGTTCCGCCTATGGTCAAGATGATAGCTTCCATACCGATGGTGTGAAGTCCTTTGATAATCTGTTCGTTGCCTCCTACTTCAATCCCCAGGATGAAGAGGAGTAACCAGATAAGCACTGTGATTACTTTATGGATTTTACTAAGATTCCTTTTCCGTAAGAGATAGCCCAGCAGCATGCCTGTGAGCATTAGTCCGATAATTGTAAACATATCTATGTCGTTTTTGAGGGCAAAGATAGTGCAAACCGAAAGCAGAAGCAAGCTTGCTTGTTTATGCAAAGGTGCCGCCTATTTTCGCAAATGCAAAGATAAAGTATTATGATTAAACAAGGCGGCATTGCACGGGGCAAATGCCGCCTTGATATTGTTTAGGTTGAGATTAAGAGAGAATTAATTATTTACTTATCTGATCGTTAGAGTTAATTTCGGTTAACGGTACGGGATAGAATGAATTTTTGGCTTCATCGAATCCTGCACGTCCGGCTTCTGCCATAGCAGATGTAAGTTTACCCCAACGGCGTAAGTCGTACCAACGCCAATTTTCCAGCGGGAATTCAATCATACGCTCGTGTTCAATCTGCTCACGTACTTCATCTTGTGTTGTACCTTTCATGGCAGGCATATCTCCATGTACGCTTCTGAGCTCGTTAATCAGCGGAATGGCTTGTTCAGGATGTCCTTGCTCATTCAGTACCTCTGCCTTCATCAACAATACGTTAGCGTAACGCATTAAAGGAATATTGATTGCACAGCGATTGTTTGATAGCGCGTCGTAATCAGTAGGCATGAATTTGCGGAATGCAGGGCGGTTGTATGCTTCTTCAATCATAATCGGATCACCGTTCTCATCTTTGATGATATTGCCTGCTTCATCTTTCTTGGGCACTTCTCTAACAAACCAATCATTATATTCGTATCCATACACACGACCACTGCCATCGTTATAATAATCGCATTGATAGAAAACACTTTCATACAAGCGTGAGTCGTAACGTCCGGTAGTTGCGATTTCACCTTCTTTCATAAATTCATTCATCAGGGTAGTGCTAGGTAATATTTCATCCCATCCCCAAAGTTCTGATACTCCAATCCAACGGTGAAGTTGTGTACGATAACTTGCTCCATTAGCGGTACTCATAGAAGTCTGTAACTCAAAAATAGATTCTTTGCTATTCTTATTGCTAGCATCGAACATACTTGAGAATTTCTTCACGAGTTCATACCCTGTTACTTTGTTCAAAGCATCAAGGGCTTCACCTAGGTATTCATCCTTCTTTTCCGGTTCTTCATAAGCACGTGTTAAATAAGCTAGACCTAAATAAGCATAGGCTGCTCCACTGGTAGCGCGTCCTAAGTTGTCTGCATTGTAAGAACTGGGTAAAGCGATAGCATGTTTCAAATCATCAATAATGAAATCCCAAGTGTCTGGGCGTGGAGAAAGAGCTTTACTCAAGTCGGCCTGATTGGTGATATACTTATCGCGGATGATGATTTCTTTCCAGTTCAGCAGCAATTTCAAGTGATAATAAGCGCGTAGGAAATGTGCCTCGTTTACTATTTGTGTGCGTATAGTGGGAGCAATGTTTTCATCGGGAATACCTGCTACTTTTTCAAGTACTTGATTAGCAAAACTTGCTCCTTTATAATTGTTAGCCCAATAATTGCTGAATTGTGAATTACCATTTGTATAGGTGAAGTTATACAGCTCCAACCAGTTAGGGTAGTTGCGTGCATCATCTCCCATATTGATGATATCTTCGCGATAGGCTTCTACTGGCCATTTTACTTCGGCAAATTCCCAAGTGTCTATATAGTATTCCAATTGCGAGTATGCCGCAGCAATACCTGCTTGTGCATCACTTTCATTTCGCCAGAAGCTTCCGGAAGTCAACTGGTCGGGAGATTCCACAGTTAAATAATCGTCGCAAGAACTCACAAAGAGGGATGCGAAACAAAGGCTGGCTATATATATTACTTTTTTCATGTTCGTATAGTATTATTAGTTAGAAAGTAAGTTGGGCTCCAACGGTAAATGAACGAGTAAACGGATAAATCAGTTTGTCAATACCTGTATTCAATACACTCGCGCGTGAGAATTCAGGGTCAATACCATCGTAACCGGTGATTGTGAATAAGTTTTCACCACTTACATAGAAGCGTAACTTGTCAATGAAAACTTTTTGCATCAAAGTTTTAGGCAATGTATAGCCTAATTGTAATTGTCGCAGACGGATAAAGTCACCTTTCTCGATAAAGCGATCGGATTCTTTTAAGTTTCCATTAGGGTCGTTGAAGATGGCGCGAGGTACGTTGGTATTAGTATTCTGAGGAGTCCATGCATCCAATGATGAGGTCAGGAAGTTGGAACCGGAATTCATTCCTTCATAGAAATATTTGTTACCATTATAAATTTTGTGTCCCCAAGCACTGCCCAATACAAGTGAAAGATCAAAGCCTTTATAACCGGCAGAGAAGTTTAAGTTAACTTCCAAGGTCGGAATACCGGAACCGCAGTATACTTTGTCGTCATCATTAATTTCACCGTCACCATTTACATCAACAAACTTGATGTCACCGGCATCGGCAAACGGCTGATACTCTGTACCGTCTTTGTTTACATATTGGCGGGCTTCGGCGTCGCTCTGGAATAAACCATTCGTTTTGTAAAGGTAGAATGCGCCGATGGGCTTACCTACACGTGTTTGCGTCGGGAAGTGTTCGGTACCATATTTCAAACCTTCGCCATAGAGAACTTGTCCTTTGTCTGCCAGTTCCACAACTTTGTTCTTGGTAGTACTAAAGTTCATACCAATGTTATAGTCAAAGTCTCCCTTATTGTCAGCCCAGTTTACCTCAAATTCCACACCAGAGTTACGTATCTTACCAACATTCAAAATCGGATTTGCTAAACCGGCAGATGGTGGCAGTGCTTTGGTAATTAATAATTCCTCAGTTTGATTGTAATAATAGTTCAATGCACCAGTTAACTTGTTGTTGAAGAGACCGAAGTCTAAACCAATATTCTTTGTATCGGTAGTTTCCCATTTCAAAGAACGGTTTTCTAGTCCTCGTGCTATACTTCCTGCCCACGCATTATCACCATTACCTTTTACATAACCTTGATACATGGTGTTGTAGGTAGTGATCAATGCCAGGAAGTCATAATATCCCAATGCATTTTCATTACCAAGACGGCCCCAACTAGCACGCAGTTTCAAATTGTTCAGAACAATATCTTTCGGGAAGAAGGCTTCTTCACTGATTCTCCAACCTACGGCTACTGATGGGAAGAATCCCCAACGATTGTCGGCACCGAACTTGGAAGAACCGTCAGAACGTACGGTTGCTTGAAGTAGATAACGATTGTTATAGTTATAGTTTACGCGACCGAAGAAAGAAACTCGGTTATAATCCCATTTGCTACCGTCTCCGTCAAATGTACCACCTGCACCTGCGCCAATTGTAGAGAAACTGGAATCGAGGAAACCGCCTGGTTGTTCGCCTACTACCAACTGACCGTCTTCTACTTTATAGGTAGTTGTTTTACCTTCTACACCGACCGAATTCCATGTGTATCTGCGAGCCATAGTCGAAGTTCCGGCGACTGCATTTACAGAGTGTTTGCCAAATTCCTTGTTGAATGACAAAACATTTTCCCATACATGCTCTTCCCAATAAGCAGTGGTTTCGCTATGGTAAGGATAGTCGCGCTTAGCTTTTTCATCAGCAATATAAGCGGGAGTGTGATAGGTCTGGCGTTCGTGCTCGCCACGGTATGCATAGCTTGTTTTGAAACTCAGCCATTTGGTAAAGTTTGCAGTAAGGGCAATGTTGGCAGTTGTATGATATTTCTTATCAGTAGATTTCTCGTAAAATTGGTCAGCCATTACATTGCGGTTATTGGGTAGATCATCAAAGTTAGTCAAACCAAAACCATATTCTTCATTTTCATTATAGATAGGAACCAATGGGGAGATCATATACATTTCCTTCAATTGGTATTCGGGTTGTTTGCTGTCAGTGAATTTGAAAGCCATATTGGCATCAATATCAAAAATGTATTTTGTCATGTGTAGTTTTAGACGGGCATTGTCTTGGCGATAATTATTACCTAAGAAAATACCTTTATCGTCGGCATGATTGTAAGAAACAGAGTATTGTGCATTTTCACTACCACCTCTTACACTAAACATATAGTTCTGAGAGAAGCCTGTGCGCATCATTGCGTCCTGCCAGTCGGTGTCAATACCTGTATCCTTAGTGATATATGGTTTAAGTTCCATCAATTGATCTGTCCATGCACCGTTATTCTTAGGGTCGTACTGTGCTTTATGATTGGTGACGTGACCATTCCAGTTTTCGTACATCTGTTTATGAACAGTTTTGTATTGTTCTGCATTCAGCAATTCTAGCTTTTTAGCAACTTTGCTCATGCTGACGTAGGTGCTGAAATCTATTTTCGTTTCACCCTTCTTACCGTTTTTAGTTGTAACAATAATAACACCGTTAGCAGCAACCGAACCGTAGATTGCGGCTGCAGCACCATCTTTTAATACTTCCATCGCTTGGATGTCCTGCGGGTTCACGGCATTAATGTCACCAGGGAAACCATCAATAATATAAAGAGGTTCGTTATCACCAAAAGTTTTTACACCACGTATCTTTACCTGTACGCCAGCACCGGCATTACCACCTGCTTTCATGATGTTTACACCGGCAATTTTGCCTTGTAATGCTTCGGCAGGGTTGGTTGTAGTTCGTTTAGATAACTCTTCAACATCCACAGATGAGATAGCACCCGTCATGTCGCTTTTCTTCATAGGTCCATAACCGATAACTACCACTTCATCCAGCATTTCTGTATCTTCTTTCAGAACTACTTTCAGATTCTTGCGACCATTCAAAGGAATTTCTTGCGGTGCATAGCCTACATAAGAAATAGCAATAGTAGCATTAGGAGAAACGCTTAAAGAGAAGTTTCCGTCAATGTCAGTAATTACTCCGTTCGTAGTACCTTTCTCCAATACACTGGCACCGATTACGGTTTCACCGGTGGCATCTGTTACGGTACCAGTCAGTTGGATATTCTGTGCCCATGCGCCTATGGGGAGCATAAAAGCAAAGAAGAAAAGCAGTTGAATAACTCTTTCTTTTAAATAGTTACTTTTACTCATTGTGAATAAGTTTTTAAGGTTAATATTTTTGTTCTTCACAGTGCTAAGTAAAGTAATATATTAAGAAAAGTATTAAAAAGTGTTGTCTACAAATGCTCTACAAAAAGAAGATTTTGTCGGATTTATAATCTACAATGATATATGTAATGTGTTGATATATAGGCGTACTGTTGTGATTTGTATATCTACAAATGAATATGAAAGTGAAATCGAAATATATACATTAATTATATGTTCTGGAGGTAGTCCGTTAAATCTTCCTCTGAAGATAAATTCAAAGATTTGCGCAGGCGATACCGATTCATGTTGATTGTTTTGGGAGTGGTTCCTGTTAACATTGCTATTTCTTTGGTAGATAAATTCACGCGTAATAAAGTGGCGAGATATTTTTCTCCTTGTGTTAATTTGGGATGGATGGCAATGAGTTTTTGCTGAAATTCATTATGCTTATCTTCAATATTCATAAGTAAAGTATTGTTGGTTTTATCTCCACTTTGATATTGGCTAATGAAGGCATTGATTTTCTTTAAATGCGGAGTAATATTTTGATTGTCCATCTTATATCCCTCCTTTACCATTTCCCGTATCTTATCAAGCAATTCATTCCGGCTTCTGAGAAATACGGCAAAGCTGGTGGCTTCTTGTCGGCTATCTTGGAGTGCACTTTGCACATTTTGGAGTTCAAGCTCCTGCTGGTGGAGTTTAAGTTCGGATACTTCGCGTTCGGACAACTGCAATTGATAGCGAGCTTCTACGAGTTGTAGGTCTTTGCGACGTTTGTACCATTTATATAAAAAGATGCTGAATGCTATTCCAAGAACGAGTATACTACCTAGAAGCCATAAGCTACGTTTCAACAGTTCTGTTTTGTAGGTTTGTTCTTGCATTTCAGTAGCATATTTCTGGTCTTGATATCTCTTGTAAGAAATCTCTTGTTCAATATTGCGTAATTTGTTGTTGCTTTGTAGGTCTTTGCTTAAGTAATACATCTGCTCCAAGTACTTGTAGGCTCGGGCATAATCTCCTACAGCGGCATATACCATGGCAGAATACTCGTAATTGTCGCAAAGTAGTTCGCGGGCACCGATGTTGTGGGCGTAGTCATGGGCCTTATGCAAGGCCTCCAAGGATTTGGAGTACTGCTTTCCATAATAATATTGTTTTCCCATATTATTATAGTTTTCGCCGAGTGACCACTGAGCGTCCAAGTTTTTGTTGATAGTGATTGCTTCCTGTATGAGGGATAGTTTCTCTTCGGTATCTCCTTGATACAAACAGAGGTTATTTAAGGTAGTGGCTATCTCTTTTAAGTTATGTTGGGCACGGTTAATAGCCAATGCCCGTTGAAGGAATCGTTCGGCTACAATGAATTCACTGAGGAAGTGGTGCATGACTCCGCGTTCGTTGTAACAGCCGGCAACTGATGCAGAATCTCCTATTGCTTTGAAAATAGAAGTTGCTTTGTCATTTAACTCTATTGCTTTGTTGTAGTCGCCTAATTTACTATATACACGTCCCATGAGGGAATAAAGTTGTGCTGTCTGTCGTTTGTTTGCCGGATTAATATACTTCTGAGTATCATATAGATTCTTGATGCTCAGGTCGAAGTTCCCTAATAATTGCTCTGCTTGGCAGTGAAGGAGCATAGCTTGTGCACGGACCTCATTGGGAGCATCCTCTTTGTACATGGCAGCTGCTTGGGAAGCATAATATGAAGCCTGCTTGGGGTTATTAAACAAGTACTTTTGTGCTTGTTCAATCAATGTTTGAGCCTGATTTGTATCTTGGGCTCTCAGAGAGAATGCCAGTAGAAAGAAATATATAAATAGTAGGTATAGAGTATTTTTCATATCAGGGGCTTATTTCTGCAAATTTAATTATTTCTTCTTAAAAGTCCGGTTTACTGCAAAAAGATTTATCTTTGTTGCTCAAAGATAGCTAAATAGTATGTTATTACCTTATTTAAATGAAGATTTGATTGAAGCCGGGTGCGATGAAGCAGGTCGTGGTTGCTTGGCCGGTGCTGTATATGCTGCTGCCGTTATTTTGCCCAGAGATTTCAAGAATGAGTTGTTGAATGACTCCAAACAACTGAGCGAGAAACAACGTTATGCTTTACGTGAAATAATTGAGAATGAAGCGTTGGACTGGGCAGTAGGAGTGGTGTCTCCTCAAGAAATAGATAAGATTAATATTCTGAATGCTTCTTTTCTTGCCATGCACCGGGCGGTAGATCAACTGAAACTACGTCCGCAACACTTGCTTATAGATGGCAATCGTTTCAAAAAATACCAGGATATACCACATACCACTGTTGTGAAAGGAGATGGCAAATATTTGTCCATTGCTGCTGCCTCCATTCTTGCCAAGACTTATCGTGATGATTATATGAATAGTTTGCATGAGGAATATCCTTATTATGACTGGAATCATAATAAAGGATATCCCACTAAAAAACATCGTGCAGCTATTGCTGAACGAGGTACTACGCCCTACCACCGTATGACATTCAATCTGCTGGGGGACGGGCAGCTAGCTTTGGACTTTAAAATGATACCTTAGAACCACCGTATCTTTCTGAACCATACAAATGTGATAGTAGAAAGAACAACCGATAGTATGATGATGGATATGAAAGCATGTGGGAAACTCTCCAGGTGAATATCCACATTCATACCGTAGAAGCTGGCTATCAATGTAGGTATCATCAGTGTGATAGAGAGACTTGTCATACGTTTCATGATAGCATTTACATTGTTGGAAATGATAGAAGCAAAAGCATCCATTGTTCCGGTAAGAATGTCGCTGTATACATTTACTGTATTGTAAGCCTGCTTCAACTCAATGATAACATCTTCTAATAGTTCCATGTTAAGGTAATTAGTGTCTTGGAAAATGTTTCGCAGACGTCCTATCATCACCTCGTTTCCGCGAATGGAAGTGTCGAAATAGACTAGGGTCTTTTGCAGTTTCATCAGTTGCAGAAGATCTTCATTGCGAATGCTTTTCTCCAATTCCTTTTCAGCGGTAGCAACGTCATTGTTTATCTGTTTCAGATATTTCAGAAACCAGACGGCGGAGGAGTGGATAAGACGTAAAATTAAATCCAACTTATTGTTTACTACAATACCTTTCCGACGGGTATGTTGAATAAAATCCGGTATCAATTCAGTATGATGATAACATACGGAAATAATAATTTCATCGTTGGTAATGATACCGATAGGGACCGTTATGAATGGAACACCGCGCTGGTTACTTTGCATCGGGATGCGCAGAATAGTCAACAACCAGTTGCCTTCGGTCTCAGTACGAGGACGTTCGTCTACGTCGGCAATGTCTTCCAGAAATGATTCGGGAACTTGAAGTTCTTCGGTAAGGAATTGAAAGTCGTCGTTGTCAGGGCATTCTACATTTACCCAGCAGTTGGGTTGCCATATAGTCTTTTCTACAAAGCCGTTTTCGCTGTAGAGATACTTTCTCATAAGGTTTGCCTCCTTTCTTTAAAGTGCGAGTAGAGGCGTTGCGAAAAACGGTCTCCGTTCGCTTTATTGGTGAATACTATTGTACGTTCGTGGGTTTGAATCGTCCATCTTTCTTGATTTTTGTTTTTTAAGCGTGGCAAAAGTACATAAATCATTTGAAACAGCATGAGTTAACCGCCGTTTTTTGTACCTTTGCACCCGGAAAAAGAGTAAACGCTTTTCCTACATATAAAGATTTTACAATTAAATTCTATTAATATTATGAGTAAGAAAGCCCTTTTAATGATTCTTGATGGCTGGGGTTTAGGCGATCAAGGTAAAGATGATGTAATTTTCAATACACCGACTCCTTATTGGGACAGTTTGTTGGCTACTTATCCGCACTCTGAGCTTTTGGCAAGCGGTGAAGACGTTGGTTTGCCCGACGGACAAATGGGTAACTCAGAAGTAGGTCACCTTAATATCGGTGCCGGACGTATCGTATATCAGGATTTGGTGAAGATCAACCGTGCTTGCGCAGATGGTAGCATCCTGAAAAACAAGGAAATTGTTTCTGCTTTCTCTTATGCAAAAGAAAATGGCAAGAACATTCACTTTATGGGCTTGACTTCTGATGGCGGTGTACACAGCTCATTGGATCATCTATATAAACTTTGCGATATCTCTAAAGAATATGGCATTGAAAATACTTTCATCCATTGCTTTATGGACGGTCGCGATACTGACCCGAAGAGTGGTAAGGGCTTCATCGAACAACTCACTGCACAATGCGAAAAGTCTGCCGGTAAGATTGCCTCAATCATCGGCCGTTTCTATGCAATGGATCGTGACAAACGTTGGGAACGCGTAAAAGAAGCTTATGATCTTTTGGTAAACGGTACGGGAAAGAAGGCGACCGACATGGTTCAAGCCATGCAGGAATCTTACGACGAAGGTGTAACGGATGAATTCATCAAGCCGATTGTAAATGCCAATTGCGACGGTACTATCAAAGAAGGTGATGTTGTTATCTTCTTCAACTACCGTAACGACCGTGCCAAAGAATTGACCGTTGTTCTTACTCAACAAGATATGCCTGAGCAAGGTATGCACACTATTCCGGGCTTGCAATTCTACTGCATGACTCCGTATGATGCTTCTTTCAAGGGTGTACATATCCTCTTCGACAAAGAAAACGTTCAAAACACTTTAGGTGAATACCTGGCTGCCAACGGAAAGAGCCAATTGCACATTGCTGAAACAGAAAAATACGCTCACGTAACTTTCTTCTTCAACGGTGGTCGCGAAACTCCTTATGAGGCCGAAGAACGTATCCTTGTTCCTTCTCCCAAAGTGGCTACATACGATTTGAAGCCCGAAATGAGTGCTTATGAAGTGAAGGACAAGCTAGTTGAAGCTATCAATACTCAAAAATTCGATTTCATCGTTGTGAACTATGCAAACGGTGACATGGTAGGTCATACAGGTATCTACGAAGCTATCGAAAAAGCTGTAAAAGCTATCGACGAATGTGTAAAAGATACAGTAGAAGCTGCTAAAACCAACGACTATGAAGTAATCATCATTGCCGACCACGGTAATGCCGATCACGCTTTGAACGAAGATGGTACGCCCAATACTGCTCACTCGCTGAACCCTGTTCCGTTTGTTTATGTAACAGCTAACAAAGACGCTAAGGTTGAAAACGGTGTATTGGCTGATGTTGCTCCTTCTATCCTGCATATTCTTGGTATGGCTCAGCCTGCTGAGATGACGGGAAATGACTTGATAAAGTAAGAGCATAATGAAGAACTAAGAATGAAGAATTGGGCTGCGCAAAATACTAATGGGCCGCAGGGGAATTCTTCATTCTTTATTTAATTCTTTTCTTTCCTTTCCTCTCTTTTAATCAAAGAGAGCCCATGCGTAATTATACTTGTATTCTAGGATTCTTTATACTTACCAAGTGTTTGTAGTTGCTTTTCATGGCACTTATCAGGCAAACAATGACGGTAAAATATATATTAAGTTTAAACGATAGTTTTTTTATATGGTACAAATAGGTGATGTTGTAGTCTCTTTCGATGTGCTGCGCGAGAAGTTTCTTTGCGATTTGGGTGCCTGTAAGGGTGCATGCTGCATTGAAGGAGATGCCGGAGCTCCGGTGGAATTGGATGAGATAGAAAAGCTGGAAGAAGTGCTTCCTGTTATTTGGGAGGAGTTGGCTCCTGAAGCACGTGCTGTGATAGATAAACAGGGTGTTGTTTATACAGACCGCGAGGGGGATTTAGTGACTTCTATCGTCAACAATAAAGATTGTGTTTTTACTTGTTATGATGAGAAAGGTTGCTGCTATTGCGCTATAGAGAAGGCATACCGTGAGGGAAAAACAGATTTCTACAAGCCGGTTTCCTGCCATCTTTACCCGATAAGAGTAGGTAACTATGGGGTTTATAAGGCAGTGAATTACAACCGTTGGGATGTATGTAAGGCGGCTGTACTATTAGGGCGGAAAGAAAACCTCCCTGTTTATAAGTTTCTGAAAGAACCATTGATCCGCAAGTTCGGTGAAGACTGGTACGCTGAGTTAGAGTTAGTGGTAGACGAGATGAAGAAGCAAAATTTAATATAATAGATACGGCTACTGCCTCCATCACTATTCTTGTTTCTTTGGCTCTTTCATAAGATCAATTAGTCATCGTTTGAGGAGAATAATCATATCGATTTGCTTTAAAAGCAAAGAAAAATAAAGGTAATCAAAAGAAAAGCCCCGGTCAGCAGGAGTATCCTGCCCATCCGGGGCTTCTTCGTTGTAAGATGTGAGGTTGGTTATTATTAAATTCTCAACGCTCAATATTTAATTACTAAGCGTCAATATTTGCATATGTTGCGTTCTTTTCGATAAAATCGCGACGAGGACCTACGTCTTCACCCATCAACATGGAGAAGATATAATCGGCTTCGGCGGCATTTTCGATATTAACTTGCTTCAGCATACGGTTTTCCGGGTTCATGGTTGTTTCCCACAACTGATCCGGATTCATTTCACCCAAACCTTTGTAGCGTTGGGTATGGATAGCGTTTTCAGAACCACCACCGTAAGTGTCGATGAATCTCTGACGTTGTGCTTCAGTCCAGCAATACTCTTTTGCTTTACCCTTTGTACAGAGATAAAGGGGTGGGGTAGCAATGTACAAATAACCTTGTTGAATTACTTGTGGGAAGTAGCGGAAGAAGAGTGTCATAATCAGTGTGTCGATGTGAGAACCATCGACGTCGGCATCGGTCATGATAATTACTTTCTTATAACGCAACTTATCTATATTGGCTTCCTTGCTGTCTTCACTGTCTACACCGAAGCGAATGCCAAGAGCTTGAATGATATTGTTAACTTCGTCGCTCTCGAACGCTTTGTGCCACATGGCTTTCTCCACGTTCAGGATTTTACCACGAAGCGGAAGGATAGCTTGGAATGAACGGTTACGTCCTTGTTTGGCCGAACCACCTGCGGAGTCACCCTCGACAAGGAACAATTCGCATATATCCGGATCTTTGCTGGAGCAGTCGGCCAATTTACCAGGCATACCACCACCGGACATCGGAGATTTACGTTGTACTGATTCGCGCGCCTTACGTGCGGCAACACGAGCTTGTGCAGCCAATACTACTTTGTCGATGATAAGTTTAGATTCTTTCGGGTGTTCTTCCAAATAATAGGAGAGGGCTTCTCCCACTGCTTGATCCACAGCACCCATTACCTCGTTGTTTCCGAGTTTAGTCTTGGTCTGTCCTTCAAACTGCGGTTCAGCCACCTTAATAGAAATAACGGCAGTCAAACCCTCACGGAAGTCGTCACCTGCAATTTCAACTTTGGCTTTTTCAAGCATCTTGTTGTCTTCGGCATATTTCTTCAGTGTACGGGTCAGTGCACGGCGGAAACCGGCAAGGTGAGTACCGCCTTCAATGGTATTGATATTATTCACGTAAGAGTGAATATTTTCATTGTAGGAAGTATTATACATGATGGCTACTTCTACCGGAGTGCCTTGCTTTTCGGTATTGATGTAGATTACATCGTTCATGAAATGCTCACGGGAAGAGTCTATGTAACGGACAAATTCCTTCAGACCTTCTTCGGAGTGGAATACTTCTTTCTTGATGTTGCCTTCTTCGTCTTTCGAACGGAGGTCGGTCAGAGAAATCCTGATACCTGCATTCAGGTATGCTAATTCGCGCATACGGGTTGCAAGAATGTCATAGCTATATACTGTTTCAGTAAAGATGGTAGCATCCGGCCAAAATTGTTGACGGGTACCGTTAATATCGGTAGTACCTATCTCTTTTACGGAGTACAATGGATGACCGCATTCGTATTCCTGTTGATAGATTTTGCCATTACGAAAGACCTGTGTAGTCATGTGCTTTGACAAAGCGTTTACACACGATACACCTACACCGTGCAAACCTCCTGAAACTTTGTAAGAGCCTTTGTCGAACTTACCACCGGCATGGAGTACGGTCATAACAACCTCTAATGCGGATTTCTTTTCCTTTTCATGGTAGTCCACCGGAATACCGCGTCCGTTATCTTGTACGGTGATAGAGTTGTCTTCGTTAATAGTCACTTCGATGTGATCGCAATATCCGGCGAGTGCTTCGTCGATGGAGTTGTCCACAACCTCGTAAACCAAGTGGTGAAGTCCTTTGATACTAATATCACCAATATACATTGCGGGACGTTTTCTTACCGCTTCTAAGCCTTCCAGTACCTGGATGTTCTCGGCAGAATAGTTTCCGTTATCGGAGTTAATCT
The DNA here is from genome assembly GCA_900555635.1 of uncultured Bacteroides sp. Classification (GTDB taxonomy): domain Bacteria; phylum Bacteroidota; class Bacteroidia; order Bacteroidales; family Bacteroidaceae; genus Bacteroides. The sequence continues at coordinate 17,390 of USLU01000016.1, forward strand.
GTTCTTCAGTCATAATGTAATTTCCTTATTGTAATAACAGAGCAAATGTAGTGAAAATCCTTGAGATACTATGCCAAACAAACGGATTAATTTGGTTCGGTTACAGCTTTTTAGCATCGAAAGCGGGTGTACATAAAAATGAAAGAATGAAAGGCTGCAAAATGGAAAAGGCCGAACTATAAATAGTTCAGCCTCTCATATCTTTTGTGTAATTAATCAGCTTAAGCGAGCTTGTTGATGTAGATTGCCAACTTAGATTTCAAGTTGCCAGCTTTGTTCTTGTGGATTACATTAGTCTTAGCTAATTTATCCAACATTTTTACAATGCCCGGATACATAGCTGATGCTTCAGCTTTGTCTGTAGTAGCGCGAAGCTTACGAACAGCATTTCTCATGGTTTTACCATAATATCTGTTGTGAAGTCTTCTTGTTTCTTCTTGTCTGATTCTCTTCAGTGATGATTTGTGATTTGCCATCTCGACTAATCTTTTTTAATTCGTTTATTTTTTTATTTGTAGCCCATAGGGGAATCGAACCCCTCTTTCAAGAATGAAAATCTTGCGTCCTAACCGATAGACGAATGGGCCATCCTGGCGTGAGCATTTCTGCTCTGCAATCGAGGGTTTGTTTCTCTTTTGCGGTTGCAAAGGTAGAAACTATTTTTAAACTACCAAAATATTCTATAGAAAAAAATGAAGCGATTGTGGGCTGTTTTCTTTGTAATTGTCTTTTGTTGTCTGATAATCAATGTGAAACGAACTTTATTTTTTTTACATCCCATCTTCATTTTTTTATTAAATCTTCTGGTTCATCATAGTTATCGGGCTTTTTTTTGTAGCTTTGTTATCAGATTGAAACTTAAAAAAGAGTCGGGAATGTTACAAAAAACGCTGGGGATTGTGCTGCATACCCTAAAATATAATGATACTTCTCTCATTGTGGATATTTATACGGAAGTTTTCGGCAGAGTCCTCGTTCGCGTAAAACGGCGGTGAAGTCGGTGCTTTTCCAGCCGTTGGCGTTGGTGGAGTTGGAAGCCGATTTGCGTCCGAATTCTACTATATATAAGGTAAAAGAAGCGAAGTCGTTCTATCCTTTTTCTTCGCTTCCTTACGATCCATACAAATCTGCTATTGCTTTATTCCTTTCGGAGTTCCTTTATAGGGCTGTGCGCGAAGAGGCGGAGAACCGCCCGTTATTCGCCTATTTGCAGCATTCCATTATTTGGTTGGATGAGTGTAGAGTGGGGTATGCTAATTTCCATTTGGTATTTTTGATGCGTTTATCCCGTTTTCTGGGGTTATATCCCAACTTGGAGGATTATTGTCAAGGGGATTATTTTGATTTGCGCAGTGCTTGCTTTACGGCACTACGTCCGCAACTTCATTCGGACTATATAGGGCCGGAGGAAGCTTCCCGCCTGACGTTATTGATGCGTATGAACTACGAAACAATGCATCTGTTTGCTATGAATCGGGTAGAGCGTACTCGTTGCCTGACGATTATGAATGAATATTACCGGCTGCACTTACCTGATTTTCCTATCCTGAAATCGCTGGAAATTCTGAAAGAACTGTTTGATTGAATGCTTTGTTTTTGAAGTGCGTAAAAGAGTCATGAAAAAAAAACCGTATTTCAAGCGCTTTTCTTCCTTTTTATTTAAAGAGGAAAGCATTTGAAATACGGCTTCCTGTTAAGAGGTAAGCAGATATATTATCCCAGCAATTCTTTCACTTTGGCTGAGATAGCACGTCCTTCGGCAAGTCCGGCGAGTTTTTTGCTGGCAACACCCATTACTTTACCCATGTCTTTGGCACTGCTGGCACCTGTTTCGGCAATGATTTCTTTCAGAGCTGCTTCCAGCTCTTCGGGAGTCATTTGCTTGGGCAGATAGGCTTCCATGACTTTTACCTGAGCCAATTCCGGCTCGGCTAAGTCCTGACGGCCTTGTTGCATGTAGATTTCAGCAGCATCTTTGCCTTGTTTGGTCAATTTCTGAATGATCTTCAAAGCATCTGCATCACTCAGGGAGTCATTGGCACCCGGAGCAGTTTTAGCTTCGAGGAATACTTTCTTTATATTTCTTAAAGTTTCGAGAGCCACTTTATCTTTGGCCTTCATCGCGGTTTTAATGTCTTCGCTGACTCTTTCAAATAAATCCATAGTTATATAAATTAATTCTTCATTTAAAAAGTGATTACTCCTCCATCGCCACTTCCGCCGTCCTGCGCTTCTTCAGTGGCGAGAATACTTGCTTGTTCGGCTTTGGCCTTGATGTTGTTCAAGGTGCTCTTGTCGCGGGAATAAGTAGGAGTATTTTCTACCATGCTGATGATATCGGCATTATCCAGATCTTCGGGGTTGAATATGTAGATGTGGCGGCGACGGCTGCGTTGGTATTTGGCGTTGGCATCTTTGCCGTAATAAGTTTCACGACGGTTACGCTTCTGTTCTTCTTCCTCTTCCAGCTCGGCAAGGCGTTTTTGCTCTTCGGCGGTACGCTGCGTGATGCGGTCGTCCATCTCTTTCATGTGGATGTCCTGAATACCGAAACCGGTAGCAAGCAGGGTGATCTTGACACTCTGTTCCAGATGATCGTCGATAGCCATACCGAACTTGGTTTCGAAATCGCGGCTGAAGCGGTTCATGAACTCTTTGATTTCGTCCATTTCGCTCATCATCAACTTGTATTGTGAACTGTAGGAGATATTGAGCAATACCTTCTTGGAGTTGAAAATGTCGTTGTTGTTCAGCAACGGAGAATGTTGGGCGTTCTTGATGGCTTCGCTGACACGGCTTTCGCCTTCGCCGTAGCCGGTACTCATGATGGCTACACCACCATCTTTCAATACTGTTTTCACGTCATTGAAGTCGAGATTGACTTTTCCGTGCAAGGTTATAATTTCGGCAATACTCTTGGCTGCTACCGAGAGGGTATCGTCGGCTTTGTCGAAAGCATCATCTACGGAGAGTTCGCTGTATATCTCGCTCAACTTTTCGTTGTTGATGACCAAGAGGGCATCTACGTGCTTGCTGATTTCCTCAACACCGTCCAATGCCTGGTCTATCTTCTTGTCGCCTTCCCAACGGAACGGAATGGTAACGATGCCGATAGTAAGGATATCCATTTCCTTAGCAGTCTGTGCAATAATGGGAGCGGCACCTGTACCTGTACCACCGCCCATACCTGCGGTGATGAATACCATTTTGGTGCCATCGTTCAGCATATTCTTTATATCATCTATACTCTCTTCTGCGGCTTTACGGGCGCGTGCAGGACGGTTTCCGGCACCTAGTCCTTCCTTACCGAGTTGCAGTTTTACGGGTACGGGAGAATCCTTCAACGCTTGATTATCTGTATTGCACAGTACGAACGTCACATCATGTATGCCTTCCCGGTACATGTGGTTTACGGCGTTGCCACCACCACCTCCTACACCGATTACTTTGATTATCTTCGGAGAATCAGTCGGGAAATCGAATTGTACTATATCGTCCATAATTATAGGGATTATTAAATAGTTATTTCATATCGTCATCAGAGAAGATCTCCTTGGAGAATTTGTCGAAGGTGCGTTCAAACCAGCCGGGACCCTCTTTTTTCTTCCGTTTCTTTTCTTCTTTTTCGCGTTGTTCTTTCTCTTTGCGTTCACGTTCCTTCCGCTCTTTCTCTTCCTTATCCCTTTGGGCTTTGGCAGCGCGCGCAGCGGCTTCCTGTTCTTTCAAGGCTTCGTCGTTATCGAACATGTTGACGGTCTTTATAGGCTCAGAAGCCGTAGCCGGTTTAGGTTTGGCTACTTCTTGCAGGCAACAGTTGTCGTTTCCGGCAGCGAGCAGTCCCAGTAGGGTATTTTGCATACCATCTTTTTTGAGAACATCGCTGTAACCATGAACTGTATTGTGTGCAAACTTTGCAGTCTTGATCTTTTCCATTTTGCTTAGCTTGCGGAAGGCGTCTTCAATATTCTTCAGGTTAGCACTGCCACCGGTGAATATCACTCCGGAGAATAGTTTGTCTTCGTATCCTGACAGTTGCAGTTGGTTCCATACGTTGGCAAGGATTTCTTCGGCACGGGCTTCGATGATGTTGTTCAGTTTAGCCAACTCAATGGTGCGTCCGTCTTCCAGCGTACATACGGCAGGGACTTCTTTGTCATCTTCTTCCTCTTCATATAGAGCGTTACCGTATTGCAGTTTCAACTTTTCGGCATCCTCTTCTTCCATTTGCAGGGAGGCGATGTCGTGAGTGATGTTGCTTCCACCTAGCGGTAGTACGCTCAGATAGCGCAAGATGTTGTTTTTATACACTACAATAGTGGTAGTATCTGCGCCAAAGTCAACTAAGGCACAACCTGAACGCATTTCGTTTTCCGTCAGCACTACATTCGCCAGGGCTATCGGAGCAATGAGCAGGTCGGCAATCTCCACCTTGGCTTGCTCGAAACTGTGTTCCAGATTCTTTTTGAGCGAAGCGCGTGCAACGATGTTCAAGAATTGCCCGGTAATATGTTTGCCTGCCACTCCTACCGGATCGGCATGCAGGTTATTGTCTATCTTATATTCTTGCGGGGCGACATCCAGCACAGTCATTTCCGCCAAGGGAACTTCCAGGTTCTCGTCGCAGATTGCGTCGATTAATTCTTGCGAGATAATACCTTCTTCTTCCAGCGTACGGCTTACCGCATTCTTGACCGTGCGCAATGATTGTCCGCCGATGCCTACATATACTTTGGCAATGGAGTTGTTGAGCTGGCTTTCCAGCTTGTTGATGATGGTAGTCAGTGCCTGTGCTGTCTTATCGATGTTGTAGATTACCCCCTTGTGGATAAAGGAGGAGGCGTCTTCGCGTGCATAAGCCAACACCTGAATGCTTCCGTCACTGTTCTTCTTTCCTGCGATACCGGAAATCTTCGAAGAACTCAACTCAATAGCGGCGATGAAATCTGTTGTTGCCATATCTATTTAATTTATGATTTCTAATTTATGATTTATGATTTCCTGTTTATGATTCTCATGCAACGTCACCGCGCGGCAATAAATCATAAATCTTTTCCTTCTCTCTTCGTGCAAATAATCTGGTTGCCAAATTCAACGCTGATGCGGGAGTATTTGTTCCAGCCCACCCGGTTCAATGCTTTCTCATAGAACATTTTCACCCGTTCGAGTTTTCTCTCATACCCATCCAGTTTGCCAAGGTAGATAAGATGATCGCCAACCCGGGGTACCAGTTCTATATTCTTGCCGGATAATACATGGATTTGCTCAATTTGTGCATTCCAAAATGGATTACTTTGCAAAAATACACCAAACTTATATAAATCCCTCATGGCAAACGACTTTTCTACATTTCCGGTGACAATAGCAAGGTGTGCAACGCATTTTGCATCGGGTGGCATCACGGTTCCTTTGTTGTCTAGATAGTAATTATCGCCATTGGCGCTCATTACCCGCAGAATAGGAATACGTTGAGTTACTTCCACGTGAATTTTACCGCTGGGAGTTTTGTAGCATTCCACTTGGTCGATTAACGGATGCTTGGAGAGTTCCTTTTCCAAAGTCTTAGTGCGGATGCGCTCCATTTTCTTGCCTACAGGGTTGATGCCTTTAGTATCCAATAAGGTAGCTACTTCCTTTTTCGTGATGAAACCGGCATATACCGTATCTTTTATGATTAGCTCTACATCACGACATACCTGACCTGCCGGCTTCCGGTTGAAAGCGGTGATTGCTACAACCAGGTAGGCAATGACGAGCAACATAACGAGGGATAGTAGAATCCTTTTAATCATAGATTTATTTACTATTTTACAATTTACAATTTACTATTTGAGATAGCGCTGTTTAAGCAATTGAGTTATGGAAGGCACATAGTTGTCCAAATCTCCCGCACCCAATACAATCAGTACTTCGATGGGCTTCTGCGAGAGAAGGTTTAAAACGTCTTCTTTCTTGCAGATGCATTTCTCGATACCCAGACGCAGGTTGTTATATATCAGCTCACTGGTTACACCGGGTATGGGCTGTTCGCGTGCCGGATAAATCTCTGTCAGGATCACTTCATCCAGCAAGGAAAGGCTGTCTGCAAAATCTTTGTAGAAGTCACGGGTACGTGTATATAGATGGGGCTGGAAGATAGCGGTAATCTTCTTGTCCTGATATAGCTCACGGATGGACTTCACGCTTTGGGCTATTTCTGCCGGATGGTGAGCATAGTCGCTGAGGAATACTATTTTATCCGTCTTCAGTTTGAAGTCGAAACGGCGGTCTACGCCATGGAAACTTGCCATGCCCCGCTTGATTTCTTCATCGGTAGCACCGCTGAGGTGGGCGAGAGCCATAGCTGCAACACCGTTTTCAATGTTGATGCTGACAGGGACTCCCAGTTGAATATCATTGATGCGAGTATCGGGAGCAACGAAGTCAATGAAAATTTCGCCATTACCTATGCGGATATTCTCAGCGTGGAAGTCGCCTTCGTCTTTAGAGTAAGTATATACTTTTACTCCGGCCTGTACGTCCGGTTGCAAACTGATTCCTTTACGGATAATCAATGCGCCGCCCGGTTGTATGAGCGTGGTATAATGGCGGAAACTCTCCAAATAAGCCTCTTCGGTTCCGTAGATGTCCAGGTGGTCGGGATCGGTAGCGGTTATGACACTTAACCAAGGCGACAACCAATGGAATGAACGGTCGAACTCATCTGCTTCAATAACAGTATACGGGCTGCTTGAAGAGAGTAACAGATTAGTACCGTAATTCTTTGAGATACCACCAAGGAAAGCAGTACACTCTACATGCGACTGATGTAACAAATGGGCGGCCATGGTACTGGTTGTTGTTTTGCCGTGAGTTCCGGCAACGCACAAACCTTTGCTGCTACGGGTTATGATGCCTAATACTTGGGAACGTTTATGTATTTCGAATCCATTTTCGCGGAAATAAACCAGCTCGGAATGTTCCTGAGGAACAGCAGGAGTATAAACTACCAAAGTAGTGGCTCTATCCTTGCAGCAATCAGGAATGAGGTTGACATCTTCCTCGTAGTGTATTTGTGCACCTTCCGTTATCAGGCGTTCGGTCAATTCGCTTGGGGTACGGTCGTAACCTGCTACAATTTTGCCTTTCGAAAGGAAATAGCGTATCAAGGCACTCATACCGATGCCACCGGCACCGACAAAATATACGGATTTTATTGTTTCTATATTCATTGTTTTGTATGTTGATGAAGTATCTTAATTATGTTACTTTACTTATTTTATTAGTTTCAATACTTCTTTTGCTATAATAGTTGCCGAGTCGGGCAATGCTAGTTTGGCTATGTTCTCACTTAAGCTTTTCAACTTTTCAGTATTGGATATGGTTTCCATGGCTACCGGCAATAGTTTGTCTTTTGCATCTACATCTTTTACATAGATGGCGGCGTCTTTATTAACCAATGCCAGTGCGTTCTTCGTTTGGTGATCTTCGGCCACATTGGGCGAAGGGACCAGTATGACGGGTTTATGTAACAGGCAAAATTCAGAAATAGAGCCTGCACCTGCACGCGAAATAACTAAATCGGCAGCAGCATAAGCACTTGCCATATCTTTGATGAAATCCGTCACGTATAAGTTAGGAATCGCATTGATATGCGGATGGCGCACAGGTTCTCCCGTAGCGGCAGTGATTGCTTCTCTGATTTGTTCGATATAAATCTTTCCCGTCTGCCAGATGAATTGTACGTTGGGATTGGCGCGAATGACATCTAGTCCGCCGATTAACGTCTCATTGATGGTACGGGCGCCGAGACTACCGCCTAAGATAAGAATGGTTTTCTTCGCCGGGTTTAGTCCGAAGCTCTCCGTAGCTTCTTCGTGTGAAATAGAATGTCCGAGCAAATTCTGACGTACCGGATTCCCCGTCATGATAATCTTTTCTGCCGGGAAGAACTTTTCCATACCTTCATAAGCTACACAAATCTTGCATGCTTTTTGGGCAAGCAGTTTGTTGGTCACACCGGCGTATGAATTCTGTTCCTGTATCAAAGTAGGAACTCCCATCATGCCTGCTGTTTTCAATGTGGGACCGCTGGCATAACCACCAACACCTACCGCTACTTGTGGCTTGAACTTTTTGATAATGCTTCTTGCCTTCCACTGGCTGCGTGCCAGCTTTATGAGTACGGCGATATTCTTCCACAGATGCTTACGGTCAAATCCGGCAATCGGTAAACCGATGATCTGATACCCGGCATCGGGTACGCGTTGCATCTCCATTCTTCCTTCAGCACCGACAAAGAGGATTTCTGCGTCGGGGCACAACTCTTTTAAAGCGTTGGCAATGGAAACAGCCGGGAATATATGTCCTCCGGTACCTCCTCCGCTGATGATTATGCGTGGTTTGTTATTCATCTTTTTCTCTTTTAATTCTCTATTTACTCAAATTCTGCATCACTATTAAAGGCTTTTGCCGTTGGGTCAACAGCCGTTTGTGCATCACTCACTACCGGTTGTTCCGGATTTTCGGGATTTTCAGCATCTACCAGCAACGGTATCTGGGCATCGTGCATCTGCTGTTCTTCCAATTTTGCCGTATATCGGCTCACACTCAGGATCATACCGATATATACACAATTGATAAGCGTCGAGGTACCACCACGGCTAATGAGAGGCAACGGCTGACCGGTAACAGGCGCCAATCCTACGGCAACCATCATGTTGAACATTGCCTGCGAAACAAGTAGCAGGGCAATGCCGATAACCAGGAAGGCCGGGAAAGTACGGTCGCATTTCTTTGCGATACGTCCGGCACGTACCAGCAAGCAGATGTAGAGGAAGACTACTACAGCTCCTCCTATCAAGCCTAATTCTTCTATCACGATGGCGAAGATAAAGTCGGAATATGCCTGACTCAGGAAGTCGCGTTGTACGGAGTTACCGGGACCCTTACCAATAACGTGGCTGGTAGCTACTGCAATACGGGCATGTCCTACTTGGGCATCTCGGTCAATATCGAACTTAGCAGCAGGAATATTCTCGCTTTTGGCGAATTTCTCAATGCGGGCACGCCAAGTATCAAAACGGTGCGTAGCAGGAAGATCAATGTCTTTAGTCAGTTCGAGAAAGGCAACGGCAACAATGACTATGCCTGCCAAACTTCCCATCAGTATCAACAATTTCTTCATTGCGATACGTCCGATGAACATCATCAGGAAGACTACTCCAAACAATAAAGCAGCCGTTGAGAAATTCTCCGGTAAGATAAGTCCGCAGATCACCGCTGTGATAATCATAATCCGCTTGAATGCCTTAGGACTTGCTCCATCTTCATCCTGCCCTTTGCTCAGGATAAATGCTGTGACAATAATAACAGCCATCTTAGCAATCTCCGAGGGTTGGAATTGGAAGCCTAAAACAGGAATGAAACGTGCTGCATCATTGACGCGTGCCATAAACATTACTACTACAAGCAATACGGCAGAGGTTGGTAACAGGAATACGGGAAATACCTGAAACCATTTGTAGGGTATATTATGGAAAAATACAACAACAACCGCACCTACCATAAGGAAGATGCTGTGCTGTGTAATTGGCCCCCAGTGGTCACCGCTCTTGTAGGTCAGCGTACTGGATGCACTGAACACTTCGATAACCGAAATGAGGCAAAGGACGAGGAAGATGATCCAGATAACCTTGTCCCCTTTGAATATGCTTTTTAGTAGATCCAATGTTTTGTAAATTAATAATTAAAAATTAGAGGGAACGTACGCAATCCTTGAACTGATCGCCGCGATCTTCATAACTCTTGAATAGGTCGAAACTAGCGCAGCATGGGCTTAGCAATACTGTTTCACCTTTTTGAGCTAGTTTGAAGGCTGCCTCTACTGCATCTTTCATTCCGGTTTGTATATCGGCAACCGGTAAGCCCATGCGGTCGAAAAAGTCGTGTAACTTTTCGTTGTGTAATCCTAGGTATACCAAGGCTGAACACTTTTCGCGTACAAGATCTTCAATTTCCTTATAGTCATTGCCTTTGTCTTTACCGCCAAGTATCAATACCGTCTTAGTAGTCATGCTCTGCAAGGCATACCAGCAGGAATTTACATTCGTTGCCTTAGAGTCATTGATGAAATGTATGCCGCGGACGGTAGCGACCTTTTCTAATCGGTGTTCTACACCTTTGAAGTCCGACAAAGCTTTGCGGATATCTTCTTTCTTGATGCCTGCAAGATTTGCAGAGATGCCGGCAGCCAAGGAGTTGTATAAGTTGTGAGTGCCACGTAGCGCCAGTTCCTCTTGTTCCATATTGAAAGCTATCGGTGCGTCGATTTCTACTTCGCCATCTTGAACGTATGCTATGACCCCTTCTTTTTTGATGGCTGCGAACGGATAAAGATGGGCTTTCAGGCCATGCTTGGCAAGTTCGCGCTTGATGATAGGGTCATCGTTCCAGTAGATAAAAGCATCTTCCGGAGTCTGGTTCTGAGTAATGCGGAATTTGGCATCTACATAGTTCTGCATACAATGATCGTAGCGGTCCAGATGATCGGGTGTGATATTCATCAGTACGGCGATATTAGCGCGGAAATTGTACATGTTGTCCAACTGAAATGAACTTAGCTCGATGATATAATAATCGTGATGTTCAGTAGCTACTTGTAGAGCAAGGCTGTTTCCTATGTTTCCAGCCAGTCCCACATTCAGGTCTGCACTCTTAAAAATGTGATAAATGAGTGAAGTAGTAGTGGTTTTGCCATTGGAGCCAGTGATACAAATCATTTTGGCATCTGTGTAACGTCCGGCAAACTCTATTTCTGAGATGATAGGCGTGCCTTGTTCTATTAGTTTCAGAATAAGTGGGGCATCATTAGGAATACCGGGACTTTTTACAACCTCGTCAGCATTCAGTATCAGCTCTTCGGTGTGTTGTTTTTCTTCCCAAGCAATCTCATACTTATTCAGTAATTCTTTGTATTTGTCTTTAATGGCGGACATGTCCGAAACGAACGTGTCGAACCCTTTTACCTTGGCGAGTACGGCAGCACCTGCACCGCTTTCGCCAGCTCCTAATACTACAATTCTACTCATGTTATTTGATTTATAATTTATGATTTATGATTTATGATTTATGTCGTACTACAATAGCGCAGCCTATAAATCATAAATTTTAAATCATAAATCTTTCATTATCTAATCTTTAATGTTATAATCGTTATTGCTGCCAGCACAATGGTTACAATCCAGAAGCGGACGGTAATCTTTGATTCATGAAACAGCTGTGTCGGTTTGGTAAACACTACTTTGCAACCCGGTTCAATCAGATTCATTGAAGTACGGAAGTGGTCGTGTATCGGCGTACGTTTAAAAAGACGCTGTTTCACACCTTTCCGTTTTCCTGCTTTATAATAGAACCGTTGCAGAATAACAGATAGGTTTTCTACCAGGAATATACCACATAGAATAGGTATTAATAACTCTTTATGGATAATAATGGCAAAAACCGCGATAATACCACCAATGGTTAAACTACCCGTATCGCCCATAAATACTTGGGCAGGGTAGGCGTTATACCATAAGAAACCGATAAGAGCACCAATGAAGGCGCAGATAAAGATTACTAATTCTTCCGATCCCGGAATATACATGATGTTCAGATAGCCGGCGTATTCGATGTGACTCGATACATAAGCCAGTATTCCTAGCGTTAATCCTATTATGGCAGAGTTCCCAGCCGCCATTCCATCCATACCGTCATTCAAATTAGCTCCATTGGATACGGCGGTAACAACGAATATGGTAACAATGACAAACAGTACCCAGCCTGCAGCTTGCGAATGCTCTCCCATGAAAGAAACCAAGTCGGAGTAGTCTAAGTTGTTACTCTTAAAGAAAGGAATAGTGGTTTGAGTAGCTTTGATCTCTTTGACAGCGTGCACTACTTCCACTCCCTGACCGGGTTTCTGTATTTCGAAGTTCTCACGGATCACAACCTGAGGGCTGAGGTATAAGGTCAAGCCTACGATAAGTCCCAGACCCACTTGTCCGATAACCTTGAACTTGCCATGTAAGCCTTCTTTATCTTTCTTGAATATTTTGATGTAGTCATCGGCAAAACCCAGTGAGCCCAACCAAACGGTGGTAATCAGCATTAATATCATATAGATATTGCCCAACTTGCCCAGCAACAGGCAAGGAATGAGAATAGCCACTATGATAATAACACCGCCCATGCTCGGTACACCCACTTTGTTCACTCCGAACGGGTCTATACTGGCATCACGTTGTGTTTCGGTAATTTGCTTCCGTTTTAGTAGATTGATAAACTTATCACCCCATATACTGGAAATCAGCAATGATAGAATGATAGCCATCAATGCACGGAATGATGTATAGCCAAACATACCCGCACCGGGAATGTCGAACTTCTGCAACCATTGGAATAAGTAATATAACATCTCTTTAATTAGTTATGAGTTATTAGTTATAAGTTATTTGTTTGTTATAGTTATGCCGATGTCTTTATGAGTACATCAGCAAATAACTTATAACTAATAACTCATAACTTTATTCAGTTCTTCTTTATCGTCGAAGTGATGTTTCACTCCTTTAATTTCTTGATAATTTTCATGTCCTTTGCCTGCAACGAGAATTACATCACCCGGTTGTGCCAGCATGCAGGCTGTTTTGATGGCTTCGCGACGGTCGATGATGCTGATTGTTTTTTGCAAATCATCTTTGCCGAGTCCTGCCAGCATATCGTTGATGATGTCTTGCGGTTCTTCAAAGCGGGGGTTATCGGAAGTGATGATTACACGGTCGCTGGCTTTGGCAGCTTCTTTTGCCATAATAGGACGCTTGCCTTTGTCGCGGTTACCACCGGCGCCAACTACAGTGATTACTTTGCCTTTGCCTTCGAGTACTCCGTGAATGGCATTCAGCACATTGATTAATGCATCGGGAGTATGGGCATAATCCACAATGGCAGTGAAACCTTTGGGTGAACGGATGGCATCAAAACGTCCGGCTACCGGATGAAGGGTGCTGAGAGCGAGAAGTACGTCTTCTTCTTTCTTGCCTAATAATACGGCTGCGCCAAATACTGCCAGTAGATTGGAGGCATTAAAGCGACCGATGAACGATACTGCTAGTTCGTGATTATTGAAATCGAGCAACATGCCTTCAAAATGAGACTCCAATACTTTCCCTTTAAAGTCGCAGAGGCTGCGCAAAGAGTAGGTATAAACCTTTGACCGCGTGTTTTGCGTCATTATCAGTCCGTTCTTGTCGTCCAGGTTGGTAAGGCTAAATGCGCTCTTGGGCATATCGTCGAAGAACTTCTTCTTGGCTTTGAGATAGTTCTCTACGGTTTTATGATAGTCCAGATGGTCGCGGGTCAGGTTCGTAAAGATGCCTCCTGCAAACTTCAGTCCACTGATACGCTTTTGGGCGATAGAGTGTGAACTGACTTCCATAAAAGCATATTTGCAACCCGAGTCGGCCATCTCTCCCAGTAAACGGTTCAAGGTGATCGGGTCGGGAGTCGTATGTTCGGTAGGCACGGGTTGATCGTCGATGTAATTGCATACGGTAGAGATCAAACCTACTTTATAACCGAAATAACGGAAGGTATCATATAATAAGGTGGCGATAGTTGTTTTTCCGTTGGTTCCGGTAACACCTACAAGTTCCATTTTAGAAGTGGGGTCGCCATAGAAGATAGTAGCGACTTTGCCGGTAGCATCTTCGCTATCCTTCACCTGAATATAAGTAATTCCGGCTTTGGAATCTTCCGGCATATCTTCGCATAATACGGCAACAGCGCCTTTTTCTATAGCGGCAGAAATATAGGCATGCCCATCGGTCTGCGTGCCACGCATCGCCATGAACAAATGTCCGGGTGCTATCAGGCGAGAGTCAATATTAACTCCGGTAATCTCTATATCTGTACTTCCGGTAATCTGTACCGGCTGTATCTCTTTCAATAAATCACTTAACTTCATACCTTATTATATATAATGTATATTCTTTCTTCTTTATTTGTTTAGTAAAGGTTCAACTCCTTTTTATTTAAGTGTCAAAGCAACGGTCTGACCTTTTACGACCCGGTTTCCACTTGGTATAGATTGGCTTTTAACTTGTCCTACACCGTTCAGTCTTACCCGTAGACCTTTGCTCTCAAGTAAGTAAACAGCATCTTTGGCTCCCATGCCAATAACATTGGGCACGCTACTTGATGTCGATTCTTGTCCTTTTAATATCACAGCAGCAGGTGCAGCTTGAGGACGCCCCCATAGCATTTTCCGTTTTTGCTCAGTGAATTGCTTTTGTACGGGAACATTCAAATCATTCAGTACGCAAAGTACCTCGTTCATTTCTCCGGCTTTTACGGCGGGAATTACGTTGGTAGTACTGTCTATAGCATTACGCATATCGAAACTAAGGTTCTTTGCATAAACTCTTTCGGCTATCTTACCAAATACGCTACCTGCCATCAGGCCACCCGAAGCGGGAAGACCGGGCTTTTGAATAGAGACGATGCAACTGTATTTCGGTGCTTCGGATGGGAAGTACCCGCAGAAGCTCACCAGATAGTTTACCCGTCCCGATTTGTAACCGGCAGCACCTTGCGAAACTTGTGCCGTACCCGTCTTTCCCGATACCGAGAATTGTTTGCTTCCGGCAGGTTTGGCCAATCCCTCTGATACAACCTTCTGCAAAATTTCGCGGATTTGAGTCAGCGTGCGGTCGGAACAGATTTTCGGGTTGATGACTTCAGTAGGGAACTCTTGAATAACTTCACCGTCTTTCACCGCCGATTTTACAAACTTCGGTCGTATCATCGTACCATTGTTGGCTATGGCATTGTAGAATGTCAATATGTTCATGGGTGGTACCTGAGTCTCGTAACCGATACTCATCCATGGCAAAGTGGTCTTGGCGAAATAGCGTTCTTTCGGACCTTTGATGTTCGGCTTTCCTTCACCCGGTATTTGCAGGTGAAGCGGTTGGTCGATGCTCATGCGTTTCAAACCATCTACAAACTTTTGCGGATTGTCTTTGTAGTGTTTGTCAATAAGATAAGATACGCCGACATTGGAAGATACTTCCAAAATACGGGTTACGTTGATTTTTCCATAGCCGCCACGATGCCAGTTATGATCCTTCATCTTGCTGCCGTACATGTTCATGATACCGTTGCCTGTATCCACTTCCGTATCGGGAGTGATTTTCCCGTCTTCGAGGGCTACCATGATAGAGGCGGTTTTAAAGGTTGAACCCGGTTCCAGCATGTCGCTGATGCCGTTACTGTTCATCTCATAATAGTTACCGTCGCTTGCTTTTGTCATATTGACGACAGCTTTTACTTCTCCGGTAGCAACTTCCATCAAGATGGCAACGCCTACCGTAGCATTGATTTCTTTCAGCTTGTCTATCAGGGCTTTCTCGCAGATATCCTGCATGCCTACATCTATTGTGGAGATAATATCGCATCCGTCTACCGGAGGAAGATCTACAATGTTCAGGTACTTATTCATAACCTTTTGGCGGTGGGTGATGCCATCGCGTCCTTTCAATAAGGTGTCGAAAGCCAACTCGATACCATTTCGGGCTCCCATAGCTGTGTCGGCGTAGAGTCTGCCTAAGGTTTGGGCGGCTAAAGAACCGAATGGCTTCTTGCGCTGATTATAAATTTGTTCGTGAAAACCACCTTTGTATTTGTTCATCTTGAATACGGGCAGACGTTTCGCTTCTTTATACTGAATGTATGAGATGCGTCTGTTACGGTTAGGCAGAATGTTGTAGTTACGGCTTTTCATGCTGCGCCCCTTCTTCAAGTGTTCTTTGAAGGCCCTCTCGCTGATATCAGGGAAAATCTTATGTAATCCGATACAGATGGAATCTATATTGGCTTTCCAGATAGAGTCTTTGCGGTGTTGGTCTTTCAGACGTCGTTCTTCATCTCTTTCGCCGGACATAAAATCCATGAATATCTTATATTCGGGTAGCGAACTGGCCATCAGTTTACCGTCTGATGAAAGAATGTTGCCACGGTTGGGTTTTACTGCTACATTTTCTTTTACGAATCGATCGGCTACTTCATGCCAGTATTGTCGCTCGGCAAACATAATCATGGCACCTTTTACGACAACGGCTATTCCCGCCAGCCCCATAAGCAGGACGACGAAAAAGTAACGGGTCATTATGTTTTTCTTATTAACAGCCAAAGTTATCTAACAATTAACGATTCAACAATTATTTATCTTCTTTATCTTTAATCAGATACGGCGGGTTGGTCGAAGTCTGTAAATCGCTTTCTTTCGTGGCAATATACTCCTCGATACGCGATTGGCGGCTTCGTTCCATGAGTTCCGAACTACGGGTCAGAGCGTCGGATTTTATGTCTATAAGGTCTTTCTTGAGCTTGTCTAACTCGATCATTTGTTGCTGACAAGCATATCGATTATGAATATAGAATAGGATAAGTACCATAATGAGTACAATTAGTCTTGTCTGACGGCGGAAAAAGTCCGTAGCCAGAATGTCCCCACCAATGATATTTTTCCATGAAGTGCGCTTCTTTATCTTTTCAGTTTTCTTCTCTTCCTGCTTGTTTTCCGTTTCCATACTCCTCGTCATTTTATCATCTTCTCATGTCATCATCTTTTCATTTTACCACCTTCTCTGCAATCCGCAGTTTGGCACTTCGCGAACGCGGATTTCGTAAAACCTCTTCTTCGTTGGGAACAATCACTTTGTTGTTGACCAACTTGAAAGGAGTTTGTACGTTGCCGAAGAAATCTTTTTCGGCTTTACCCTCTACGTTACCGGTTTTCATGATGTTCTTTACCATGCGGTCTTCTAACGAATGGTAGGTAATCACTACAAGTCTTCCGCCCGGTTTTAAGGCATCGGTGGCTGCGTAAAGCATTTCTTTCAATGCTTCCATTTCCTGATTGACCTCTATACGCAATGCCTGAAATACTTTGGCGAGTTCTTTCTTTTCGCGTTCACGGCCGAAAAGCGGTTTGATAATCTCCAGGAATTCGCTGATCGTAGTGATTTTCTGTACAGCCCGTGCCTTTACGATGATAGATGCCAGTTTTCTACTGTTTTTCAGTTCGCCATACAGATAGAAAATATTCGCCAGACGCTCTTCGTCATAGGTGTTCACTACATCGGCAGCGGTTGCTCCGGCACGTTTGTTCATACGCATGTCCAAGGTGCCATCAAAGCGGAAAGAAAATCCCCGCTCACTGTCGTCGAAATGATGGGATGACACACCGAGGTCGGCAAGTATGGCATCTACCTGCTCTATATCGTGATAACGTAGGAAATTGTGCAGATACCGGAAGTTGCTGCGCACAAATATAAAGTGCGGATCATTCACAATATTGCGTTCCGCATCCTCATCTTGGTCGAACCCTAAAAGACGGCCTCCATCACCTAGACGTGAGAGGATTTCGCGTGAGTGTCCACCGCCACCAAATGTGACATCTACATACGTCCCGTCGGGGGATATGTTCATTGCATCCACACTTGGCATCAGCAATACCGGAATATGATATGTTTGTTCTTCTTTCATCATCTCTTTTTCAGTGCTAACTATTAATCACTAATTACTTCCTCATCTTCCCAAGAATCTTCACCTAATATGTCCTGTAATGCGTCACTGAACTCTTCAGGGCTCATAAACGGTTGTTCGGTACGTTCTTTAGCCCAAATTTCAATGGTGTTGTCTACACCGATGAACCGTACATCGCTTTGTATACCTGCCATTTGCAGATAACGCTTGGGCAACAGGATACGTCCGTTCCCATCCGGAATCATAACTTCTGCATCACTAACAAATTGTCGGAAGACTTGTTGATGCTTTGCCTTCCATTTGCTCAACCTGCTTCTAAGTTGGTTCTGTGTCTTGAACCATACGCTTTCAGGGTATAGTACGAGGCAATCCTGGAATACGTCTTTACGCAATACGAGCTTCTCCTCGGCAGCGGCTTGTAGCTGCTTCCTGAATACAGCGGGGATAAATACTCTCCCTTTTGCATCCGTTTTGGCTTCGATATTACCTAAAAACTGTATCATTACTCACATTATTATAATAAGCGACTGTAAAAATAGACATTTCCCCACAATTCCCCACAATCTTTTAACTAAAATCTTTCAGAGAAGTTTTCAACACCTTGTTAATTGCTTATTTGTTTGATAATGAATGATGTGCTGGAGCGCTTTGCTGGTGGGGAATTGGGATGCTTCTGCTTATTATTTACTTCAATTATAAAAGCATTATGTACCTAATTCAACTGTTGCTCCATATTAATACAAAAGTTTCTTCCGGTTAATCCATAAGGTGCTGTTCATTGATAGAAAAGTTGCTTTAGGTTATTAGAAAACTATAACCGCAAGTTCTGATTATAAAACCGAAACTTTTGATTATATAATCAGAACTTGCGGTTATACAATCAGAACTTCTGATTATAGATTGCAATAAGGGTAAAGGAGCTTTTCGTTTAACCTAACAAGACTATAGGGGGCAATACAAATAGTATAAATTTGAGTGGGAAGAGCTGAATGGGCTGAAACTTCGATGGTATGCGGGTTTCAGCCTTACTAGTTGTTGAGGGGAAAGGAGCACAAATCGTGTAAGTGGATTAAACTTGGGTGAGTTTGGGTTAAACTTTTGGGGGATGTTTAACATGATTGTTTAAAGAGCGGTTAAACATGGATTAAAGGGTGGTTAAACATTAGTCTTGTTCTTCTGTGATGCGACCGCTACGGATGAGATGGGACTGTTTAATGATGGCACGCTTTGTGATGGTGGAACTTCCATCGGAGAGGCCGGAGTGAGCGAGGGTACTTTTCTTTATTCCAACGATTGACTCATCTAAGGTGTCGAAGATGGCGGAAATACTACCGAAATAGAAATCTCGTTTCTCGAAAATCAGATGTACATGGATTACTTTTGTCATAATGCTATATAGATTATTTTATATAGCAAAACTACTATATATTTATTATATGGAAGAATTGGATAGGTTAATAATGCGAAATAGGTAAGAATAAAGCCGCTGTAGTTAAATGGGTTACAGTGGCTTTATTTTGTTTATTAAGACTTTTTTCGGGTGTTTTCTTCTATTTGAAGGAAGAGATTGGCTAAATTACTAATAAACATAAGGAGTAGCCCTACAATGCAGCCAATTACAAGAACGGCAATTCCTATCAATATGGAGTAATCACCCATAGAGAAACAGCCAATGGCTCCTAATATTGAAAGTGATATTACTAATCGTCCTGATATATCTATAATCTTTGAAATGGGTTTTAAATAGCCGAAATCGTACATAGTATTATTTTTTATGGTTTATAATCATTGAAAACAGGCTGTTATATATAGCTTATGTGATTATGTATGGAGACTTTATGCGGGGACACTGCTCGCATTTGGTGCAGAATCGGCAAGCTTGACTAACTGGGACTTTAAAGAACTATTTTCTTGTTTAAGAGCTCCGATCTCCTCTGATTGCTCTCTCAATACTTCTATCAAGTGCTTTACTATAGCATTTGAATTTTTGTTAGCATGATACTCACCAGCAGATTCAGCAACTAAAGATGTATTAAAGCTACTTTCTTCTAAAATAGGGGAAAGATACGCATTTGGATACGCATTTGGATACGCATTTTTTTCCTGCTCGTTAATGATATTTAGCATATCTCCTCTACCAGTAATTAGCCAGTTTAGATTCAAATCCGGGAATATGGAGATTATTATCTCTATATTATTAGAGGATATATTATCACCTTGATTTAAAAAACCATTTGACAAGCCTGTCTCTCTATAGAATCGTGCAGGACTAATGTCTTTTTTGGCTAAATATTGCTTCAAATTATTTTTTGCACCCATAAAAATAGATATTAATCTCAAATAAATGAGATTATAATTTTGTTTATCGAGATTTTAATCTAATTTTGTACCCAGTTAACGGAACAAAAGTAATAATTAAAATGAGAAAAGGTATGGAATTAGCTGAAAAACTGAAAGAAAAGCGTACGACACCTTATAAAGAGGTGGCGGAAAAAGTTGGCGTATGTGCGCAATACGTCGGGAAAATAGCCCGCGGACAAAGAGTACCAAAACGCAGTAGCGGAAAAGCGATGCAGGTGCTGAGAGAACTTGAAAAAATGTGTGATGAAATGATTGAAACCAATAATTAAAAAGGCAAATGAAAACATTCAAGTATAAAGGATGGCTCTGTGAGTGGAACAAAAAGGAAAATATATTCTACCTATATACGCCTGAAGAGCAGGAACAACCTCGCGGGTTCAGATATACAGAGAGCGAAGCACAGAGTGAAAAAGAGGCAAAAGAGTTTATTGATAGCTATTAAATAGAATGTTATGGAAAGATATACTTGGGAAACAACGCACAACAGTGCGGAAAAGACTATGTCGCACACTTTTGAAAGTGGAAGGGTGTTTGTGCTGGTGGATTGGAATAGTGGCAAGATTCATGTGCAGAAAGACGGAAAGCCTGTGGATGTGTATCTGACTTCGGATTTTACCACGGAAGGGTATGCTAATATGCTTACTAATTTGGCCGCTGAAGATGCAAGGCTGGCGAAGTTCGGTAATGTAGACTGATTATGGAAGCGAGATTCAACAAACTGGTAGCCAATCTGCGTACTTATCTCAGAAAAAGAGGTGCGGTGATTGATGTAAAGTGCAAAACGGTGCTGATAGATGTGGAGGTACTGAATAAAAAAGAGCTTGAGCGGCTGGAAGAGTTGAAGCGTTGGGGATATAGTGTAAACGCTCCTCTCCCACTACAATTTAAAGATGATAGTATGATGATGGGGAATAATGTGCTGGTATCAGAGGAGTGGTTGGATATAGAGGAGTCGTTTGTGGCGTTTGCGGATGAGATAATGGCGATGTATTACTAAAAAATGATAGAATAAAATGGATGAATCAGATGCTAAAAGAAGAGTAATAAAAATACAGGATTTAATGGTTCCTGCGTGGGCAAAAATATCTATTCTACGGAGAGCATGTGTTTGTACATCAAATGCGGATAAATGTCCGTTTGGAGGCAATTTAGCGTGCTTACAAACAAGGCTCTCAGAAAATCAAATCTTTCCTCCTGATTGCAAGGAGTATTTGAAAGAACTTCATTCTGAAAGTATAAAAACGGTATGGAAGGTAGCAGAGATTTATGCTGAGGATATTTCTCTAACAGATACTCTAACACCCGCTTTGCAGCGATTTCTGGATTATGAGAAAGCGAAGAAATTTCAGAAATGAAAATAAGTCTATCAATTGCAGTTTCAGCCATTTTTTATTGCAAAGATAGAGAATTTCCCTTTAAACGTAGATACGTTTCGGCTCGGAGTTAGACCGGGAAGGGAGCTAATAATAAGATAATTCATTATGCCACAGTATAGGAACATACCATTTGATGCAGCTTGTTACTCTGAGGTAGCCACGCCGGGAGAACGGGTACTGTGTGTGTCGGTTCCTGAGCTGGTGGGGTGCGGAGTGTCTGAAAGAACTGTATTAGATGGATTGTTGAGACATCGCACTGGATTGGTGTATTGCTGGGGACATCATAAAGAAGGGCGCGAGGTATTTGTGCACTTTGACGGGATGGCTGAGAAGTACAGGAAGTTGGTGGAGAAGGTGATTTGCGGAGGGGTTGATGCGGCTTTGTGGGTGGAGAACCGGGAGGCGGAGGAGTTGAACAGGAAGCTGGAGGGGGTGAAAAGAGGGTTGAGGATGATGGTGGAGGTGAATGCGGGGGATTTGACGCGGTTGAGTGGCATGGAGTTGTTTGTTCCGGCAGATGTGCAACGGATTGCACGGGCGGCGGGATGGCTGAGACTGTGGCGGAGGATGGATGTGAAGACGGCACGGAAGTATGGGTTCAGTTCGATACGGGAGGTGCAGGAGGAGATGTTTAAACAGTGTTTAAATGAGCAGATGAAGGGGTTTGTGAAGTTTCCGAAGGCGATAAATAATGAACGGGTGTTGGATAGGAAGGCACGGGAGTATGAGAAAGACGGGCTGGATTGTTTGGTGGGCGGGTACTTCGGGAATGCGAACCGGGAGAAGATGAACGGGCAGACGCATGCGATATTGATGCAGTTGGCCGGGGAACAGGTGAAGTATAGTTTTGAGGATATCGGGATGTATTATAATGATCAGGCGGAAGGGTTGGGGCTTCCGAAGATGACGGTGTCGGCGATTAAGCAGCATTTGAATATGCCTAAGCATAAGAAGGTGTGGTATTATATGAGACATGGGAAGCTGGCGGGGAATGCGGATATGCAACCGATGGTGGACCGGGAGGCGGTGAGTAAGCCGGATATGCTTTGGTCGCTGGATGGGACGACGATGCAGTTGTACTATAAGAAGCGGGTGAAGGATAATAAGGGCCGGGAGAAGTGGGTTGTGATGAGCGATTTGTATGCGTATTTCGTGACGGATACTTGCACGGGGGCTATTATCGGGTATAGCGTGGCTTTCAGTGAAAGCAGCGGGATGGTGATAGAGGCTTTGCAGCGGGCGGTTGACAAATGGGGTTATAAGCCTTATCAGATGAATTATGATAATAGTTCGGCGAATATATCGGGAACGGTGAGGGCGCTGATTGATAATATGAGCCGGGTGAACTTTCCTTGTATGCCCTACTCCGGACGGAGTAAGAGTGTGGAGCTTGTAATCGGACACTTCCAGCAGAGGGAATTGCGGAAGTTGAAGAACTTTAAGGGAGGGAATGTGACGGTGAAGAGTTTGAATAGTGTGGCGAATCCGGAGTTGCTGAAGGAGTTGGCGAAGGATTTGGAGTTTACGGATCAGTTGCCGACGGAAGAGCAGGTACTTGGAGAGTTTGACAAGGCTGTGGAGGCTTGGAATGGTCGTGGTGAGGGACGTGATGCTTACGGTGCATTTATCGGGAAATCGAAGATTGAACGGTATGCGGAAGTTTATGAGGGACGGGTGAAGATGAACTATTTTGAGAAGTTGAGCCTGTTTATGGTGGAACTGAAGAATCAGCAGCATCCATTCGGTGAATATGAATATAGGCAGAAAGGAATTGAGGTGGCGATACGGGGCGAGAAGATGAAGTTTATTGTGCCGGATAGTGAGAGCAGTGCGATGGACTTTGAGTTCAGCAGGGACCACTTGGGAGATACGTTCAAGGTGTTTGTGAATCTGCGGACGGACAGGCCGGAATGGGTAGAACTGCGAGACAGGAACGGAAAGAAGGTGGCGGACGCATACGAGAAGGAGAAGCTGGCGGCTTGTGTGGCTGACATAAAGCGGAAGCCGGGAGAGATGGGCAAGATACAGTTGTTCAATAGGATGCAGAAGGGTTGCTATGAGGATGCCAAGACGGAGATGGAGAGACAGCGGGAGATCGCGATGCGGACGGGTTTCAAGGCTACAGGGACGGACGGGTTTGGCTCTGAGGGGTATGGTTTCGGGTGGTGGGACACTGCAAAGTCGGTGGAGAACGCACGGAACAGCAGGCTGGAGGATGAGCGGAACGGGATGGTGGAGAAGAGCCGGGAAGAGATGGAGATGGAGGCTATATTGAATAGCTGATGTTTAAACGGTGTTTAAGTTATTGATTTTAATACATATATAGAAATGGAAATTACTAATAGGATTAAGGACAATGTGGTGGACTGCTTGTTTTTTGAACTGAAGCAACGCAGGGTGTCGCAGGCGGAGTTTGCAAGAATTATTGCTTTGCGGCATGGGATTAAGTTTGATAAGTCGGTGTTGTCTCAGATAAAAAATGAGAGGGACAGGAATTATTCGGTGATAAAGGATGCTTCGTGGCTGGTGCTGGCACGGCATTACCGCTGTATGGAGGATAATGCGTGGGAGACGGTGGACACGAAAGCGTTTATCACGGTGCAGACGCATCTGGAGAAATGCCAAGAGTATGGGGTATGGCAGGTGCTTTGTGACCGGGCGGGCATCGGGAAGAGTTATGCGGCGAAGGAGTATGCGCGAGAGCATGCGAATGTGATTTATGTGGACTGTTCGGATTATCCGGGAAAGGGTGACTTCGTGAGGTATCTGGCGGGGCAGTTCGGGTTGCAGAAGACGGGGGGTATAGACCGGTTGTGGAGGGATGTGACGAATGAGTTGCTGCTGTTGCATAAGCCGTTGCTGATACTTGATGAATTTGGGGATTGTGCGGAGGCGGTGATTACGCTGATGAAGGGATTGTATAATAAGGCTAATATGGGAAGTGAGATGGCGCTGGGGTGCTACTTTATCGGGGCTGATAATCTGAAAAAGAGGCTTGAGGAGGGCAGACGGGTGAGCAAGCGGAGTTATGCGGAGTTCTGGAGCCGTTTTAACGGGCGTATTACTTCGCTGAATTATGGAAGGAAACAGGAGATATTCGGCGGTGAGTTGCGCAAGGAGATTGAGGCGATAGTGGATGCCAATCTGCCGGAGGAGCTGACGGACAGGCGGGAGGATATTATTGAGAAGAGTTTTGTGACGAATGGAGTGCGAGCTATCAGGAATGAGATTGTGATACAGAAGATGCTGCTGGAGAAGAGACGGCAGGCTGAGAAGAAATAAGGGAGGATTGGGATATGAGTAAGTTCGGGATTTTTTATGAGTTGCTGGGCAAGATGCCGGGTGCTACGAAGGAGGAGATTGTGTGCCAGTATTCCGGGGGGACGTCGTTGAGTGAGTTGTATGAGCGGGCGCCGAAGGTGTACAGGAAGATGATTGAGGACATGAAGAGGCTGACGCGGGATGAGGGCAAGGAGAAGGCTGAAGCTGAGCGGATGGATAAGTTGAGGAAGCGGGTGATTGCGAATGTAGCGGGGTATTTTGAGAAGGCGGGGTTGTATGAGGGGGTGACACGGAGGGAAAGGTTGCAGAAGATTGTGGCGACGGCTTGCAGGGCTGCGGGGGTGGATGATTTGAATGAGATGACGGAGGGGCAGATGAAGCGGGTGTATAGTGAGTTTGTGAGGAAGCAGAAGACAGCGGAAAGGGCTGAGGAGGCGTGCAGCGAGGCGAAGGAGGAGACGGGAAGGGTGATCAGGCGGGGGTGCTTGAGTGTGAAGTTGCCGGGGTGATGCCGGCGGGAATGCCATTGAGAGGCCGTGATGAGCGGAGCGACTGACCGGGGCGGTGCCGGTGATGGCTCGAATTAATGAAAATGATTATGGCTAAAGGATATAACAGACGGAATTTTCTGCTGAGGGTGAAGGATATACAGGATATTTATATGCAGAACCATACGAGGGGGTGCACGGACAAGTATATCTATGAGAACCATATTTATCCGACGTATAAGATTGGACGGACTACGTTTTATAATTATCTGGCGACGCCTGCGGTGAAGGAGTTGAAGGAACTGGAGGAGCGGATGCGCAGGGAAAGGGAGGAACGGGAAAGGCAGTTGAGTATGTTCAGGGAGGAGAATGAGGATTTTAATAAATAACTTTTAAAATGTGAAGATTATGAAGGAAAATGAGAAACAGACCGTGGAAATGACGGTGGAGGAATTGGAAGCGTTTAATGCCTTTAAGGTGAAGCGGGAGAAAGAACTGGCGGCTGAGAAGGCGAAGAGTGACCGGGAGGCGTACCGGGATTTGGTGGATGAGACGGTGGAGGGAGCAATACCTATGCTGGCGTCGGTGAGTGAGACGATCAAGCGGGGGAAAGCGGCAGTGATGGCGAACTTTCGTGCGGTGATTGACATGAAGAGCGAGGTGATGAAGCTGACGAAGGATGAGCAGCGGAGCCATACGTTTACGAATCAGGAGGGGACGAAGCGGGTGACGCTGGGTGTGTATGTGACGGATGGCTACCGGGACACGGTGGAGGACGGAATTGCGATTGTGAAGGAGTATATTGAGGGGCTAGCGAGCGACGCGAAGACGAAGAGTTTGGTGAATATGGTGATGAGGTTGCTGGCACGGGATGCGAAAGGAACGCTGAAGGCGAGCCGGGTGGTGCAACTGCGGAAGGTGGCTGAGGAGAGCGGAAACGAGCGATTTATGGAGGGGGTACAGATTATTGAGGAGGCGTATCTGCCTGCGGTGAGCAAGCAGTTTGTCAGGGCTGAGGTGAAGGATGATAATGGTGCGTGGAAGGTGATTCCACTTGGAATGACGGAGGCATGAGGGTATGAGTGAGAGACAGAATGGGGTGCTGATTACGGCACCTCTCTTTGGGACAGGGGTGGAAAGTGCGGGTGAGTTCAAGGGGTATTCTTGTGGGTATTGCCAGGGGAATGGGTGGTTTTGGGACCCGGAGGTGGTGAATGAACGGGTGAAGATCGCTTGCCCGAAGTGTGAAGGGACTGGGAAGGTGAAGGCGGTGGTGACGATTGAGTGGCGGCCGGATGGAGAGGTGAAAGAATATAAATAAAATTATAATAGAGATGCAGATATAATGGATAAATCGAATATTTTTCTTGGTGCATTAAAATATTTTTGTAATTTTATCGCAAAAATTATAAAAATGGGAATTTTTGATAAGAAAATAGCGAAGCCTGTTGCTGAAAAAAAAAAGACTACTTCAGGCTTTTTTATGGGAGCAGCTGAAGCTGAAGGTGAGGCTAATAATACAGCAATTACTCTTTCTGAAGTGTTTGAAGATTTCTTGGATATTCTATCGCAATTAAATTATGAAAAATTTATAGTAATAGGGCGAAAAGGAAGCGGGAAGTCTGCTATCGGAGAGAATATGTATTCTATCGCATTTAATGAGCCTAATTTATTTGCTACATTCATAAAAAAAACGGATGTTGATATTGAGCGAATAGTGCAAATAGGTGTCGGGCAAGGAGTCGATTTACAACCTGAATTACTATTTAAATGGGTTATATTAACTCAACTACTAAAACTTATCTGCCAAAATGAGAACACTAGCAGACTTAAAGAGCGAAAAAATCTGAAATTGTTTTTAGAACGGAACAGAGGTTTTGTAGATATCAAAAATGCTGAGGTATTAGAAACGATAAAAGAAAATGGAATTCAGGTAAATTTCGAATATCTTAAGCGATTCTGCACTGCCACGGGAAATAAGAAATGGACAATTAAAGAGACTAAAGCGGAATTCTATAAGTTATTGCCTTATTTGGAAGATGCAGTACTGAATATCCTGCAACAAGATAAGGAAAATAACTATATTTTAATATTTGATGACTTAGATATTGGATACTCAAGAAAATCAAACTCTAGTTTAAATTCTTTGGCAGAGTTACTTAGGGTTGCTAAATATTATAATAATGAGGTGTTCGGCAGGAATGGAATTAACTCGAAAGTTATTATTTTATTAAGAAATGATATAGCCAAACATTTGCGTTTTAATGCAGATACAGCTAAAATATTTGCATCGTATGCAGTAGAATTGAATTGGTATGAAGAGGCATACAGATCTCAAGAGGATAATTTAAAACTAAAGCAGTTTATAAACAAAAGAATTAGGGCTAATTTTGCAAAGAAAGGCTGGGATGCTGGCGAAAGACCGTGGGAGTCTTTTATTAATGAGAATGAATTTTTACCTTATGGAAGTAATCAAAAAAGTAGTTTTAAATATATTATTGACCACACATTCTTTCGTCCTAGAGATTTAATATTAATATTTAAGGATCTTGATCTTTATAAGTTCGAAATCCCTCTAGGTCGTGCAGATATAAATATATTGTTAGGTAATTACTCGACATTAATAATATCAGAAATACAAAATGAACTAACTGCTGTATTCTCTTCTACCGAAATAAATAGTATTTTCAATGTATTAAAATTATATGATGACAAAAGGCCTTTTACCTACACCAGTTTGAAAGAAAATTTGGAACATGTGGGGTTTAATTCTAACGTAGAAGAGGTAATTGAAGAGCTGTTTTACTATTCATTGATAGGAAATATGAAAGAATCAGGAGATGTAGTCTTTAAATTCAGAGAAAAAGGAGGAGAAATATGCAAGTTAGACCCTTCTGAGCGTTTTATTTTGTGTTATATTTTGAAAGTATATTTCAAGAATAATAATTAGAAAGTCTATTCTTATTAAGAAAAGGGTATTTAAACTGTTTTATAATGGTTTAGATACCCTTTATTATTTAGAATAGAGATATCTGTTTGGCTTGTGGGGAGGCGTAGTTGCATATCATCCATTCCTCTTGTTTGCGCCGGGTTATTTTTGAGGCACTGATAGTGCGCTCGACGCGGTGAATGGGCCAGCTATTTTTGATGGCATATTCTTCTATCATTGGCAGGGGGAACATAGTGAGCATGAATTTTCCTTTGATGGCTTCTAAAAGTTTTAATAGGTCTTCCATGTTTTGCTCATTGAAACTCCCTTCGTAGTGGCCGCAGTCGCTGTTGATGTAGGGAGGGTCGACGAAATGGAAAGTTTCGGGGGAGTCATAGCAAGTGATGACTTCCAAGGCGTCACGGTTCTCGATGGTGACATGTTCGAGGCGGGCGCAAAGATGTTCAGTAAAATCGTCTTTGGCGTTCGCCAGTTTCTTGGGCATGCAACCGGAGAAGTCATATCCGAAGGTGCCATCAAGCATGCTGGAGAAACTTGTTTTGCAAAGAACCCAGACAGCCCATGCACGTTGGGCTTGATTGAAGAACTGGGGATAGTTGAGAATATGTGCTGCATGGGCGTGCATGTCACGGCTATGCAGGGTTTTGTCTATTTCCGTTTTTAACTCGCTGTAGTTGACTTTTGCCATCCAATAGAAAGTAGTTAAGTCCATGTTTAAGTCGTTGATGATTTCGGCGTTAACAGGACGTTTGGCAAAAAGAACTGCTGCACCACCACAAAAGGGTTCAGTGTAGAGTTTGTGTTCAGGAATGAGGGGCAGGATATGTTTCAACATGGTTTGCTTACCTCCATAATATGATATTGGCGTTTTCATTATCGTTGTTTTTATTATAATTGTTACTATCTTTGTGGTCTCACCACGTATGAAACAAATGCGACGCATCGCAGAAGAAGGTATTTAGCCCTCGACTGTGCGGTGCGTCGCATTTTGTTAGTACGTGGTGAGATACTACTAACTGGTCGGGGGCTTTTTAAATTCCCCTTTTTATTTTCTATCTATTTTGTTCCCCTCCTTTCTTTTTTAAACGTTGGTTAAATATGTTCTTAATTTCACTCAATGATGTACTTTTTCTTTAGTAGCCGAACATTATCAATACTGGACTTGACTGTAGTTGTACGCCTTCGCGAGATGGTGCATGTGAAGGTGATGGTGTGGTAGTTGAAGTAGTCGGTGGCGACGGGACGTTCGGAGGTGAGGACGAGGCCGGAGGTTTCGGCGGTGGAGAGGTCTTCGAGGAGGTTGGAGACGGTTTCGTAGTAGTCGACTTTTTCGAGGCCTTGGAGGGAGGCGGTGAGGTTGTCGGTTTCGGGAGTTGGGTCGGTGAGGATGTGGAGGTCGAGGGTGAGGGTGCCGATGCGGGTGGTGCCGGAACGGGTCCAGGAGATGGAGTAGTCGATGAAGATGGCGGGGGTGGTGAACTCGAAGGATTCGGGGTCTTCGGGCTGGGCGTTGTAGAGGTCGATAAATTCGGGGGGACAGAGGTTGAGTTCGCGGAATGCCTGAAGGGCTTCGGGGGACTTGAAAAGGGACTGGATGGCTTGATATAGGAGTTTCATAAGAAAATGTTGTTTAATTGGTTGTTAATTAGAATATTGTTTCTATCTTTGTGCCAGTAGGCTTGCGAGTCGACTGAGCCTTCGGCGGTTATGCAGTGCTTGCACTGTTTAATCGCCGATTGTATTTCTATACTGTTCGTATAATAGTTGACCGTCTGCGTCGATTACGATGACTCCTTTGAGTTTTGTTGATTCCATTTTTCGGGTTACTGTTCTTCGGATTCCGTCTACTCCCTCCTCTCTTATCGCGGATAATTTGATTATGGCATAGTCGGCTTGCTGGGCTGCCTTTTCGAGGTGCGGGGCTAGGTGCTTTCCGTTTCCTTCGAGGCGTTTGAAATCTATAACCCACTCCTCTTTATTGCTGAATTGAATAACGCAGTCGGCGTTTTTGTTCTTGTCGTGGAATGTCCAGTCTTTGGGGTAAAACTTTGGCTTGAGAGCATTGTCTTTGCTGTGGATGTCGGGCAATAGGCTGGCTTCGGTGATTTCGGGCTTGAGACGGAGCAGGTCGGAAAGGACTTCGAGGTTGCCGGGAAGCTCGTCGATGCCGTGCATGAGGTGTTGACGGACGGGGACTTGGCGGCCGGAGATGTTGAGGTGACCGTAGAGGTAGGCGTTTTGGGGTGGCAGGTAGGCGATGGCTTTGCGTATTTCGCCGGCGGGGATTTCGTTGTAATATGGGTGGCCTTGGGGGAAGATAAGACCGGTCTGGCCGCAGTTGGTGCGGAAGAGTTGGGGGACGACGGGGCGGGCGTAGGTGCCTTCGGGGGTTTCCTGTACGTCGTCGTCGGGGACTTGGATGGCTTCGCAACGGCAGTTCCAGCCGTTGGGTGGATAGTAGGTGCGCCAGAAGGGGTCGTCGACGCGTTTGGTGACGCCGTTGAGGGCTTGGTGCTCATCGCGGACGGATTCGTCGCCGGCGGTTTGGTAGCGGAGGTATGGGAAGAGAGTTTTTTGTTCCTGGAACTGCTGCCAGCGGGCGGACTGGGTGGCGGTGGCGATGGAGGTGTCGTATTCGGTCTGGAGCCAGGTGCCGTTGAACTTGGTGTTGATGAGGGAAACTTGGTCGCGGAAATCGGCGAAGGTGCGGAGGTGGCCTTCGTCGTCGCGGAGGGCGGAGGTGATGGTGCGGAGCTCCTGATAGTTCTTGGCGGCGGAGAAGCTGAAGACGTTTTGGGTGAGACGGGTGAGCATGAGGTGGTCGGGGGTGTTCCAGTCGACGGAAACGAAATCGTTGCCGTAACCGGTGTAGACGCCTTGAAGGAGGGTGCGGGCGGTGGCATGGAGGAGTTCGGGGTCGTGATGCGGGCCTTTGCGCTGGCGGTAGATGCGGGCGCAGAGGGAGGCGATTTCGTCGGCGAAATCGGGAAGCTCGTGGCCTTGGGCAAAGTAGCCTTGGACGGGAGGATAAAGAGGCTGTGGGGAGGGGCACGCGGCCGGGGTGATGTTCCGGGGTGCCCCTACTGAAAATTTGCGAGGAAGCCGACGGGGGTGGTTTTGGTTTGGGGAGCCGGGCCGGAGGACGGGGATTGTTGTAGGAGTTTGGGTTCGCCGTCGATGGGGATGTTGAAGGTTTTGCTGATCCACTTGGTGGGGATGGGGTAACCTTTGTCGAGGAGGCGGGTAACGATGTCGAAATATTCTTTGAGGGACAGCCGGACGGTGGTGTCGAAGATGAATTCGTCGGTTTCGGGGTTGATGGGAAGACCGCAGACCTGCATGATGCGCAGGAGCTGGTTGTTGACGGTGAAGGTGACGATGCGGCGGTCGGCGGCGGCGATTTTGCCGTCGAGGTTGCGTTCGTGGACTTCGGACTGGGAACGGGAGCTGCCGTTGTCGGAGATCATGGTGCCGCCGGTGATGGGCTTGCCGATCTCGGTGTTGATGCGGTCGATCTGCTTGTCGTAGACTTGGTAGGCGTCGGAGCCGGCGAAGGGCTTGATGTCGATGGTGGTGCCTTCGGGGAGGACGGCTTGGGCGGCTTCGCCGAGGGCGGTGAGCATGGCTTCGATTTTGTCGAGGTCGCCTTGGGAGGTTTTGTTGGTGGTGGCGGTGAGCAGGGGCTGGCCGTACTTCTCGGAGAACTCGGCCCATGACTGCTGGGCATTGCGCTTCCAGATGAGCTGGCCGCAGATGTTGGCCATGAGGCCGAGGTCGCCGGGCTTGCCGACGTGGATGAGGGTGTCTTCGAAGCCGACGGCGTAGGATATGCCGGTGGAGGCGCTGACTTCGGGCAGGACGAGGGAGAGCGTGGGGACGACGTTGCGACGGGGGACGAGGGTGAAGGACATGGTGAGGGGGTCGGTGAGTTCGAGCAGGGTGTAGCCGTAGTACGGGGCTTCGAGGACGTCTTCCATGAAGTTGTAGAACCATTCGGTCATGAAGAGTTTGGTTTTGTCCTCGTTGATTTCGCCGGTGCGGCGGTCTTGGATATGGAAGGGGGCGCAAAGGGTGGCGGCTTTGCGGAGTTCGACCTGTGAGATGAAATGGCCGTCGTCTTTGAGATTGTCGAAGAGGTCCTGCAGGGGATAGAGACGTGGGGCGTTGATGTCGACGGCCATTTCGAGGGCTTGGCGCCATTTGCGTATTTCGGCACGGGTGCGGTCTTTGAACTCGCTGACGATTTTGGTGATTATCAGATCGGGCTGTTTTCCGCCTTTTTGCGGGGCTTTATTTTTTTGCTTGGTAGTCATAGGGTTTATTGTTTTAAGAATCGGTTTAAATGCGCTTAAACGTGAATGGCGCGGGATTAATACTTGTTGTTATTGGGTTTGTAGAGTGAGTAGATGCGCAGGTCGCCCTTGTAGGTATCGGGAGGCAGTTGCGGGAGGTCGGTGGGCATCTCGCCGGAGCCGACGTTGGTGAGCCAGTCGAGGGCGTCGGAGTAGCGCTCCTTGCGATGTTCGGGGACTGAGCGGGGGGCTTTCTTTGCCCAAAGGTGATAGAGGGTGATGTCGATGGTGATCATGAGGATATAGTCGTCGCGGAGATCGCCGGTGGCGGAGAAAATGGTGTCGCAGTCGTAGCGGCCGCCGATGTATTTGCGTATCTGGGAGATGGCGAAACGTTCGGCTTTGAGGATGGCGGTATGCTGGTCGGTATCGTCGAGGAGGCTCAGGATTTCTTTGCGGGCCTGTACTTCGTAATCTGTTTCTTGTATAAAGTTCATAATAATGTGGTGATGTGCCAATGTGCCGGTATGCCAATGGCGGGTTAATAGTTGTTTTTGGATTTAGAACGACGTTCGGAGCGGCTGATGGTGCGAGGCTGGAACTTCTCGACAAAGGTGATTTTGTTGAGACGGGCTTGTGCGCCGTGCCAGGCGTCGGGTCCGTCGTCGTTGGCTTGGGAGCCACGCTCGAAGGCGAGGAACTGGTCGACGAGGGTGATAAAATCGGGGTTCTGCTGCATGAGGGTGTTGAAGATGACGTTGTGGCGCTCGAAGAAGCCGGCGGTGGATTCGACACGGTCGTACTTGTCGGTCTTGCCACGTTTGTCAGCGGTGACGGGGATGTGGTAGCCCCGTTCGTCGCCTTCGGTGTCGAAGTCGTTGACGAACTCGTCCATGGCGAAGAGGCCTTCGATGACGTAGGAGATGTTGAAGCGCTGGAGGCGGAGGTCTTCGTAGAGATCGTAGAGCCAGGCGGCGCATTTGGCACGGGAGCCCCGACGAAGGTAGACATGGATGATGTGGTACTGGCGGTCGGTTTTGCCGACAAGGAGCATGGCTTTGTAGTCGCCGGCGGCTTTGTAGGAAAGGTCGCCGTAGAAGCAGAGGCCGTCGTATTGGTTGAGGGGGAGCATGGGACCATAGATAATGTCTTCGTGGCGGAAGACGGCACCGTCTTGTATGTGGACGTGCATGAACTCACGCATGAAGGAGCGGTAGGGCGTGGAGTTGAATTTCTTACGCCAGTATTCGGCACTGGTTTTCTCCGGCCATTCGGGGGTGAAGTCGTTGAGGTTCTTAACGGCACAGACACGCAGAATGTAGAAATTAGAGGTGTCCCCTTCCTGAGCGGATTGTTGTTGTCCTTGCAGGTAGAGTTGGCGGAGACGGTTGGTGATGCTGTTTTTGTGAAAGTTGTTGTTGGCATAGACGAAGCGGTCGGTTGCATCTTCGTCGGAATCAAAACAGCCCCAAACGTCTTCGGTGATGAACTCTATGGCTTCGCGCATGAGCCGGTCGTTGTTGACATGGCGCTTGTTGTCGACGTCGTCGACTACGATGTAGTCCGGACGGTTCTCGCTTTCGCGGGCACCACGAGGGGACTGCCCGAAGCCTAAAGAGGTGAACTTGACACCATCGGTGGTGGTGAAGTCGCCATCTGCCCAATCGCCGAACTTGAAGCGGTGGCCGTAGTCGTTGATGATGCGCTGATTGTATTGAAGCTGCGCCTGAAGGGAAGAAAGGAGTTTCTTTGCCTTTGGTTCGGTTTCGCCGATGAGGAGCATGTAGTGCATGTCGTCCATTGCCAGATAGAGGAAAAGGGGGATGCCCATGTCTATATGCACGGACTTGGCGGCAGAACGGTACCACTCGGCAAGGGCGCGGATGTGGCGGTTCTTTATGATTTCCTTTGCCAGACGCTTGTGGAACCATGCGCATTTCTTCTTGGCATAGTTGGGGAAATAGTATTCGAACCACTTGATGTAGTCTGCTTCGAGGGCCTTCATGCGACGGGCTTTGTCGGCAGGCGTTTCGTTGATGCGAATGCTGGTGGACTGGGCAATGCGCTGGCAGTGCTTGTCGTAATCGTTGAGGAGTTTGTCGTATCTGGTGGCCATTGTTTTAGTTATTAGTGATAAGTGATTTGTTTGTATCAGGATTCGAGGCTGACACGGTACTGGAGGAAGAGTTTGTGCCAACGGGTGAACTGAATGGCGGTAGCGGGTTCCTGCTCGGACATCCAGAGGTCGAACTCGCGGAAGACGTCCATGACGGTGCGGACATTGATTTTCTTGTCGAGCTGGTCGATGGCGGACATGATTTTGCTGAGCTGGTCGGCTTTGACGTTGGACTCCTCCCCTTTGGCGAGCTTTTCGGCTTCCTTGAGGAGGAGTTCTTTTATTTTGAGTGGGGTGAGACAGGCTTCGGTCTTGCGGTCGTCCCATGACTTTTCGCCGTCACGGCCTTTCTTCCATCGGCTGACGGTTTGTTCGGTTATCCCTAAATTTTCGGCGATCTCACGCCCGGTGAGGTTGAGACGTATGTACATGTCTTCGGCTATCTCACGTTTCTTGTCGTTCCCTATTTCGGCCATAGTTCTATCTTTTTTAGACAAAGATGGTGGGTAAACGGCTGAAAAAGAAAGATGTGTTCAAGGGTTAAAAGTCTTTGTTCAAGGGGTGTACGGATAGTTGTGAGGATAAGAAAAGTGGGCTATGTTTGCTGAAAAAAGAAGCGACGCGATGGCGAAGGAGAAGAAGACAGGAGAAGTGAAGTTGTACGGTGAGATTTATCCCTACGGGATGAATTCGGCGGAAAGCTTTATCATGCGCTTTGAGGAAGCCCGGAAAGGGGCGGATGAGGTGAATGTGCTGCTGCATACGCAGGGCGGTGACGTGCTGGAGGGGACGCTGATTTATAACCATATCAAGGGATGCGGGATGCCGGTGAACGTGATTGTGGCGGGGGTGTCGTGTTCGATGGGTACGGTGCTGATGGCGGCGGCCACGAAGGTGTATGCGTGTGAGAACTCGTATATGATGTATCATGCGCCGAAAGGCGGATGCTACGGGACGGCGGCGGAACTGGAGAAGGCGGCCAAAGGGTTGCGGGGTATGGAGAGGAATTTCAAGAAGATATATGCCGGCAAGACGGGAAAGAGTGAAAAGGAGATGGAGGAGTTGCTGGTAGGCGACAACTGGTTTACAGCGCAGGAGGCGATGGAGGCGAAACTGATAGACGGGATTGTGGCTCCGATAGCTACAGACGTGACGCAGATATCCGCGGAGGAATTGAAGACGCAGACGCCCAAAGCGCTGTATAGCCGGTTTGCGGCTTGCTTGGAATGCAACCTGGAGGAACATGTGATTTTAGAGAGTAATAACCATAAAAAAGAGAATGAGATGGACAAGGAAGGTTTGATTAAGAAGTTCGGGCTGACGGGCGTAACGGCACAGAGCACGGATAAGGAGATTGAGGACGCTATACAGGCGAAACTGGACTCGGAAAAACAGAGGGCGGATAATGCGGAAGCAGCGATACAGGCGGCAAACAAGAAGCGGATAACGGACACGGTGGCCGCGGCGGTGAACGGGAAGAAGATTTCGGCGGAGCAGACGGCTGTGTATGTGGCTATCGGCGAGAAATCGGGTATTGAGGCGCTGGAGACGGTGCTGGGAGGAATGAAGCCGGCGGCATCGCTGGTGGCGGCCACGAGAGGCGGAGTTGCGAATGCGGCAGGAGCGGCAGGCGGAGCGCGTGCGGACTGGAGCTGGGAACAGTGGCAGAAGGAAGACCCGCGGGGGCTGGAAGCGATGGCGAAGAATGAGCCGGAGAAGTTTGAGGCGCTGTATAAGGCGGCGTTTAAAGGGTAAATAATCAGTGTTTAAAAAAGAAGAATTTGTGAAGATGAAAAAGAAGATTATTAGAATTGTGATGGCTTTTATAGGGCTGTTGGTTTGTACGGTAATGGGCGGGGTACTTGCTTCGTGTATCGGAGTGCCGGCTTGGCTGGGGGCTATCGGGATGGTGGCTGTAGGCGTGGGTGCCTATTTTGTGAGATTGCCGAACGGATTGCGTGCGGGAGTGTATGTGGAGGTGTGGACACGGCAGGTGGTGGAGCATTATACGCATGCGCTGGACGGGACGTTTCTGGAAGGGGTGCCGGACTTCAGCCAGTATGCGGAGAATGATGTGGTGCACCTGAGTGATGTGTCGGGAGACCCGACGGTGCTGGTGGATAACACGACTTATCCGCTAGAGATTGAGGAGCTGGAAGACGGGGATGTGTCGATAAAACTGAGCAAGTTTGAGACGAAGCCGACACAGGTGACGGATGACGAACTGTATGCGCTGGCATACGACAAGATGGGGCTGGTGAAGACGAGACATGGGAACCGGTTGAGCGAGACGATGCTGGACAAGGCGGTGCATGCGTTTGCTCCGGCGGAGAATACAGCGGAGACGCCTGTGCTGCTGACTACGGGGGCGACGGATGAGGACGGACGCAAGAAACTGACGAGACTGGATGTGATTGCGTTGCGACGGAAGCTGGACAAACTGAAGGTGCCGAAGAAGGGACGCAGGCTGGTGCTCTGTAGTGACCATGTGGCGGACTTGCTGGAGATAGACCAGAAGTTTCAGAACCAGTATCATGACTACTCGACGGGGGTGATTATGAAGATGTACGGGTTTGAGATTTATGAGGCGGTGAATTGTCCGCTGTTTGACTGTACGACAAAGAAGAAAAAGAGTTTCGGGTCGGTGGCTACGGCGAATGATTTTGAGGCGTCGGTGTTCTTCTATGTGCCGCGGATGTTTAAGTGCAAGGGCGGAACGAAGATGTACTACAGCAAGGCGGAGAATGACCCGGTGAACAAGCGGAATCTGGTGAGCTTCACGACGAGATTTGTGGCGTTGCCGCAGAAGAAAGAAGGTGCGGTGGGCGCTATTGTTTCGGGGAAGTGATTTGAGTTTTTGAGTTGGTAAGTTTTTAAGTTGAATGGAGGGGTATGGGGGTTGCTCCCCTACCCTGTAATAAAAAAGAAGTGATATGGCAAAGAAAGTGACGAAAGCGGTGGCGGAGGTGCAACGCATCTGTAAGGAGCAGGGAGTGGACAGGCTGTACTGCAATACAAAGGGAGAATATTTCACGAATTATTCGTATGCGGTGGCAAGTGAAGGCGGTGACAAGAAGAAGGTGGCTACCCATACGTATGATGCCTTGGAGGAGGAAACGGCGAAAACGGAAGAGAAACCTGAAAAGACTGAAGGCGATGAGTAGAGTAAATATCAAGAAGGGAAAAGTGGGGCGAAACGCTGCGGGCGGTTATGAGAAGGTTTCGGCACTTGTAGGGTACTTTGGGGCTGTGGGTAGCGGAGAGACTACGTTGGCGGAAGGTAAGTACGCGTTGCTGGCTTCGGTGAATGATATGGCGGCTTACGGTATCAGTGAGGCGGCGAATGCGCTGCTGTATCATCATGTTACGGAGTACTTCCGCATGGGTGGCAAGGGAACGCAGTTGTATGTGCTGAATGTGGCCAAGGGAGAAGGTGACAAGTATGCGGACTTGATCAATGATGAAGCTGTAACGAAACTGATCGCTGAGAGTGACGGACAGGTGTTCAATGTAGGTTTTTGCTATTTGCCGGATAAAGTGACGCTGGTGGATGGTATGCCTGATGAGATGACGGGGGCGATTGTGGAAGCGCAGTTGCTGGCTGACTGGGCACGACAAGGCGGAAGACCGGTGCATGCGGTGCTGGAATGTGCGGGGTTGGGCGATGTGACGGCGGCTACGATGGCGAACCTGAGAGAGCTGAAAGTGGAAGGTGCCGCGTTGGACTGCCCGCAGGTGAGCGTGATGATCGGTCAGGACTGGAGCTTTGCGGGGAAGTTGACGGGGATGGAACAGAAGTATGCGGCTGTGGGCAGTTTGCTGGGATGTATGGCGGCTCAACCGGTGTCGTATAATATCGGGGAAGTGGCGACAATGATGCTGACGGATGCGAACCGGGGGAACTGGGTGAACGCGGGATTGAGTAGCCATGAACGGGTGAAGGACAAGGAGAAGGAACTGGAGGGGCTGAACCGAAAGGGTTATATTCTGGGGGAATATTATTCTGGGGTGGTATGCCTGAATGATGACCATGTGTGCGCACGGATTGTGGTGGACAAGGATGGGAATATGAGCGAAAGTACGATTGCGATGAGCCGGACGAATTGCAAGGTGATCAGGGAATTGTATGGGGCTTATCAGCAGAAGGTGAAAAGTACGGTGCCGGTGGACCCGGTGACGGGGAAGCTGACTACGGGGATGGTGAAGTACTTTGAGGACATCGGTAACGACATCTTTGCGAATATGGCGGCCAAGCAGGAACTGAGCGGTGGAGAGACGGAAGTGGATGAGGACAGCAACCTGATGACCGGGGAACGGACGCTGGAGGTGTATTTCCGTTGGGTGCCGATGGGGTGCATCGGGAGAATTGAGGGGACGGTGAATGTGAAGAGTAGTATTTGAGTTTAGGAGTTGACAAGGTGACGAGTTAACAAGGTAACAAGGAGGTTGAAATGAAGATAAGACGAGACGGAAAGGCGTATGATGGTGGGGATGCCACGATAACGGCGCTGGGACAGGTTTGGGAGGAGGTGACTGCAATAGAATATGGTACGACGCAGGAACACCAGAAGAATCATACGATAGGCAGCCGAAGGGCGACGAGCTGGAGTATGGGGAAGATAGACCATACGGGAAGTATAACGATGATGATGAATCAGGCGGTGGCACTGGAAGGTGCATGCGGCGGGGATTTGTTGAGCATTAAGCCGTTTCCTATCAATGTGACGTTTGTGGACGGGTATAATCAGGTGGTGAATGACACGGTACTGGCGAAGTTTCAAAGCCAGGGACGGGAAGTGAATACGGAAATGGGGCTGAACAAGCAGTATGAGTTGTTTGTGCTGGAGATAGAGTATAATAATGCTTGAGGAGTAGTAAGTAGTCAAGTAGTAAGTAGTTGAGTAGAAATGATTAGTAATAACAAAAAAGTAGAAGGTTATGGAATTTACACAGGAATTTATTGAGAAAAAGAAAATGGAGTGTCCGGGTTGTAAGCTGGCAAGGGTGGCGTTGAAGGCTGCTGACGGGAAGGCGGTGGCGCTGGAGGTGTTGGTGAAGAGTCCGGACCGGAAGGTGATAAGCGAGGCGGACAAGTGGGAAACGACGAATCCGGGAAAGGCGAAGGAGATTTATGTGAGAAACTGTGTGCTGACGGATGTGGATGCGGTGATGGCGGATGATAACCTGTTCTATCAGGCATACTTTGCAGTGGTGGACTTGCTCCCTTTTCAGAAGCCCGAAGTAGAGATGTTATAGACGGATGCCCGCCGCTGCTGGACACGACGAACAGGGATTATGTGAGGAAGTATAACGCGATGTTGAGCCTGTGGTTTCATATTCCGTTTCCGGAAGAACTGCCGGACGAGGTATGGGCGGAAAAGGTGAGGCAGATGGAATGGCTGGCGAGAAGAGGAATGCTGGGTGTGAAACCGGATGAATAGAAGGATATGAGGTATATTGTAGACTTGATAGCGAGGTATGAGAGTGCCTGGGGATTTGTTGGGGGAACACTGGCGGGAGAAGCGGAAGGGCTGGCCAATGCGGGGATTTTCAGAGCGGGGATCGCTTTTAACGAGGCGAAATGGAAAAGCCGCACGGCGGGCGGCGAGGCGAAGTATGACGCGGCGGGCCATGGGCCCGCGGACTGGACTTGGGCGGAGATGGTGATGAAGCATGGGGAGACGGAGATGGATTTTTCGTTCGGAAGCCTGAAGGAAAATACCTCGGGGGTGTTCGCTCCTCCCCCGCTGATGAGGTTCAGGAGAACCAAGAATATTACGGTGACGGTGATAGACGGGGGAAATGAGGCGGAGGTGGTGGAGAACTTCGGGGTGAACTCGTGGGATATTGAACTGAACGGGCTGGTGGTGGACATGGACGGGCATGGGTATCCGGGGGAAAAGGTGAAGCAGATGGCGGAGTTTTTTGAGATTAACGATGTGATAGACGTGGCGTGCCCGCTGTTGCTGGATTTGGGGATAAAGTCGATTTATTTTAAGGAGCAGAGTATGGAGC
Organism: uncultured Bacteroides sp.; assembly: GCA_900555635.1. Taxonomy (GTDB): domain Bacteria; phylum Bacteroidota; class Bacteroidia; order Bacteroidales; family Bacteroidaceae; genus Bacteroides. Next base: position 57,832 of record USLU01000016.1, read on the forward strand.
CGGTGGAGGGATTTCCGGACACGGTGAAGTATTCGCTGGTGGCGAAGAGTATAAAGCCGGCGGTGTTTTCTTTAATTCAATAGTTCAATAGGTGTATGTTGTACTTGAAATTGTGTTCGCGGCTGACGATTGAGCCGCAGGCGGGCGGCAGGAAGATGGTGCTTGACCGGATTTCGGAAGCGGAGATAAGCAAGACGGTGGAGACGCTTGGGGACAAGGCTACGGTGGTGATTCCACGGCGATACGGAAACGAGGAGGGTGAACTTAGGGAGTTTATTTCTGTGGGTGACCGGGTGAGACTGGAACTGGGATATAACGGGGCACTGGAGACGGAGTTTGAGGGGTATATCAGGGAGATTGAGAGCGGGTTTCCGATGAGGATACACATGGATGACGAGACGTTCTTTATGCGGCAGAACTCGTTTGTGAAGAGTTGGAAGGAGGTGACGCTGAAGGAGGTGCTGGAATATATCGCTCCGGGATATGAGATTGAGTGCCATGAGGCGAAGCTGGGGAAGTTTCAGATTGACAATCAGAGTACGCTGACGGTGCTGAGGGTACTGAAAGAGCAGTATGGGTTCTATTCGGTGATACGGGGACAGAAGCTGATCTGTAAGTTCAAATATGAGATTGCGACGGCGAAGCAGGTGCATGTGTATGACTTTGCGCAGAATGTGAAGAAGAGCAGTCTGAAATATAAACGCAAGGAGGATAAGCATATCAGGGTGAAAGCCGTGAGCTATAGCCGGGACGGAAAGAAGATAACGGAGACGGTGGGCAGCAAGGAGCAGTGGGTGACGGTGAAGACGCTGAGTTACACGAATAAAACGGCGCAGGAGTTGAGGGAGCTGGCACTGGCGGAGTATAAGCGGGTGTCGTATGACGGGTTTGAGGGGACGGTGACGGGGTTCGGGCTGCCACGGACGAATGCGGGTGACACGCTGAAGCTGGTATCGGCACGGGAACCGGAAAGGAACGGGATGTATCTGGTAGAGAATGTGACCGTGAGGTATGGGAACGCTTATTTTGAACGGGTTAACAGATTGGGGTATATAGTGGAATGAATGCGGAAGAGGCTTTTGAACAGTTGATTGAGACGTTGGCCAGGCGGGCGGCGGGTGGCGGCGGTATGGGTAGCCGGGTGGATGTGGGAACGGTGAAGGATGTGAATGCACTGGAAGGGACGTGCACGGTGGAGCGGGACGGGAAACCGGAACTGCATGAGGTGAGGCTGAACGCGGTGATTGATGAAGGGGTGAAGGATTTTTTCAGGGTAATACCGGCTGTGGGCAGTTATGTGATGGTGCTGCAAATGGGGATGGCGGAGGGAATGGTAGTGGCGACGTCGAAGATTGAGCGGGTGGAGATCAAGACGGGGGATGTGACGCTGAATATGTCTTCGGGCGGTGTGGTGATGAATGGCGGGAAACTGGGTGGGATGATTGATATCGCGAAGCTGACGGAGAAGGTGAACGGACTGGTGGAGGCTTTTAACGGGCATACGCACCGGGTGAGTACGGCGGGGTCGGCGACGGCTCAGACGGGGACGGCGGCGGTAGTTGCATCGAAGGCGAAGAGACTGGATAGAGGGGATTATGAGGATGAGAGGGTGAAGCACTGAGGAGATTGAGAATTGAAAATTAAGAATTGAGAAATAATGGGAAGACGGGGGATTGTGCGGGATGAGCGGGGGGAACTGATGGTGAAGGTGGTGAAGGATGCTGAAGGACTGATAACGCAGGGACTGGTGGTGGAGGAAAGTGATTATGACCATGTGGCGCTGATTGTGGGGTCGAACAAAGGAGATTTCAAGGATTATCCGGTGCTGGGAGTTGGAGAAAGGTTTCTGAAGAGTACGGGACGGGCGGCGGAGATGCGGGCGGAGGTACAGACACAATTGGAATTGGATGGGTATAGGGCGGATGTACGGGTATCTGATACGGGTGAACTGGTGATTGATACTAAGTGAGTGAAAGGAGGTAAGGATGAGAAAGAGATTGAATGTGCAGTTGGGGGTGGCGGTGTTTCTGGCGCTGGCGGGGCTGGTGCTTATTTTTTGCGGGTTTTGGGTGGCTCCTACGGGGGAGATTCATAACTCGGTACTGGTGGCATACGGTGAGATTTCTACGTTTGCGGGGGCATTGTTCGGGGTGGATTACAGCTATAGATTTAAACGGTATTTAAACGGTAATAACAGGGAGGAAAAGAAGGATGAATAAGCCAAGTTATATTGTGATACATTGTTCGGCGACTCGTGAGGATAAGGATTTCACGGAGAAGCAGGTGAATGAGAGCCATGTGGCCCGCGGGTTCGGGAAATGGGGGTATCATTACTATATCAGAAAAGATGGACGGGTGGTGAAGATGAGGGCTGAGAATGAAATGGGGGCGCATGATAATTGCGTGGTGCCGGGTGAGAAGGTCAGTTATAACCGCTGTTCGATAGGGATTTGTTATGAGGGCGGACTGGATGTGAGGGGAAAGGCGAAAGATATGCGGACAAAGGCACAGAAGGTGGCTATGAGGGAACTGGTGGCGGATATCTGCCAGCGGTATGAGATTGTGGATGTGCTGGGACACCGGGATACGAGTCCGGACAAGAACGGAAATGGGATTGTGGAACGACAGGAGTGGCTGAAGGAATGTCCTTGCTTTGAGGTGAAGGATGAGTTTGTGAGTTTTCTGCGGACGGTGATTGTGAAACCTGAAAAATGAGTGGTATGAGTAAGATGGGAATTTTGTGGGGGATTTGTGTGGTGATGTGCCTGTGTGGGTGTCAGACCCGGAAGGTGAGCTGGGAGCAGACGGATTATACGAAGCTGGCGAGTGAGCTGAAGGAGTTGGCGGCGAGGTATGAGCGAAGGACGGAGGTGTACAGGGACAGCTTGATGATGATGCGGGGGCTGATGGAACGGAGCAGCAATGTGGCGGACAGCGCTTCGCATGTGGAAACGTCGTATGCACGGAGTGATGCGGCGGTGAGAGGCGGAAAGTTGTATCATTCGATTGAGAATAAGGACAGTGTGCCGATGGTGGTGAGGTTTATGTTTATCCATGTGGAGAAGCGTGATACACTATGGAGGGAACGGAAAGAGACGGCTGAGGTGGTGAAGAAGGAGAATGTGAGGACGGTGGTGGAAAAGAAACGGATGGGTGAAGCGTTCTTTTATACGAGCGGCTGGGTGGCGTGGATAGTGATGGTGGCGGGTGCCGGGATATGGTTCAGGTATAAGGTGAAGAAGGGAGAAAAATGAAGGTGACGGTATTGGCGGGACAGTCGCTGGTGGATGTGGCCGTGCAGGTGTACGGGAGCGCTCAGGGGGTGGTGGCCTTGGCGAAAGCGAACCGGATGGGGGTGGCGGACGTGCCGGATGCGGGGAGAATATTGGAGGCGCCGGAAGAGGTGGCGGGTGTGAAGGGCATCAGCGAGTATTATAAACGGTTCCGGATTTGTCCGGCGACGAATGCGGGAAGTGATTCGGAGATTCGCTTGAGGGTGTTTACGGGGCAGTTTACAACAGAGTTCAAATAGTTCAAACAGATATGGGTATGGCCAGAACGTTGGAGGAGATAAAGAAGCAGATGACAGAAGCTTTTGTGAGGGATGGTGTGATTCGGGAGAAATATGGAATTACAGGAACGGGAAGCTTTGAGGATGTGTTTTCGAGGGTGTCGGTGGAGGCGGTGGTTTTCTATGTGGTGGCGATGGCGGCATGGACATTGGAAACGCTGTTTGACTTGTTTAAGGCTGAGGTGAATGAGCAGATTGCTCAGAATGTGGTTCCGACGGTGAGGTGGTATCATACGCAGGCGATGGGTTTTCAGTATGGGGACGCGTTGGTGTATGACGAGGCGGCGGGACAGTTTTGCTACGCTACTGCGGATGAGAGGAAACGGGTGGTGAAGTATTGTGCCGTGAAAGATCGTGGAGGAAGCATACAGATGCTTGTGTCGGGTGATGCGGGTGGAAAGCCAATGGTACTTAAGGAGGGGGTGATGACGGCTTTCAGGAGTTATATGAACAGAGTAAAGGTGGCGGGGGTGATATTGGATGTGAAGAGTATGGAGGCTGATAGTATACGGGTGGCAGCTACGGTGCAGGTGGACCCGCAGGTTGTAGGTGTGGACGGAAGACGCATTGATGACGGGAGGCTCACGGTGGTGGAGGCGGTTGATGCTTATCTGGCGGGGATTGTGTATGGGGGGACTTTTAATAAAACGAGGTGTGTGGACGCTATACAGATGGTGGAGGGTGTGGTGGATGTGACGCTGGCGTGGGTGAAGGTGAAGAGTGCATCGGCGGATGATTATGTGGAAGTGGTGAGTAATAATTATACGGCGACGGCGGGATGTTTTGTGAGTGACGGACTTGATAGTTTGATTACGTATGTGGTATAATGTGGATGTTTATAAGTTGGGGTTACAGCTCTTGCCGCCATTGTTGCGAAAAAGGGTGTTGTTCGCATTTTTGCGTGCGTTGCTGTGTCCGTTTCGTATGCTGGCGGAGCTTTTCAGGACGTTCAGGAGAAGTAGTCTGAGCAGGCTGAATGTGAACGGACAGGTGATTTATATTGAAAAGGCGTTGAATGACGCTTTTGAACTGCAGGACGGGGAGATTTATCTGAGTGATACGGATGACCTGATGGGAAGCTGTAGTGTTCTTTATCCGCAACCGGAAGGGAGTGCGATGGTATTTGGCGGTGATGAAAATGAGATATTATATATTCCGGCCGGAGGTGACGGAAAGGCTGATGGTGATTACATTGTGAATGTGCCTTCCTTTTTGGAGGCCGAGTTGGAGAGTATTAAAACGATTGTGGAATATAACAAGCCGGCAGGGCGGAGATATGTAATAAAGGTGTACGAGTATGAATAGATTGTTGACTTATGAAGGGGGACAGCCGTTGACGACGGGTGACTTCGGTTTTCTACAAGATTGCTACACGGAGGCGATTGGGAGCCTTGTGCAAGGGGTGACGAATGGAAAGGATTGCGTACTGTATGGCATAGAATCTGAAAAAGAAGGATTTGTGCCGGGGTATGTGACCAAAGGTGCGGTATGTATAGGCGGGGAAGTGTTAACGGTGGCTGAAGAGCTGAGTGTTTCGGGGGCAAGGTATTTGTGCTTCAGGCAGGTGGAAAGTGAGGGACGTGAATTTAAGGATGCTCAGACGCATAAGGTGTATCTGGGATGTGAGGCTTATTTGGCAAATAGTGTGGAGGGCGCTTATAAGTATATTGAGATAGTGAAAGCGAAGAGGCTGGCGGATGTGTTGAGTGGCGAGGTATTGTGGAATGTGTCGGAGGTCAGAACTCTTGTGGCCGGGGTGACAGGCAGCATAGAGGAACGGATGATGCGAGGTAGGCGTGAAATACGGATAAGTTTATCTAAGAGTACTTCGGTGGATAATGTACTGTACAATTTTCCTACGACTAGAGTATCAGGAGTCTACACCGGTATAGCAGTGGATGAACTGAGTAATAAAGCTGTGGTGTTGATAGATAATATTGCTAGCGGCATTTGCTGCTTGTATTATGTGGATGGTACGGAGTGTATTGACAGGGTTGTATTAAGGAATGTAATACTTAGATGATATGGTAACGAGTGCGGAAATAAAAAAGAGAGCCAAAGCGCTCGCGGAAAAGACAAATGTAGAGTCTATCGGTCCGATGGAGGTGGGTAACCTGATGTATGATAGTGTGGAATATGCGGAGGAGGTGGAACGGAATGGCGGGACGCTGGGTATAAGGAAGGTTTATACTTCGGTGGTGGCTATGGAGGCGGATGCTGTGGCGCCGGTGGATTTATGGGGAAACAAACTGAAACGGGGTAACTTGGTGGTTGTTTATGACGGTACGGCTACCGGAGTGGATAATAACAAGGTGTATGCTTTCTTAAAGCCGGGATGGAAACTGGTGACAAAGGTGGATGCGGGGTATGCTAGCAGAGGTGAAATAGCTGAATTGCCCTACAAGTTTCTTCCTGACAGATCATACGGCGGATATGCGAGCATTGATTATAACCATTTGGTCAATATTGCGTCCGGTGGTGTTTTTACAAGGTATGTTGAAAGTTTGGAGTATGATTGCGCATGGGTACAAATCTTCAGCGCTTCAGGAGCTTTGGAAATATCCGGTTGTGTGGTTTGTCTGGTAGCATGGTTTAGTAGCTTGCAACCGACAGCAGAATCTTACATTGGTGCCTCTTCGTCATCTTTTGCGATACCAGACGGTGCGAAATTGTGCATCGTTGATTTGGAGAAAAAAAATAACCCAGACGGTTATATGAACATGCGTGTCAGGCAAATTTCGTCGGGTGCTGACAGGAGTGAACTGAATGCTGTGGCTGACACGGTGATGTCTACACGATTGGCGTTGGATTCAGTTTTTTCGGATTCGTATACGTTGATGGTTAAGGATGATGATCAGGTTTTATCTCCTGAACTGTTGGAGGGACAATGGTTTAACCCTCTCACAAATGCTTTGGTAACAAACGCTAATTACAAGTGTTATAGACTGGATGTTACGGATTTAAGAAATAATATGTTGCATATTGTTTCGCAGACATCCGGTAATATGTGGAGTGTATCTTTAACGGATGGAACAAATGTATTGGATAAGTATGATTATACGAACGGTAATCAGATAAACGTTGACAGGGTGTTGTTGATTTCAACTTTTGCTTCTGTACTTTATGTAAATTGCAGGATAGTTTATAATGATGCGTATGTGGCTACTATATCATCTGAAAAGAATACGAACAGGTATGATATTGCACCGGTAAATACAAAGATGCGTGATGTGACATCTTTCTCGGGGGAACCGTTTGTGCTCTATGACCGATATATTTCAATCGGAGAAGCAGTACCCAAAGTGACCGGTAATATGTATTATGGTGCGAACTTTGATATGTGCGTAATAAAGCTGTTTGGCACTGATCCTTTGATTGTGGAAAATGGAATTGCCGCTTTCTTTGTTTTCTATAAATCTGATGAGATAAAGGCTTCGAATTATCTGAGTTATAATACAACCGGAAGTTATGTTTCAGGTGCGACCTATTGCGGAATTTTGTTCAAGAAGGTGGATAATCCGAAGGGGTTGAAGAAACTGAGAATTGTTCAGAATGGTACGGTATTGAAGCATGAAGGGGTTTTGAGGGAAGCCGTTTATGAGGAGGTGGAGAAGGTTTCGGATACAGCCGGTTATTTTATTCATTTGGACGGTACAGTGAGGGCAAATGCAAGTTTTCATTATGCGAGGTTTGATATTGCTGACTGTTTAGAAAAGTCGCTTGTGTTTTCTTCAGGAATCGGGGGAAATACGGGTATTGCTTTTGCTCATTATTATGACTCGAATGATGTATGGCTGGGGTGTGAGTATTATTTTCAGACACCTGCAGGAGGTGGCAAGGTGCTGACGAACGAACCGTTGCATCCTCCTCTTAGTTCGGCTTATTTGTTGATTAATGCCAACAACTCAAATACACAGGCTTTAAAACAGGTTATCGTAGGTTCGTATTATGATTTTTCTAAAATGCGGAATGATATTAAAGAGCTTAAGGAAGGCGGTAGTGGCGGAAAGAAGCTGATGAAGGTTCATTTGTATGGAGTGGAAACGGCTCTTGGTAATGATTTGTTTTATATCAGGACTTCTTATAACAAGAAGAAGACAAAGGACATTTTATTGGTGTATTACACTAACGTTAATGGGTTGATCTCTCCAAAGGCGGCTTATGTTGGTGACCCGATGCTTGCCGATAGTGAACTTATGACTTCTGAGCATTTGGTTTCAAGTCATTCGGATAGTACTGCACCGTTGTTTAATAGTTCGGTGTATTGGCATTTGTTTGCGCAACATGGGTATGTTATACCAAGAATAAGTAACACGGTTGGCATGACTTCGGCTGATGTGGGAGCCAAATGGAAAGACCAGCTCAATAGAGAATATACTATCGGGAATGTTACGCCGGATGTCATATCGTTGCTTCCTGTGATAATAAGGGGGGAAGAAGGTAATGATACGCGTGGCTGGAAAACACCTAACGATACTGCTATTGTAACTTTTCGTCATATTAGTGGAGGGGTTGTAACAAGTACATTTCAGGCGACGAATCTATCATCAACGCAGTTGAGACCAATAATGAAATCGTACAATAGAAAATTCGGTGTTGACGGGCAGGAAATAACGGCTGCTGGGGATTACTATTGTGATGAGTTCAGTGCTTCGGAAAGTCAGATAGGTTATGATCCGGCATCTATTGAGATTTGGTTTCCGACTCCTGATTTGAATGGAGTTCTTGAAATGGCAAGGTTCACGTGGAGTTATAATTTTAAAGGTGCTCAATGCTGTGTGAATACTACGATAGATATCAGAAGAAAGGTTGAGTGTCAAAGCTACGGGGCTACGCAACAACAGACGTTTTTGGATAAGGGGGATTATAAGGCAATGTTTATGATCCCGAAAGCGTCAGCGAGAAGCGGTAAGGAGCTGGACAAGCCTTTTCATTCTCCGGCAACTTCTTCGCCTTCATACAGTTTTTATCGTAATGCAACATCTTTGAAGGATGTTGATAAGCCGATAGACAGGCTGGTTGCTTTTCTTCATAATCCGGAGGATAATAGTTATCTGGTAGGTATGGCGGCAGGGTTAAGTCTCGTAAGTGGTGATACGACTACGGAAAAACGCAATGCTAATATTCCGGTTGGCGAGACTGACGCTCATTTCAGATTGGGGAGTCTTTCGCCTTCAAATACAAATAAGTTTTATGTGGCGGCGGTGAATACAGCTGCTTTTGCTGCTGATGGTTATAACTTTCCTAACACTTATTTTAAGGAGATAAATTACTATGTTAGTTATTTTGACCCGGAAGAAAACGTGGGGCAGGTGTTTTGGTATAAAGATGGAAATTGTTATGTAATTTATGCACATTGCCAATCGAGGCAGAATAGAATTGCTTTGGAACTGCCTGATTTTATGGAGGGACTTTCTGTTGATGTTGTGGAGAAGACGGATGAGACTGTACTCTTGACTAGTACTATTCAAAATGGGAACTTGTTTGTGAACTATAATACGGATGATGGTAATTATATGGTTTTGAAGACACGATGAGAGGGTAATCAGGTAGGTTTCTCCCTCTTTGAATTATCAAAGACGTATTTGATTAGTTTTTAGTTAAGGTTGTTTTTTATATATGTGATGTTTTTAATATAAAAAACAACCTTCTTGATATTTGACTACTTTAAAGCGTTTATTTTTTTGAGATATTCCTCTACTTTGACTTTCCTTTCTTTGAAATATTCAAGGTTGGCATGATAAGAGGTGGCCATGACTGAGTTTGCGTCAAAGTCATCTTGTATTGATCTCAGAAAATCATTTTCTGTGTCATATAAACTGATATTATTATACTGGCTAATTACAAATTCCAGTTCAGCTATTGTTTTGTTAATAAAATCAAGTTCGGCTTGATATGCTTTGATAAGTTCTTCTATCTGTTTCATATATACTTGTTTTTAATTTTGTTCTATAATAAATGCTACCGTTTGTGGATTTACATCCCCTTCGATTCCTTTAATTTCCTTATAGCCTGCGATAAATATCATTGCATTAGTTAATGCTATATCTTGACTGTAATTGCCACTGGCTAAATCTTCTTTGGTTGGATAACTGGATTCTCCTGTAGTGAAAAGCCTCTCACCGTTTAGGGTAAAATTAATCTTGTAAAGTGCCATAATAATAAATTTAAAAGTTATTCTGCAAAGTTATTACAATATATCAATATCTGCAATAGAAAAAATAGAATGCTAATAGTATCGTTACAAAAGAATTTATGAACACAAAGCGATTTTTTCATAACTCAATTTAATAAAGCGATTTTTTTAATTCGAACTGAATCATCTCTGTTAGTTGACCGGTGAGGTGTTGGGATTGTCCAATGAACTTGCGTTGAATGAATTTGCGTTTGTACTTGCGGGCATGAGTTTTTACTGCATGAGCGCGGACGGTGCCGGCTTTGATACGCTTGCCGGAACGAATGTAGGATTTGTGTTTATGGGAGCGGCGGTCGTAGGAACGGACTTGTTCGGTGCCTTCTATGGTGAGACCGTCGTTATGAGGGCGGGCGTATGGAACATCGGTGCCAACGATGGCGTAATCGGTACCAACATGAACTTGGCGGATGCTTCGTTTGAGGCGTCCGCTTTTTATGAGGGTGGATCCTTTGCGTTTCTTGGTTTTGGGCCATGGGCGTTCGCGCCCGTTGAGCCAGTTCTTTTTGATGAAGCGTTCTTTGGAGAAGTTGACGGCGAGAACGGCGGCTTTATGGGGGATGCGGGTGATGGTACGGTTGATATTATCACAGATGCGGATGAGGTCGTTGAAATCAGTTTGCATGGCGTTTAAACGTGGTTTAAATGGTGGTTAATAGGTGGACTCAATGCTGCGGACAACACGCATGCACATTTCGGTGAACCATTCTTCTATCTGGTTGGGTTCCATGTGGTGGAGGGTGGTGTTGGCGGTGTTGATGCCGCCTTTGTTGAAGGCTTCGATGTTGACGGTGAGGCTGCGGATTTGGCGGGCGGAGCCGACAACGGTACCGATGCCATCGCCGGTGCTGATGGGAGGCGTGGTGGTAGTAGGATTGGTGGCTAAAGGGGGGTGCGATGGGGTGACGGTGGCTGTTGGTTTGCCTTTGTTGCCGGACTTCCAAGCTTTGATAAATTCACTTTTTATGCCTGTGAGTTGGGTGAGCATGCCGCCGAAGGTATCGCCGGAAGGTTGCTTATAATATTCGAGTGCTTTCCCAAATTGGAAACGAAGAAGATGGCTAAACATCATTTGAGTTCTGGCATCATAAGAACTCCAACCTCTTTCAGCTCGTTTGATATCAACATTTAAATCGGCTAACTTTTGTTGGAATGTGGCATTATCCATATTCTGGGCATCTTGTAATATTCCGGAATATTTCTCGTTTACTTGTGTTGCGCCTTTGGCATGCTCTCCGCTCGCTCCTAACATAAGAGCATTCGTTAGTTCTATGGCTGCAAGCTTTAGTTCTGCTATCTTGTACTTTAATGGAAGTAGTGAGGTACCTATCTCTATTTCCATTGCATTCAGCTTATTGCGTAGAATTTCGTTTTTATAGTTGAGATCATTCTTTGTTAGTTCTATGGCCTTGTCCATGTCTAACTTTGTTTCGCTGAAGCTATTGAAGGTGTTTTGAAGTTGACCACTTTTATCTGTAGCGGCTTGTATCATGGCTATGAGCCCTTCAGAACCGGAGAATTGGTTCTTGAGGGCTACTATTTTCTTGTCTTTGTCGAGGCCTGCAAACTTTTTGTTTAATTCAAGCATGAGGGTATCGGCTTGCCTGATCTTACCATTGTTTTCGTATATGCTGATGCCTACTTTATTGAATGCTTTTATAGTAGTGTCTTTAGTGAGGTCATTGAACATGGACTTTGTAAGTGTGGCGGCTTCGTCAACGGACTTTGTTTTTACAGTGAACAAAGCAAGTAGTTTGTTGGCAGTGTCGAAGGATTGATTGTTGGCAGCAGCGGCACCTGCATAGACTGATTGGACTTTGGCGAGTTGGTCAAAGGTGGTTACGCCGACTTTGACGGTGGCGTAGGCAGAACGGTTGAATTCATCTAGTTTGTCTGCACCGAAGCCAAAGTTGGCCATACCTTTGGCGGTTCCGGCTATGTATTCGTTGAAGTTGGCTTGCATCAGGTTGGCGAATTCACCTTGTTTTTCTACGATGCTTCTGACTTCACTGCCGAACTTACCGGTAGTACTTTGTACGTCGAAGTAGCCAGTGATGGTTTGTGCGGTATCAAAGCCTTTGTTGTAGGCTGTGCCTAATACCATGCGGCGTAAAGAGGCAATCTCCTTCTTGCTTTTGTCAAGGTTGAGGTTTGATAGGCCACGGAATTCTGAGTTGAAGTCGGCGGCTTTCTTGGTGGTATAGTCTATGCCTTTCCCTATTGCAAGTATGCCGGCTGTAGCAAGTGTCAAAGGGTTAGACACGAGTCTGAGGGAACTACCTATGATTGGTAGCTCGTTTGCTATGGCTTTGCTGTTCTTCACAAAATTGTATTTGAGAGAGTCCATTTTGGTTTGCATAGCATTGACACTGTTGAAAGTGTCTTTCTTTGCTTGGTTTAGGCCCATGCGAACTTTGTTTTTAAGTTCGAGCATGAGTTCTATTTTGGCTTGTCCGTTCATATCATCAACACATTACATTCCTAATGTGGCAAATGTAGAGAATGTTTTTGAAAGGGACAATATAGTAAGGGCAACCCTGAAAGGCTGCCCAAAATGGAATTTATACGATTTGTTTTTTTAGGTTGTACTATTTGATTTGGCGATTATAAGACTTTTATCTTAATGCTCAATATATTTTTTGTTAATCAATCATACTGGGAGGTAATGTCCCTCTGTTGCCAAGAATAGGTTGTCGGGTCATGTGCAATATGTGTTTTGTTGATGAAAGAGGAGAGAGCCGTTCCTGTGCCATTTATCTTTATGGTTCAGCGCTTCTGAGAATATCGCATAAACGATCTTTTGGGGAGAGGTTGAAAAGCAAATATTTATATAGTAATGATGAGGGTGTCAAAAGTACTTTTCACCACAGATTACACAGATTATCGCAGATTATATATGCTGATAATCAATGGTCTAATTTCAATCTGTGTTAATCTGTGTAATCTGTGGTGAGTTATGGCACATCCGCCATTTCTAAAATTGTTGTGTAAATCAGTTTCTTACTGAATACTGTTCAGTAGGTCCAGCTTACCTTCATTCACCAATTTCAGAATGAGTTCACCGAATAATGTATTTTGCCATGCAAACCACGCACGGGTGAATTTATTGGGATTATCCTTGTGGAAAGATTCGTGCATAAAGCCGGTTCCGGCTTCCGTATCCATCAGCATCTTCACGCAGGTCTTGATTTCTTCATCATTTTGGCTTGTAAAAGCTTTCATCATGATACTCATGGGCCAGATCATGTCATAGCCGATGTGAGGACCGCCAATTCCTTCGCCTGCCTTGCCCTTGAAGAAGTAAGGATTGTCCTCGCTCCATACAAAGCGGCGGGTGTTTTGATAAATAGGATTATTGATGTCTACATCGCCCAGATAAGGTAAAGCAATCAGGCTTGGTACGTTGGCATCGTCCATTAATAACTGGTTACCGAATCCATCTACCTCAAAAGCGTAGATTGTGCCATACTTGGGATGATTATAGGTAGCGTACTTCTGTAATGCAGTTTCTACTTCCTGAGCCAGGCTGGTGCATTCTTTCGCCAACTCCGGCTGCTGATTGACTGCTGTTAGAATCTCGGCAGCTTTGCGTAAAGAAGATACGGCAAAGAAGTTGGATGGTATCAGGAACTGAAAAGTTGTTGCGTCATCCGAAGGACGGAAAGAGGAAGCTATCAGTCCTACCGGTTTCACCGGGTTGCCCCAACCGTCGTTTGTCATGGTATCCAGTGCACGTTCCGTCTTGCGCTGAAAATGATAGGAGCCCCGTCCGTCGCGGCGTTGTTGGTCGCGGAAGGTTTTCAGGATATTTTGAATGGCTTTGATCCATTCGGCGTCAAAGATGCTTGCATCACCCGTAGTCTTCCAGTAATGATAAGCAAGACGCAACGGATAACATAATGAATCAATCTCCCATTTGCGTTCGTGTACTTCGTCGTTCATATCGGTGAGGTCGGTTTTCCAGTGTCCGTTAGGGATGGGGCCATCGTTGAACGCATTGGCAAAAGGGTCTACATTTATCAATTTGAATTGGCGGTTAATCACTCCCACCAACATCTCTTTCAATTCTTTATCTTCGTTGGCTAGTTGTACATAAGGCCACACCTGCGCTCCTGAATCCCGAAGCCACATAGCGTGTATATCTCCGGTATATACAAAAGTGTCCGGTTTTCCGTCTTTCTTGTCTTTGCGGAAGTGGACGGTAGTATCCAATGTGTTTGGAAAACAGTTGGCGAACATCCATGCCAACTTCTGATTTTTCAGTAACTGCTGTATCCGTTGAATTTGCCCTTCAACGGCTTTGGAACGGAACAAGCGTTTAGACTCTACGGGGCGATTGTCTTTCTTGATGGCATCTGAAGCGCATATATAGCTGCTTTCGTCCGATTGCATGGCAAAAGCGGAAGGAGTTGCCAATAACATTGCCGCTAAAGTACAAGTGGTAATAATTGTCTGTTTTTTCATCATGTTTAATGTTTATTCGGTTTATAATCGCGTGTTTTATTGAAATAATCTATGCTTCAAAATGGCTCAAAGGTAAGTCATATTTGTTTTGTACGGGTAGATAATACGCAATTTTTTTTTCTGTGATGCTAAGGATATTAATCACTCTGTATTCTATTCTAAAATAAAATAGCCACACTGCAAGATGTTGAGAGTCTCGTTGCAGTGTGGCTTTGCCATGTTATCAGGTGAGAATGTTTGGCAATTTGTAAGGTTTAGGTGATATGTTTATACGAAATCTTTTAGTTCTTGCTGTAACTTCTGGCGTGTGAAGAAGATACGGCTCTTCACAGTTCCTAGCGGTACTCCAAGTTTCTCTGCAATCTCGCGATATTTGAATCCTGAGACATGCATGGAGAAGGGAACTTTGTATTCGCGTGGCAATGAGTTGACGATGCGGTGCATCTCTTTTAAGTCATAATTGCTCTCAGTACTTTCAAAGGCATTGTCACGCGGCAGGTTTAGGTGATAGAGGTTCTCGGTGGTATCCACAAATGTCTGGTCACGTACTACTTTACGGTAGTTGTTGATAAAGATATTGCGCATAATGGTATATATCCAACCTTTAAAATTAGTGTCGGGCATATATTTGTCTTCATTATCTAAAGCTTTCAGAGATGTCTCTTGCAGCAAGTCGTTAGCTTCTTCACGATCAGAGGTGAGTTTGAATGCAAAGCGTAAAAGGTCATCTTGTACTCCGAGTAAATCTTTGGTAAATGTTCTACTATTCATATGTGTGAGGTTTTTTTAAATTTATTGTTCGTTCTGTTTTGGTGTTGCAAGTTTACGGAAGATTTCCCGATGTGGCGGGTGGATTTTAAACACTCTTTAGGGATAAAACTGACAATTGATAGATATTGGGTGTAGGTTTGATAGAATTCGGTTTGTTTGATTGGGCTCTGTGGGGAAATGATTTATCTCTATTTCGATAGGGGTATCTTCATAATGTTGAGCCTGAAGAGGTATTAAAGAATAAAGGCAGATCCGGATCTTGCCGGTCTGCCTTTATTCTTTTTGATACAACTAAAATCTGTACTATAAATTATGTATATTGATGATTGTTCCTGCTTTTGCTAAACAAAATCTTTCAACTCTTGTTGTAGCTTCTGACGGGTAAAGAAAATGCGGCTCTTCACTGTGCCTAGGGGAAGTCCCAATCTTTCTGCTATTTCGCGATACTTGAATCCGGAAACGTGCATGGAGAAGGGTATTTTGTATTCGCGCGGAAGGGCATTGACAATACGGTGCATCTCCTTGAGGTCGTAAGCGCTTTCAGTGCTTTCAGAGGCGGTGTCGCGGGGCAAATTCAGGTGATAAAGATTATCAGTCTGATCGACAAAAGTCTGATCGCGCATTACTTTACGGTAGTTGTTGATAAAGATGTTGCGCATGATGGTATATATCCAACCTTTAAAATTAGTGTCGGGCATATATTTATCTTCATTATCTAAAGCTTTCAGAGATGTTTCTTGGAGCAGGTCGTTGGCTTCTTCACGGTCGGAAGTTAATTTGAATGCAAAGCGTAATAAATCGTCTTGAACTCCTACCAGGTCTTTTGCAAATGTTACACTCTTCATAATGTGTTATGTTTTAATGTTAATTGTTCGTTTCGTTTGGTGTTGCAATACTACGAACTTTCTCTCTCTTCAACCGACGGATTTCAAACACTCTTTAGGGGAAAAACTGCCAATTGATAGATATTAGGTGTATTTTGATAGATATTAGGTGTAGTTTTCTGTTGATTTTTTGCGATTAATTAAAAAGATGCGTTAATTTTGCGCATTCATTTCATCGAAAGAAGAATGGCTGACGACTCATTATTTTTGATTGACATAGATAAGATACTCCGGGAAAAAGCTCCGAAGTACTTTAAGTATATCCCTAAATTCGTCGTCTCCTACCTGAAACGGATTGTTCATCAGGAGGAGCTGAATGTCTTCTTACGGGATTCGAAAGATAAAGTAGGGGTAGACTTCCTAAAAGCATGCCTTGAATTCCTTGACGCCAAGATAGTGGTGAAAGGAGAAGAAAATCTTCCTAAAGAAGGTTTGTGTACTTTTGTATCCAATCATCCCTTGGGTGGACAAGACGGGGTGGCGTTGGGGTATGTACTAGGTTCCTTTTATAATGGTAAGGTGAAATACATGGTCAATGACTTGTTAATGAACCTCCATGGACTGGCACCGCTCTGCATCCCGATAAATAAAACAGGCAAGCAAGCTAAGGATTTTCCCCGAATGGTGGAAGCCGGTTTTGCCTCGGACAACCAACTGATTATGTTCCCCGCAGGATTGTGTTCCCGCCGTCAGAATGGAGTGATCCGTGACCTGGATTGGAAGAAGACATTTATAGTGAAAAGTGTGGAGTCCCACCGTGATGTTGTGCCTATTCACTTTGAAGGGCGGAACTCTGATTTCTTTTATAACTTAGCGAATATCTGTAAGGCATTAGGCATTAAGTTTAATATCGCCATGCTTTATCTGGCAGATGAAATGCTGAAGAATCGTCATAAGACGTTTACCATCACTATTGGAAAGCCTATTCCATGGCAGACTTTCGATAAGTCGAAAACACCTGCACAGTGGGCACAATATGTGAAGGATATCGTATATAAACTGTAGAAATACCGTATATAATTAAAGAAGAACTACTAACAGAAAAATATGGAAGATATTATTGCACCGATAAGCAAAGAATTGCTGAAAGCGGAGTTAACTGAGGAGAAGCGTTTGCGTATGACTAACAGAAGTCATAACCAAATATATATTGTTACTGCTCAGGACTCTCCGAATACGATGAAAGAGATCGGACGTTTGCGTGAAATAGCATTCCGTGCCGCAGGAGGAGGGACAGGCAAGTCGATGGATATCGATGAATATGATATCATGGATAATCCGTACAAGCAGTTAATAGTCTGGAATCCGGAAGCTGAAGAAATTCTCGGCGGTTACCGTTATATATTAGGTACTGACGTTCAGTATGATGAACATTGTGCACCTGTGCTTGCTACTGCACACATGTTTAATTTTTCACCGACGTTCTTGAATGAGTACCTTCCTACTACCATTGAACTGGGCCGCTCATTCGTAACTCTTGAATATCAATCAACCCGCTCGGATAGCAAAGGTCTGTTTGCCCTTGATAATTTGTGGGACGGACTGGGTGCATTGACAGTGGTTATGCCGAATGTGAAGTACTTCTTTGGCAAAGTAACCATGTATCCCAGCTATCATCGCCAGGGACGTGACATGATTCTTTATTTCTTGAAGAAGCATTTTGGCGACAAGGATAACTTGATTACTCCGATGAAACCGTTGATTTTGGAATCAGATGAGAAGGATTTGGCAGCTTTATTCTGTAAGGACACGTTCAAGGAAGATTATAAGATATTGAATTGCGAAATCCGTAAGTTGGGTTATAACATACCTCCATTAGTAAATGCTTATATGAGCCTTAGTCCGACTATGCGCATGTTTGGCACAGCCATCAACTATGGTTTCGGTGATGTAGAAGAAACCGGTATTCTGATAGCTGTGGATGAGATTCTTGCCGATAAGCGCATCCGCCATATAGAGTCGTTCATTGAGAGCGAACCCGATGCGTGTAAGATTACATCGGGAGCGAATAAAATCATTGTTTAGTTAAGAGATTTCTGGCAGACTGTTACCGTTTATTTTTCGGTATAAATCGAGCGCAAATACATCCGTCATGCCGGAAATATAATCCAATACCGCCTGTATTCTTTCATAGAGTGCAGGCGCTTTTATATTATACTGATTGGAAACCCGGTTAATAAGCAGTTGCGAATAAGCTTTCTCAGGAGAACGGACAGCATCTATCATTAACTCCAATAATGTGCTGATGATGCGGAAACCGGCAAGCTCTATATCTAATACATCTCTTGAGCGATAGATCTTTTCCATCGATACGGCGGCACAATGGCTATAGGCATCGGCAGGCTTCTCGGATATGTTTTTGATGAGGCTTCCTTCAAATTCTCCGTTCAGTATTTTCTCTTCATTGTTCAGGAAGGCTTGGGTACACTCGCGAATAAGCAGGCCTATAACCGAAGAGCGAAGATAAGCTATTTGTTCGTTGGTGTCGCTGACTATATTCAGGGTACGCAAAATGTGATCTTTACGTTCATCAGAGAAGTAGGAGAGTAATAAGTCCTGCGTATCCTGCTTGGTAAGAATTTTTAGCTTGTGGGCATCTTCAATATCCATCATCTGATAACAAATATCATCTGCTGCCTCTACAAGATAAACTAATGGATGACGGGCATATTTTAACGGCGAATCATTTAGCTTTTTCATTCCTAATTCATCTGCAACGCGACGGAAACTTTCTTCTTCTGTAGTAAAGAAACCGAATTTGGATTTCTTACCTGCCAAACTCGATGAAAAGGGATATTTTACAATACTGGCAAGCGTGGAGTAGGTAAGTACGAATCCGCCTTTACGCCTTCCTTCAAATTGGTGTGTGAGGAGGCGGAAGGCATTTGCATTTCCTTCGAAATGTGTCAGGTCTTCCCATTGGGCGGGAGTCAGTTGTTCGCCATTGGGCTGCTTCTCTTGTAATGACATTCCTTTCCCTTCGGAGAAGAAAGTAGAAATGGCACGTTCTCCCGAATGTCCGAAAGGCGGATTTCCTAAGTCGTGTGCAAGGCAAGCGGCAGAGACGATAGAGCCTATTTCAGCCAGGAAAGAATCTTGCAATTCAGGATGGCGGAGCAGCAATCCTTTGGAAACATCGTTACCCAATGAACGCCCTACACAGGATACTTCAAGGCTATGAGTCAACCTGTTGTGTACAAATATACTTCCCGGAAGCGGAAACACTTGTGTCTTGTTTTGCAAACGTCGGAAAGGAGCAGAGAAGACCAGACGGTCATAATCCCGTTGAAATTCAGATCGGTTTTCGATACGTTCTTCATGAAACTCTTCCAGTCCGAAACGTTTGGCAGATATAAGGGTATTCCAATTCATGGCGATAATTACATATTACAAATTATTAATTACAAATTACAAACAGGGGGATGGCAGACAAAAGTGCTAAAAATAGGGTGTACTGCGTCCTTTGTTATAATTTAACTGCAAATGTATCACTATTTTGTATAAAAAGCCGTACTTTCGTCCATTTAAAAGAATAACAGTTCGACTTTTAGAGTCGGGCAGCCTGTAATTTATAATTCGTAATTTGTAATTATTATCATGTTAAACGTACAAATCATTAATAAATCAAAACATGCGCTTCCTGCGTATGCCACAGAACTATCTGCCGGTATGGATATTCGTGCTAATCTTTCGGAACCGATTTCTTTGGCTCCCATGGCACGTTGTTTGGTACCTACAGGATTGTATATAGCCTTGCCTGCCGGATTTGAAGCGCAGATTCGCCCACGTAGCGGATTAGCAATCAAGAAAGGAATAACGGTGTTGAATTCTCCCGGAACGATTGATGCGGATTACCGTGGAGAAATCTGTATCATCCTGGTCAACCTCTCTACCGAAACATTTGTTATAGAAGATGGAGAACGTATTGCCCAAATGGTGATAGCACGCCATGAACAGATTGAATGGAAAACTGTAGAGATGCTTGACGAAACCGAACGCGGTGCCGGCGGCTTTGGACATACGGGAGTATAATTAATTGGAGATTCAATGGAAAATATGAAGGATAAGATTGTAGGTTTGTTGTTGTTCGGTGTCTTGTTTGTCTCTTGTGGTACAGCTCGTCAGAAAGCGTATACCCGTCCGGAGGCAGCAGTTAGCGTTTTAGATACCCTTACATCCGAGCAACAACGTAAATACAACTATTTCTATCTGGAGGCAGTTAGGCAGAAGACGAAGAAAGATTATGGCACTGCTTTCAATATGCTGCAACATTGCCTTACCATCAATCCGAATGCTTCGTCTGCTTTGTATGAGATGGCACAATACTATATTTATCTTAAACAAATTCCGCAGGGCATAGCCGCCATGGAGAAAGCAGTGCAGAATGATCCGGATAACTTCTGGTATAGCCAGGGATTGGCAAATCTTTATTTGCAACAGAATGAGCTGGAGAAAGCAATTCCCCTGTTAGAAGGAATGGCTACCCGTTTTTCCGGCAAAATGGACCCGCTTTACAACCTGCTGGAGATTTATAACCGTCAGGAAGAATATGATAAGGTAATCACAGTCTTGAATAAACTGGAAGACCGTATGGGTAAGAATGAGCAGTTGAGTATGGAGAAATTCCGTATTTACCTGCAAAAGAAAGACAATAAAAGTGCCTTCCGCGAAATAGAGAGTTTGGTTGCCGAATATCCTATGGATACCCGCTATCAGGTGGTGTTGGGAGATGTTTATATGCAGAACGGTAAAAAAGAAGAAGCCTATAATATTTATCAGAAAATATTGAAGGAAGAACCGGAAAATGCCATGGCAATGTATTCGTTGGCATCTTATTATGATCAGACCGGACAAAAAGAACTTTATCAGCAACAGTTGGATACGCTCCTGCTGAATAAGAAAGTACCTTCGGATACTAAGTTGAATGTGATGCGTCAGATTGTAGTGCAGAACGAGCAAGATGGCAAGGATAGCACACAGGTTATCAATCTGTTTAACCGTATCATGGAGCAAGATCCGGATGATTCGCAATTGCCTATGCTGTATGCTCAATACCTTATTTCGAAAGGTATGAACAAAGAATCCCTTCCGGTGCTGAGACAAGTGTTGGAGATTGATCCGACTAATACGGCAGCACGTATGATGTTGCTGGGTGAAGCGGTGCGTAAGGAAGATTATCAAGATGTGATGCGCTTATGTGAAACAGGTGTGGAAGCTAATCCTGATATGTTGGAGTTCTACTTCTACTTGGCTATTGCTTATAATCAGGCAGAACGGACAGACGATGCCCTTGCCATCTGCCGGAAGGCGCTGGAGCACATAAAGGAAGATAGTAAGAAGGAAGTCATCTCCGATTTTTATGCAATTATCGGTGATGCCTACCATACTAAAAAACAACATTCGGAAGCATACGCCGCTTATGATTCGGCATTGGTATATAATCCGAATAATATCGGTGCTTTGAATAATTATGCTTATTACCTTTCTGTAGAACGCCGTGATTTGGACAAGGCGGAAGAAATGAGCTATAAGACAGTGAAGGCGGAGCCGAAGAATGGCACTTATTTGGATACATACGCTTGGATCTTGTTTGAAAAAGGTAACTATGCCGAAGCGCGCCTTTACATAGACGACGCCATGAAAACCGATGAAGGTGCAAAGAGTGATACCGTTGTAGAACATTGTGGAGATATCTATTACATGACAGGCGATGTGGACGGTGCACTGAAATACTGGGAGCGAGCTTTGGAAATGGGCAGTAAGTCTAAAACTTTGAAACAGAAAATAGCAAAAAAGAAATATATAGCTGATGAAACTAAAACTACTGAATAATAGTGTTATAAAGACATTCCGTTTTTTGTCTTTCATGCTTCTGATTATTGTGGGGCTTTCGGGTTGTAAGACTCCCCGGCAGACAAGCTCTTCCTTGCTAAAGGATTCTGATTATCTTTCTTCAAAAGTTCAGTTGACTATTCCCCACAAGGACGCCGTTTTTACAGTGAATGGTACGATGAAGCTCAAAAGTGGCGAGCGTATGCAGCTTTCTTTCCTCATGCCGATTCTTCGTTCTGAAGTTGCCCGCATAGAAATCACACCGGATGAAATCTTATTGGTAGACCGTATGGGAAAGCGTTATGTGCAGGCCACTCGTAAGGAACTGAAGAATGTACTGCCAAAGAAGTTTGATTTCGCACACTTGGAAAAGTTACTTTATGCAGCCGCCAGACCTAATGGAAAGAAAATTCTGACTGCAACCGAACTGGGTATTCCTTCTATGGAAAAGGGACAAATAGAGTTTTCCAACTTTTCGGATAAAGCGTTCTCTATATCACCGACCGAACTTTCGGCCAGATATAGAAAGGTTGAGTTGAATGAATTGCTGGAACTTCTGATGGGCTTGCAGAAAGATAGTAACTACTGAATAGTTAAATAGTAAATGCAATGAGACGTCTTTTTTGTATCTTGATAAGCTGTTTCTGCTTGTTGATGCCGCTTCTTGCTCAATCCAACAAATTGATAAAGGAGTTGGAAAGCAAGCGTGGGACTCTGCAAAAGCAGATTTCCGAGTCGGAAACACTCTTGATGACTACAAAGAAAGACGTTGGCAGCCAGTTGAATGGTCTTGCTGCATTGACCGGACAAATCGAAGAACGTAAACGTTACATTCTTACCATCAATAATGATGTGGAATCCATAGAGCGTGAGTTGACTTCTTTGGAACGGCAACTCACCCGCTTGCAACGCGACTTGAAAGATAAGAAACAGAAGTATGATTCGTCTGTGCAATATCTGTACAAGAACCGTTCTATTGAAGAAAAACTGATGTTTATCTTTTCGGCAAAAAGTCTGGCACAAACGTATCGTCGCTTGCGCTATGTGCGTGAATATGCTACTTACCAGCGTTTGCAAGGCGAAGAAGTGCTGAAAAAGCAAGAGCAGGTCAATCGTAAGAAAGCGGAGTTGCAACAAGTAAAGGCTGCTAAAGAAGGATTGTTAAAAGAGCGTGAGGCTGAAAAGGCTAAATTGGAGGCTCAGGAGAAAGAGAAAAAGACACTTGTTGCCAGTTTGCAGAAAAAGCAGAAGGGCTTGCAAAATGAGCTTTCGAAGAAACGCCGTGAAGCCAACCAGCTCAATGCCCGCATTGATCGCCTGATTGCCGAAGAGATAGAGAAAGCCCGTAAACGTGCAGAAGAGGAAGCGCGTAGAGAACGTGAAGCGGCCGCCCGTGAAGCCGCAGCCCGTAAAAAGGCGAATGACAAAAAGGAAGAGCCGGCAACATCTACTGCTACCACTACCGCAGCAGAAAGGACAAAGACCAAAGTTGCTCCTTTGGAAACTTATTCTATGAGTCGGGATGACCGTGAATTATCCGGCAATTTCGTTAATAACCGTGGTAAATTGCCCATGCCTATTACCGGCCCCTATATCATTACCAGCCATTATGGACAATACTCGGTAGAGGGATTGCGCAATGTCAAATTAGATAACAAAGGTATTGATATCCAAGGAAAAGCAGGTGCACAAGCCCGTGCCATATTCGACGGTAAAGTTGCCGCAGTCTTCCAGCTGAATGGATTGTTCAATATCCTCGTCCGTCACGGAAACTATATCTCCGTTTATTGTAATTTGTCTTCTGCTTCTGTTAAGCAAGGAGACAATGTAACTACCAAGCAATCACTCGGACAGATTTTCTCCGACGGATCGGATAATGGCCGTACAGTGCTGCACTTCCAATTAAGAAGGGAGAAAGAGAAACTGAACCCGGAACCGTGGCTGAACCGGTAAGCCGATTAATGAATAAGTTTAGCCCCATCCAAAAGCTTCAGATACATTTCTATCGCCTCTTCTATCTCTCTGATAAATATAAATTCGTCGGCAGTGTGCGACCTACTGCTTTTGCCCGGACCCATCTTCATGGAGGGGAACGGCATTAATGCCTGATCGGAGAGGGTGGGCGAACCGAAAGGAGTACGTCCCATAGCAACTGCCTTTTGTACTAGCGGATGTTCCGGTGATACATGCGAGGAACTCAATCGGAAAGACCGTGGTTTGGCTTCGCAAGTAATATGCTTTTGTATTTCGTCGAAGAGTTCTTGATTACTATAACATTCGTTGCTTCGGATATCTACAACGAAAGTACAGCGGTCGGGGATGACGTTGTGCTGGGTACCGGCATTTATCATCGTTACGCTCATTTTTACCGGTCCTAAGAAAGGGGATTCTTTGGAGAAACGGTAGTCACGGAACCAAGCAATGTCATTTAATACCTTATATATAGCATTATCCCCTTCATTTCGGGCAGCATGTCCCGAACGACCGTAAGCAGTTACGTCCAGTACCATCAAGCCTTTCTCTGCAATGGCGGGCTGCATCTCGGTCGGCTCCCCTACAATGGCAAATTGTACAGGAGGAAGTTCCGGCAATACACACTCTATACCACCTTTACCCGAAACTTCTTCTTCGCAAGAAGCAAGATAGATCAGGTTGTAGGCTTGTGTTGTGCGGCACAATTGCAAGAAAGTATGCAGCAGGCTTACTACACTTGCTCCGGCATCATTACTTCCCAATCCATATAGTTTCCCGTTTTCTTCGAGAGGAGTGAACGGGTCTTTCCTCCACCCGTTTACAGGTTTAACGGTATCGATATGCGAATTCAACAGCAATGTCGGTTTCTTGAGGTCAAACATGGGACTGAGGCACCAAATATTATTACCTTTTCGTCCGGTAGTCATACCTTGCATCTCGATGTAATTCTGCAAATAATCAGCCGCTTTTTCTTCGTCACGGCTTAGAGAAGGAATAGAAATGAGTGATTTCAACAGGCCTGTAGCTTCAGAAACTAAGGTGGGCATATCGTATATCATGATTGGAAGTTTATTGATTATTAAGTTGCAAACTTACGGATAAATCTTGAAAAATGCAGATAGTTTCAAATAAAACTAATACCTTTGCGCGTTATTTACTAATTCATAACGTTATGACATATCATCATTTGTCTGTTATGGTGCATCGCCAGGCAGAAAAGTATGGGGACAAAGTTGCTCTTAGATATAGGGACTATGAGACGTCGCAATGGCTGCCGATTTCTTGGAATGAATTCTCTCAAACAGTGCACCAGGTAGCTAATGCTATGGTGGCATTGGGAATTGAAGTACAGGAGAATATCGGAATATTTTCTCAAAACAAGCCCGAATGCTTGTTTACCGATTTCGGAGCATTTGCCAATCGTGCTGTGACCATTCCTTTGTACGCAACCAGTTCATCTGCACAAGCCCGGTATATCGTCAATGATGCGCAGATTCGCTATCTGTTTGTAGGTGAGCAGTTCCAGTATGATGCTGCTTTTAGTATATTCGGATTCTGCCAGTCGTTGCAGCAACTCATTATTTTCGACCGCAGTGTGGTACGCGATCAACGCGATATGACCTCAATCTACTTCGATGAATTTCTGGAGATGGGTAAGGACCTGCCGCATAATGACACTGTGGAAGAACGTACTGCACAAGCGTCGGATGATGACCTCGCCAATATCCTCTATACTTCCGGTACAACCGGTGAACCGAAGGGAGTAATGCTACATCATTTCAACTATCGGGAAGCACTTCGCATTCATGATATCCGTTTACCGTTTATGACGGATCAGGATGTCTCTATGAACTTCCTGCCGTTGACCCATGTATTTGAGAAAGCTTGGTGCTATCTCTGCATTCATAGAGGTGTACAAATTTGTATCAATCTTCGTCCGATAGATATTCAAACAACTATTAAGGAGATACGCCCTACGTTGATGTGTAGTGTACCTCGTTTTTGGGAGAAAGTATATGCCGGTGTTCAGGAGAAGATCAATCAGGAGACCGGTATGAAGAAAGCATTGATGCTGGATGCAATTAAAGTGGGCAGGACTCACAATATAGATTATGTGCGTCAGGGAAAGACTCCTCCCATGTTGCTCCATCTGAAATATAAATTCTACGAAAAGACCATCTACGCTTTGCTGAAGAAGACCATTGGTATTGAAAACGGCAACTTCTTCCCGACAGCAGGTGCTGCCGTACCTGATGAGATTTGTGAGTTTGTACATTCGGTAGGTATTAATATGGTGGTAGGTTATGGCTTGACAGAATCTACAGCTACCGTATCTTGCTTCTTGAACGAAGGATATGAGATTGGTTCCGTGGGAACGGTTATGCCTGATATCGAGGTGAAGATTGGAGAGAATAATGAGATCCTGCTTCGTGGTAAAACCATTACTACCGGTTATTATAAGAAGCCCGATGCTACTGCCGACGCTATCGACCCGGATGGTTGGTTCCATACCGGTGACGCAGGTTATCTTAAAGGCACTCATCTGTATTTGACTGAGCGTATCAAAGATTTGTTCAAGACTTCCAACGGAAAATACATTTCTCCCCAAGCACTGGAAACGAAGCTTGCCATTGACCGTTATATCGACCAGATTGCCATCATTGCCGATGAACGCAAGTTTGTATCCGCTCTTGTCGTACCAGTCTATGGCTTTGTGAAAGACTATGCTAAGGAAAAAGGCATTGAATACAAGGATATGGAGGAACTTTTACAGCATCCTAAGGTATTGGCTCTTTTCCGTGCACGTATCGACACTTTACAACAGTCCTTTGCCCAGTATGAGCAAGTGAAACGCTTTACTTTGCTACCTGAGCCTTTCAGCATGGAACGTGGTGAACTGACAAACACTTTAAAGCTGAAACGCTCTGTGGTGGGGAAGAACTATAAAGAATTGATAGATAAGATGTACGAAGAATAGTATTTCTTTAACGATTAAAGGTATATCTTGAAATTACAATAGAGTAGTCACTCTTGCTATCGTAGAAAATAGCAAGAGTGATTTTCTGTTTTATTATGCTGAGTGTAGTTACGCTTTGACTCTTTTTTTATAACTTTGAAGCCTAATCGTTGGTTAGGAGATACTAAGATGGGTGAAAAACGCAGAGTCAAAGCAAGAAATACAATTGCAAAAGGTCAGTTCTTATTTCTTTTCCTTTCAATATTATGCGCATCAGTTGCTGCGCAGAATAACCTCGACTCCTTATTGGTGGTGCTCGACAAGGTGGTTCTGCAGAGTGATCGATTTGAGAATGCGAAAAAACAACGTATAGCCTTCATCAAAGAGGGACTGGCAAATCATGAACTTTCGCAAGAAGAAATCTATCACATTAATTTGCAGTTATTTAATGAGTATGAGGCATATATTTGTGACTCGGCACGGCATTACATCAATCGAAATATAGCCATAGCAAGAAAGCTTGGCAGGCAAGACCTGTTGAACGAATCATTACTAAAAAAAGTACATATATTAGCCACCTCCGGACTTTATGCCGAAGGAGTGAAACTATTGGAGTCTATAGATAAGAGCAGCTTGTCCGATAAACTACTTGCAGATTACTATATGGCTTTTGAGAACATCTATCTATATCATGCCGAGTATGCACAAGATGATGAATACATGCCTGTGTATCTAAATAGGATGAATGCTTATCGGGATTCCATTCTTCAGTTAGTAACCGAGGGGACATATCAGTATATGATAACCAAGGGACCGGTACTTGTTGACCGGAATCAGAAGAAAGAAGCCCAAGAGCTATTGAATAATTTTCTCTCGCAGGTTACTCCCGATACCAGAGAATATGCCATAATTACTTCCATATTAGCTTTTATATGCCAATACAATGACCAGCCGGAACTTCGCAAAGTCTATTTGGTGAAGAGTGCTATTGCCGATATCAAAGGAGTAGTTAAAGAGAATAACTCTCTCAGGGAATTGGCGGAAATACTTTATGAAGAGACGGATATAGAACGTGCCAATAACTACATGAAGAAGAGTATGGCGGATGCCAGTTTCTATAATGCCCGCTTACGCAATGTGCAAGCATCTAAAATGTTGCCGGTGATAGATCATGCTTATCAATTGGAGAAAGAGATGCAGCGTAGTAAGTTGCAAGCATTTCTTTGGGTTATCAGCATTTTATCCCTGTTTCTTATATTAACTATTGCATACATCGTTCGTCAGATGAAGAAATTGGCTAAGGCCCGTCGTGAAGTGGTTTGTGCCAATAGCGAACTACAGAAACTGAACACGGAACTTTTGGAAGCCAATCATCAGCAGAAACTGATGAACGATTCATTGCGGGAATCCAATTGTATTAAAGAAGAGTACATCGGGCGTTTTCTTGGCTTGTGCTCCACCTATATAGACAAGCTTGAAGCTTATCAACGGATGCTCAATAAGAAAGCTGCTACCGGTAAGTTGGAAGAACTCTACAAAGCATTGAAATCTTCCCAGTTCATAGATGATGAACTGAAAGAATTTTATCAGAACTTCGATAACTCTTTCCTGAATATCTTCCCCGATTTTGTGGAATGCTTTAACTGTTTATTGTCCGAAGGTGAAAAGATTGCTCCTAAACAAGGAGAACGGCTCACTACGGAACTTCGTATCTTTGCCTTGATTCGTTTGGGCATTTCGGATAGTGCAAAGATAGCGAGCTTCCTTAGATATTCTATTACTACTATTTATACCTATCGTTCGAAACTGAAAAACCGTTCTCTATATCGGGACGATTTTGAAGAACGAGTGATGAAAATAGGTTCTTTCAAGGCTTGATAAAGTTATTCTCTATTTAGTTTTTTCTCATCTCTTATTGTCTGTATTGTGTTGATTATCAGTAGATGTGATTTTTTGATACTTTAGATTCTTTTTAGTTGTCGTATAAAATACAATCCTTACTTCGGATATTTGCATTACCGCCTTCCATGAAGGGAGGTAGATAAATTTGTTAACGTAAATTCGAAGTATTATGAATGTAAAAAGAACAAAGCAATGTCTTTTCCGGCATCTACTTATCCTTGTCGGGTTACTTGTTACAATGGCGGCTTCGGCACAACAGTTTACGGTGAAGGGCACCGTAAAAGATATGGCCGGCGAACCGATTATCGGTGCCAACGTAATGGTTAAGGGAACTACCAATGGAACAATTACTGATATCAATGGGGGGTACTCTGTAACAGGAGTCAGCACCTCTTCCGTATTGGTTTATTCTTTCATCGGGTATAAAAATCAGGAAGTAGCCTGCAAGGGACGGCAAGAAATCAATGTAACGTTGGCCGAAGACCTGCAAGCACTGGATGAAGTAGTGGTAGTGGGGTATGGTTCATTGAGTAAAAAAGAACTTTCTAGTTCCATTGTGCAGGTTGATAAGAGCAAGTTCCAGCAAGGAGCTATGAACAACCCGATGGAATTATTAACCGGTAAGGTAGTGGGACTGAATGTAAACAACACTGCCTCGGCAAATCCTAACTCGGGTTCGTCATTGCAAGTGCGTGGTGCTACCTCTATTACAGCCTCCAACGATCCGCTTATTGTAATCGACGGTGTGGCAGGTGGAGATATTCGCAACCTTTCCTCACAGGACATCGAGTCGATGACTGTATTGAAGGATGCAGGTTCGGCTGCTATTTATGGTACACGAGGTGCCAATGGTGTTATCCTGATTACTACAAAGAAAGGTTCCGGTGGCGAGCCGGGCACAGCTAGAGTGACTTATGACAGTTGGTTTGGCGTGAACTTTGCCAAGGACGGACCGGAAATACTCTCTCCGGATGAATTCCGTCGTTCTCGTCGTGGTACCGATTATGGTTCTTCTACTGATTGGTACGGATTGTTGATGCGCGATTTCTCGTATGACAATAACCAATATGTATCTATTGATGGTACTACGAAGAACGGCTACTATGGCGCTTCTTTCAACTACAAGAAGGCCACCGGTATTGATATCAAGAGTGCCCGTGAAGAATACGGAGGCCGTTTTGTTATTGAACAACGGGTGATAGACAACCGTTTGCAACTGAACGGTTCTCTTAATGCCCGCCGTGTAAACGAAACTTGGGGTAACGATGGCATGTTTGATACTGCCCTTGGCATGAATCCCACTATGCCGCTATATGATGATAATGGCAATTACTACCAACCTTCTTCACCTACAGGAGCGAAAAATCCCGTAGCTGAATTAAGAGACATCGACAATAACGGTCAACGTATGTATGTATTGGGAACTGCCGAAGCTAAATTGAATATTCTCCGTTCCGATAAACACATGTTGAACACCTCTCTGAGTTATTCACTTCACTACAATGACTTGAAACAGCAGTATTTCACTCCTTCCACTTCCGGAGAATCTTATTGGAATGGCTATAAAGGCCGTGCAGAGGTGACTTACCAGAAGTGGTATACCCAACGCCTGGAGTGGTTAATCAATTACGCATTGGATATCAAAGATCATAGCATCAAAGCCGTAGCCGGTTATACCTATGAAAATTCCCGTTGGGAACGTTTGAAAGCTTCTAATAATGATTTTGCCTACGATAACATTAAGTGGCATGACCTGGGTAGCGGTAGTTTCCTCAATGCGGGAAAAGCCAGTATGGGTACAGGGCAGTCAGTAGCAAAACTGATAGGCACTTTCGGACGCATTAACTACAACTGGAAGAACTTGCTTATGGCATCCGCCTCTATTCGTTACGAAGGTTCCACCAAGTTTGGTAAAGACCATAAGTGGGGAGCTTTCCCATCGGCCTCTCTTGCTTGGGAAATGGCGAATATGGGCTTTATGCAGAATGTTTCCCACGTTGTAAAGAGTTTGAAGCCTCGTATCTCTTACGGTGTTACCGGACGCTCGGATTTCGACTCTTACTTGTCATTGGCTACCTATAGCACCAAAGGCAGCTACTTCATGGATGGTCAATGGGTAAAAGGGTATGCTCCTTCGGTAAACGCCAATCCTGAATTAGGTTGGGAGAAGAGCATCAGTACCAATGTCGGAATCGACTTTGTGCTTTGGAATCGTTTGAGAGGTTCTATCGATTGGTTTGATCGTCAGTCTAAAGACCTGCTTTATAATTACACTGCACCTCAACCTCCATTTGTATATTCTACTATTTTGGTAAATGTAGGTACTACACAAAATCAAGGTATCGAAGTTGCCATAGACGGAGATATCTTTAAAGGCACTAAGGTAGAATGGACTTCGGGTATCAACTATTCTTATGGAACCACTAAACTGAAAGTACTTTCCAATAATATGTATCAGGCTTCATACGTCGATCTGTATCAGAAACCGGGTGTGGGTTCGAGCGAATATTTCTTCCGTGTACAGGAAGGTGGCAAGGTAGGACAGTTCTACGGTTATGAGTACGCCGGTGTAGAAGACGGTAAGATGATGATTTATACTGACCAGGGAGAGAAAGTTCCTGTAACCGAAGCCGATGTAAAATACAAACGCTATATTGGTAACGGAACGCCGACATCTTACGCTTCATGGAGCAATACACTGCGTTACAAGAATTTTGATCTCAATATCTTTATCCGTGGAGCTTTCGGCTTCGATATTTTCAACATGCGTAAGTATGGTATGGGCTTGCAAGGTTGTGGCACGGACAATGTGCTGCGTGACGCTTATCTCAAAGATAAGGACATCGTCACCGGTGGTGGTGTAATCTCTTCCTTCTTCCTCGAAAAAGGCGATTATGTGAAGTTGGAGAATGTAACATTGGGCTATAACTTCACTCCGAAACCCAATAAAATACTGGAAGGCATGCGTGTATTCCTGTCTGCCAAGAACCTCTTTACACTGACTGGTTACTCCGGTAATGATCCTTCTATTGTTTCAGTCAACGGTTTGAAACCCGGTGTAGATACTAATAGCGCCTATCCGGTGGCAACACAGGTGAGTGTGGGTGTAACTTTGCGGTTTAAATAAGATGTCGAATCATTCAATAACAAGAATATATGAAATACATAAAATATAATTGGCTATTACTGGCCTTACTGAGTTTCTCTTTGTCGTCTTGTTTCGATTTGGAAGAAGAGGTCTTTGACAGAGTTGATTCCAAGATATATTATCAAGACGAGAATAGCGTGAAAGGTGCGGTGGCTTCTATCTATGAGGTGGGAACCAAGAGTTATATCGAATACTTCTGGTATCTTCAGGAATTTTCAGCCGATCAAGTAGCTTGGCGCTCGTGGAACGGTGGATTGTGGGGATATGATGAGGCTGAGAAGTTTGTACTCTCTACCCAGAACTGGACTCCGGACTCTAAAATCATCCGTAGTACTTGGGAGACGGCATGGAGTACTATCGGACTATGTAATACGTTAGTTGCTGATCTTGAATCGCTCAACGCTTCCTCCCTGAAAATGACCGACGAGAAGATGAAAGCTTACATCGGTGAAGTACGTACTCTCCGTGCATGGGCTTACTATAACATTTTCGAGATTTGGGGTGGTGCTTTGCCGCTGAATATCTCTACAGGTACGGAAGTTCCTCCCAGTGCCGACCCTGATTTTGATACCGGTTGCAAGAAGATATACAGCTTCATTTTAAGTGAACTTGACGCTTGCGTCAACGACTTGACCAAGAACAACGTGAACCGTATGAACCAAGCTGTGAACCGCATGATTAAAGCCCGTCTGCTATTGAATGCAGAGGTGTTTATCAAGGAGAATCATTACAGCGAGTGTGCTACCCTTTGCCAGGAGATTCTGGACAATAAGTATGGTACTTATTCCATTGCCAACGATTACAGGAATATTTATTCCATCAATAATACCGAGTGCTCCGAAGTAGTGATGGCGTTTGCCTACGAAGTAGGTCAGCTTAATGGCGGATGGATGCGCGATATGCCTTTTCTACCTTATAATATATGGGATTACTTCAACGGTACTTACCAGCAAAGCCCGTGGAACTGCGTTTGTCTGGCTCCTTCGTTCGATAATTCCGGCAACGTGCTTACCACCGGTGGTACCGACAATCCGAAGTGTTTTCTCGATGCTCCCTACAACGACAAACTGGGTGCTGTGTACGAACGTTACGACAACCGTGATATCCGCAAACAGAACTACGTTTTTGACGAGAAAGCAGGCAACTACAAAGGTATATTCCTGAAAGGTGCCCTGAAAGCCAACTATGGCAAAGGTGATGCCGTGAAAGCCGATGCCGACCGTGACGGACAACCTATTGTCTATGTAGACCAGCTGGGCACATTTATGAACAAAGGTCGCAATCTCGAAACTGTAATGTCACCCCGTTGGGGCGAAACCACTTCGGGCGTGCGCTTGGTGAAGTACCCGGTTTATCCCGCCTCTATGGGTATCGACTTCCAAGATATTGATGAAGTGGAATTCCGTCTGAGCGAAGTAGTGTACATGCTTGCCGAATGCAAGATGCGTGCCGGTGATGCCAACGGTGCTAAAGAACTGGTGAACAGTGTGCGCCAGCGTTACTTCTCCGCTTCCGACTGGGCGAAAGTAAAAGATGAACCCGGACGTGGCTTTACTGCTTTCGATATGGACTGGATGCTGAGCCAGTGGGGACTTGAGTTCCTTTCCGAAGGTCGTCGCCGCCGTACTGACCTGCGTCGTTTCGATAAGTTTACCCAAGGTCAATGGTGGTTCTTTGGCCGTGCAA
Source organism: uncultured Bacteroides sp. (assembly GCA_900555635.1). Taxonomy (GTDB): domain Bacteria; phylum Bacteroidota; class Bacteroidia; order Bacteroidales; family Bacteroidaceae; genus Bacteroides. Next base: position 91,213 of record USLU01000016.1, read on the forward strand.
CCGAAGACGGCAAGCAGCTACCTGCCACCCGTGACCGCAAGTACGAGTGGTACCCACTCCCTTCATCGGCTTTGCTGGTAAACAAGGGACTGGTACAGAATCCTAATTATAACTAACTCTAATCCCGATTATCCATGAAGAAAAATATACTTTCCTTACTGCTGTTGATGCCCTTGCTGGCATTGCTGGGCAGTTGTGACAGCAAAGAAGAAATTGTGTTCGACCATGAATTGCCACAGTTCGAACTGAAGCAAGATGCCATATTGCTTGAGGTGATAATGCCTCAAGGCACCAAGGCAGACGAGAAAATCTATATAGCCGGTGCCTTCAATGGCGGTGAAGAGGCTGTAGGACAAACGGAGTGGCAGGTGGAGAAAGCTGCCGATAGTGATGTGAAGTGGGGCATCTACCTGCTGCCTGCCACCTTCAAAGGTGGTAAGACACTTGCCGACGGTTTCTACTTTGTATCGGACAAACAAGGCATAGAGCGTACGGTGAAAAACGAAGACGCGTCTCATGTGCTGAATGTAGGTGTGGGTACTCGTACCAATGTCATGGTATCCCGATGGGCTTCTTATTTTGAAGAAGAACCGGGTGAAGTAAAACATGACGGTTATGTGGTCTATGTAGAAGATCATACCAGTTGGGATGGATTGGCCCTCTATGGCTGGGGTGATGCAGAGTTTGCCGGAGGCTGGCCCGGAATGCAAGTTACCGGAACGCAGAAGATAGGCAAGGTTACCTACAAGTATTTCGATACGGGTGAGGCAAATAAAGGTTTGGAGGTCAATCTGATATTCAATAATAACAATGGTGGCAAGCAATTCGATGGACCTAAAGTTCCTTTGAATCGTGATTACTATTACTACATCACGGATACCAGTTGCGATGAAGTTGTGCCGAGCACTTATACTGGTTTCACAGTCTATATAGAAGACAATACCGGTTGGGACGAGATAGCCCTCTACGGCTGGGGAGATGCAGAGTTTGCCGGTGCTTGGCCGGGCATGCAGGTTACGGGAACGAAGACGATGAAAGGAGTAACCTACAAATACTTCGATTTGGGTAATGAGGCTACCGGACTGAATATCAACTTGATTTTCAACAACAACAATCATGGCAAACAGTTCGATGGTCCTAATGTTACGGTAGATCGTGATTTCTACTACCGTCTCTCCGAATCGGGTGCCGAAGAAGTAGACCTTGATGCACCGAAGCCGGAATAATAAGAAAACGCTAATAAAAGAATAGCATGATAAAGTTTAGAACCTATATCCAAGTGATACTTCCCGCATTGTTACTGCACCTCTTTACGGGGTGCAGCAGCAACTCCGGTAGTGAGCCCGATGTACCGTTGCCTCCCGAAGCAGGCAATGAAATGGTAATTTACGAGGCCAATCCCAAAGTCTTTGCCCGTACCAATGCCTTGAATGCTATTTCGGCACGACTGGACGAGATTCAGAACCTTGGTGTCAATGTACTTTGGTTGATGCCTGTGTATGAACAAGGCATGAAGAATGCCATCGGCTCTCCCTATTGTATAAAAGATTATAAGAAGCTGAATGCCGATTACGGTACGTTGGACGACTTGAAGTCTCTGGTTACCAAGGCACATGGCAAAGGTATGCGTGTACTGCTCGACTGGGTGGCAAACCATACTTCATGGGATAATGCCTGGATTCAGAATAAAACATGGTACACCCGGGATGCCGGTGGAAATATTATTTCCCCCGAAGGTATGGGATGGGCGGATGTTGCCGACTTGAACTATGGAAATGCCGACATGCGCTCCGCCATGATAGAAGCCATGAAGTACTGGGTAGAAACCGCCAATGTGGACGGATATCGTTGTGACTACGCTGAAGGTGTACCCGATGATTTCTGGAAACAAGCTATCAAGGAGTTGAAGGTTATCAAAGGTGACGACCTCCTGATGCTTGCCGAAGGCGGAAAAGCAGCCTTGTATGCCGATGGTTTCGATATAGTCTACGGTTGGAGCCTCATACCGAAATTGCAAGATGTTTTTGCCGGAAAGGCTGCATTGTCTGCACTTTACGAAGTGCATCGGCAGGAATATCAAGGCGTACCCGCAGGCAAACAACGCTTGCGCTACACCACCAACCATGATTTAGCTTCCGAGCATTCTCCGTTGCAGACTTATAAGAACGAGCGTGGTGCAATGGCTGCTTTTGTGCTCGTTTCAATGCTCGATGGCGTTCCACTCATTTACAGTTCGCAAGAGATAGCCTATCCACAGCCCCTTTCCTTCTTTGGATATCAGGTTATGGACTGGAGTTCAAACCCTGCTTGTCTCAATGAATACAAGCAATTGATGAAAGTCTATAAAGCCTCGGCAGCGTTGCGGGGTGGGACACTCAAGACCTATGAAACGGGTAAGGTGGCTTCTCTCTATCACGCTGCCGGAGAAAAAGGGCTGTTCGTCATGGTAAATACCAGCAACGAAGCTCAAACCGTCAAAGTACCGATAGAGCGTACCGGCGACCGGGTAAAGAACTTGCTGAATGGTGAAGTGACTACATTGCCCACAGCATTGACACTGGAAGCATATCAATATTTCATTTGGGAAAAGCAATAAATACGTGAGTTAGATGAATTTACAACTAATATGCGGAGTAACTTAATTCCCCTAATTCACCTTAAACAAAATTAAGTTACTCTGATAATTCCTCTAATTCACATTAAACAAAATACAGTGATGTCACTCATTATATTTACAAATTAAACTAATAACTAACACACTATGCAAATTAAGAATATACTGTTTTCAATAGGACTCTTTTCCTTGCTTTGTGCATGCGCCCATAAACCGCACGCCCCTGCAACCACTTATACATTACCTGCCCCCGAAGATGTGGTGATGTATCAGGTCAACCCACGTGTATTTGCTCCGAATGCTTCTTTCAATGCGGTAGGAAGCTATCTGGACTCTATCCGTCGTATGGGTGTGAACGTCGTATGGTTCATGCCTATCAATGAAGTCGGGAAGGAGAAATCGGTTAACTCCCCTTATTGCGTGAAGGACTATAAAGGCGTCAATCCCGAATTTGGCACGATGCAAGAGTTCAAGCAATTGGTGGGCCAGTGCCACGAGAAAGGAATGAGTGTCATTATGGACTGGGTGGCAAACCATACATCCTGGGACAATGCCTGGATGGCTCACAAAGACTGGTACACGCAAGACGAAGCAGGTAATGTTGTCTTTCCTGCCGGTACAGGTTGGAAAGACGTGGCCGATTTGAACTTCGATAATCCCGACATGCGCCTTGCCATGATAGATGCTATGACCTTCTGGGTTGATAGTGTGGGTATCGACGGTTTCCGTTGCGATGCAGCCGACTTTGTTCCGTATGACTTCTGGAAACAAGCGTTGGATTCTCTTCGTTCGCGTTCCGAACGTCCGCTGCTGATGCTTGCCGAGGGAAAGAGAAAAGATCATTTTGCTGCCGGTTTTGATATGGACTATGCCTGGAACTTCCTTGAAGGCATCCGCAGGGTTTTCCTGAAAGATAGTTGTGCCACTACACTCATTGATATAGACCGTGCCGAGTATGACTCTATCCCTGCCGGAAAGAGAAAACTTCGCTTCACGACCAATCACGATGAATCGGTCAAGATGACACCTATCCGGGAATTTGGTGGAGAACGTGGCTCAATGGCGGCTTTTGTAATCTCCTCCTACCTGCATGGAGGCGCATTGATCTATAGTTCGCAAGAGGTGGGACATCCTGAGCGTATTGACTTCTTTCATTACTGCCCCGTAGATTGGTCCGCCAACTCCGCCCTACGCCGCGAATACGAAACCTTGATGAAGCTCTACAACGAATATCCCGCCATTCGTAAAGGTGAATTGAGGACATATCCCGGTTGTGATGTTTTCACCTTCGAGAAAGAAGCCGACGGGCAGCGCATTCTGGTCGTAATCAATGTGCGTGATAGTAACCAGGTAGTTACCTTGCCTGAAGCATGGAAAAATCATGTTTGTGCCGATCTCTTCACAGGTGGAAGTGAGCCTTTGACCGAATCACTGCCATTGGCACCATACGAATACAAAATACTAAAATATTAAGACGATATGAATAGAGTAAGAACCGTACTTCTCGGACTGTTGCTAGGCATAGCCTTGCAAGTATCTGCCCAACAGCTCACCTCGCCCGACGGCAATCTGACGCTAAACGTCGGTGTAAACAATGGTATTCCCACCTATCAGCTTGCTTACAAAGGTAAGCCCGTCATTACTCCCAGCAAACTGGGACTGGAGATGGAAGAAGCTTCCCTTTCGGGCAACTTCACCCAGACCGGTGCCCAAACTTCTTCTTTTGATGAAACCTGGACACCTGTATGGGGCGAATACAGTCATATACGCAACCAGTACAACGAACTGGCAGTAACCCTGACTCAACAGGATAATCACGCCCGTACCCTGCTACTCCGTTTCCGTCTCTACAATGACGGACTCGGTTTCCGTTACGAACTGCCCGAACAGAAAACCATGAACTACCTCACCGTCTCCGACGAGTGTACCGAGTTCAATCTGACCGGAAATCACAAGACTTTCTGTATCCCCGGCGATTACGATACCAACGAATTTGCCTACACTACAGCTTTGTTGTCAGATATCAAAGCAGGCATGAAGGCTAATCTACGCAAGAAAGGCTACGAATCTCAGGCAACCGGCTTCACCGTGCAGACTCCCCTTATGATGAAGACTGCCGACGGCCTCTACATCAATATACACGAAGCCGCCTTGGTCGATTACTCCGGCATGCTTCTCAACGTAGACGATCAGGCTTTTAGCCTCAGCGCTCACCTCACTCCCGACAAACTGGGGAAAAAAGGCTATCTGCAACTGCCCTTCCACACACCTTGGCGTACAGTCATCGTCAGTGACGATGCCCGCAATATCCTTGCCTCCCAACTGATCTTGAACTTGAATGAACCTTGCCGTTTCACCGATACCTCCTGGATTAAGCCCCAGAAATTTATCGGCGTATGGTGGGAGATGTTCACGGGCGATGGCAAGACATGGGCTTATAGTGACTACTACAAAGCCAAACCCGGCGTAACCGATTATACCAAGCTCACCCCCAACGGACACCATCCCGCCAACACGGCCCACGTCAAAGAATACATCGACTTCGCTGCCGAGAACGGCATCGACGGCGTTCTCGTCGAAGGTTGGAACGAAGGTTGGGAAGACTGGGCATCTTATCGCAAAGACCGCCAGTTCCTCTTCAACAAACCCTATCCCGATTTCGATGTAAAAGAGCTGCAACGCTATGCCGCCTCCAAAGGTGTACGCATCATCATGCACCACGAAACCGCCGCCAATGCTGCCGACTACGAACGCCAATTGGATGAGGCTTTTCAGTACATGGTGGATAACGGCTACAATTCTGTAAAGACCGGTTACGTAGGCTATATCATCCCTCGCAATGAGTACCATTCCTCTCAATGGATGAACAATCACTACATTCACGTAGTGAAGCGTGCCGCCGATTACAAGATTATGATAGATAGCCATGAGGCAGTGCGCCCCACAGGTCTTTGCCGCACGTATCCCAACTGGCTTGCCCAGGAGTCTGCCCGTGGTGGAGAATTCGAGTCGATGGGTGGCAATGATCCCGATCATACCACTATCCTGCCTTTCACCCGCTTGAAAGGCGGACCGATGGACTATACCCCCGGCATCTTCGAAACCCGCCTCAGTTACTACGGCGATGGTAAGAAGTCGCAACGTGTGCACACCACTTTGGTAAAACAACTTGCCTTATATCTTACTATGCCCAGTCCCTTACAGATGGCTGCTGACCTGCCTTCCAACTATCGCCGCTTTATGGATGCCTTCCAATTCATCAAGGATGTCCCCGTAGACTGGGCGGATAGTCATTATCTGGAAGCTGAACCGGGCGATTACATTACCGTTGCCCGTCGGGCAAAGGATCGTGACGAATGGTTCATTGGAGCCATCACCGACGAGAATCCACGTACTGCCATCATCCCTTTCAATTACCTGACGGCAGGCAAGAAATACATCGCCACCATTTATGAAGACGGTCGTGATGCCGATTGGAATACCAATCCGCAGAGTTATCAAATTCGCAAAGTCATCGTAACCGGTAAAAGCGTATTGAAACAGAGGCTTGCTCCCAGCGGCGGAGTAGCTATCAGTCTGAAGGAAGCCACCAAGGAGTCGGCGAAAGGGCTGAAAGAAATTAAGTGAAGGAAATTATCCTGCATTTAATAGTAAAGTTAACAAAGGGAAAGCGCGGGCCGGGAGGTTCGCGCTTTTATTGCTGATGGAAAAATATTTGTCATTTTTCTTTGTTTTGTCAGTTCGTTACATTATCTTTGCTGCATATAAATGAAACAACAATCTGTCTGGCACCGGATAAAAACGGTGTATAGGGGATTGTTGTTTTTTGTTGTATACCACAATGAAAGCAGATTCCTTCAGATAATCGATCATTCACTTAATTGATTATTACAATGGAAGAAAAACTGTATGAAAGAGTGCTGAGATGCACTCGTCAGGGTATCATCTCGGTTAATGGTACTCTTCTTCAATCGATGATTGAAGAGTGTGAAAAAGAAGTCAAGAACACTCGAAGTGTTGAACGCAAACTTCTAATATACTTGAATATGGCTGGTGTTTGCAGTTCTTCGGGATATCCTTACTCAGCTATTCGGTTCTATCAAAAGGTCAAGGAGCTTTCCATAAAGACCGATTACCAAAACAATCAGATGCGGTATCAGAAATATGCTATTAAGGCAGCATCTGCACTCGAAGCAGAATGGAAGCGATATACTCCTAAAGAGAAAACTCCCGAAGAGCTGAAAGATGTAATGTTGTGTTACGAAGATTTGTATTTCTTGGTACATAATATAGAGTAGGAGTGAAGGGTTAGAGGTTACCTCTGCTTTTCAAAACTATGCTTGCTCCTCTTATCCTTTGCTAAAAGTACTCTTTAAGCGATGGATAAGGGGAGGTATAGTGAACGATTTTAGGGTGAATGCCTTATACTTTTTTTGGCTTAATAGATTGTTTGTGTTATATTTGCCCAAACAAATGAAGTGAGTATGTCTCCTCAAATAGAACACATTGTAGCCTTTAATCAACTGTATGAAGAATATAATCAGCGATTCATCCGCTTTGCCAGAAGTTATGTGATGGCAAACGAAGCTGCTGAAGATATCGTCAATGACAGTTTCATGTACTATTGGGAAAACAAACAGAATATTGCAGACCAGAACATTTCATCTTACCTCCTGACAGTAGTCAAACATAAATGTATTAATTACCTGAAACATCTTGCATTGGAAGAACAGGCAAGAGATCGCTTTCAATATATTGAAGAGTGGGAACTTCAACTCAAGATCAGCACTTTGGAAGCCTGTAATCCGGAAAAGCTATTATCAGATGAAATTCAATTACTTGTTGAGAAGGCCCTGCGCTCCATGCCCGGACAGACACGTGATATCTTAATTCGTAGCCGATATAAATCACAGACCAACAGGACTATTGCAGCCGAGTTGGGTATTTCAGTGAAAGCCGTGGAGTATCACATGACGAAAGCGTTGAAGATACTTCGTACAGTACTAAAAGACTATTTCCCTATTTGGCTACTTTGCTATTAATTAAAGGAGTAAAGACCCTATCAGAAACGAAGTAATGCTTAGCTACATGCTTTCTTAGGCAGATAGCACTATGTACTTTATCCGCAAGACACCAGCTTTTCTTTGCTTTGATACCTGATGTTAGTCCACTTTAGATTAATACTTTTTGCATGCGCACGGCTGTGGAAAAGCATCTTCATCTAGGTGAAGAAGTAGATTCACATCTATGAAGATGCTTTTTCACTGCTGTGCGCATAGCTCATACATTAATCATTTGCATAAGAAAGGCCTGTAGTTAGTGTAAGAAACATCTGTAGTTTGTCTACCGGATGCCGGTAGTTTACCCTCTGAACATGTGAAACGGAAAAGTACGAAGCGTGCGGGGCAGT
>USLU01000017.1 GCA_900555635.1 uncultured Bacteroides sp.
CCACAATCAGGTTTGAAGTAATCTTAATCTGATTGTATTAGTAAAAATGTGTTGTGAGAGGATTCCTTGTGAAAGGCGTCCTCTTTTTTTATATAGTTTGAATGCTTACATAACAAAAGAGTTGGAAGTATCGGGATTGTTTTTAATCTTTGCTTATTGTAATTTTCGCAGCCGGGAACATTCTGATCGCGAAAATTGACTAAATCATATAAATGAACGAATATGAAATTTTATAATAGGACAAAAGAGCTGGAAGGACTGCACCAAGTTCGTGAAAATTCATTTGAGAACCATTCTATGCTGACTGTTTTAACGGGAAGAAGACGTATTGGTAAAACGAGTCTCGTAATGAAGAGCTGTTAAGGTACTCCAACCGTATATTTATTTGTAAATCGTGGTAATGAAGCTGCTCTATGCTTTGATTTTCTGCAGATTATTAAACGTTCGCTAGATGTCTTTTATAAATGATTCTCAGAAAACAGCTCCTGCCGGGCTGTTTTCTTTGTTTATGCCCTTATTTTATTGTGCAAGACTGCTATTCAAAAAAGGGCGATGAGGAGTAAAATCTTCATCGTCCTTTTTTCCGTTTATGGGTCAAAATATGTCGTTCATGGTCCATTTTGTGTCGTTCGGAAAATAATATTTGATTTATCCTTCATTCTCCCTATATTTGAACAAAACTAACAGTGAATAATACCTGCAAAAACAGGTGATGAATAGCAATACATTATATATAATACTGTTGAAAAAATGATTTCTCTGATACTATCGACATATGCCAAACTTATGGAGCAGTACATGGCTTCTTTTTTTCATCAACCGGAAGGGTTGGTAGAAGTTGGAGCTATAGCTACGCAGGGAGAAGAAGAGCCTTGCAAGATAATGGTATCATTGTTGAGCGTAGAACGTGAAGCTACTCAGGGAATATCGAATTCTGTAGCCAGTGCCTCCGGTCATTTCGCTACAATTTCGTCTCCTCCGGTTTATGCAAATCTGAATATCGTTATTGCGGCGGTATTTAGCGATAAAAGATATAAGGAAGGGCTTTCTTTCCTTTCACAAGCCATCACATTTATGCAAACGACTTCCTCATTTATAGTGAGTGGCAATAAGTATACGATTGAACTTCTTTCTCCTACCTTGCAGGATCAAAGTAATATTTGGACCCAATTGGGAGGAAAGTATTATCCATCAGTAGTCTGTAAAATCAGAAGATTGACGTTTGATGCCGATGAAGTGAAACGCGCAGCTATTGAAGTTTCCGGAAGTCAGAATAATATAGGACGTATATGACACAGTTTAAAGAAGTTTGGCGTTTGAAAATCAAACATGATTTTTTCAGGGACGGTAATTGTCGTGGATTAAAGTACAGTCTGTCTCAGAAGTCAGATTTGTTATTACGAAAACGTGGAAGTAGATTGATACAAACAGGGGTTTCGGAATGGGTACTCATAGCTTTCGATGAGGATATATTTGACGATTCGGATCAATTGGAACTGGATTTTATGTGTGAAGATCAAAATTTGGTTTATAGTACAGAATGGGACTGGCAGGCAGGTGGTACTTGCCGGCAGATAGAGGTTGGAATAAATAGTAATATGCATATTGATATGAAAACACTTCCGGGAGAAAGAGTGAGTTGCAGGCCAAATGTTTATTTCCGGATGGTCGTTTCATTGCATGGGGCCAATTACCAAAGAACCTCTGTTATCGAATTGGACTTTTCAGCTAAAAGTCTTTATTGGGAATATTGGCTGATTCCGCGTGATGGAAATACAGACCGGAATCTGGAGCTTGAAATAAAAGATAGTAATAAAGAGATAGAGTGCTATCGGTGCGAAGATTCCAGTAATCCTATGAATGTACCGTTAGTAAAATTCAGGACATCTGTTCGGATTAAGGCGCAAGAAGATGGCTCAGAGAGGGTTTCATTGTATGAAATATTATCTTCCGGAATTAGAAGACCGCTTTCACGTTCTTTGCCTTTGCCGGTTTTAGGTAAGTTTCCCTTAAACAAGGAAGATAAAGATTCGGTATTGGCTTTAGCATACATTTAAAACGATAAATATAGTTTTCCTAATTAATAATTTAATCTTATTTGCTTATGGGAACAATGAAAACACCCGGCGTTTATATCGTAGAGAAAAACGCATTCCCGAATTCGGCAGTAGAAGTTGCTACCGCAGTACCCGCTTTTATTGGCTATACAGAGACGGCAGTGAATGGTAATGTCTCTTTACTCAACAAGCCTTTCCGGATTACGTCTATGGCGGAATATCATGCTTATTTTGGAGGAGCTCCGATCCCGATGTTTGCTTTGCCGGATGCAGCGGAAGGCGAAGAACCTACTTTGATCTGCGGAGAAAAAAAGGTAATGGTTAAGCAGACCAGTGTGCCCTTTATGCTTTACTACCAGATGTTGATGTTTTTTGCAAATGGCGGCGGTCCGTGTTATATTGTTTCCGTAGGAGACTATAAAGCTGAAGAACTGAGTGCGGATGCTTTTAAAGCAGGTGTTGAAACGCTTTTGAAAGAGCAGGAACCTACGATGGTGCTGTGTCCGGAAGCAGTTGGACTTAAAGATAAAGAATTGTGTTACAGCGTTCAGACTGCTATGTTGAGCCACTGTGGTTACAAGATGCGCAATCGTGTGAGTATTCTTGATGTATTTGATGGTTATAAAGACAGACGTGACCCTTCTGGTGACGTAGTGAATGAATTCCGTGAAAAGATAGGCAGTTCTTTCCTTGATTTTGGTGCTGCTTATTATCCTTGGGTCAACACTTCCATTGTGCAAGACCGTGACCTTTCTTTCCTTAATTTCGATGCTGAATTACTGAAAGCTTTGCTGAATGAAGAGTTGAAAAAACAGCCTGAAGAAAAACAACCGCTTATTCAGGAACAAATTGACTTGATAGGTACAGAATTGGATGCTGTTGGTCAGGATACATTGAATAAGACTCTTCTTCAGATTTCCCCGGTTTACAATGCTGCACTGAAAGAAATAAAACGTATGTTGAACCTTTTACCGCCTTCGGCTGCTATGGCCGGTATTTATACAATGGTGGATAACACTCGTGGTGTGTGGAAAGCTCCTGCCAATGTTTCAGTAAATTCAGTAATTTCTCCGGCAGTAAATATCACTCATGATGAACAGGAGGATTTGAATGTGCCTTTGAGTGGTAAGGCTATCAACGCCATCCGTACTTTTGTGGGTGAAGGTATCAAAGTTTGGGGAGCTCGTACTTTGGACGGCAACTCTCTTGATTGGCGATATATCAATGTACGTCGCACCATGATTATGCTTGAAGAGTCTGTAAAGAATGCTGCCCGTGCATACGTATTTGATCCGAATGTTGCAGGTACCTGGATTAACATCAAGAGTATGATCCAGAACTTCTTGAATGGAATTTGGAAACGTGGTGGCCTTGCCGGTGCTACACCTGATGACGCTTTTAGTGTTCACGTAGGACTGGGTGATACGATGACTCCCGAAGACATCCTGGAAGGAATACTACGGGTAACTGTATTGGTTGCCATAGTACGTCCGGCTGAATTCATTGAGATTACTTTCCAGCAGCAGATGCAAAAGAGCTAAGGGAATTAATAATTAAAAATTAAAATATTATGGCAGGAGAAAAACAAGATAACGTATGGCCAATGCCGGCGTTTTATTTCAAGGTAGAGATTGGCAGTTTAGGTGAAATTGCTTTCAAGGAAGTTTCAGGTTTGGATGCTGAGGCGCAGATTATAGAATATCGTCATGGAAACAGTCCGCAGTTCTCAACGATCAAGATGCCGGGCATCAAGAAGTATAGCAATATACAGTTGAAGAAGGGTGTTTTTGCAAAAGATAATAAATTGTTTGACTGGTTCAATACTATCAAATTGAATACAATCCAGCGCGAAGCGGTTACTATCAGTCTGCTTGATGAAGAAGGAAATCCAACTATGGTATGGAAATTGACTAATGCATGGCCTACGAAGGTGACCGGTGTCAGCCTGAAATCGGATGGAAACGAAGTCGCCATTGAGCAGTTGGATATGGCTCATGAAGGATTGGTTATTGAGAATGCTTAATTTATTTGTGGCAAATAGTGTATTTATATTATGGAGTTTGATTATATCATACCACCGCCCGTATCTTTTTATTTCCAAGTAGAATTCGTAGGTCCTCTGGAAATCGATGATATGGCTTTTTCAGAAGTTTCCGGTTTGACGATGGAGCTTGAAACACAGGAAATAGATATGGGAGGAGGGAATAAAAGAACTGTTCCCGTACGTCAGAAACATGGTAACTTGGTCTGTAGGCGTCCACTGCATGAAGTGATTATGAGTGATTTGTCCTTATGGGTCGATAATACCATGAGAGGCGGGGTGGACACTGAGATTATTCCGTGTGATTTGATCGTAAAACTGCTTGATGCTGACGGATACCCTCAATGTGCTTGGTATATAAAGAGCGCTTATCCGGTGAAATGGGAAATTGCGGGGTTCGACTCCAAGAAGAATGATGTGGCTCTGGAAACCATAGAATTTGCGTATGATACGAATAGACGAGTAATGTAGGGATGCCGATTGTCATAAAAGAAGTAATGGTAAAGACCACTGTGGAACGTAAAGCGCTACAGTGGTCACAACCTTCTGAGGATGCTCTGAAGGCGCTGAAAAAAGAGATACTTGCTGAGTTGGGAGAAAATACCCGGGTACAGCCTATAAGGAAAAACAAGAAAGACAGATAAAATGTACTGTAGCTTATGGCAGGACTGAAAAAGCTGGAAATAATAGCCTATGAAGACAAAGGTTTCTCGTCAAAGACAGGAAATACTTTTACCGTGATGGTAAATCCCGGTAACTATGACGAGAACAAACAAATCGAGTATGATGAGAAAAAGGCTATGGATGGAGGCAATATGCCTGCTTATAAGGGGTATAAGGATGAAGATCTTAAGTTTGAATTTACACTTGATACCACCGGAGTGTTGGTAGACTGGATGAATACTCCAAGTGATGATGAACTGAGACCTCTATCGGAGACAATTAAAAAACTTGAAACAACAGTTTATACTTATGTAGGAGATGCGCACGAGCCTCCTTATCTGAGTGTGGCGTGGGGAACGCTGAATTACAAAGGGCGACTGAAAAGTATGAGTGTGAATTATCTGCTTTTCAATACAGAGGGTGAACCTTTGCGGGCCAAGATTACCCTGAATGTGCTGAAATATATTGATGAAGCCACTCAGAACAGGTTAAAGAATAAAAGTTCCCCTGATCTTTCTCATTTGGTGACTGTAAAGGACGGTGATACTTTACCGGCTCTTTGTCAGCGGATATACAAAAGTGCAGCTTACTGTGCGGAAGTAGCGCGTGTAAACGGATTAACCGGATTTCGTCATTTGGCTCCGGGTACACAATTACTTTTCCCACCATTATCTAACAATTAAATTAATAAAAGAATAAGATGGCAGATTCTCCAAATTCAAATATGGGTCGATTGGTTACTTTCACTATTTATAGTAATGGAAGTAAAGTGAGTGATACCTATCAGTTTCGCTCAATTGAGGTGCATCGGGAAATAAATCGCATAGGGAGTGCTTTGTTGAAGGTAATTGCAGGAGATATGCCACATGCTAATATACCGGAAAGTGAGTCGGATGATTTTAAACCCGGTCAGCAGATTAAGATAGAGTTAGGATATGAAGGAATCAACCAACAAGTTTTTGAGGGTATCGTTGTATCGCAAAAGATTTCAATTCCCGGTACTGATAATCTTTCTCCAGTATTGGTAGTAGAGTGCAGGGATGAAGCTATAAAGGCTACTGTTGCCCGGAAAAACAAGGTGTTTGAAGATAAAAAGGATAGTGAGGCTGTGTCTGCTGCTTTGGGCGATTGCGGTTTGTCCGTCAGCATGGATAGTACGAGCATAGTGCATACTAAATTGGTGCAATATTATTGTACGGATTGGGACTTCGCTTTATCCCGCGCTGATGTGTATGGGATGTTGGTAACGACGGACGGAGCCAAAGTAACGATTCAGAAACCGAAAGCATCAGCAGGTCCTGTCCTGACTGTGAAATATGGAACAGACTTACTCTCGTTTGACGGTGAAGTATATGCGGAAGATCAGTTTACTACAGTCGAAAGTATAGGGTGGGACCCTGTGGATCAAAAGGCTGTTTCTGCTAGCTCTTCTCCGGCATCTCTTAATAGTCAGGGAAATTTAACTCCCGGAAACCTTTCATCTGCTGCGGGTACTGACACCGTAACCTTGCAAACCGATTCCTTATCGGATGCAGGAATATTGAAAGAATGGGCCGATTCTACCTTATTGAAGACAGGGTTGTCACGTTTCAGAGGTTCATTCTCTTTCTGTGGAAATGCAGCGGCAGTACCAGGGTGTATTATAGAACTGAAAGGTTTGGGAGCTCGTTTTAATGGAAATGCATTTGCAGGTGCGGTAACCCACCGGGTAGCGGACGGTTCATGGATTACAGAAGTGGAGATGGGGATTTCTCCGATGAATATTACCCAGCAGCCTGATGTGGTGGCTCCTCCGGCTTCCGGCTTATATCCGGGAATCGAGGGACTTCATGTCGGTATTGTAGAAGCATTGGCGGGAGATCCTGATTCGGGTAGCCGTATTAAAGTACAGATTCCATTGTTGAATACAAAGCCGGATACGGTTTGGGCACGTCTTTCACAGTTTGCTGCTTCGAAAGAGGTGGGAAGTTTTTTCATTCCTTCGGTAGGAGATGAAGTGATTCTTGGCTTCTTGAATAATGACCCCAATAATGCCATTATTTTAGGATGCCTGTATAGTGCGAAACATGTTCCTCCTTATGAGATAACAGATGATAATTATAAGCGTGCCTTTATTTCGCCGGAAAAGTTGAAAATAGAGTTGGACGATGAAAAGAAGATTATCACGGTTATTACTCCCGCCAAAAATTCGATTGTGATTGATGATGACGGTAAGACTATTACGTTGAAAGATCAGAATAAGAATGAGATTGTGATGGGCGAAAAAGGGATTCAGATTACTTCTGATAAAGATATAACACTGAAAGCCAAGGGAAATATTTCCTTGGATGCCAAAGGTAAAGTGGGAATAAAAGCCACCCAGGATACTACAGTTGAAGGAATGAACGTAACAGCGAAAGCACAAACCTCTTTGAAACTAACAGGCAGTGCTTCAGCAGAACTTTCAGCTTCCGGACAAACTACGGTGAAGGGAGCAATGGTTATGATAAACTAATATATAATATAATAAATAAGCG
The DNA here is from genome assembly GCA_900555635.1 of uncultured Bacteroides sp. Classification (GTDB taxonomy): domain Bacteria; phylum Bacteroidota; class Bacteroidia; order Bacteroidales; family Bacteroidaceae; genus Bacteroides. The sequence goes on from USLU01000017.1 coordinate 7,278, forward strand.
TATGCCTCCAGCAGCAAGATTAACAGATATGCATAGTTGCCCCATGCAGACACCTGCGTGGCCATCTCCGATTCCTCATGTAGGAGGTCCTATAATAGGACCGGGTGCACCAACCGTATTGATCGGCAAGATGCCGGCCGCAGTGATGGGCGATAGTTGTGTTTGTGTAGGTCCTCCGGACACTATCATCAAAGGATCTGCTACAGTTATGATTTGTGGTAAACCGGCTGCCCGGATGGGCGATACCACTGCTCATGGTGGTTCCATTGTAGCCGGTTGCCCGACTGTTAAAATTGGAGGATAGTGGAATGAGTGAGGAAAAAGATGATTCTTTTTTAGGTTGTGGTTGGGCATTCCCGGTAGATTTCGGAGGAGGGGTAAATCCGACTTCGATGGTAGCTAAGGAAGAAGATATAAGGCAGAGTCTGCAAATAATTCTCTCTACCCGTATCGGGGAGCGGATTATGCGTCCGGATTTTGGTATCGATTTACATAGCATGGTGTATCATAATATGGACTTGACAGCACGCACGCAACTTCGTGCCGCTATTGAAAAAGCGATACTTTATTGGGAGCCGCGTATTATGCTGACTAGTGTAACATTTGATATGAGTGAAGATAGAAACGGAATATTATATATTTTATTGGAATATACCATACGTCAGACAAATGCACGTGCCAATATGGTATATCCATTCTATTATGAGGAACATTTCTGAATTGGATGGATTGAGCAGGGAGAGGCGGCTGGAGAATGGTCTGGCGCCGGTTACCTTGTCGGTACTGGAAGAGCGTTTTCCGGTATTGCTTGCACGTGCACTCAGTCAGTCGGATTTTTCTTCTATTTATAAATTTCAGTCGCTTGTAGTTTTGCTTGAAATAGAACTATTTGATACGGATGCGGCTGAAAAAACTTTTATGCAATACTCTACAACGGAGAAGTTTGTTCCGGCAGTTTATGAACTGACTTCACGAATGGATGATTGGTGCAGAAGACTGGAATATGCTTGCTTGTCAGGAAAGCATATTACTCTTTTGAAGGATTTATCCGGTCAGATAGCTACTAATATCAGCCCTATGTTCAGTACTTTTTATAAGCAGTATGGCGACTATCCGGGCGAACCTCCCAGGCAGATATGGTTGGCTGCCGGAAAAAGAAACAGGGAAGAAAGCAGGTCGGATGATTTTTCCCGGCGTTTCTATTTACTGTTATTGGCTTCTGTTCGTTTACTAAAATCCAAATGTGAATTGTATAGAGAGGAGATTTATTCTTCCGGTAAGATGGATCCTTCTTTGGCTGTTATTGTGGCTTTTCTGCATAATTACGGAGAGATTGCGAGCAATTTCAATATGCGTTGGCGGGCACTTCCGATGTTCTATCTGGACGAGATTCTGAAAGTTGTCAGGAAAAAACAATTTGATGGCATTACCTGGTTGTCTTTTGAGAGTACATCTGTAGGCGCAGGTACTGTTCTGCCTCGGGATACTTATTTAAAGGCGGATAAAGACCAATTGGCTTCCGGATATAAGTTGCTGTCGGAGGTAAGGTTGACGCAAATGTCGCTTGCCGAAATGGCAATAGTGGTGGTTGAAAAGAATAAAGAACGTTATCCCGAAGCTGCTTTGGAATATGTCACTGCTGTAAAGCAAAGAGTAGTACCGGATAAAACGTACTCTTCCGTGCCAATAGGATTTTGTTTACATTCGGCAATGTTGCTGCTGGGTGAGGGGAAACGTGAAGTAAACGTATTGTTTTCCCTGACATCCGACTCATTGACTTTTATGGATAATACCATTGAACAGGTTGCCCGGATACAGGAAATTAGCTGCGATGAGGCTTTGTTTAAAGTGCTTCATGATGCTTTCCATCTTTGGGTCAGCACGGCTGAGGGGTGGCAGTTGGTAGCAAATTTCTATATACGGTTTGAGGAAGGTGAAGGTCTTAGATTAGTCTTCAGACTGGATGAGGATTTTCCGCCTGTTTCACCCTTGGAGGGAGAACAGGAACCTTCTTTCCGTTTGTTAGTGAATTCTACGGCTTGGCTGTTTCCATATTCATGGGCACGTAAAATGTTCATTAAGTCGGTGAAGATAAATGTATCTGTTCAAGGATTACGCCATTTTCAAGTACACAATGATTTGGGAAGTATAGATATCCATCAGGCTTTTTCTCCCTTCGGAACTGCGGGAGAAAAGGGAGCTTGGTTTGCTTTCGGCTGTTATGAAATGGCCTGTAAATCGGTGAAAACGGTTGACTTCAATTTTAATTGGCAGCATTTGCCTACTTGTAATGGCGGCTTGGAAGAATACTATCGTACTTACAATAAAGAGATAGATAACTGTTCGTTCAAAGGAAGGGTTGATCAGCTCCGTAGTAGGGGATGGAAATCGTTGGCGAATGCCGATCTGTTTTACCTGTTCCGTACATCTTCTGAGCCGGTTCCACAGAGAGATGAGCCTTTGTTGGAACATGTTAAAATGCATTTCTCTGTTTCGGAGAACTCCGTTTTGCCTTTAGGAATGGCTGATAAATTTCATTTGTCGAATGTGCGTTCCGGCTTTTTCCGTTTGGTACTGACTGAACCTGATATGGGATTCGGCATGCACGAATATCATCGTTTGTTTGCAGAAACAATGATGTATAACAGTCGTGCAAGACACAAGAAGCCATTGCCAGAAACTCCTTTGTCTTTGTTGATGGATACTCCCCAATTGGGATATGTAGCAGAAGAGGAGTGCTTTTTCAATGTGGGAAATACCTCCGAAATTCGTTTTTCACATATTCGTCCGTTATCGAATCAGGTTAATTCATATTCTGACAATAGCCGTCCCATTACCATGCTGGATGGTCCGGAGGACGAAGGTAATTTACTGATAGGTATCAAGGGGGCTATTGGAGAGAACCTGATACGAATGTATTTGGAAATGGAGTTATTGCAGCGGGAGATAGATCATGATTTCCTACCCCGTACCGATTGGTACTATCGGGATGCTTCTTGTTGGGTTCAGATGGATGCTGTCAATGTGCTTCGTGACGATACAGGGGGATTGATGCATAGCGGGGCGGTTATATTGCAATTGCCTTTCTGTGTAAGCCCGGAGATGACTGATTCGGAAGAAATATTCTGGCTTTGTGTGACTGTACATTCGCATTTGGACAATTGTTCTACCGTACGATCTATCTATTTGAATGTGGCGGAAGTAAAACCGGAAATGGCTGAAGGAGCTAAATTATCCGTCCCGGGGCTGGTAGGATATAAAAGGATCGCTCCTCTTGTCGGTACTCGGTCGGAAGAGGATGTAGCAGAAGTGCGTACCCGCATAAGTGAACGTGTGGCACACCGAAATCGTTTATTGCTTTCTGATGAATACGAACAAATGGTATTGCAGGAGTTTCCGGATATAGTAAAGATAAAATGTTTTCCGGGTATGGATGCCAAACAGCAGAATAGAAGTTCTTTAGTGACTTTGGCTGCGATACATTCACGTAGTGGAGATGTATATCCTTTATGTACGGATGAATTACTGTGCCGTGTGGAAGAACACCTCCGGCAATATACTTCTCCTTTTGTCAAGGTTGATGTGATTAACCCTGTTTATGAGGAAATTACTGTGTTTTGTGGAATTAGTTTGAAAGGTGGTGAAGCTGCAGGGACTGCTATACAGGAAGTTCACGAAGGATTGAGAGATTGCATAGCACCTTGGAATAAAGTAGGAGAGATTCCCGTATTTGGTTATTCATTTTCCATGCGTGATTTGCAAAGCCGGATTAAAGAAAGTAAAGGAGTTAGCACTATACATGGAATAAAGTTGTTACAGGTCGTCTTCCGGGATGGGGGGAGATATGATCTTCGGGAGTACGTATCAACGGATGGCGAAGAGTTGGTTATTGCTCCTTCCGTACCTTGGGCAATATTAGTTCCTGCTTCCCGGCATTATGTAAAGCTTGTGTCGGAAGGCGAGTGGCGCAAAGAGATAGAGATCGGTGATTTTGAAATAGATAATACGTTTGTGATAAAATAGCGGATATGGCAAAAACGAATCGCAGAACCTTAAAAGAATATTTCGGCAAAGGGAAAAAGCCCGATAGCGGACAATTTGCCGATTTAATAGACTCGATGCTGAATATCGTGGACGATGGTTTCAACAAGTCGGCAGAAAGAGGTTTGCAGCTATCTCCGCTAGATGATGAAGGGGCAGTCATGGAGATCCGCCGGAATATACTGGATAATGAACCGGCATGGATCGTAGCACTGGGCAAAGGTGGCGAACTGAATATACATCGTGGATTGGATGAAGAACCTTCGGTGAGTCTTTTTCAGGATGGCAGGATTGTATTGGGAACGAAAGATAAAATAGAGCTTGAAATAAATGGTACCGTTCGTGCAGATAGTTTTACCGGAAATTATTTAAAAGGGAAGGTGCCGGCGAATGGACAGTGGCAAAATATCGGCGAATTGGAATATGGTTGCATGGGATATCAGATTGAAGCGGCTTGCGGACTGAAAGGTAAAGGGCGTTATGCATTGGCAGAGGCTACTGCGATACATTGTTTCGGTAAGCATCCCAGTATCCGTTCAAGCCATTCCTGGTTTGGCAGCCGTTTTAATAGAATACAATTTCGTTGGTATAGCGAAGGATTGAATTGTCGGTTGCAGGTGCGTACCCGTTCGGATTATGGTGAAGATGTATGGGTGTATTATTGCATCAAACGATTGTTCGATATGGATTTTGTTTCTCGATAAATAACTTAAGAAGATATGGAAGGACACATTTCTATTACGCGGAAATCTGAAGACCAGGACCTTTACACCCGGCTTCAGAAGAAGGCGCTGAAAGATATTCAGCGTATTGCGGGGAAAGTGTGGACTGATTATAACCTGCACGATCCGGGAGTAACACTACTCGACGTGCTGAATTATGTGCTGCTTGAAACAGATTATCGTATGGGTTTTACCTTACCGGATTATCTGACTTTGCCGCAGAAAGAATTTGTTCCTCGTGAGCATGCCTTGTTTGCTCCTTCGGAAATATTCCCTGTTAATCCGGTAACAATGACAGACTACCGGAAGCTGTTCATTTCAAATGTTGATGACTTATCGGATGTACGGGTAATTGTGCACCCGGAATCGGGGACCTATGATTTTGTTTTGGACGTATGGCCTGATACTACTGATGTAAGGAGAAAAAAGATTCTGAAAGAAGTATACAATTTATACCACACACATCGTAATCTGTGCGAAGATGTCGGTATTATACGTTTTCTGGAATACGATATTCTTCAGTTATGTGCAGAGATAGAAATTGATGATACGATGGATTCCAATATGCTGACAGCACGAATATTCTTTGAGATTCAAGAGTTTCTCCGGGCAGGTGTCAGGTTTCGCAGGGTTGATGAGTTGCTGGCGGAAGGTTGGACACCGGATGAGATTTTAGAAGGTCCCGAGCAGGCACGTATGGTTGTGGATGATACTTCTTTGTGTACGGATTGGGAAGAATATGACGTAGCCTGGCTCTATCAACGGCTTCGCAATTTGCCGGGAATCACTCGTATTTCGTCTTTCTATTTTAAAGAAGACGGGAATGTGTTGCATGGCAATCTGAAGAGGAAAAGTATATTTCAAGGTTATGCTTTGGCTGAGATGGGATACAGAAAGCATGAAATATCGTTGACGCGTAGGGGGAGGTCTGTTCTTATTCTTTGGGATGCCGTCCAGCTTCATTTTGGTTCTATGCGTGCCACTCTGTATGGCGCTCAGAATCGTACGACGGATAAGGAAGTGTTGGATACCGTGCCTACCGGAACCCACCGGGATGTGTTTGCTCATTACTCTTTGCGTAATGATTTGCCCGGATGTTTCCGGGAGAATATTGGTGAGCAAGCTGGTGCATATTTGGATATTTTCGATCGCCTGACGGAAAATGTATTAGATGAACTGAAGTTACTTCCGTATTGGATGAAGCCTGATGAAGCAGATTTGTCCGCGAAAAAAGAGCAATGGATAGATGTTCTTGAGGGTATTTACGGAGAAAATAGTAATTTGCCTTTTCTATGGAAATATGAAGATGAGTCGGAACGTCGTAGGCGCAGGGTTACTTTTTTGAAGAATATTCCATTATGGGGACTGAACCGGGGAAGAGGTATGAACTTGCTGGATACAGCACAACAGGATGAAGCTGGTATTGAAGCTTATTTCAAAAAAATATTGAATATTGAAAAATACCAAATGGAATTCTTTCTTTTGGAATATCGCTTTTTGGAATATAAAAACAGTGAGTTTGCCATAACTGAAGAACATGTTTTTCGGATTGCAGTGGTACTGGCTGTAGATGAAAAATGGTTGCTGGACGGTGATTTCAGGCACGGATGCGGAGAAATTTTAACCCGACGGTTGCCTGCCCATATTCAGATGACCTTGTTCTGGCAGCGAAGGGGGCAGATAGCATCATTCCGTTCAAATTATCTTTTTTGGAAATATTCCCTTTCCACTCAGCGAAAATATGGGCTGGAAGAGTTGTGTGACAAGATAAAAAAAGACTTGGAAGATGATAACAATTGGTACAGTAAAATTTGATTTTAAAGCGGATGATGAGCCTTTTGCACTGAATTTGAACAGTGGATGGGACTCCTTTTTCCATACTTCTTTCGAAGAAGTGGTGGAAGAAGTTTTGTCTGCCTACGATCAACCGGACCGTACGATTGTGATAGATTCCTTGCCCCTTGATTTAGGGAATATAGAGGAAGAACAATTCTACAAGCAGTTTCCTGCCCGTCTTCGTGAAGTATTGCAGAAATATTGCAAGGAAAAGATCGGAATGCAGCAGATTTCGGATGTGAGTAGAGAAGGAATACGAATCCTCTCTACAGGAAGAAACGCGTTTGAAATTCTCTCTTTCTTTTTGATACACGGCTATTTTCCGTTCGAAACAGACATAGCAAATACGGATTTGAATTTTCTGCTAAAAAAAGTCATTGATGAAGAAGCTTATCGTTTCAGAGAGTTTCTTAATTCTTACGGACATTATGATTTCCTATGCAGCAGATTGGTGTATCAGTTCAATGACGAACTACTGGAACGAATTGTCCAAATTGTACAGCCTTCCGAGAGTATATTCGTCAATCTTTATGTAAGAGTACAGATTCATACTTACGATTCCTTAAAGCAGTCTGATATAACGAAAAACGAATATCGCGATGTGATATGGACATTGGTACTGGCTTATCTGTTTGCTGAAAGCGGCGGACATTTCAGCCAGAAACAGATCATCCTGTATACACTTCGGGGAGTGGCAGCACATTTAAACTATTCTTTGGCAGAGATAACCCGTTTGCTCACTGAGGGTATCCAGAAGCTCGAAAACACCGTTGCCCAATTACCGGAACTATGGAGCATATTGAAAGAAATCAGACAAAATATGCAAGCAGAAATCTGGGCATTGGATGGTGATTATCATGTCTGCCTTATGCGCGAAATTGTTTCTGCTTTGCGCTTGAGAGAAGCTAGGAAAGCAGCGGAAAATATACTGTCCCGAGAACATATATTCGGTATTCTTTCCGATGCGATCTATTGCCGGAAGTTGTTGCAACAATTGCAAGAGAAGGAAATCCATCAGTTGGTGAAGGTTGTTATTCCTCAGGAAAGTGACTTTGTTATAGCATACGCCTGCTTGCTTGATAAGCATAAGGATACCGGGACATTTTCAGGAAAAGCCGGGAGTGAATTCCGCTTGTTGAAGTGGGAGTTTATTTTTGCCGTATTATTCTCTATGCCGGTTTCAGCATTTAGCCGGAGGCAATTCGTATGGTCTGTGCTTCAACAGTTGGCTGCTCATTATAATCTTTCGGTTACAGATTTGGTTCATTGGCTATATGTGGATGACGAGTTGAAACAGCTTTTCCCATCTTCGGGTATCATGTTGGTTCTGGAAGAGTTGGGGCAGATGATTGTGCCCGAAGAAAAGAAAGCAGCGGGTGAAATCCGTTCGGTGGAAGAATGGACTTCTGTTCTACAAACCTCCTTGTCGATGCGGAGATTTATAGATATGCATACGGAGCAGCAAATCGATTCTCTAGTCGTTCGCTTGTTTCCCTATCAAGGTAAATTCATAGTTAGTTATGCTGCCTTGCTTGAAAAAGGATATACTTCGGGAATGCTTCAGGGCAAGGCGGGAGGAGAATTTCGCTCAATGAAGTGGGAGTTTATATTTTTTTGTTTTTCTGCCGATCATACCGTAGCGTTTCATCAAAAATACTTTGTTTATTCCGTTTTGCAGCGTATAGCTGCCCATTATAATCAGGAGGTCACGGCATTGATTGGTTACTTCCTGCATGAACTCACAACTTTGCTATCTCAACATCAATTTCTACAATTGGGAGACATTTTGAAAGAACTTTATGAAGAACACCTTTTGCCTATGACTGATGTGTCAGTGGTTCGATCTAAAACAGATAAGGAACTGGAGTCTTGGGCTATTTATTTGTTCGGTACAGATGTAGTGTTATCAGGTGTATGTGAAGCCTATATGGAGAAATGGCTTGTCTTTTTTCTGGACGAGAAGAATGGACTTTTTAAGGCATTGTGGAAATCCGGTAGGATGAATGAAGTTTTATTGTTGAAGTTGGTGAGCCGGAGTTCTGCCTTGCGTAATCTTTGGCTTCGCAGGATTGGAGATACCCGTTTATTGGTCATTTATCGTCGTTGGCTTTCAGTATATGCAGCATTGCGTTCCCGTTTCCAGGAGTATGTTTTCTTGGAATCGTTGGGCGAGTATCTGTCTGTTTGGATGGTGGAACTAACTGCAACTAAATATTTATCGTGGTCCGAGCAAGAGATTATGGATTTTTTATTTGTGCGCGTGCGCAGCAATTTACCTCGCGGATTTATTGTTTTACTAAATAAAATACATGTTATGGAAGATTATGAAAAAGAATTAGAAAGGCTTCGCGGAATGCATGAAATGCCGGCAAATTCAAGGAAGAACGTTATGGTGAAAAATGCAGGTTTAGTACTGCTGGGACCCTATTTCACTATGCTGTGCAGAAGGATGGAGATACTGGATGACCGTATGTCATTTAAGAGTATGGATGACCGCATTCGTTTTATTTTTGCATTGCAGTATTTGGCTTATGGTGAGCAACGGAAATGGAGTGAGGAGGAACTTTATCTGAACAAGATTTATGTCGGAATCAATAGCATTGATGTGGCGTTACCTCGTACTTATCAACTGAGTAATGAAGATATTACGTTACTCGACACTATGTTCGATGCGATACACAGAAACTGGGATAAGTTGAGAAATACTTCATCAAGAGCTCTTCGAGAATCATTTATTCAGAGGCAGGGTATTGTAGAAAAAGATGAGAAAGATGAGAGAATCTGGAAAGTCAAAATAGAACAAAGAGCTTATGATGTATTACTTGATTCGCTGCCTTGGGCATATAAAATGCAGCCGTCCCGTTGGACGAAGGAGATAATTATGGTGGAATGGAGATAAAAACTAATTAAATAGTGGATATGATGAGTACTGAGAAAATGAGAAAGGAACAAGTATGGAAAAAGTAATCATTAACAATGCAGGAATGTTATTGTTGCAGTTTTTTATTCCCCGCATGTGTCGTATGGCAAACTATTTGGGAGAGGATGTCAGACACTTTAAAGATGAAAATAGTAAGATACGTGCTATCTTCTTATTGCAATATCTGGTATATGGTGAGGAAAAGGAATATTCCGAAGGAGAACTATATTTGAATAAGATATTGGTAGGACTAAATGAAAGTACACCACTTCCTCGGAGTTGCAAATTGAATAAGGAGGAGATAGGAATCGTTGAAGACATGGTAGTTATGGTGAAGAGAATGTGGGATAAAGTGAAACATACCAGTGACATCGCCCTCCGTCAGGCATTTTTTCAGAGAGAAGGAGTTGTTACCTATGAAACGGATCGGGGAATGTCAAGGTGGATTATTGAAGTGAAGGAAAGAGCGTATGATGTTCTGTTAGACTCGCTTCCTTGGTCGTATGCCATGTATAGATATCCTTGGAGGGATGAGATAATAGAAGTTAGATGGAGGAAATAACTATGAATGCAGAAAGGATGAATATGGATGTTGCCCCGACACGCGTACGGCAATCCAAGCAAACTGATGGAAACATACAATTAGCCGATAATCGTGAGTTTTTTGCAGCACAAGCCAAGATGACTGGTATTGTGCAACGTGCAGAAGATGAAGATGATTTGTTACAGGGAAAGTTTGTTGTTCAGCGTGACGAAGAGGAGGACGACTTACTGCAAGGTAAGTTTGAACAGCCTCTTCAACGTAAAGTAGAAAATAATACAGGTATTCCTGATGATGTGAAACAGCGTATGGAAGATTCGTTTGGTACCGATTTCTCTAGTGTACGCGTTCATCCGGATTCGGCTAAAGCTCCTGAAGTAGGAGCCTTGGCATATACTCAGGGTACTGACATTCACTTTGCGCCGGGACAATTCAAACCTGACACCTCTGCGGGCCAACAGTTGCTTGGGCATGAATTGACCCATGTTGTTCAGCAAGCTGAAGGACGTGTACAGCCTACTACGGAGATTGGCGGAATCCCGGTTAATGATAATGAAGGGCTGGAACATGAAGCGGATGTATTGGGAGCCAAGGCTGCAAGATAACATGTCATGAAAGAATTAACCGAATGGTTTCAGCAAGTGCTCGACACAGCTATCCGTCTTTACTTCAAGCAAGAGAGCGAAATATCTTCTCTGCTTGAAGTAGAGCCTCCGCTTAGCCCGTGGTGGGAGCAGATGACCGGTAGGTCTCACGAACAAATTTCTTTTGAAGAAAAAGTTGTTATCATGCTTGCATTGATGCCACATCTCTATCCGCAAGCACTGGATATATTCTTTGTCAACAATAAGAACTTTGACCGTCCTTATACGGAATTCGGAGGCTGGAAAGGACTCTCGCATGGAGGTTTCTTGCCTACGGGCGAAACAGTGGCTTTTATGCTTGCCGGTGAAAATACGGACATGCGTTCTTCGGTTCTTCGCCTGTTCGAGAAAGAACATTGGTTTTATACCCGGAATATTCTTCATTTGGAAGTTGGGGGGGAAGGAGAACCTTTTTTGAGCGGGCAACTACGGGCGTCAGATGAGCTATTGAGTAAAGTTCTTCATGGTAAAGAGTATAAGCCGGATTACAGTACTGGTTTTCCAGCTAAGCGGATAACTACTCCGCTTAATTGGAACGATATGGTTCTGGATTACCGGGTAGCGGAACAACTGGAAGAAATAAACACCTGGATCACTGGTTCCGAAACGATTATGGAAGAGTGGGGACTGAAACGTATCCTCAAACCCGGTTACCGGACTTTGTTTTACGGACCTCCGGGAACTGGTAAAACACTTGCCGCCACATTATTGGGGAAACGGAATGGTATGGATGTTTATCGAGTGGATCTTTCAATGATTGTTTCCAAGTATATCGGTGAGACCGAGAAGAACCTTGCCCGTATTTTCGATATGGCTGAAAACCGTCGTTGGATTCTTTTTTTCGATGAGGCTGATGCTTTGTTCGGTAAGCGTACTTCCACTCAGACTTCCAATGACCGCCACGCCAACCAAGAAGTGGCTTACTTATTGCAGCGTATAGAAGATTTTCCGGGTATGGTAATCTTGGCAACGAACTTGCGCAGTAATATTGATGAAGCTTTTTCCCGGCGTTTCCAGTCCATCATTTACTTTCCCATGCCCGACGAAGAAACCCGTTGCGAACTATGGGAGAAAATGTTACCCCGGAACTGGCTTGCCAACCGTGAAGAGTGCATACGAAAAATGGCTAATTATGAGCTCGCTGGTGGAGCCATGACAAATGTAATCCGTAGTTGTGCACTTTATCTGATGGCGGCAAAAACTAATGACCTCAATGAAAGTGTATTAGTCGATGCCATCCGCCGTGAACAGGCAAAAGAAGGTGTAAGACAATAGAATCTAATAAACAAAGTCTTTAGAATGAAAAGATTGTTCTTGTCAGTAATTGTATTTTTCGTCACTGCTATAAGCTTCTTGCTGGTGGCGCAAGATACATTTACGGAAGCTTACCAACGTTTCCGTCCTTATCATTATCAGACTCCGCGGGCATGGAACCGCATCCGTCGTGAGGTGGCGACGCATGGAAAGGAAAAGTGGCCTTTTGTGGAGACAGGGCGAATGGAAATGCATCTGGCTGGTGGTTGGAAAGGACTTATTCCTGCACCTACACCTGCCAATACCTATTTCTTTAAGGAGGTGGATGATATGGGAAGAATATATAGTTTGATTCTCAAGCCTAATGCCTTTGGTTATGTGGTTTATCCTTTCAAACTTGAACAGCAATTCAAACTTTCTGAGAATGAATTACTTGCTCCCCGTATTTTGGCTAAGGGCTTTATGAATACTCTTGTTACGGACGTATCTTATGAAACGGCACAGAAATTGGACGATATTATTTATGTACCGGACACCACCGGAACGGAAGAAGTCACTACTCCCGAAATATATGATGAAAAAGGAAATATGGGTTGGCTTAAGGAAGCCGAGTACTATGACCTTTACAATGTGAAGAATTTCTATTGTTATTTTGATAATCGTTCCAATCCCGGTAGTGGTCATTATAAGTATGTTACCGATACTACCCGCTACTATTCTACTGAAGTAGAAACATTGAAAGAACGCATACTTCAGTGTGATTCTCTTTATGCAATGATTCCCTATTGGATGACGGATGTTTATTTAGGTTTGCCTCTTGCGGTAAGTTCCCGTATTAAGCGTTATGGTTATTTAGGTTATGTCATCAATCCCATTAGCGGAACTCCGGAAATTACTAACAATTGGGGCTCCCCCAATCTGATGGATTTTGTTCCTTATAAAAATAAGCCTTATGATTTAGTTGCCTATTGTGGTGATTCCCAATCTACAAATCGCTTTTTAACCAATCCAGAAGCTCGTCGTAAGTTCATCTATTCCATATTGAATTATCCGGGTGGTATGATAAATCGGGCTGACTTTGATTCCAAACCTGAAGGATTGAATCTTTATTTGCCGGCATTTGATTTTAAGGAAAAGCGTGCTTTGACACAGCTTGTTAAGTCCTTAAGTCTTGTGATAGATAGTTTGTGGGTGAATGATTCTGTTTATATATATAGAGATGCAAAAAAGGTGATAAATAAAGATTTAGGTTTTTTCCTAACCTTTTCTAAAAAAGCAGCGTTAGAACATTCCGGTTTTATTTCAGGCCTTCAATGTTTTGTTGATTCGGTGTACTTTGCTGATTTCGACTCTTTGGGTATATCGTCACGTATCCTTTATAATGATGGTAGCATTGATACCAGTTCTGTTGTTACCCGTGTTATTAATCCCTTTTATTTATTTCGTATCCCCTATAAGACCATAGAACCGGGAGTTGATAGCAATGATATTTGGCAATTAATGGATTCCGATTATGCATCCGGTCAGTGGGGAGTGTTCTTTTGTATTGACCTCTGTATTCTTTGCATGTTATTAGCTCTTGTCATAATGCGTTACATATCGGTTCCTTTTAATGTGTTTATTGAAAAATATTATACATTTGTCATTCTTCTGATGATAACATTGACGATGGAATTTGGTGTATTTTTCTTCTTTATGATAGAGGCTCTGTCTCCACAAATTATTTATTTTGATTTAGAAACGGGCAGTATGACTTACTTGGCACTTATTGCTTTGCCGATTGTGCCTATTTTACTTTATTTTTTAATTCTAAAGTTAAATAAAAGAGAACCTTTGCCATAAATTAAATCTTCACTTCATGTATATTGGAACAATTTACGAGGTTTTTGTGCTTTAAGAAAAATGACTATTTGCGTTAATAGCAAGCAATGAAGGTTGCTTGCCACTCTTATTTGAATAACCGTTCTTTGGTATTGTATAATAACCAATAAACATTTATTTATTATGGCAGTAGTAGCTTATTTAAGAGTGAGTACAGAAAAGCAATTTCTTGAAAATCAGAAAGAAGAGATTGTTCGCTTTGCAGAAAAAAATGGTCTGAAAATTGACAAATGGTACATGGAGACAGTAAGTGGTAAAGTGAGCACAAAAGAACGCAAATTAGCCGGATTATTGGATCGAATGAAACCTGGGGACTGCTTGATTGTAACAGAAATTTCTCGGCTTAGCCGTACATTACTGGAGATTATGACCATTCTTAATTCTTGCATTAAAAAAGGAGTAGTATTGTATAGTACTAAAGAAGGGTATGTATTTCAGAATGACATCAACAGTAAAGTTCTAGGATTTGCTTTCGGTCTGATGGCTGAAATTGAGCGTAATCTGATTTCCATGCGCACTAAAGAAGCATTGGCACGAAGAAGGAATGAAGGGAAACATCTTGGACGTAAAAAAGGGGATATGCCAAAGATGAAAATTTTGAACGAACATAAAAGACAATTGGTAAGAGATCATGAGAGAGGGAAGTCTTGCGCAGCACTAGCACGGCAGATGGGAGTTTCACGTACTACTATGTTCCGTCTGTTAAATCATTAACAAGTACACGACTAAACGAAGAGGATGTGTCATAACTCACCACAGATTACACAAATTAGCACAGATTCAAATTAAATTATTGATTATCAGTATATATAATCTGAGATAATCTGTGGTGAAAAGTACTTTTGACACCCTCTTCGTCAGTACATTTTTTATAAAACAGGTATTTCGGATTCTGCTTCTTTATGTTCCTTTACTCGTTTATGCAGATTCTTCAATTCGAAAGCCAGCATAATACGGAAGAATCCGATAATTAAGAAAGCAAAAGATATCATGTAAACAGCATAGATAGCCCCAACAGCCGGTTGCCACAGAATAATCAGGGAGCAAATAATTGAAAGTATGCCGAATGCAATATACCATCCCCAATCTTTAGTTCCATATCTTTTTAAATCCATAGAATAACCGAAAGATGAAAATCCGCGGAACATCAGCCAGAATGCAATGATGAACGGAATCACTTCCATACTTAATAACGGATAGGCAATCAGGTAGAACCCTAATATTAAATCGATAATGCCTCCCGTCAAATACCATCCCCAACTAGATACGGTCTTTCGATTGCTTACAGCAAAAGAGATCTCCAGCAGACCGCTGAATAGCATGGATATACTGAATAGAATACTCAAAGCTGCATATCCGTTGAATGGAGAGAACATCAAGCTAAGAGCTACCACGACATAAAGAATACCAAGAATTAGTGAAATCCACCAATTTTTTACTTCTTGTTTTAGTTCGTCAAAAATAGTTTTCATGTGAATCTGAATTTTAAGTGATTATTATATATTCGTTTGTGGAGTAACAATTCATTTAAGAAAAAGTTTTTATTGAACTTTTCCGACATCAGGTTTGTTATAGCTATATAATAAATTTGATAAAACTATGGCTACAACAAAATTTAAAGGACAACCGGTTAAAATTATCGGTGAATTTATACAAGTGGGTAAAGCTGCCCCTGACTTCGAACTAGTGAAAACTGATTTGTCTTCATTTTCTTTGAAGGAATTGAATGGAAAGAATGTGATCCTGAATATCTTCCCGAGTTTGGATACTGGTGTTTGCGCTACTTCCGTGCGTAAGTTTAATAAGCTGGCTGCTGGATTACCTGATACAGTAGTATTGGCTATCTCTAAGGATTTGCCTTTTGCGCATGCTCGTTTTTGTACTACTGAAGGTATTGACAATGTAATACCATTGTCTGACTTCCGTTTTTCTGATTTTGATGAAAACTATGGAGTACGTATGGCAGATGGTCCTCTGAATGGATTATTGGCACGTGCAGTGGTGGTTATCGGTAAAGATGGAAAGATTGCTTATACAGAGCTAGTTCCGGAAATTACACAAGAACCTGATTATGATAAAGCAATTGAAGCGGTAAAGAAATAAGATTGGATTTGGATAAGCGATAATGAAAAACGGTGAACAAGAAAGATATCTTGTACACCGTTTTTTTGTATATAACTGAATCAGTTTTATTTTTTCTTTATTCCTTTATAGATGAGGAATCCTATTACTAAAACTGCAATACCTATAATGGCATAACCTATCTCATGGCTATATTTAGTTGCCAGGACATATACATCATTGGTCGTTTTAATATCTGTATATCTATAGATAAGGTAACCCAGCAATGCAAGTATTGAGTTCCATATTCCGGCACCAAGTGTTGTATACAGCAGGAAAGGACCTAGTTTCATACCAGCAAGTCCTGCCGGTATACTGATTAGTTGTCGAACAGCTGGAATAAGGCGGCCGAAGAATGTCGAAGCGGCACCGTGTTTTCTAAAATATTCTTCAGCATGATGTACTTTCGCTTCGTCAATTAGACACATGTGGCCAAAACGGCTGTTGGCAAACTTGTAGACAATGGGACGTCCCAGCCATTTTGCCAGATAATAGTTCACTAATGCGCCAGCGTCTGCACCGATTGTTGCGAAAATAATGACTAAGAAGATATTCATACTTTCGTCCGCCATAGATTTCCACGCAGCCGGTGGTACAATTACTTCAGAAGGAAAGGGTATAAATGAACTTTCAATAGCCATGAATAATGTGACTACCCAATAGTTCAAATTCTCTAATACCCATTTGATGAGTTCAGCAGATGATTCCATTTTCTAATTTGTAGTTTACTTGGATGTTATTTTAATGATTCAAAAATATTCTTCATTGCTTTGGCCAAATCTTGCTGGTCTTCATCCACTAACAACTGCTGTATTTTCTCCAATTCTTCCAGTTTGAACGGATGTTCGCAGAGCTGGTTATATTTGGTGAAATTTTCTTTGTCTCTGAGTAACATATATAAGGATGTCAACTTTTCATTGATACCTCCGAAGTCCGGTTCCATTTCTTTGACGTGTTCGAAAGCTAATTTTGCATAGCTTAGTTGCCCAATTTCCATACTACACATACCTATTTCATGCCAGGTATCTGCTTCCGGAGCAATTTCTAATGCTTTTGCCCATTTCTTGACTCCCTTTTCATAGTCATTCTCTTCCATGTAAATGCGACCCTCAATCAGGTATGAGTCCACTTCATCCGGATCTAAATCCCTTGCTTTTTTGCAATATTGATGAGCTTTGCGTTTCTTTCCTATTTTGTGGAGGCAAAGCGCTGCATTGGCATAGAGGGCAGGGAGTGTGAATGAATTATCAATGTCCTGATCGGCTATAGCTTCTTCAAGATGAGGCAATGCATCTTCCCATTCACCTTTCGAAACTTTGTTGAGTCCGATAAAAGTATGCATGAAGCTAGGAGTGATGGCATCGAGTTTTTCTGCTTGCTTGTAATTTTCCAAAGCACTTTCCTCGTTACCAATCTGAAAGTAAGAATGTCCTCTCATGATGTAGGCATCGGCAAATTCATCATCGGCAACGATGGCATAATCACAGGCCTCAATTGTCTTGTCGAACATTTGTTGGTCGAAGTAGCAACGAGCCAATCCGAACCAATAAGATGCTGAATAAGGGTTCTTGTCAATCAATTTGTTGTAGAACATTGAAGCCTCTTCATATTTACCTTGGGCATAATAACAATCACCGGTAACGGCTAGGAAGGATTCTTCTTCACCATTCCGTTCGAGTCCGCGGGCCAGCCATGGCAATGCTCTTTCGGGAGCACCTGTATCAATATATAAATAAGCTACGTCTACAATATTTGCCAGGTCTTCTTTATCTTCGATGGAGTCAAGTAATTCTTCGGCATCATCGTATCTGCCTTCTCCAACCAAAAGATTAGCTTTTAAGACTTTTACTTCGGAAGAGTTTTCACTTATTTGTTCTATGATTTGTTTGGCTTTATCTCTTTCCTGGGTATCCAAATATAGGTATGCTTGTTCAACTAACAATGCAGTGTTTTCGGGGTGTATGCTTAAACCGTATTCTACCACTTCTGTAGCCATTTCGTTCTTATGACGAATGGCATACCAATCGGCAAGATCGGCTAAATCATCTGCATCCAGATAGATAGGCCTATTTTCGGCTTTATGAGCCTCATATTGTTCTGCAAGTTCTTGCAGTTCTTTATCTCTTCCGGATAAGTAACTTTTTTTACTCATTTGCTATTACTTATTGATTTTCCCCCAATTATCTTTTAAACCTACAGTACGATTGAATACCATTTTTTCCGGAGTAGAGTCGCGGTCTACATTGAAGTAACCGATACGCTGGAATTGCAGGTAGGTAAGAGGTTTCATGCCGGCGGCATATTTCTCTACATAACAACAAGGTAATATTTGCAAGGAATTGGGATTGATCATTTCCTTCATGGCCGTCAAAGCATCACAATTCTTTTCTTCACGAATGGCGGCGAGTTCGTCACGTGGGTTCTCTACTGTCCATAGACGGTCGTATAGACGTACTTCAGCCTCAATACAGTGGTTACAGCTTACCCAGTGGAGAGTGCCTTTTACCTTACGGTTGGCTTCGGGCATGCCACTCTTTGTGTTGGCGTCGTATTCACAATATACTTCAACTATTTCGCCGGATTCATTCTTCTTGCAACCGGTACATTTTACGATATAAGCACTTTTCAAACGTACTTCCTGTCCCGGAGTCATGCGGAAGAATTTCTTCGGAGCATCTTCCATGAAATCGTCACGTTCCATCCATAACTCACGGCTGAATTCAATGATATGACTGCCTTCTTCCGGTTTTTCAGGATTGTTGACGGCATTCAGTTCTTCAACCTTTCCTTCAGGATAGTTGGTGATGATAAGCTTTACAGGATTCAACACTGCGGATATGCGTGTAGCACGAGTATTCAGGTCATCGCGTAAAGCACTTTCCAACAATGCAAATTCGTTGAGGGCATCGTAGGTAGTGTAACCGATTTTATCTATAAAATTGTGGATAGATTCAGGAGAATAACCTCGACGGCGGAAACCGCAGATAGTCGGCATACGAGGATCGTCCCAACCATTTACAAGACCTTCTTTAACCAGAGTCAGCAAGTTACGCTTGCTCATCAGGGTGTAGCTGAGGTTTAATTTATTGAACTCATACTGGCGTGGACGGTTGTCGTTCAGGTCTTTACCTTCCTTCAGCCAATCAATGAACAGATCGTATAGCGGACGGTGAGGAACAAATTCAAGCGTACAAAGTGAATGTGTCACACCTTCAAAGAAATCGCTTTCTCCATGCGCGAAGTCATACATCGGATAAGCCTTCCAAGTGGTACCTGTACGGTGATGAGGATGCTTTACCACACGGTAGATAATCGGATCACGGAAGTGCATGTTAGAGTTAGCCATGTCAATTTTGGCACGGAGCACCATGGCACCTTCTTCGATTTCGCCACTGTTCATTTTCTGGAACAGTTCAAGATTTTCACTGATGGGGCGGTCACGATAAGGACTGTTTACGCCCGGTTGGGTAGGGGTGCCTTTTTGAGCAGCAATCTGTTCGGATGTCTGCTCGTCTATATATGCTTTACCTTCTTTAATAAGATGAATGGCGAAATCCCATAATTGTTGAAAATAGTCGGAAGCGTAGTATTCGTTACCCCACTGGTAGCCTAGCCATTGGATATCTTCTTTGATAGCTTCTACATATTCCACATCTTCTTTGGTGGGATTGGTGTCATCGAAACGCAGGTTGCAGACGCCACCATGAGCAGCAGCGATACCGAAATCAAGGCAGATGGCCTTGGCGTGTCCGATGTGAAGATAACCGTTAGGCTCCGGCGGGAAACGTGTTTGTACTTTTCCACCGTTTTTACCTTCTTTTAAATCGTTTACTACTATTTGCTCTATGAAGTTCAGGCTTTTCTTTTCGCCTGTTTCTTCGTTTTTCATTTCTGCCATAATGCTATCAATATATTCATTTCGTGGCACAAAAATACGACTATTTTTTTGTATATCGTTATTTCACGGGAATATATCCACTCTTTTTAATGATTTCTTGACCTGCAGGGGACAATATGAACTGTAGTAAAGGATTCGTCTGTTCGGCGTTTTTCTTGTTATAATAATAGAATAACGGGCGTACAATGGGGTAAGATTTGTTAATTGCATTTTCGAGTGTAGGAGTCGCAAAATGCTTATTGTCATAAGATATGGCAAGTGGCTTGATGCGTGGAGATACATAAGCTAGACCTACATATCCGATGGCGCCGCGAGTCTGACTGACAGATTGTATGATGGCTCCTGTTGCGGGCATGGAAAGACTGCTGCTCATATAGTTCTTGTTTTTCAGGACACTTTCTTTGAAGAACTCGTATGTACCCGAGGATGTTTCACGGGAGTAAACCACGATTTTGCGATCATCACCGCCTACCTGTTTCCAATTGGTAATTTTTCCTCGGAAGATATCTTCCAGTTGTTGACGTGTCAGTTGTTTCACTGGGTTGGAAGGATGAACCACAACGGCAAGTGCGTCGTAGGCTATGGGAACTTCTGCGAGATCTTCACCGGCAGCTTTAGCTTTCATCTTTTCGCTGAACTTGATACCGCGGGATGCCATGGCAATATCTGTTGTTTCGTCCAGTAGGGCTGATATGCCTACACCTGTTCCTCCTCCGGTGACGGTTACACGTGCATTCGGATTTATAGCCATAAAACGTTCGGCAGTCTGTTGTGCGATAGGAAGTACCGTATCACTGCCTTTGATGCGTTGCGCCTGTATGCCGGTTGTGGCAGTGGTTAGGGCAAGTAGTAAGAAAAATGTTCTTGCTTTCATACTAAAGTTAGAATTATGTTTATTGAGGATGTGTCATAATTCACCACAGATTACACAAATTAACACGGATTGAAATTAAATTATTGATTATCAGTACATATAATCAGCGGTAATCTGTGTAATCTGTGGTGAAAAGCACTTTTGACACACCGTCTTATCACTGCAAATTAAAACAATGAATATTACAATATTGTTACATAGATAGCGATCTTATTTATTGTAACACGTTTGTAACAGGTTTGAAACATTTCTTTCAAACGTTAGTCACATCATTTTAATAATTAGCTCGTTCCTTTGCATTCAGAAAATCAATAGGTAACATGAAAAAGATTTTTGAGAAGATAGTAGAAGGTATATTGGCTTGTAGCGGATTTGTAACAAGCCTTACCATAGTGCTCATTGTCTTGTTTCTTTTTTCCGAAGCATTTGGCTTATTCAGCAGTAAAGTGATTGAAGAGGGTTATGTGCTGGCGTTGAATAAAAACAATAAAGTGAGCGAGCTTTCTCCGGCTCAGATAATGGGCGTTTTCGACGAAGAGATTACAAACTGGGAGGAAGTAGGTGGAAAAGACCTTCCTATTCAGCTTTTCCGTTTAGAAGACGCTACGCATTACTTTACTGAAGAAGAGCTTGGCAGTTCATACGAAAATGCAGGTGCTTGCATTACAAAACTGGTGGAGAGTGAACCGGGTATGATTGCTTTTGTTCCGAAGCAGTTCATAGTCCGCCTTGACTCTGTGCATTTACTGAAAGACAATACGATTTCGGTGAAAGATGTTTTTGCTGGTGCCGAATGGTTTCCAACTGCTACCCCTGCTGCACAATTCGGTTTTCTACCGTTGATTACAGGAACCCTATGGGTCAGTCTTTTTGCTATTCTTTTTGCTCTGCCGTTCGGTTTAGCAGTTGCTATTTATATGTCCGAAGTGGCAAACTTCAAAATACGAAATCTATTGAAACCTGTTATCGAGCTATTGAGTGGTATTCCTTCGGTAGTATATGGTTTCTTCGGATTGATAGTCATTGTACCTTTCTTGCAGAATGTTTTCGATTTGCCGGTAGGAGAGAGTGGGCTGGCGGGAAGTATCGTACTGGCAATTATGGCGTTGCCTACCATTATTACGGTGACGGAAGATGCCATGCGCAATTGTCCACGGGCTATGCGCGAAGCTAGTCTTGCACTGGGTGCATCGCAATGGCAGACTATATATAAGGTAGTAATACCTTATTCTATATCAGGTATTACATCCGGTGTAGTGTTGGGCATTGGCCGTGCCATAGGCGAGACGATGGCAGTATTGATGGTGACCGGTAATGCGGCTGTAATTCCTCATACCATTCTGGAACCCTTGCGTACTATTCCTGCAACGATTGCTGCAGAGTTGGGAGAAGCTCCTGCAGGTGGTCCTCATTATGAGGCACTTTTCTTGCTGGGTGTTGTGTTGTTCTTTATCAGTTTGCTGATTAATTTTACGGTAGAAGCTGTGTCATCTAAACGAAAATGAGTATGATTAACAAGAAGCATCTTTCACAAAACATAGCATTTGGTTTGTTCCGCTTGCTTAGCTTAAGCGTAGTAGTGGTACTTTTCGCTATTCTAGGTTTCATTATATATAAAGGTATAGGTGTTATTAATTGGGAATTTCTTACCACTGCTCCAACAGATGGTATGACTGCCGGTGGTATATGGCCCGCCATTGTGGGTACTTTCTATCTGATGGTAGGTAGTGCGCTCTTTGCTTTCCCGATAGGAGTGATGAGCGGTATCTATATGAACGAATATGCTCCGAAAGGATGGGTGGTGCGGTTTATCCGTATGATGACGAATAATTTGAGTGGTATTCCTTCCATCGTATTCGGATTGTTTGGTATGGCATTATTTGTTAAATACATGGATTTTGGAGATAGTATTCTGGCTGGTTCACTCACTTTGGGATTGCTCAGTTTGCCGCTGGTAATACGTACCACTGAAGAAGCGTTGAAAGCCATACCTGATAATTTGCGTGAAGGCAGTCGCGCATTAGGAGCTACCAAGCTTCAAACGATTTGGCACGTTATTCTTCCGATGGGCATGCCTAATATCATTACCGGATTGATTCTGGCATTGGGACGCGTATCCGGCGAAACGGCACCTATTCTTTTTACTTGTGCTGCCTATTTCTTGCCACAATTGCCGGACAGCATACTCAGCCAGTGTATGGCATTGCCCTATCATCTATATGTTATTGCTACCAGTGGTACGGATATGGAAGCCCAGCTTCCCATAGCATACGGTACAGCTTTGGTACTGATCGTAATCATTCTTTTGGTCAATCTACTGGCAAATGCTTTGCGGAAATACTTTGAGAAGAAAATAAAAATGAACTAACCAGCAACTCGTAATTTGTAATTAATATGGTCAATAAGATTGAAACCCGTGAGGTTAACTTTTGGTATGGTGATTTTCATGCTTTGAAGGGGATCAGTATGGATATTGAAGAGAAGTCCGTAGTCGCCTTTATCGGTCCGTCGGGATGTGGTAAATCTACCTTCCTCCGGCTACTGAACCGGATGAATGACTTGATTCCCAATACCCGCCTGACCGGAGAAATTAAAATAGAAGGACAGAACATTTATGGAAAAGGAGTACAGGTAGATGAACTTCGCAAAAATGTAGGCATGGTGTTCCAGCGCCCCAATCCCTTTCCGAAAAGCATATTTGAAAATGTTGCTTATGGCCTTCGGGTAAATGGCGTAACCGATAATTCTTTTATTCGCCAGCGGGTAGAGGAGACTTTGAAAGGGGCTGCTCTTTGGGATGAAGTAAAGGATAAACTGAAAGTTTCTGCATATGCCCTTTCCGGCGGACAGCAACAACGTCTTTGTATAGCCCGTGCTATGGCTGTTTCTCCTTCTGTACTACTAATGGATGAACCGGCCTCTGCACTCGATCCTATTTCTACTGCTAAAATAGAAGAACTTATACACGAGTTGAAAAAGCAATATACAATAGTTATAGTAACACATAATATGCAGCAAGCGGCACGTGTCAGTGATAAAACTGCTTTCTTCTATTTGGGTGAGATGGTAGAATTTGACGAAACCAAGAAGATCTTTACGCATCCCGATAAGATAGAAACACAGAATTATATTACGGGACGTTTCGGATAGTTATCTCTGCTCAAAATTTATTTGCCGCAATAAAATAAATCACAATTATTAAATAGAAACATTATGGTAAAGTTTATCGAATCGGAACTCGTCTTGCTGAAAAAGGAAATAGACGAAATGTGGACCTTAGTCTATAATCAGCTCGACCGCGCAGGAGAAGCCGTGCTTACTATGGACCGTGAACTGGCACAACAAGTATTGGTGCGCGAACGTCGTGTGAATGCTTTTGAATTAAAAATAGACAGTGACGTCGAGGACATTATCGCCCTTTATAATCCGGTAGCTATCGACTTACGCTTTGTTCTCGCCATGCTGAAAATAAACACTAACCTGGAGCGTTTGGGAGACTTTGCCGAAGGCATAGCACGTTTTGCTATCAATTGTAAGGAACCTGTTTTGGATGGCGATTTAGTGAAGAAACTTCGTTTGGAAGAGATGGTTTCCGAAGTGCTTTCTATGCTCGAACTCGCAAAAAATGCCCTCAAAGAAGAGAATCAGGAGTTGGCAACAGCTGTATTTGCCAAAGATAACTTAGTAGATGAAATTAATGCTCATGCTACAACTGTTCTTGCGGAATATATCAGCGAACATCCGGATAGCGCTCTTGCATGCTTAAATTTGGTGAGTGTCTTCCGTAAATTGGAACGTTCTGGAGACCATATTACAAATATTGCCGAGGAACTCGTCTTCTTTGTTGATGCTAAAGTGTTAAAACATAGTGGCAAAACAGACGATCAATATCCAAATGATAAGAAATAAGCGAAATTTTAGGAAAATTTTAGGGTTTAACGGAAAATAACCCTATATTTGTCCATTGAAAACGATTGCGGACGTAGAAAAGTGCTTTGAAATGATAATAAAATCAAAAGATTCTTCAAAAAGATGTTATATGACATGTTTTTAAATTTGGTTAGTATCACGAAAAGCCGCTATATTTGCAACGTTATCCTGAAAACAATCTTTTTACCTTAAAAAAAACTAATACCTATTGAAAACTGAAAAATGGGGCTTTGTGAAAAGCTCCATTTTTTTTGTGCCTATATGAAGCCATTTTCGTATCTTTGCCATGTAGAAATTCATTAATAGAAAACTGCTAAATTATAGATAAACTTATGTTTTCCGGAATAGTAGAAGAATGTGCCACGTTAGTGGCAATGGTCAAAGACCAGGAGAATGTGCATTTCACTTTCAAATGTTCATTCGTAAATGAGTTGAAAATCGATCAGAGTGTTTCTCACAATGGTGTGTGTCTTACGGTTGTCAGCATGACGGACGAAACCTATACGGTTACTGCTATGAAGGAAACTTTGGATCGCTCCAACTTGGGATTGCTGAAAGTGGGAGATGAAGTGAATGTGGAACGTAGCATGATGATGAACGGACGTCTGGACGGACATATTGTTCAGGGACATGTGGATCAAACTGCTAACTGCATCGATATAAAGGATGCGGAAGGTAGTTATTATTTTACCTTTCAATATGCTTTTGATAAAGAAATGGCAACTCGCGGTTATATCACAGTAGATAAAGGTTCGGTAACAGTAAATGGTGTGAGCCTGACTGTATGTAATCCTACTGATAATACCTTTCAGGTAGCTATCATTCCTTATACTTTTGAGCATACTAACTTCCATACTTTTAAAGTGGGAAGTGTGGTTAACCTGGAGTTTGATATTATTGGCAAATATATCAGCCGTATGATACAATATAAATAGAGATACTGATAAGTACTTCTGAAAACAAAAACGTCTGCCTCGTGGAAGCAGACGTTTTTGTTTTTATTTAATAGTACGTGCCGGTGGGATAGGAGCATCCATTATGGCGCGCGTACTTGGTTGGTCGTACTTAGGACCCGGTATGAGCGGACTGTAATTCAGAACATGACGCATGCGCTCGCGTTGGTCAGGAGTGAATTCATTCCCCCAAGTCCAAGTATAGTCCATGATATTGCGTGAAGAGAATTCGCCACCTGTAATGCTGGTACGTTTTATTAATTCGGAAAACTTTATTTTGTCCTTAGGAGTGGTTTCATAATATGTGTTTAACCAGTCTTCGTACCCTTTGCGGTCGTAGTTAGGAGTGTCATCACAATAATCGGTATCCTCACGCCAACTTATGTTTTTCTCTTCATTATCGACTCCAAAAGCATGAAACAAACCTATGTAGTGAGCTAGTTCGTGCGTAAGGGTTAGTGTTATATCAGCAGGGTCGGCTAAACCAACTTCCGGTAACCGGTCAATATATGCATTATTAATGGATACGCAGTGAGGATAAGACATTTTGGCGTTGGCAAAGTACCTATCTCCATCATAGAGCCCATCTAGCGGGTGACGGGAAGATGCGTAAGGAATATAGGATATTCCTAAAACATTTTCTTCCTTGAATGTGTAGAGAAAGATGTTGATGTATTTATTTAGATCCCATAGTAGGGGAATAGCTTCTTTATTGCTCTCATCCATAAAGTCGTCGCAGCTCATCACTGGAGTACTCCACTTGATACGTTCCACACCGGGCTCGGCAAGCGTCTTTCCGTTAGGATCTGTAGTAGCCATTACAAATTCAACATTGATATTGAGACCTTTCTTTCCTTCATCTCCATCATCGAATGTATTGGCGTATTTTTGGTTACAAATTCTTATGATTTCGGCTAGTAAAGCTGCTTGGGGATTTTCATAGCCATCGTTTGCGTTGTCGTATAAAACATGGAAAATGACGGGCAGCTTATAATGATTTTCTGCACTTTGTATCACTTTAACTTCGAGGGTAGCGGTAGGGTCAGTGATAGTGAGGACTGCTTTTCGTTCCTGAGATGTCTCGTTGGAAGCAAGGTTGATGTTCAATGTAGCTTTACCGGTACCTTTTTGCTTATCGGGTACACACCAAGTAGCGTTACTGCTGACTTCCCAATTATCTTGACTATTAATCTCAAGAGTAATCTCCGTCTCGGTGGACGCTACATCGAACGAATTGGCGGAAAGAGTCATCTTTTCGACATTGTTGTCTTCTTTACATGCTCCTGCTACCAAAAGCAGTAGAATGGATAATATCAGAAATAAAGAATTTGTTTTCATGAAAATTTTAAATTAGACTGTTTTGGCAAAGATAACTCTTTTCTTAATAAAACAGAATAATTCTTTCATTAGTTCGGGCTATTCCATAATTTATAAGTCTTTCAGCAAAACTTTGCTTGCGCTCCTATAATATTCTTCCCGTGCATTCAGCAAAGCTCTCCATTGTCCATTGAATTCATTTTCTTTGTCAATCTTGAAATCTTCGGAGCCATGTGTATCCAGCCTATCCAGTAAGAGGGCTACATTGAGCTTGCTGATGTCTATAGAAGGCTGATATGCAATGTCTTCACTCTTTTCATCGGTCACCACTTCATGTAGCAGGTTGATTTCCTGCAACTCATAGAGGGTTTGATTCGTCAGACGTATCGGGATTTGGCACTCTTCGGAAATCTCTTCGGCAGTATATGGAGGAAGATCGGTTTCAAAGCGTTTGGCTATGAGAGACATGATGAGGATAGAGATGAAATCACGGTAACGGCGGCTGATATTGCGTGCATCTTTATCAAAACTGAAGTTTCTAATATTTTGTCCGGCATACGTTAATTCTGCACCAAAAAGGCAGATTGTCCAGGATATTTGCATCCACAACAAGAACATCGGAAGTGCGGCAAAG
Source organism: uncultured Bacteroides sp. (assembly GCA_900555635.1). Lineage (GTDB taxonomy): Bacteria > Bacteroidota > Bacteroidia > Bacteroidales > Bacteroidaceae > Bacteroides. The sequence continues at coordinate 34,844 of USLU01000017.1, forward strand.
CTACCGTAAATTGCATTATAGCGGGATACCCATAGCTGGCTGCTGATGTACAGGAACTGAAAAGCCTGGTGTGCCGTACCTGCCAGGATACCTGATATCAGTGCATGCTTGAATTTGACTTTCGTGTTAGGCATGTAGACGTATAATCCGGTAAACATAAACCAAGTCAACGCGAAAGGAATCAGCCTGACTAAGAATTTACTGAGTGGAGCAAGTAGGGCAAAGTCCGCTACATTTTTTAGCATCGTACTCATAAAGATGGAAAGACCACCGGAGACAACGAGCAGGATAGGGATCAGCAAAAGCATGGAAAAGTAATCCGTGATTTTACGGAACATACTACGTGCTTTCTTTACCTGCCAGATGCGGTTGAAAGTGATTTCCATGTTATTGATCAAATTGAGAACTGACCACAACAACATAACCAAACCTACTCCGATAAATATTCCGCTTTTGGTTTGTGACAAGTACGAGTTTACAAATTGTAGAATAACTTCCGTTGTCTCTGTTGGGCCACCAAAGCCACTGATTATTTGATTCTCCATGAGGCTGTCGAATCCGAATCCGCGTGCTATGGCAAACAAGATAGCAAGTATGGGTACAATGGCCAGTAATGTACTATATGTAAGTGCTGATGCCTTATTGACAAGTCGGTCTTTAGTGAAGCGATTGATGCAAAGATAAATAGTCTTTATAATATTATACACCGAGAACTTAGTCCGGGTAACTTCATCTTCCGTAATACGCCAAATGTCGTAAGTGAGGAATTTCCAAAGTTTGGCTATTCGTTGGTCCATTGAACTTAAATTACAGATTACTAACTACAAATTACGAAATACATACTACAAAACACTTGATGTTGTGATAATGTTAGGACACAGTTGTAATTTGTACTTAGTAATTCGTAATTATAAAAAAAGCAGTCAGTCTATAAGCCGAGTTCTGTTCCTTATATAATAAGGTGTCTGTCATTTATCTGAGCCGCATGTCACCACACAGGCTTTAGCGGTCTACCCTCCGACATGGAGCGAGCAACTCTCATAACGTCGGTATACATGACCTTACAACTCCTAAGACACACAGCCCTTGTGTCACCACAAGACTGGTGGGCTCTTACCCCACCTTCTCACCCTTACCGTAGCCTCGGAAGACTAAGGCGGTTATTTTCTTCTGCGTTACTCTACCCTCACGGACAGCTTTCTGTTAGGAAGTAGGATGCTCTATGTTGCCCGGACTTTCCTCATACGCACAAGGCGCAAGCGACAGACCGACCAACTGCTTTAGGGCAGCAAAGATAGGGAAAATTAATTAAGAATGAAGAATGAAGAATGAAGAATTTCCCATGCGGCATACTAATCATAGCGCAGCTAAATTCTTCATTCCTTATTCTTAATTCTTAATTTTATTGAAAATATGTGTCTATTTTGGAAATGTTTTGTAGCTTTGCTAACACTAACAACCCCCAAATCAATATAGCCCATGAAAAAGTTATCCTCTGTTTTGGCTTTATTTCTCTTTATTCCCTTTTTTACGTTTGCTTCGGAAGTCGGTGACCGTACTATTCCTATGGAAGTAACCCAACTCTCTGACAGTTTGAAACGTGTGTATGCTCCGGACAAGCGTGTGGCTTTGTTCGATGTAGATTATTCTTTTGCCGGTAAAAATGTAATGCTGCGTGGTGTTACAACTTCAGCAGAAGCGAAAGCTGCATTGTTGCAAGGATTGGCAAAAGCAAACTACAAAGTGATGGATTGCCTGCAACTCCTGCCTGATGAAGAAGGCTTGGAAAGTAAAACCTACGGTATTGTAAATGTATCAGTAGCTAATCTGCGTGTAGATCCTGATTTCTCCTCGGAGATGATGACCCAAGGATTGATGGGTATGCCTATCCGGGTACTTCAGCGCAATGGCTGGTATCGTATTCAGACTCCCGACAACTACATAGCGTGGGTTCACTCGGTTGGTATTCACCCTGTTACCAAAGCAGAATTGACTGCGTGGAATAATGCAGAAAAAATAGTGGTGACTTCACATTATGGGTTTGTTTATTCCCAGCCTGATCAAAATTCACAAACTGTTTCAGATGTTGTGGCGGGTAATCGTTTGAAGTGGGAGGGAACCAAAGGCGCTTATTATAAAGTGACTTATCCTGATGGGCGTCGTGGTTATATCTCTAAATCCATTTCTATGCCCGAGAAAAAATGGCGTGCAGGTTTGAAGCAAGATGCAGCCAGCATTATCCGTACTGCTCACACATTGATGGGCGTACCTTATCTTTGGGCAGGTACTTCCTCTAAGGGAATAGACTGTAGTGGATTCATGCGTACTGTTCTTTTTATTCACGACATTATTATTCCGCGTGATGCTTCCCAGCAAGCTTATGTAGGCGAGCATATTGATATTGCGTCTGATTTCAGTAATCTTCAACCGGGTGATTTGATTTTCTTTGGACGCAAGGCGACGCCTGATCGCAAGGAGCGTGTTGTACATGTAGGAATGTATATAGGTAATAAACGTTTCATTCATTCGCAAGGTGATGTGCATGTCAGCAGTTTCGAACCTACTGATGAGTTGTTTGATGAATATAATCTCGGACGTCTATTATTTGCTACCCGTGTATTACCTTATATAAATAAGGAAGCACCACTGAATACAACAGCTACTAATCCATATTATAAATGGTAGTCGGAACATTAACTATTAATTATTAAATATAATACTACATGCAAAATAGAAGAGATTTTCTGAAAACCGCTGCTTTTGCGGCACTTGGCTCAGGTGTAGCTATTAACAGCGTTTTTGCAGGAGAAAACAGCAGTTCCTCCTTGTTTAACATAAATAAAAGCGGAGTAACTCCGAAGATGAAACTGAACTTCTTTCCTTATGAACTGAAACTACGTCATGTTTTTACAGTGGCTACATACTCACGTACTACTACTCCGGATGTGCAAGTGGAAATAGAATATGATGGTATTACCGGCTATGGTGAAGCATCTATGCCTCCTTATTTACAGCATGAGTTAGGTACAATGGATAGCGTGCTGGCTTTCTTAAAGAAAGTGCAGGATACTATCGGCCAGTTCTCCGATCCTTATCAACTGGAAGATATTCTGGCTTATATCGACAGCCTTTCTCCCGGGGATGCCGCTGCCAAAACTGCGGTGGATATAGCCCTTCACGATCTTGTGGGTAAGATGCTGCAAGCTCCATGGTACAAGATATGGGGCTTGGACAAAGAAAAAACGCCTTCTACTACATTTACTATCGGTATAGACACCCCGGAGGTAGTGCGCGAGAAGACAAAAGAATGTGCCGGAAAGTTTAATATCCTCAAAGTGAAATTAGGACGGGAAAACGACAAAGAGATGATTGAAACCATACGCTCGGTTACCACCCTTCCGATAGCTGTAGATGCCAATCAAGGATGGACCGACCGGAAGTATGCACTCGATATGATTCACTGGTTGAAAGAAATAGGCATTGTCATGATAGAACAGCCCATGCCTAAAGAACAATTAGACGATATCGCTTGGGTAACTCAGCAAAGTCCGTTACCGATATTTGCCGATGAATCAGTACAACGCCTGAAAGATGTAGCTGCATTGAAAGGTGCATTTACAGGTATCAACATCAAATTAATGAAATGTACCGGTATGCGTGAAGGTTGGAAAATGGTGAATCTTGCACATGCTTTGGGCATGCGTGCCATGGTAGGCTGTATGACTGAAACCTCTTGCGCTTGTTCTGCTGCCGCCCAATTCTCTCCGGCAGTTGACTTTGCCGACTTGGATGGAAACCTGTTGATTGCTAATGACCGATTCAAAGGAATGGAAGTGGTGAAAGGCAAGATAACGTTACCTGATTTACCGGGTATTGGAGTTGTAAAACTATAATCTTCTCTACTATTATGAAAAAGTTATTATATGCTATTGCCTTGTTTCTTTTGGCTTCTGCCTGTAATACGAAGCCGGCAAGTAAGCCGTATAGTTGGGACGACGATTTACACCAGCGCTTGCTTACTGATTTCTGTATGACAGAAGCTCAAGTGAAAGATTATATCCGCAAGTATATTCCTGATGTTACGGATGAACAGATGCGCCAATGGGAAGCTTCCAAGGCGTTGGAATGCATGACCTTGGATGGAGAAAAACGGTATTTCCGTAATGCCGGTCCAAATCTGTTCCGTGTGGATTCTGCCTGCTATGATATTAAAATAGCAAAAGAAGGAACCGCTTTAGGAGGCAGTGAAAAAGTGAATATGGAAAATCTGCCCGAGATTATTGCTGCGGTCAAGAAAGAAGGAAAATCCATTGTTGCCCCCAAACGTATGCGAGTTACTTATACCTTGACGGTAGACACTAATGCCGTACCTGCTGGAAAACTAATCCGTTGTTGGTTGCCGTTTCCCCGTGCCGATCAGGCACGTCAACAGGATGTGAAGTTTATATCTGCCAGTGAATCGGAATATACTTTCTCTCCCAAAGATAGCCGTCACAGTACACTTTATATGGAGAAGCGTGCTGTTAAAGGTGAGCCGACTGTATTTACCGAAACATTTGAATACACTTCCAATGGTGAATGGTTTAATCTGAAAGCCGAAGACGTTTTGCCTTACGATACAACTTCTACCTTATATAAAGAATATACAGCCGAACGTGAGAAACATATTATCTTCTCACCCCGCTTGCGTGAACTAGCTGCCAAATTGACAGCCGGTGAAACCAATCCTTATTTAAAAGCCAAGCGTATTTTCCGTTGGGTAAATGATAACTTCCCGTGGGCGTCAGCACGCGAGTACTCCACCATCGAAAATATTCCGGAGTATGTACTCGATAATCGTCACGGCGATTGTGGTCAGGTGAGCCTGCTGTTTATCACTCTTTGCCGCATCAGTGGCATTCCGGCACACTTTCAAAGCGGTTTCATGATGCATCCTCACGCATGGAACTTGCATGATTGGGCGGAAGTCTACTTTGAAGGTGTAGGTTGGGTACCTGCCGACCAATCATTCGGTATTCCTACTTTTGCCCGCAATGCCGATGAAGAGAATTTCTTCTTGGGGGGTATTGACTCTTGGCGTATGATCGTAAATACAGACTTCGGCATGCCATTAGTCCCCGAAAAGAAATACCCGCGTAGTGAAACCGTAGATTTCCAGCGTGGCGAGGTGGAATGGGAGGGAGGCAATCTCTACTTTCCCAAATGGGACTATCACATGGATATTAATTATCTGAATTACTAAGGTATTATACCTCTCTTTCAAACAGATGATCTGTTTAGCACTGGTACATCATCTGTTTGCCTCAAACGCATCATTCGTTTACTACAAACGGATGATGCGCTTTTTTAGTTCCTATATGTCAGTCTTTTAACAGTCAGTATTCGTGCATAAATGCTAAATTGTCAGCCTCTGCCGTTAACCGCTGTTAAGCTCTAAATATTCTCTGTTAAAAGAGGACAAAAAAGAGTGACAAGCAGAATAACTGAACGATTTTTGTCGTTATTTTAACGTCGAAAGGTTAAATGAGATTTGAATATTAACAATTAAAGATCGAATAAAATTAGTATGAAACAGACAACAAAAAACATCCTTGGAGTTGCGGCTATCGTGCTCCTGAGCTCGGGAGTGGCTGGTATCACCACTTATAAGATGCTGAAGAAGGAAAGACCTGCCGCATTCAGCGAGTTGTTCGAACAGAATCCTGGCAATCTGAAGTTGGCAGCTTACAATGCGGTAGATGCCCAGCCTGTGGATTTGACTCAAGCTGCAGAGAACTCAGTTCATGCTGTAGTACATATACGTGCAAAACAATTGGCTAAAACCCAAACAGTACAAGGTGGCGGCATGCCGGAGGATATCTTTGAATTCTTCTTTGGGGGGCGTGGTCAGCAACGTCAGATGCAGACTCAGCCTCGCGTCGGATTTGGTTCTGGTGTTATCATCTCCAAAGACGGTTATATTGTAACTAACAACCACGTAGTAGAAGGTGCCGATGAAATAACCGTGAAGTTGAATGATAACCGTGAACTGAAAGGTCGCATTATTGGTACTGATCCCAGCACCGACTTAGCTCTGATTAAGATTGAAGGTGATGATTTTCCAACTTTGCCGATTGGTGATTCCGAGGCACTGAAAGTAGGAGAGTGGGTATTAGCCGTAGGTAATCCGTTCAACCTGAACTCTACCGTAACAGCTGGTATAGTAAGTGCAAAAGCACGTTCTATCGGCGGACAGGCATCCAATGGACAAGGAGCGAATATCCAATCGTTCATTCAAACTGATGCTGCCATTAATCAGGGTAATAGTGGTGGTGCCCTCGTTAATGCCAGAGGTGAACTGGTAGGTATCAATGCGATGCTTTACTCACCTACAGGCGCTTACTCCGGTTATGGATTTGCAATCCCCACCAGTATGATGACGAAAGTGGTTGCCGACTTGAAACAATTCGGTACCGTACAACGTGCTCTTCTGGGCATCAGAGGTAGTGCTTTGGATACAGACTTGCAAACCGATGAAAGATGGGCTGAAGAACTGAAAAAGAAAGCTGAAGAACTTGGCGTAAAAGAAGGTGTAGTAGTTGCTGAAGTTATTGATGGTGGTTCTGCTGCAGGTGTATTGAAAGAGAATGATGTTATCGTATCACTGGATGGCAAGAAGATCAGTAAGTTCACCGATTTGCAAGAGACTTTGGCTAAACATCGTCCGGGCGATAAGGTGAAAGTGAAAGTTGTTCGTAACAAAAAGGAACAAGAGTTTGAACTCACCTTGAAGAACGAGCAAGGTACTACGAAAGTTGTAAAAGATGCCGGTATGGAAATCTTAGGTGCAGCCTTCAAACCTGTATCTCCTGAAATGAAGAAACAGTTGAATTTGGGTTATGGTCTTGAAGTAACCGGAGTTTCTGGTGGCAAAATGGCTGAAGCAGGTATCCGAAAAGGATTTATCATCTTGAAAGCCAATAATGTTCAGATGAAATCGGTTGAAGATATGGAGAATGTGATGAAAGCCGCAGTGAAATCTCCTGATCAGGTACTGTTTATTACCGGTATGTTCCCGTCAGGTAAACGTGCTAGTTTTGCAGTAGATTTAACTCAAGAATAAGAAAACAGGATCAATAGGTAAGAAGATTGTAATTTAAGCAAACAAAAACGAAAAAAGGGTGTCGTCATAATACTTGTCGACATCCTTTTTGTTATAAGGGATAAGATATAAATTAGGTGAAAAAGTTAAGATATATTGTACGTAACAAAATATTTTATCGTAACTTTGCAACCCAAATCTGTTTTATAAGAATGAGACAACTAAAAATTACAAAAAGTATCACTAACAGAGAGAGCGCTTCTCTTGACAAGTATTTGCAGGAAATCGGTCGCGAAGACCTCATTACAGTCGAAGAAGAGGTGGAGCTCGCTCAGCGCATCCGCAAGGGTGACCGTATCGCGCTTGAAAAGCTGACACGTGCCAATTTGCGTTTCGTTGTATCTGTAGCCAAACAGTACCAGAACCAAGGTTTGAGTTTGCCTGACTTAATTAATGAAGGCAATTTAGGACTGATTAAGGCTGCCGAAAAATTCGATGAGACACGTGGTTTCAAGTTTATCAGTTACGCAGTATGGTGGATACGTCAGTCCATTCTGCAAGCTTTGGCAGAGCAGTCTCGTATCGTACGTCTTCCGTTGAACCAGGTGGGTTCGCTGAATAAAATCAGCAAAGCCTTCTCTAAGTTCGAGCAGGAAAACGAACGTCGTCCGTCTCCCGAAGAACTTGCTGATGAGCTGGAAATCCCTGTTGATAAAATCTCTGATACGTTGAAGGTTTCCGGACGCCATATTTCGGTGGACGCGCCTTTCGTTGAAGGAGAAGACAACAGCTTGCTTGATGTGTTGGTCAACGATGACTCCCCCATGGCGGACCGCTCATTAGTGAACGAGTCTCTTGCGAGGGAAATTGATAGAGCACTTTCTACGTTAACCGAGCGCGAAAAAGAAATCATACAGATGTTTTTCGGCATCGGACAACAGGAAATGACATTAGAAGAAATCGGCGACAAATTCGGTCTTACCCGTGAGCGTGTACGTCAGATTAAGGAAAAGGCAATAAGAAGATTAAGACAAAGTAATCGTAGTAAATTGCTCAAATCTTATTTGGGATAAATAAGAAATATCAGTTTCCGACAAATAGAAGGAATTAAAAACCGGTCTGTCTTTTATAGGTAGCCGGTTTTTTTGTTATCTTTGCCCCCACTAGCAATTTGTAACTGGTAATTTGTAATTAGTAACTTGAAATTAGTAATTTGTAATTCATAATTTAATGAAACATCTTCGGATCATTTTTGCTGTAGCTATGGCTTTTATGTTTTGCTCGGCATTCACTCTTAAAAACAAGGAGAAGCAAGTATATGCATTTGGTATAGCTGCTTCTTTCAACGACTCAGTAGTTTATTGCACTGAAATTCAGGTATTAGATAGTGTAGAATTAGATAAAAACGGCTTTTTGCCCAAACGTGAGTTGTACACTTATCAGTTGAAAAATCACTTGGAATATGAAATGAAGAAACCTGATTATACCTGTATGATTTATTTTTCTGAAAGTAAAGGCAAATTGGAAAAAGAGGCTGCAAAGGTAAAAGGTAAATATAAGAAAGGTAATGGTCAGATTTTGCAGACAGTAAGTCCTGCTGAATTTACTTTTAAGAAACCTCAGGAATAATTTTCAAATCAAAACGGCGTTTCGTTTGTTGTAATGCCATGAAAACAAAGTTATATATATTGTTATGGATGTGTTGCTCAGTCTTGCTGGTGGCATGCGAAGGCGACGATCCTACACCGGAGCCTCCTGTATATGGTAGTCGTACGGTTTTGATTTATTTGGCAGCAGATAATAGCCTTTCAAATCAGATAGCGGCAGATTTGCAAGAAATGAAAGAAGGTGTTGCAAAGCTGAATGACTCAGATTTGCATTTACTGGTTTATATTGATGTCGGTGGTTCTCCGCGTCTTGTTGAATTGAAAAAAAAGAATGGAGAGGTAGTAGAAAACCTCGTGAAATCTTACGAATCGAGAAATTCTGTTGGTACAGCTGAAACAATAGAGGTTTTTAACGAAGTGTTTTCCAGTGGAAATTTTCCGGCAGATAGTTATGGGTTAGTTTATTGGTCGCATGGCGATGGCTGGGTACCTAATCCTCTCCCGAAATCTAGATGGGTTGGGCAAGATGAAGGTAGTGGAGCTTTTATGAATATCTCAGATCTGGTTACAATTCTGAAAAGTGCTCCCCATTTCGACTTTATCTTATTCGATGCATGTTTTATGCAATCTATAGAAGTAGCTTATGCACTGCGCAACTATACGGATTATTTAATAGGTTCTCCTACTGAGATTCCCGGTCCCGGTGCCCGTTATGATATCCTTGTTCCTGCTATGTTTGCCGAGGAAGATGTTGCTTTGAAAACTGCTACTGCATATTATGTTCCTTATGAAGAAATGTATACCGGTAGTACGCCAATTAGTGACGATAACTGGACTGCTGGTGTTTCTGTTTCTCTACTGAAGAGTTCTGAATTGGAGCCCTTGGCAAAAATAACCAAGCAAGTATTATCAGCCGCTGTAAATAATGCAGATCTTCGTTCAAAAGTGTATGATTACGATAAGCGTTCGTCTTATTATAGCCATGTAGGTTATTACGATATGGTAGAGATGATGCGTTTATTGGCGGATAATACTGGCTTTGCTGCTTGGGAACAAGCATTTAACGCTGCACAACCCTATTGGGCTACTACGCCAAAGAACTTTTCCGGTTTTATTTATAATGTGTTTTCAATGGAAGGTACCAATGGTGTTTCTCATTATATCCCATCTTCTAATAGCTCAGCAATCAATGTCGCATATCGTTCTACTGAGTGGTATGAAGCGGCGGGACTTTCCAAACTAGGTTGGTAAATCACATTTCAACATTATAGATTACACGTATTTGCACAGATAAATGTTTTTATAATCTGTGTGAATGCGTGTGTTTTTTTTTATGTAATATCTATTAAAAATAAGTCAGTTAACATTATTTTCCAATGGAAATTATTTTATATGAGAAATTATTGCTTTATTTGCACCGTAAAACATAAAAACAAAGAATTATGAAATATGTAATCATTGGTGGTGTAGCAGGTGGAGCTACGGCTGCCGCCCGACTGAGAAGAGTAGATGAAATGTCCGAAATCATTTTATTGGAAAAAGGACCTTATATCTCTTATGCTAACTGTGGTTTACCTTATTATATAGGTGGGGTCATAACTGATCGTGAGAAGCTGCTGGTACAAACTCCCGAATCTTTCGGAAAGCGTTTTCGTATCGATGTACGAGTGCAGAATGAAGTGCTTGCCATTCATCCGGAAACTAAAACCGTTACCATTCGTCGTGCCGGTGGGGAAGAATATGAAGAAAGCTACGACAAACTATTGTTATCTCCGGGAGCCAATCCGGTGAAGCCTCCCTTGGAGGGCATTCATTCCGAAGGTATTTTCACCTTACGTAATGTGGAAGATACCGATCACATCAAGGCTTATATCACTGACAAATGCGTGAAGCGTGCTGTTGTTGTGGGTGCCGGTTTTATCGGATTGGAGATGGCGGAAAATCTGCATCATGCAGGTGTAGCTGTTTCTGTTGTTGAAATGGGAAATCAGGTAATGGCACCTATAGACTATTCTATGGCCGCACATATTCATCAACATCTGTTACAGAAAGGGGTGTCTCTGTATCTTGAGGAAGGGGTTACTCATTTCGAACGTACAGATCATGGACTTACCGTCTTTCTGAAGAGTGGCAAGACGATACCTGCCGATATGGTGTTACTTTCTATCGGTGTGCGTCCTGCAACGGCACTCGCACAACAAGCCGGCATAAAATTAGGAGAAATGGGCGGTATTTGGGTAGACGAACATTTGGAAACCTCTGCAAAAGACGTTTATGCAGTGGGTGACGCCATTGAATTTCCTCATCCGCTAACCGGCAAACCTTGGCTTAATTATCTCGCCAATCCTGCCAACCGTCAGGGACGTATTGTTGCTGATAATATGGCATTCGGCAATACTGTCACTTACGAAGGTGCCATCGGTACTTCTATCGCTAAAGTTTTCGATATGACAGTAGCTTCTACCGGACTTGCTGCGAAACGTCTGAAGCAGTGGGAGATGGAGTATCAGAGTTCGGTAACTCATTCCGCTTCTCATGCCGGTTATTATCCGGATGCATTGCCGCTGACGCTGAAGCTGACTTTTCATCCCAAAACTGGTAAGCTTTACGGTGCACAATGTGTGGGCTACGAAGGTGTGGACAAACGCATCGACCAGATAGCTGAATTGATTAAACACGGTGGTACGGTATACGATCTTATGGAAACGGAACATGCCTATGCGCCTCCTTTCTCTTCTGCCAAAGATCCGATTGCTATCGGTGGCTATGTGGCATCCAATATTATCAGTGGTGCTATGCCCGCTATTACATGGCGTGAACTGGTGGAGCAAAAGAACCAGGTGATGTTGATAGATACTCGTATTCCTGAAGAATATTCGTTTGGCACTATTCCGGGAGCAGTCAATATACCGTTGGATGAAATGCGCGAGCATCTTGCTGAGATACCCACTGATAAACCCGTAGTACTTTTCTGTGCGGTTGGATTACGTGGCTATCTGGCACAACGCATTTTGATGGGGCGTGGCTATCGCAATGTCCGTAATTTGATTGGCGGATATAAGACATATTCCACAAGTGTGGCTCCCGTGCCTATTTCATTAGCTAAGACTTCTTCAACTACGGAATCAGTTTCACAGGAACCGGATACATCCTCTGCTTCCACATCTAAGAAAGAAACATTGAAAATCAATGCGTGTGGCTTACAGTGTCCCGGTCCCATCATGCAGGTAAAGAAAGCGATGGATAGCGTCGCTACAGGTGATCGTGTGGAGATTGTGGCTACCGATGCAGGTTTTGCCCGTGATGCTTCTGCCTGGTGTGATACAACTGGAAACAAACTGGTTGAGAAGTATGAAGAGAAAGGGCGTTATACAGTTGTTATAGAGAAGGGTGATCCGGATTGCGTTTGTCCTACTAATGCTCATATAGGTGGAGGTAGAGGAAAGACTCTGATTTTATTCAGTGATGATTTGGACAAGGCACTGGCTACATTTGTCTTGGCAAATGGCGCGGCTGCAACGGGGCAGAAGGTGACTATCTTCTTTACTTTCTGGGGACTGAATGTGCTGAAAAAGGTGCAAAAACCTAAAGTACAAAAGGACTTTTTCGGAAAGATGTTTGGTATGATGTTGCCATCCAGTTCGCTGAAACTAAAATTGTCACAGATGAATATGCTGGGTATGGGTAGCCTCATGATGCGTTATCTGATGAAACGTAAAGGAGTGGATTCACTGGAGTCTTTACGTTCTCAGGCGTTAGCGCAGGGGGTAGAGTTCATTGCTTGTCAGATGTCTATGGATATGATGGGTATTCAGCGAGAAGAACTTCTGAACCAAGTTACCATAGGCGGTGTGGCAACCTATATGGAGCGTGCCGACAAAGCGAATGTGAATTTATTTATATAGTAGGAACGATATGGAGACTTTATGTAAAATCCGTGATATCTATCGGTCGATTGCCGAGTTCGAAGTACAGTTTACGCAAGTATACGATCTTTCACTGAATGAAGGTATGCTCCTGTGTACCTTGCTGAACCGTCCTAAACTTACTTCCAGCGAGATAGCGGAGGCTTTAGGATTGTCCGCCTCCAATACATCCAAAGTTATTCGTTCGGTGGAAGATAAAAAGCTGATTACCCGTCTCATTGGCAAGGAGGACAAGCGCCAGATGCTTTTTACTTTGACATCGGAAGGTAAGAGCAAGATTACTGATATCAAGAATGCTGTTTTCGAGATGCCCGAACTGCTTCAACAGGTAATCCGGCTTGTATAGCAGATAAAACAGTTGTAATTAGGAAAAAACAAATGTATTTTGTTACTTTGCATACATACAATATATAAAAAGAGGAAACCGATATGATACAGCAGCGGAAACTTTATCCCATAGGCATACAAACCTTCTCGGAGATTCGCCGGAAGAATTATTTGTATATAGATAAGACGGAATATGTTTATCGTATGACGCATTCTGATTCCAAATACTTGTTTTTGAGTCGTCCGCGTCGTTTCGGAAAATCGCTTCTTACCAGTACCTTGCATAGTTACTTTGCAGGGGAGAAGGAACTGTTCGAGGGACTTGCCATTGATAAGTTGGAAAAGGAATGGACCAAATATCCTGTACTGCATTTTGATATGAGCATGGCAAAGCATGTGGACAAGGAGCGGTTGGAACAAATGTTGAGTGTGCAATTGTACAGATATGAGGAAACGTATGGGCGTGTGGATGAGGAAGAGACTTTGAATGACCGTTTCTCCGGTTTGATTCATCGTGCTTATGAGCAAACTAACAGCCAGGTCGTTGTGCTTATTGACGAATACGATGCTCCTCTTCTTGATGTAGTGCACGAAGAGAAGAATTTGCCTGTTCTTCGGGATGTAATGCGTAATTTTTACAGCCCTCTGAAAGCTTGTGACCCTTACTTGCGCTATGTGTTTCTCACAGGTATCACGAAGTTTTCCCAGCTCAGCATCTTCAGCGAACTGAATAATATCAAGAATATCAGTATGGACGAACCGTATGCTGCTATCTGCGGTATCAGTGAAGAAGAAATGTCGGTGCAGATGGACTCTGATTTAGATTTGCTGGCTGTACGCATGGGGCTGACTCGTCAAGAGCTTCTTGTGCAATTGAAGGATAACTATGACGGTTATCATTTCACGTGGCCGTCTCCCGATATTTACAATCCTTTCAGTCTGTTGAATGCCTTTGCCGATGGTAAGATGAATTCTTATTGGTTTGGCAGTGGTACGCCTACCTATTTGATAGAGATGTTGAATAAGTATCATGTAAAACCTCAACAGATAGGAGAGCGAAAAGCCCTTGCCGAGTCCTTCGATGCCCCTACGGAACGGATGACGAATATCACTCCACTGCTATATCAAAGTGGGTATGTTACCATAAAAGGTTACTCTCCGTTGACTCATCTTTATATGCTGGATATTCCTAATAAAGAAGTGCGTATGGGGTTGATGAAGAGCCTGCTGCCCGGTTACCTGCATCAATATACTATGGATGGGCTTACTACTGTGGCTCTCCTTTTCGAAGCCATTGCCGAAGAGAGAATGGATGATGCGCTGCGTTTGTTGCAGACATTTCTTTCTACAATTCCTCAATGTGATAATACCGATTATGAAGGCCACTACCAGTCTTTGCTTTACACTATTTTCAGCCTGCTGGGGATGTATGTTGATGTCGAAGTACGTACTCCCCGTGGACGTGTAGATATGGTGATGCGTACTTCTACCATCCTCTATATTGTGGAACTGAAGTTGGATAAGACGGCTGATACGGCTATCCGGCAAATCGACTTGAAAAATTATCCGGAACGTTTTGCTCTGTGCGGTTTGCCGATAGTGAAGGTGGGTATCAACTTTGATAGCGAACGACGAACTTTGGGCGACTGGAAAATAGAAGAAGCTTGACTTCGTGAAAAGAGTATTAATATCGTGTCAGCACGAAGTTAATATCGTGTCGACACGATATTAATACTTTGTCTGACACGATATTAATTTCTTGTTTGACATAATATTAACTTTATGTCTTTCTCCTGTCTTTAGCCAATATGGAGATGATATAGCCTCCTTTGCTGTTCACCTTGTTCCAGTTCGTATCGTGTATCACTTTCCAGAAAATACCTCCCAGTCTGCCATAATCGGATAGGCGCAGTATTTTGCTTATTTCATCCTCGTCGGTAATATGCAGCTGCTTCAGTTCCAGCATTATGCATTCCAGATTGTGCGTATTCTTGTTGTAGGCATAGCCCGGAATGTCGAAGCAAGATAAATCCTCCTTACCTCCGCCTTCCCCTTTCGGGGGAATTGAAGGGGGAAGTGCTTTACTTTCATTTGCTTTACTCTGCTTTACTTTACTTTGTTCGGAATTGTCTGCATTTTCAGCAGGAATGTCAGCACCTTGCTTGCAATTACCATCATTGGGTGTACATGCAGGTGGCGTATCGTTTTCATCTTTTGTATTCTCATTTTTCATTTTCAATTCCTCGAAGAGGTAGGGGAGTGAGTTTAAATCTCTTTTCCTCCGTTTAGTAGCTTCCAGCCATACTTTCTGTATCTCAATGGAAGTCAGTACCTGTTTCTCCTGATAAGTTTGGAGGTCGAAGAACTCTTTTTCTACCAGAATATTCACCATTCCCTGCATTTCTTCTTCACTGATATCCCTTCCCACTTTATTGGTAAATAGCGTGCATTGTTCTTTGTTCCAAGTCAGGTAATAACCATTCTCCTTGTATATTTTGCACAGCAGCTTCATAATTGCTGCTGTGCCTTTTAGACCGAATTTTGCTTCTATCAATTCCATGGGTATCTCGTCAAAGAGGTTTACTTTGAGGGGGAAATACATCATCCCTCCGTATATTATAGCCATAATTTCTGCTTTTAATTTTCAATTTTCAATTTTCAATTCTCAATTGATTGGTCTCCATTCCAGAAAGTTGACCAGTTGGAAGCTTCGCCAAGCTTGCTGTTCCACATCCCAGAAGATGAGGGTGCTTGTCACTCTGACTATTTCGTACTTTCTGTGGAATCCGGTTTCGTAGGGTATCAGTGTTGCCTTTACCAGTTTGAAGGTCCCGTCTTGTTTGTAGTAGGCAATGAGGGCATAGCCGTATTGCATGTGGTCAATCAAGTCTTCGATTCTTTTTGCCATCCAGTCGGCACAAGTTTCTGTGTAAGCTTTCTCAAGCATGATACGTGTTTTCCATAAGTTTCTCAGTGCCTCGTGAAGTGAAGCGGACTTTGTCAACTTTTTCATTTTGTTGTCGTTTAAATTAATATTAGATTTAGTTCAGTAGGTGTTGCAGTCAGATTAAAAAGAAAGATGCCGTTTTCTTGAAGAAGCGGCATCTTTACTGGGTGTGGCTTGATCTTTACCAAATTGCCGGCAAAGATATAGCCTTTCATGTACAAGTTGTATGTCGTTAATTATTCGTGTTTATTTGTTATTATTTTTTCTTTTTATTATTGATTGTTTTGTGAAGGTAATCTTTGAGGATGTCTGTGAAATCATCCTTTATTGTATTGAATGATAACGGTTTCCCACTCTTTGTGATAAATATCTCTTTTTCGGCAATAAACCGTTCCAGTGTGGCTAAACCTGCTTGCGGATCTACTCCCATATCTCCTTCCAGAAACATCTCCAGAAAGGTTGTTTCTAATGTCTCCCGGTTCAGGTAGATTCCTGGTATGTCGGCTCCCTTCTTCACTCCTCTCTTTTTCTTAACACTTTGTGCTAAAGTTACTTTGCTGTTATTACTGCTTGTTTTTGCAGTTTTTTTTATCCTGCATTTTCTTGTTATTTTCTTTCATGATTTCGCTCTTTTTAGTGCAAATAATTAACGACGAAAAAATGTCATGAGTTGCGAAGTTAGTTTTTTATATGAATATGAGTGAACTTTGAGAGGGGTTTAATTATGAAAGATATGCGAGGTATGGGTACAATTACTTATATATCAGGTGTGTATTAGATGGGGTAAAAGCGTTTTTTAGACGTTCGTTTAATGGACGCAAAGATAGAGTGTATTTTTCAATCCTGCAAAATGTTTAATAAAAATATTTTTAGAAATTTCTAAATATAGACCTAAGTAATTGCTATTTAGGATATTGAATCGAATAAATTTCCTCTTTATATTTTGTTAATTTTTAAACAATCAGCTTTCTTTTTATTTCTCAAATATTGACATCCATTAAACGAACGTCTAAAAAACGCTTTTTGTTTGTAATCGTTTCGTTTATAGCTTTTTACCTATACGGTATGAAGGACTACGGAAAATCAGTTGGCAAGAGGGGTACAAAGCTTGCCGTATATAACATAAAGTGCTCGCAAATGATTGAAACTCAGGAATATCCAAGAGGTTCAAAGCCCCAGGAGAACGCCCTTTTCTGAACAAAGTAATCTAATGGAAGCTGATAATGAGACCGAAATTTGGTATGCCATGCGTGCCACCTACCGTAGAGAGCCTGATGCGATGCGTCTTCTTGAGAAGGAAAACTTAGGTTGTTTCGTTCCCATGCAGTATAAGATAAACATCAAGAATGGTAAAAAAGTTCGTGCCCTTGTCCCGGTTATCCATAATTTGATTTTTGTCCATGCTTGTCCTTCTGAGATCAAGCGTGTCAAGTCCCAGGTCACATACCTGCAATACATCACCGATACCCGTAGCGGTCAGAAAATCGTTATCCCTGACAACGAGATGCAACGTTTCATCGCTGTAGCCGGTACCTATAACGACCAACTGATGTATTTCCAGCCCGACGAACTGAACCTGTCGAAAGGTACGAAAGTCCGTATTGTCGGCGGTGACTTCGAAGGCCAGGAAGGTGTTTTCCTGAAAGTGAAAGGTGCCCGCGACCGCCGTGTGGTTGTCGAGATACGCGGTGTGATTGCCGTTGCCATGGCCACCATCCATCCGGACCTTATCGAAGTAATAGATCGTCAATGATTTGCTTTGTACTTTGTAATTCGTAATTCACATCATAATTTGCACTATGCCACTTTCTGAAGAAACGATTTCCCTTCAGCGTTCCGCGCACGACCTGATGTATCTGGGTATGGACGGTAGCCCCGTCTATAGCGATGATCTTTCTCGTCGGAACGGTGAAGTTTACCTCCTTACCACCGCCTTGTATAACTCCGGTGCCCGGGGTACTACTATCGAGGAACAGGCTAATGTATGCCTTGCCCTCCTGATGGGTTATAGTGCCTCGTTTATCGACCACGGTGAAAAGCAGGCGCATGTGCAAGAAATTCTGGACCGTTGTTGGGATATTCTTGAAGCCCTTCCTTCTTCTTTGTTAAAGCTTCGCCTTCTCACCGCCTGCTACGGTGAAGTGTTCGATGAGCCTTTGGCTGAGGAAGCCCGTGCCATTATCGCTTCCTGGGATTCAGTGTCACTTACAAAAGAACAGCGGGAAGCCATCGATGAATTCCAAAACGTAGTGGATAACCCATATTCCTGGGAATATCTCACTGATGAAACAGAATAATAACAAATCTTTTAATTAAAAGTAACTAAGTTGAAGCTTTCAGCCTACCTCCGGATTTTCCGCCAGCACCTTTCCTCCCGCATATTGCCCGTATGGACTATACTCCTGGCCGATATCCTGATAATCGCCTTATCGACTTTTATCGCCTATTGCCTCCGCTATGGTTTTGTCGGTATCATCGAGGGGACTTCCACGGTTGATTCCGCCATATTGTTTGCAGTAGCGGCTAATCTTATATTTTTCCGTATCTTCCGTACCTATTCCAACGTCCTGAGGTTTTCCTCCTTTGTGGATATCATGCGGATTTTCGCCTCGCTGACCGCTGCGTACGCCTCGCTGATGTTCCTCAGCCTCTTGCTTGAGAGCGTTTTGGACCGGAAACCTGCTTCTATCGGCATCCTTTTCATGTCCTATATCATCAGTTTTGCCATCATGTCCGGTTCTCGTATCCTTGTGAAAACCATTTTCGAAACAGTGAACTTCGACCGCTCCCATTGCGCCCATGTCTTTATCTATGGAGCCAAGGAAGCCGGTGTGAATATAGCCAAAACCCTCCGTGTCAACCTTCGTCACCATTATCTGCTTCGCGGCTTCATCGCCGACGAACCCGAACTGGTGAATAAAGTCATCATGGGTGTCCGTGTCTTTCCTAACGACGATACCTTGATTGACCAATTGAATTCCCGTGGTATACAGACGGTTATCGTATCTCCCGCCAAGATGGATGCCCTGAAGAATTCCGACCTTGCCGACCGTTTGCTGTCACACAACATCAAACTGCTGACCGCCCCTCCGTTGAGCGAATGGACCGGACGTACATTAAACAGCAACCAGCTGAAAGAGATCCAGATTGAAGACCTTCTTCAACGTGCTCCTATAGAAATCGACATACACAAAGTGGCTTCCCATCTGGAAGGCAAGCGTGTGCTGATAACCGGTGCCGCCGGTTCCATCGGCAGTGAGATCATGCGTCAGGTTGCCTCCTTCAACCCCTATAAACTGATCCTTGTTGACCAGGCAGAAACTCCTTTGCACGATATCCGTCTGGAGCTTCAGGACCGCTGGCGTGATATCGATGCCGAGACTATCATCGCTGATATCTCGAATGCCACCCGTCTTGAGGAGATATTCAAGGAGTTCAAACCGCAGTACATATTCCATGCCGCTGCCTACAAGCATGTCCCCATGATGGAGGACAATGTCTCGGAATCAATCCAGGTGAATGTATACGGTACGCGTACTCTTGCCGACCTTGCCGTGAAATACGGCGTGGAGAAGTTCGTGATGATCTCTACCGACAAGGCGGTTAATCCTACGAATGTGATGGGCTGTTCGAAACGTATCTGTGAGATATATGTGCAGTCGCTGGCGAAGAAATTGCAGAAAGAAGGTATACGCGCCACGCAATTCATCACCACCCGTTTTGGCAATGTGCTGGGTTCTAATGGCTCTGTAATTCCCCGTTTCCGCAATCAGATACAGAAAGGCGGTCCTGTCACAGTGACCCATCCTGAGATCATCCGCTATTTCATGACGATCCCTGAAGCCTGCCGCCTAGTTTTGGAAGCGGGTAGTATGGGTAACGGTGGAGAAATCTACATCTTTGATATGGGCAAACCGGTAAAGATCGTAGACCTTGCGAAACGTATGATTAACCTTTCGGGCCGTACGGACGTGAAGATTGAGTTCACCGGTTTACGCCATGGCGAGAAGCTATACGAGGAACTCCTGAATGTGAAGGAACTGACGAAACCTACCTATCATGAGAAGATCATGATCGCTACAGTCCGTGAATATGATTATGACGAGGTGAAGGAATGCATCCAACGCCTGATAGATCTAAGCTATACTTATGACCAGATGCGGATCGTTTCCGCCATGAAGGAGTTTGTTCCGGAATTTGTGAGCAAGAACTCCTGTTTTGAAGTACTTGATATGCAACTCAATTAATCCTTTTAACTATAAAAAAACTCCGGGAACCGTGGATCCTACCCTTTCATTACTACGCGAAGTAATAAATATAAATCACCCTGGTTCCACGTTCCCGGTTTTAAAAGAATTCCGCAAACAATAAATCATAAACAATAAATCATAAATCTTCATGAGTCGAATATTTTTATTGATTTTCAGCCTTTTTATTTTTACGAATCTGACTTATGCTCAGCGTATGTCTGACGATCAGGTCGTGCAATACGTGAAACAGGCCCAGGCTGCGGGTAAGTCCCAGAAACAGATGACTACCGAGTTGTTGCGCCGCGGTGTAACTCAGGAGCAGGTATTGCGTATCAAGGCTCAGTATGAAGCAACAAACAGTACCGCTGACGGTACGGACAACAAGCCTACCCAGATGCGTAAGCGTGGTGTTGCTATGGGTGAGTCTTATGAAGCTGCTGAAGTTGAAGACCAGAAAACTGTGATTGATGAGAAACAGGACAGCAAGGCCGTACCGGAAGCATCGGGCCGACGGATCTTTGGTCATAATCTGTTTCAAAGCCGTAACTTATCTTTTGAGCCAAGTTCTAATCTTGCTACTCCGGTCAATTACCGCTTAGGTCCCGGTGATGAAGTTATCATCGATATTTGGGGAGCTTCACAAAATACGATTCGTCAGACTATCAGCCCGGAAGGTGATATCCAGGTGAAAGACCTCGGTCCAGTTCATCTGAACGGCATGACCGTGAAGGAAGCCAATGCTTATCTTCAGCGCGAATTCTCCAAGATTTATTCCGGTATAGGTGGCAGCGACCCCAATTCTCAGATTCGTCTGACTTTGGGTGATGTACGTACCATCCAGATAAATATTATGGGTGAGGTTTCCGTTCCGGGCACCTATACGCTTTCCGCCTTCTCCACGGTATTTCATGCTCTGTATCGTGCCGGCGGCGTGAACGCTATCGGTAGTTTGCGCGGCATCAAACTGGTTCGTGGCGGAAGAACCATCGAGACCCTCGATGTCTATGAGTTTATCCTGAAAGGCAAGATGAATGACGATATCCGCCTTCAGGAAGGGGATGTGATTATCGTAAACCCTTACCAGTCCTTAGTGGAAATAGTGGGCAAGGTGAAACGTCCCATGTATTACGAAATGAAAGCTACCGAGACCGTTGCCAATCTGCTGAAGTATGCGGGTGGTTTTACCGGTGATGCTTATAAGAAAGAAGTTCGTATTATCCGCAAAAGTGGGCGTGAACATCAGGTCTTCAATGTGGATGAAATGGACTATTCCGTATTTCGTCTGGATGATGGCGATATGGTTACCACCGATGCTGTATTGGAACGTTTTGAGAATAAAGTGGAGATTAGCGGTGCGGTTTACCGTGCAGGTCTTTATCAATTGGACGGTACGGTGAATACCGTAAAACAACTGATCAAGAAAGCCGAAGGCCTTCGTGGCGATGCGTTTCTAGGTCGTGTGCTGTTGGATAGAGAACGTGAGGATTATACTCATGAAATGCTCTCCATTGATTTGAATGGATTGATGAATGGTACTGTGGCAGATATTCCTCTTCAGAAGGAAGATCACTTATATATTCCCAGTATCAATGACTTGAAAGAAGAAGAAACGGTCTCCATCTACGGAGAAGTGCTCAATCCCGGTACTTTCCTTCATTCAGACAATATGTCAATAGAAGATTTGGTTATTCAGGCTGGTGGCTTGCGTGAGGCTGCTTCTACTACAAGAGTAAGCATTACGCGTCGTATCAAGGATTCTAAGAGTACAACATACAGTAGCAAATTGGCGGAGACGTTCACTTTTGATATCAAAGATGGCTTGATTATGGATGGTGAAAGTTTCCAGTTGCAACCATTTGATGTTGTTCAGGTTCGTCGCAGTCCTGCCTATCAGGTGCAACGTACGGTGACTGTAGCCGGTGAGGTCCTTTTCAGTGGCAGTTATACGCTTCTGAAAAAGAATGAACGTTTGAGCGATTTGATAAATCGTGCGGGTGGTATTACGCCGGAGGCTTATATCAAGGGTGGTCGTTTGATTCGTAAGATGAACGATGAAGAACGCCGTCGCGAACGAGATGTAGTGCGCATGGCTCGTAGTGGTGAAGGAAAAGATAGTATTTCAACTGCAAAGTTAGCTATTTCTGATACTTATACAGTTGGTATAGATATGGGCAAAGCATTAGCTAATCCCGGTAGTGACTTTGATATTGTTTTGCGTGAAGGAGATATGATTTACATTCCCGAATATGTCAATACAGTAAAGATTGGTGGTTCTGTAATGTATCCTAATACTGTAAGTTGGGAGAAAGGAAAGAAATTGAAGCATTATATCGAGATGGCTGGTGGTTACGGAAACATGGCGAAGAAGAGCAAGGTTTATATCATCTATCTGAATGGTACCGTAGCTCGTGCCAAAAAGGGTAGTAGTAGTGTTATACAACCCGGTTGTGAGATAGTAATCCCTAGCAAGAGAGAAAAACAAGGGGGTATGAAACTTACAGAGATTTTAGGACTGAGTTCTACTACTGCTACAATGGCGGCAATGGTGGCTACTATGGTAAATGCTTTAAAATAAGAAGTGAATAATGAATGAAGATTTAGAAAAGAAGGCTCAACAGGAGGAACAGGAAATCGATTTGCTGGAGCTTACTTTAAAAGTTTGGGCAGAACGTAAATGGGTATTGAAATGCTGTGGCTATGCTGTACTTGTAGGATTGGTAATAGCTTTTAGTATTCCACGTGAATATACGGCTAATGCGGTAATAGCTCCTGAGTTTTCAGATAATAAAAGTGGTGGCCTTTCATCTCTAGCTAGTTTGGCAGGTATAAATTTGAATACAACTTCTGGTGCCGATGCCATCTATCCTGAATTATATCCTGATATTGTTTATTCCGTTCCATTTCTGACAGAGTTATTTGATGTTCATGTTAAAGATTTGGATGGAGAAATAGATACTACACTTTATTGTTATTTGGATGAACATCAGCGTACTCCTTGGTGGTCACTCGCAACTTCGGCACCATTTAAAGCACTTGGATGGATTATTTCTTTATTTCAGGGAGAGAAAGAGGAAGATGATGGTAAGTTGGATCCTTTCCGCTTAACAAAGGATGAAACTGATCTTGTGAAAGAGTTGGGCAAACGTATTGATGTTTCTGTAGATAAGAAAACAGGTGTTACAACATTGTCTGTCACAATGCAGGATGCACAGATTTCGGCTTGCTTAACTGATACGGTTATGCGAAAATTACAGAATTATATTACAGAGTATCGCACCAATAAGGCTCGTCAGGATTTTCTATTTCAAAAAGATTTTTTTGAGAGAAAAAAAGGAGAATATGAGAAGGCTCAAGAGAATTATGCCAAATTTGCCGATGCTAATAAAAATATTATATTGTTGAGTTACCGTATAGAGCAGGAGCGGTTAGAGAATGAAATGCGATTGACTTATCAAGTTTACACTTCTGTTGCGCAACAACTACAAATGGCTGAAGCAAAAGTCCAAGAAATAACACCGGTTTATACTGTGCTTGAGCCAGCTACTATTCCTGTAAAACCATCTAAACCGAGCAAAGCTCTTGTGCTAATAGCTATTGTTTTCTTGACAGGTATGGGGTGTATTGCTTGGATTCTTATAGGGAAGAGCACTGTAAATAATTTGAAGAGAAAAAGTAACTCTATGTAGAGAAATAGATAATAGCTTTTAGATAAAAACAAATAATGTCTCTATATAATTTATCAATGTACAGTTGTTCTTGTTTCTGCTAATTACTGTATGACAAAATCTTTAAAAAACAAAACAATCCGTGGCGTTGGTTGGAGTTTTATCGATAATATAGCCAGTTCCGGTATTACTTTTTTAGTTGGATTAGTTTTAGCCCGTTTGTTAACTCCGGAAGAATATGGAGTGATGGCTATGATTACTATATTTATAGCAATTTCGGATTCTATTATTGATAGTGGCTTTTCCAATGCTCTAATACGTAAAGTGCATATTAACCGGGTTGATTATAATACGGTTTTTTATTTTAATCTAGTCGTAAGTGTTTTCTTGTATATAGTATTATTTCTGTTTTCACCTGCTATCAGTGTATTCTTTAAGGAACCTATATTGGTCGAAGTAATGCGGGTGATAGGTTGGGTGCTTATAATTAATGCGTTGGCTATTATCCCTCGTACAATATTTGTACGAGCAGTTAATTTTAAAACACAGACTAAAGTTTCTTTAATATCCTCCGTTACCAGTGGAATAGTTGGTATAGGAATGGCTCTTGGAGGAATGGGGGTTTGGAGTTTGGTGGGGCAGCAACTTTCTCGTCAAATATTGAATACTTTATTTTTATGGGTTTATTGTAAATGGCAACCTGCTTTTGAATTCTCAGTAAAAAGCTTTAGGGAGATGTTTAGTTTCGGGTATAAGTTGTTGTTCTCTGGGCTTATAGATACTATCTATAAAGATGTTTATTATCTGATTATAGGACGTTTCTTCTCCTCAGCTCTTTTGGGACAATATACTCGTGCACAACAATTTAACATTATATTTTCTAGTAATTTGACTGCAGTGGTGCAGCGTGTAAGCTATCCTGTATTAAGTTCTATTCAAAATGAACCGGAACGTTTACGAGAAGCATATAGAAAAGTTATAAAAACAACAATGCTGGTAACTTTTGCCTGTATGTTGGGCTTAGCAGCAGTAGCAAAGCCTTTAGTAATTATTCTGATAGGTGAGAAATGGCTACCTGCTGTTAGCTTCTTACAAATTATATGTTTTTCGGGTATGCTTTATCCGCTTCATGCCATTAATTTAAACATTTTGAAGGTCAAAGGCCGTTCTGATTTATTTTTAAAATTAGAACTAATAAAGAAGACTTTAGCGATTGGACCTATTGTTATAGGAGTGTTTTATGGCATTGAGTATATGCTATGGGGAAGTGTTCTTAATTCTTTCGTTGCATATTTCCTCAATAGTTACTATTCCGCAGGGCTTATTAATTATTCGACAAAAGAGCAACTGAAAGATTTGTTACCAACATTTCTTGTATCGATTTTTGTCGCTCTTTTGATGTGGAGTCTCTCTTTTTGTATTTCGTCAGTATATTTTCTTCTCCCTCTTCAGCTACTGTTTGGAATTTTTTTAGCCTATTTTATTTACGAAAAAACAAAATTGCCGGAATATCTTGAACTCAAGCACTTGGGAATCTCCTTATTCAATCGGAATAAATAAAAATATAGCAAAAAATAACGTCCTGGTGGGACACTTATAACATAATTATGGTAATTCGTTCTTTATTAACTGTCCAGGGAACTTTGTATTCTTTGGAAGAAATTCGTCTTTGGGTTGAAAATCGTAACCGTTCAATTCAAGTATCTATAGATAGGGTTCCTTTTTCTTTTTTGAAAGACTGGTATCAGGACAAAGATGGCTCTTTAAGGCATATGTCTGGACGTTTTTTTTCTATTGAGGGAATTCATGTGGAAACGGATTGTGGTTCTATTTCTAATTGGACTCAGCCCATTATAAACCAACCTGAAGTTGGCTTTTTAGGTATCCTTACAAAAGAGTTTAATGGGATTCTTTATTTTTTAATGCAGGCTAAGATAGAACCCGGGAATGTAAATTGTGTACAGATATCTCCTACTTTGCAGGCTACAAAAAGTAATTATACACAGATTCATAAAGGAAAAAAACCTTTATATCTTGATTATTTTGTAAATGCTACTCCAAATCAGATTATTTTGGACCAACTCCAATCCGAACAGGGAGCTAGATTCCTTCGTAAGAGAAATCGCAATATAATCATAAAAGTGGAAGATGAGATTGAAGAGCATGATGATTTCCGCTGGATGACATTGGGACAGATAAAGGAACTGATGCGATATGATAATATGGTTAATATGGATACCCGTACTGTTCTTTCCGGTTTAAAAATTAGCGACTACTTATCTCCTACCAATGATACAAGTGATCTTTCTGATTTCGGTAAAGACATGATTATGTCTTCTAATACGAATCATTGTCATTTTACCATATCTGAACATTTGTCTTGGCTGTCTTCTCTTAAATCAAAGTACGACTTGAGAGTACATTCTTTTCCTTTGCGCGAAATGATTGATTGGAATATTTTACCGGATGAAATATCCCGCGAGGATGGAAAGTACTTTAAAGTAATTGGTGTGAAGGTTACTATTGCTAATCGTGAAGTTTCCTCTTGGTTCCAACCATTAGTCCAACCAATGCAGAAAGGTATATGTGCTTTCATTATCAAAAAGATAAATGGAGTTTATCATTTCCTGATGCAAGCCAAACTTGAATGTGGTAACTTTGATGTAATGGAACTGGCACCTACTGTACAATGTCTAACAGGTAATATTCCTAGTTTACAAAGTGCTCGTCCAGCTTTCCTTGATACAATATTAGAATCTTCAGAAGTTCGTGTTCTTTATGATACTTTACAATCAGAAGAGGGGGGACGTTTCTATCGGGAGCAAAATCGTAACATGATTGTTGAGGTGGGGGATTCCTTTCCATTAGAAGTACCTGAACGATATAGGTGGATGACTTTAGGACAGATTTATCAATTTTTGCGTTTTAATAATTATTTAAATATACAGTCCCGCAGTTTGATTGCTGCTGTTAATTATTTACATTGAAGATAGAATGGCAAAACAATATAAGGTAGGAGTGCTCGGATGTGCTAATATTGCTATACGCTCTTTGTTTTCGGCTTTTTTTGCATCTGATCGTTTTGAATTGGTCGGTATTGCCAGCCGTGACTTTCTTAAAGCACAGATGGTGGCTGAACCTTACCACTGCTCTGCTTATGGTAGCTATGAAGAATTGTTGGATAGAGAAGATATTGAGTTAATATACATTCCGCTTCCAACAGGTTTACATTATGAATGGATATGTAAAGCCTTGAGAAAAGGAAAGCACGTAATGAGTGAAAAATCATTGGCATGCACTTATAACGAGGTTTTGGAGCTTACAGAGTTAGCCAAGGAAAAGCATTTGCTTTTGATTGAGAACTTTCAGTTTCGTTTCCATTCACAACATGCTTGGGTAAAAGAGCTTTTGGAAAGAGAGGAGTTGGGACAAATCCGTTGTTTCCGTTGTTCCTTTGGCTTTCCTCCTTTCCAAGATAATGATAATATCCGTTACTCTAAATATCTTGGTGGTGGGGCTTTGCTTGATGCAGGAGCTTATACATTGAAAGCTATGCAATTCATGTTTCCCGATTGTTCTTTTGTATTGCGTTCCGCTTCCTTATACCAGCCCTCGGATATGGAGGTTGATCTGTATGGAGGAATATATCTTGATAGTCCTCAGGGTGTTATCGCGGAACTTGCTTTTGGCTTTGATAATTATTATCAATGTGGTTATGAAATTTGGGGAAGTAATGGTAAACTGACTACCACTCGTGCATTTACCGCTCCTGCGGACTTTCAGCCTTTGGTTATTCTTGAGAAACAGGGATATCGTGAAGAAATTCTCTTACCTCAAGATGACCATTTTTCAAATATGTTGGCTCATATAGCCCATTGTTTAGATGAAAAAGATTTTTCGAAAGAATATATACAAAATTTAAATCAATCCCGGTATATCGGGCTAGTAAAAGAATATTGTTATGGAAAATAAGAATATCTATGTAACGATGCCTACCTTGGCACCATTAGAAGATGTAACCCAACTTATGCAAGGGGTTTGGGAACGTGGTATAATGACTCATAATGGTCCGTTGGTGCAACGTTTTGAGAAAGAGGTCACTGATTTTCTTCATGTGAAAAATATTGTTTCGGTAGTAAACGGTACTATTGCTATTCAGTTGGCAATTAGAGCATTAAAGCTAAAAGGTGAAATCATAACTACCCCTTTTACTTTTATAGCGACCATTAGCTCTATTATTTGGGAAGGATGTACTCCTGTCTTTGTCGATATTGATGCTGAAACATTGAATATGGATCCAAGTAAGATTGAAGATAAGATTACAGAACGTACTTGTGCAATTCTTCCGGTACATGTTTTTGGTAATCCATGTGATATAGAAGCTATTGACACTATAGCAAAGAAACATAATCTAAAGGTGATTTATGATGCCGCCCATGCAGTTGGGGTAAATTACAAAGGCAAATCAATTTTTGAATATGGTGATATCTCCACAACAAGTTTTCATGCTACAAAGATGTTGAATACAGCTGAGGGGGGGGCTTGCTTTGCTGTAGATAGTGAGTTACATGAGAAACTAAAGCGTTTACGTTTCTTTGGTTTTGATGATTGTAAAAATGTAGTGGATGACGGAACTAATGCTAAAATGACTGAAGTGCATGCTGCCATCGGCATTGCTAATCTACATTATCTACAAGCTGCTTTAGATGATCGTAAAGAGAAATATATCTTATATAAGGATTTGCTCTCTCAATCTTCCGATTTGAAGTTTCAGAAGATAAATGAAGATTGTAATTATAGCTATTTCCCTGTAATATTTCCAACAGAAACGACACTTGAGTTGGTAGAAAAGAAACTCAATGCAAAAGGTATCTATCCAAGAAGATATTTTTATCCTTCGGTGAATACTTTTACATACATACTTCCATATGTGGAAATGCCTGTTTCTGAGGATATTGCCAAACGAATATTATGTCTGCCTTTATACTATGATTTAACAAAGAAGGATATTGAGAGAATAGCCTCTGAAATATTATCATAGCAATCACGTATATTTAACTTCACAGAATAGAGCTAAATTGAAGCTGTTTTCTTTTATTATATGTCTATTATAAAGTTAAACCGGGATCAGCCTGCTATATATTCTCTGATATTAGCGATGTGCTTATCTATGCAATTGTATTTTACATGGAGGATGCCGTTGTCTATAGTAAATTTTGCATGTGCACTTGTATTGCTTTTCTATCTCTTAAATATGAGAATTTCTCGACAATCAGTGTGGGTGATCATGCTGCTTGTCGTGAATTTTATATACAATTATACACATAATACGATATTATTCGGTTTTCTCTCTTTTCTTAATTTAAATGCTTTAATAATAATTTCAATATTTGTTGTTTTATCGAGTGTTAATTTTAAAATTAAGCTTTTGCGTGCATTTGATTTGTTTTTAAAATGTATTTGCTGCATATCTTTGGTTGGCTGGTTGTTGTATCTAGTGGGAATTCCTTTACCTCATTATTATTTGGATACAACCGACTATTACAGTCATGAAGTTTACTATTTATTTGTTGTGGGAGCAAATAATATATTAGATTTGATTCCTCGTTTTTGTGGAATGTTTTTGGAACCGGGACATATAGGGAGTACTTGTTGTTTACTTTTGTATATAAACGGATTTAATTTCAAGGATAAATCTAATTATATATATCTTTTCTCAATTATACTGTCTTTATCATTGGCTGCTTATTGCCTTTTTTTTATAGGAATTTGTCTTCATTATTTTCTGATGGGGAAGCATATTCTAAAATATATCTTGTTTTTAGGTGTAACAGTCTTTGTTTTTTATTTCATTAGTTTGACTTACAATGATGGAGATAATATATTTAACGAAAAAATATTTAGCAGATTGGAGATTGTAGATGGTCAACTTTCGGGAGATAACAGAACCTCTATGCTGTTCGATGCTTATTATGAAGATTGGTTGAAAAGTGGAGATGTAATTAATGGCTATGGGAGAAAGGCGTATGGTGAAGGTGATGGAGCTTCCAACATATTGCATGGTTGTGCGAGTTATAAACGTTTTTTCTTTGTAAATGGAATCATTGGATCTGTATTAGTATTAGCTTTATATTGGTCTTTGTTCTATAGGTATCGGTCAAGGCAAGGTTGGGGCTTTTTTGCATTGTTTGTAATTTGTAATATGATACGAGACTATCCTTTTAGATTGATGTGGCTTTATTTGTTTATATTGGGTATCGTAGCCTTGTCAGTTTCCGAAAAAAAACATAATGATCTTACTTATTAAAAATAACATTCATGATACGGAGTGAATATTATATTTTTATTACGAGACTAATCACAAGTACTCTTCTAATTTTCTATTCAGTTTTGTCGTTTGCTGCAGAAGATGTACAAATTCGGGTCAGTACTCTTTTGGGGATTTCAAGCAATAAAATCTTAGATACAGAGAAATTACCGAAAAGTTATTCTAGGCTAATTGTTGATGTGAAATGCGATTTAGGAGGCGAGAACTTAATCCTACCATTAGGTGCAGAGTTATTAATAGAAAGAAAAGGCTATATTGATAATGGTGTAATTAAGGGAAATAAGAGTATATTGACGGTTGAAAGGTCCAAACCAGCTATAGGCTTAAATATTCTGATCTCAGGAACGTGGCATAATGATGAAGTTTATGACTCATGGTTTGATTTTGATAATTCTCCGAATTTTGTTTCAAATCGTATCATTGAGAATGCATTGTCCTTGACTGATGATTCTCACTTTTGCCACATTTACTTTCAAGCTGATAGAACCTATTTTTTTGAATTACCATATAAAGGTGAGGCAAACTTGGGTGATAGACTGTCGTATTCAATGGTAGGAAAGGTAAAAAAAAGAAAATATGAGGATTTGCATAATGATGAATATTCTTTTGCAAGGATATTCACCATACCCTCAAATACTCACCTTACTATCCAAAATCGATTTCAAATGCTTCCTACTAATCAAGGTGTTTATTTTGTTTTTTGGGAGTACGGGAAAAAAAATGTGATAATTGACGGTAAAGGAGCAGTTTCCGGAGATGTACGGGTACATCTTTATAATTCACCTTTTGTCAAAGGGTCAAACTATTATGGCGAATGGGGATATATTTTCTATTGTACTGTTTGTACCAATTTCCGGTTTAAGGATATTACAATAGAGAATGCTTTTGGAGACTGCTTGTTTTTCTCTGCAGATTTCTCAAATGAGAAAGTGGCAAATAGATGCTCAAAAGGGCTAATTGTTGAAAATGTGAAAATAAAATATGCCCGTAGAAATGGGATAGTAATAGGTGCTCAAAATGTAGTGATTCGGAATACATTGTTTGAGGGTTGTGGAATAGACTCCATAAAAGGAACTGCACCCAAAGCTGCTATTGATTTTGAAGCTGATGGAATAAGAAGCTATCCAGAAGTGGGTAATGACAGTGTGTATATGGAAAATTGTATTTTTATAAATAATAAGTATGATGTCTCATCCACTTTTAATAATCTAGCAACCTTTAATAAGATTGCAACCCATATTTCAGACTGTAGTTTTACTGCTCCTTTACGTCTTAATACTACTAACTGGATAGAGTTTAACAATTGTATTATACCGGATATTACTAATTATCAACACAAAATTACAGAAAAATGTCCCATTAAACATATAACGTTTAAAAAATGCATTATCAAGAAAATGCCATCGATTCTTTTAACACCATCTTGGAACAATATATTCCTTGAATGTAAGGTTGACTCTGTATTATAGAGCCTTAAAACAAGGTTTTATTATTAAATTATGGCGGAAGTTTTTATGAATTATATGAAAGAAAAAAGAAATGAAGAATAATGAAGTGGGTATATATGCTCCTGTCGTTATACCTACACTTTGTCGATATGAGCATTTTAAACGGTGCATTGATACACTGTCAAAATGTACCGGAGCAGACAAAACGGAACTGTACATCGGTTTGGACTTTCCTTTAAAGGAATCCCATTGGGAAGGGTATCGGAAGATTTGTGATTATCTTCCTAGCATTACTGGATTTAAAGATGTGATATTGATTCGTAGAGAAACGAATAAGGGAGCAATCGGAAATGCACGCGATTTATTGGATATGGTTCATCAGAAACATGACCGTTATATTTTTAGTGAAGACGATAATGAGTTCTCGCCTAACTTTCTTGACTATATGAATGATGGTTTGAACAAATATAGGGATAATCCGGATGCGATTGCCATTTGCGGCTATACTGAACCAAGTTGTAGTTATGAGTGTATGGAGGCATATCCATTCAATGCATACCCAATGATAGGATATAACGCATGGGGAGTAGGTGTATGGTTCGACAAGAAGCCGGTATTTACTATGACCTGCGATGAAATTCTCTCTTCTTTTAAAACAGTTTTTAAAGCAGTGAAACTTAATCATGGAATCGCTATACATAGAATGATGTATAGAAAGCGGACTGGTGCTACGGGCGATTTGTTGTGGAGAGTATATTGTGCTTTTAACAACAAATATTGTATTTTTCCAAAAAAATCAAAAGTCAAAAACTGGGGATTTGATGGTAGTGGAGACAATTGTACTGTTCTGCCATTGTACTCGAAGATGGATATTGACGAGAATAAAACATTTGAATATGATGATTTTGAGATAAAAAAATATAAAGAAGTGGATGTCTTACAGAAAAAAATATATGGTTTTAGTAGGATTAATTTGATGGCTTTTGGTCTTGAATATCTTTTATATAGATTGACAGGAGGAACCTGTCTAATGGATATAAAAGTGATTAGAAAAATAATGGAACTAAAGGTTACTTTTAATAATAGAAAGAGTAATATAATAAAATAATTATGAAGCAATTGATTATTATTGGAGCGGGTGGTATGGGACGTACCATGTATTCTAATGCTTTGGAGGCTGTAGGCTATGGTACTGAGTTTGTAGTGAAAGGATTCTTAAATGATTATCCCTCATTGGACCAGTTTGAAAGTTATCCTCCTATTATTGGAACGATTGAAGACTATCAGTTGCAAGAAGAGGATGTCTTTATTTGTTCAATAGGAGATAAACTGCGTAAGCAATGTATTGAAAAGATTCAAAGTAGGGGTGGTGAATTTATTAATCTAGTTCATCAGACAGCTCGTCTCTATACCAATACAAAACTGGGAAAAGGAAATTTTATCGGTGCATATACGGTTATTGGCAATGATGCCCAAATTGGCGATTTTAATATGATTCAATCCTATACCGTGATAGGACATGATGATAAGATTGGTAGTTGGAATCGTATTGATACCCATGTGACGTGTGTTGGTGGTATAGTAATAGAGGATCATGTCAATATTCATACTTCAGCTGTGATAAGTCATAATGTAGTAGTAGAATCAGGAGCCAATGTTGGTGCTTGTAGTTTTGTAATTAGGAAGGTTAAATCTGGTACAACTGTATTTGGAAATCCTGCTAAAAAATTGATGTAATATTATTTAAAAACATAACAATTATGGAAATTAAAGAATTCATAGAGAACTTTGCGGATCAATTCGATGAAACTGATGCAAATGCACTTAGTCCTGATACTGTGTTTCACGAATTGGAAGAGTATTCATCGCTTATCGCTTTGTCTATTATAGCTATGATAGATGAGGAATATAATGTAACGTTAAATGGAAATGACATGAGCACATCAGTTACAATTCGTGATTTATTCAATACGATTCAAAAGAAGTTGGCAGAATGAATTATAATCCCTTTTCGCTTGAAGGAAAAACGATACTTGTGACTGGTGCTGCCAGCGGTATTGGTAGGGCTACTTCCGTAGAATGTGCTAAACTCGGTGCAAATGTTGTACTTACAGACATTAATGCAGAAGGACTTGAAGAAACTCTTGGGCTATTGGTAGGTGAAAGGCATACGATGAAAATAGCTAACTTAACTAGCCAGGAATGTCTAGATGAACTTGTAGCGCAACTACCGAAGTTGGATGGTTTTGTCAGCAATGCAGGTATCACGAAACCGATGCCTGTAAAGTTCATTAATAAAGATGATATGGAACGTATTTTGTCTATTAATACACTTGCGCCAGTATATCTTACTCAAAGACTATGCAGAAAGAAAAAATTTAATGAAGGTGCTTCAATTGTATTTACCATATCTGTAGGTGGTATTTACACTACTGCTCCTGGTAATGCAATGTATGGAGCGTCGAAAGGTGCCTTGCAGGTATTTATGAAAAATGTGGCATTAGAAATGGCACCCAAGGTGAGATGTAACAGTGTAAATCCGGGTATGGTGAATACAAATCTTGCAGGTCGTTCCTATTCTGAGGAAGAGAAAATGAAGGATATACTCACGTATCCGCTAAAGCGATATGGTGAGTCTCGGGATGTGGCTCTTGCAATTGTTTATCTATTATCTGACGCTTCTTCGTGGGTGACGGGACATTCTTTAGTGATAGATGGAGGAAAAACCCTATATTAAATGAATATGAGATTACTTGAAAATAAAATAGCTCTCATTACAGGTGCCGGTCGTGGTATTGGTCGTGTCATTGCCGAGCAGTTTGCTCAGGATGGTGCTGTAGTGTACGTTAATGACATTGAAATGGGAGATATGGAGGAATGGGCTACTGAATGTTCAGAGCGTTACAAAGTGAAAGTAGTTCCTATATGTTTTGACGTAACTGATAGCACAGCCATAAAAAGTAAACTGATGGCTATCTTTAAGACGGAAGGTCGCATAGATTGTGTAGTGAATAATGCTGCAATTATAGCTAATCAAAAGTTAGGTATGGTTACGAAGTCCTTGTTAGAGAAAATGTACAGTGTGAATGTTTTCTCCGTGATAGATATGCTACAGATAGCATCACGTCTGATGATGCGTACAGGAGGTGGATGCTTTGTGAATATTGCGTCTGTTACTGGGGTTGTTGGTTCACCTGGGCAGGTAGCATATTCTTCTACTAAAGGGGCGGTGATAGCTATAACTAAATCAGCTGCTAAAGAATTGGCTTCGTCACAGATTCGTGTTAATGCTGTTGCTCCTGGAATTATCAAAACGGAACGTTTTGAGGAACTCTATAATTCTAATGGTGATAAAATAGACAATCGCATTAGTCGTATAGCACTTGGGCGACTAGGTACTCCGCAAGACGTAGCTAATGCCGTTTCGTTTCTTGCTTCCGATCGTTCTTCATATATTTCCGGTCATATATTGGGAGTGGACGGTTGTGCATCTATCTAAAATTAAAAAATAAAATGATACTACGTTTAGGTGAGCACCCGCAAGATGCGGTTGCTGCGATTGACTCTTTAGGGAATTCCTTAAAGTATGGTGAACTTTCTGCTTTCTCGGAAGAAATAGGTGGTATACTTCCCAAGCGTTCTTTATTGTTTCTGCTTACAGAAAATAATGTTGGTGGAATTGCATGGAGCGTTGGTTGTATGAATTCCGGTAATGTTCCCCTGATATTGAATGCTCATATTGAAGAAGAACTTTATCACAACCTGATTAATATCTACCATCCTCCTTATCTGTGTGTGCCTTCTGTAATGGCAGGTGGGCTTCCTTATGAGGTACTGGCAGAACGTTGGGGCTATTCCTTACTGCGCACAGGTATGGAGGAATGTCCGTTGTATGATGACTTGTCACATCTACTACCTACTTCCGGTTCCACAGGAAGTCCTAAATTGGTACGGCATAAGTATGAAAATATAGAGGCTGCCGCCTTGAACATCTCCACTTTCTTCGGATTAACGAATACGGATCGTCCGTTGCTTGTTCTTCCATTGTATTATACGATGGGACTCTCGGTGGTTTTTAGTCATCTTTATGTGGGTGCAACGGTTTTAATAACCAATCTGAGTATGACAGACAGAGCTTTTTGGAATTTCCTGAAAGAACAACGTGCTACCAGTTTTACAGGCGTTCCTTATAGTTTTGAAATACTAAATTTGATGCGTTTTTTCCGGATGGATTTGCCGGATTTGACATTGTTGACGCAAGGTGGCGGTAAAATGCCCCGTCCGCTAAACCTGAAATTTGCTGAATATTGCCGTGATACTGGCAAGCGTTGGATAGCTACTTACGGACAATCGGAAGGTACAGCGCGTATGGCATATCTTCCGCCGGAGTATGCAATATCAAAAAGTGGTAGTATTGGTAGAGCCGTACCTAATGCAGAGTTGTCACTGATAGATGCTGATGGTAAGATAATAGAAGCTTCGGATATAGAAGGCGAGATGTGTTATCGTGGCAAGAATGTGACTTTGGGATATGCACGGAAGCGTGAAGATTTGCAATTGGGAGATGAACGTAACGGCTTTATGCGTACGGGAGACTTGGCTTATCGGGACAAAGACGGATGCTATTATATCGTTGGCCGTATGGGACGATTCTTGAAACTGTTTGGTATGCGAATTGGTTTGGATGAGTGTGAGCAGATTATCAAGAGTAAATATTCAATAGAATGTGCTTGTGTAGGTACAGATGAGAAAATGACGATTTATTTGATTGATGATAAATATTTGGCTTCAGTAAAAGAAGTATTAGTTGAAAAAACAAAATTGGTAGCATCCGCTTTTGAAGTGAAAGTAATTGATACTATTCCAAAGAATGAAGCTGGAAAGATATTATATAGTAAATTGAACTCTTAAAAAAAGAAAAGGTTATGACAGCTATTGAAAAGTATAATAATGCATTTGTTGAAGTATTCGGCGTAGATGCTTCCGTTTTGAATGACGTTTTTTCCAAAGATACAGTCGTTGAATGGGATTCTGTTCATCAGTTAAATATCATCGCTCTGTTAGAGGAATCTTTTGACATTATGTTAGATCCTGAAGATATCATGGGTTTTACATCCTATAGAAAAGGCCGTGAGCTATTGAAAAAGTATGATGTTGAACTTTAAAGGATAATGGAATGGCCAGATGGGAGATAAAGAATGTACGGATGGCAGGCGTTTCGGCAGCAGTGCCTGAACAGGTAGTTCGTACTTCTGACTTTGATTTTTTTACCAAGGAAGAGGCGGACGTATTTGATAATACTGTAGGCATAAAATGCCGCCATATTGCTCCAGACTCAATGTGCGCATCAGATATGTGTCAGGCTGCTGCTGAAAAACTATTGGTAGAGCTAGGATGGGAGAGAGAGAGCGTTGATGTTTTGTTATTTGAATCCGTGACGGGTGACTATCGCACTCCTCCTACTTCTTGTATCTTGCAGGACAGGCTTTCGTTATCGGAAGATTGTTTCTGTATGGATATCCCTATGGGATGCTGTGGATGTATGTATGCAATAACTGTTGCAGGTAATTTGTTAACGACCGGCAATGTGAAGCGTGCTTTGTTGCTTATCGGTGATACAGCATTAAGGATGGGATCCATGAAAGACAAAAGCCGTGTTCCTTTGTTTGGAGATTGCGGTACGGCAATGGCTTTGGAGTACGATGAGACAGCTAATGATATTGTGGTTGATTTCCATACATATGGTAAAGGGTATGAAGCATTAATGACCCCTCACGGTGGATTCCGCCATCCGGTTACTCCTGATTCTTTTGAATATGAAGATTTTGGGAATGGCATAGTTCGTGCACCTATTCATACATTGATAAATGGAATGAACGTTTTTTCTTTTGCGATTTCTCGTCCTCCCAAATCTGTAGAGACCTTTCTGACGGATTATAAAATTAATCGTGATACGGATGTTGACTATTTTTTGATTCATCAGGCAAATAAGATGATTGTAGATCGTATTGTGAAAAAGCTGAAGTTGCCTAAAGATAAAGTTCCTTATAATCTTGAAGAGTTTGGTAATTTAGGAGGTGCTTCTATCCCTTCTTTGATGGTAACACGTCTTCACGAACGATTAAGGAAAGAAGAAACTACTTTGTTGATGTCTTCCTTTGGTCTAGGACTAAGTTGGGGAACTATGTGGGTAAAAACCAAACCGATGGTCATAGCTGATTTAATTGTGCTGTAATATTTTGATATATTTAATTTAAGATTTATAAAATGTCAATCTTTAGAAATAAGGTTTTATTGATTACAGGAGGAACCGGTTCTTTTGGAAATGCGGTTCTTAGACGTTTTTTGAATTCCGACATCAAAGAAATTCGAATCTTTAGTCGTGATGAAAAAAAACAGGATGATATGCGTCATCACCTGCAGAATCCAAAAGTGAAGTTTTATATTGGGAATGTTCGTGATCGCCAATCTGTAGACAGTGCAATGGTAGGAGTCGATTACGTCTTTTCTGCTGCTGCTCTGAAACAAGTGCCGAGCTGTGAGTTTTTTCCATTACAGGCTGTTCAAACCAATGTGATTGGTACAGATAATGTACTAGAATCTGCCATAGCTCATGGAGTGAAAAACGTAGTTGTCCTTTCTACAGATAAAGCAGCTTATCCTATCAATGCGATGGGCATTAGCAAGGCAATGATGGAAAAAGTGGCAATTGCCAAAGGACGTGCATTGGGTGAAACTGGAGCAACTACTATCTGTTGTACCCGTTATGGTAATGTAATGGCCAGCCGCGGTTCGGTAATTCCTCTTTGGGTGGAACAGATTAAGAATGGTAAGGCTATCACTGTTACTGATCCTAACATGACTCGCTTCATGATGACCCTGGATGATGCTGTGGATTTGGTGATGTATGCCTTTGAAAATGGACAAAATGGTGATTTATTCGTTCAGAAAGCTCCGGCGGCAACATTGGATGTATTGGCACAGGCCTTGAAAGAAACTTATGCACAAATAGAACCGAAGTATGGCGATATTGAAGTGAAAACAATTGGTACACGGCATGGTGAGAAGTTGTATGAAACCTTAGTGACCCGTGAAGAGATGGCTAAAGCCATTGATATGGGCTATTATTATCGTATTCCTTGTGATACACGTGATTTAAACTATGATAAATTCTTTACGGAAGGAAACGAAGAAGTAGCTAAAATAGAAGACTATCATTCTCACAATACAGCTCGTCTGGATGTAGAAGGCATGAAACAACTCCTCTTAAAATTGCGCTTTATTCGTGAAGATCTTGGTATAGAAGCGAAAGCCAAAGCTGCAGAAATAAAAAGCGAATAACTAAATCAAAAACATTTCATGAACATCTTAGTTACCGGCGCCAAAGGGTTCGTCGGTCGAAATCTTATTTCTCAGTTGCATAATATTCAGAGTGGGAAATCAACGAATTATGCGATAGCAGGTGAGGAGTTGACTATTTTTGAATATGATTTAGAAAGTGATCCTGTGGAACTGGAGGTTTATTGTAAGCAGGCAGACTTCGTTTTTAATTTGGCTGGTGTGAACCGTCCTAAAGATCAGGCGGAGTTTATGACAGGGAACTTTGGTTTTGCTTCTACACTGCTAGATACATTAAAGAAGTATAAGAACTCTTGTCCTGTGATGATTTCTTCCTCTACGCAGGCTGCTTTGAATAATCCTTATGGTGAATCAAAGCGTGCTGGTGAACAGCTTCTCTTTGAGTATGCCCAAGAGACAGGTGCCAAGGTTTTGGTATACCGCTTCCCGAATGTATTTGGCAAGTGGTGCCGCCCTAACTATAACAGTGCGGTGGCTACCTTTTGTTATAATATAGCCCATGATTTGCCTATTCAGGTTAATGACTCATCAGTAGTAATGAATCTTGTCTATGTGGATGATGTAGTAGATGAACTGATCGGTGCGTTGAGTGGTAATGAACATCGCTGTGGAAATTATTGTGAGGTTCCTGTAGTGCATACGATTAGTCTTGGAGATATTGTGGAATTGATTTATTCTTTTAAGGATATGCACAATAACTTGAATGTACCTAATTTAAGTGATGAATTTATCAAGAAACTTTATTCCACTTACTTGTCTTATTTGCCCCATGAAAAGTTCTGTTATCCATTAAAGATGAATGTGGATGCCAGAGGGAGTTTCACCGAAATAATCCGTACTTCAGACAGGGGGCAGTTTTCTGTGAATATATCTAAGCCGGGCATAACGAAAGGGCAGCATTGGCACCATACTAAAAATGAAAAATTTGTAGTGGTAAGCGGTCGTGGCTTGATTCAACTCCGGAAGATAGGGACTGATGAAGTGCTTAACTTCGAGGTGAGTGGAGAGAAGATAGAGGTAGTGGAGATGATACCAGGATATACACATAATATTATTAATCTTTCAAATACGGAAGACTTGATAACTTTTATGTGGTGTAATGAATGTTTTGACCCGAATAGACCGGATACTTATTTTGAGAAGGTTTGAAGGTATACAATTAGAAGGACAAATAAAAAAAATGGAGATTAGATTGAATTATTCAGATATAAAGTTTCAAGAGAACGGCAAATTGAAGCTATTGATTATTGTAGGTACGCGACCGGAAATAATACGTTTAGCCGCCGTTATCAATAAATGTCGAAAATACTTTGACTGTGTTTTGGCACACACAGGCCAAAACTATGACTACAACTTGAACGGTGTTTTCTTTCATGACCTGAAACTGAAAGACCCTGATGTATATATGGATGCTGTGGGTGATGATTTGGGAGCAACGATGGGTAATATCATCAATGCCAGTTATAAGCTGATGTCTCAGATTAAGCCTGATGCGGTATTGGTCTTAGGAGATACGAACTCATGTTTGAGTGTTATTGGGGCAAAACGTCTGCATATTCCAATTTTTCACATGGAAGCTGGTAATCGGTGTTTTGATGAATGTCTACCAGAAGAGACAAACCGTCGTATCGTGGATATTATCTCAGATATGAATCTTTGCTATTCGGAACATGCCCGTAGATATTTGAATGCTTCGGGAGTAGCAAAAGAACGTACTTATGTGACAGGTTCACCTATGGCGGAAGTCTTACATGAGAATTTGGCTGAAATACAAAGCTCGGATATACATCAGCGTCTGGGATTGCAGAGAGGAAAGTATATTTTGCTATCTGCTCATAGAGAAGAGAATATAGATACGGAGAATAATTTTCTTTCACTATTTCAGGCAATCAATGCTATGGCTGCAAAATATGACATGCCTATTCTTTATTCTTGTCACCCTCGTAGCAGAAAACGTTTGGAAAGTAATGAATTTAAATTGGACGATCGTGTCATTCAACATGAACCGCTTGGCTTCCATGATTACAATTGTTTGCAGATGAATGCGTATGCCGTTGTGAGTGATAGCGGAACGCTGCCTGAAGAAAGCTCTTTCTTTACTTCTGTAGGATATCCTTTCCCCGCTGTTTGTATTCGTACCAGTACGGAGCGCCCGGAAGCTTTAGATAAAGGTGTATTTGTATTGGCCGGAATTGATAAAAAATCATTGCTGCAAGCTGTAGATACGGCGGTTGAGATGAATAATAATGGCGATAATGGTATTCCAGTACCGAATTATACAGATGAAAATGTATCAACCAAGGTAGTGAAGCTGATACAGAGCTACACGGGAATAGTAAATAAATTAGTTTGGAGAAAATTCTAAAAAATGCCTAAAAAGATTCTGATACATAGCTTGGTATTTAGGCCGGATGGGGTTTCTACTGCTTATCTTTATAATGATATTGCTTTAGAATTTCAAAAAAGTGGTTATGAGGTTGTTGTTTTAACAACTACTCCTCATTACAATGTAATACAAGAACAAATTGCGCAAATTCCTATGACGTGGAAGTTGTGGGGATTGTGTAAGGAAAGTAACTTTCAAGGCATAAAAGTATTGCATATACCTCAAAAGAAATTTAAGAGTACTATTTTGCGTGTTTTGGGTTTTCTTTATTGGCATATTGTCTCTTTCTTTATAGGTCTATTTCAGAAAAATGTAGATGTTATTTTGTCTCCTTCTCCTCCTTTGACAATTGGTGTGATCAATCTTTGGTTGGCTAAACTAAAAGGATGCAAGGTCGTATATAATGTACAAGAGATCTATCCTGATATTTTGGGAAAGAAGCAGGGCATTATTGTATCAATTTTGTCTAAAATGGAGAGGTATGTGTATAATAATTCTGATGCTGTGACTACTATTGATCAGGTTTTCTATGATACAATCGTAGGCCGCTTTAAAGATAGATCGAAACTTCATATAATTCCCAATTTTGTAGATACAGAACTTTATAATCGTAACAAAGCTGAGCGAATACATTTGGATGATAGACTATTTCCTAAAACAGATTCATTGAAATTGTTATATGCGGGTAATGTAGGATTTGCACAAGACTGGGAAACTCTGATCGAATTGGCCAAGGCCACCCAGAATTATCCCGTTGAGTACTTTGTTATAGGAGAAGGAGTTATGAAACCCTATCTAATAAAACAAGTTGAAGAAATGAAGTTATTCAATGTGCATATATTACCATATCAAAGCCGTGAATCTATTCCTGGCATTTTAGCTTATTCTGATATCCAATTTATTTTCATGAATCCAGAGATGGAGATGCAAGGTTTTCCGTCGAAAGTATATACTATTATGGCTTGTGGTAAACCTTTATTGGTTTGTTCAGGAAATGGGACGCCTATTGTTAATTTCTTAAAGGACTATGATTGTGCCAAGCTTGTTCAAGATAGAGATTCTCGGAAAAAAGTTGAAGAAATAGCTCGTTGGTTACAATGTGTTTCTAAAGAGAAATTAGCTTTAATGGGGGAGAATGGCCTGAATATAATAACGAAATATTACGCGAAAGATATTGTTACTCAACAATATGTAAAACGAATAGAACTTCTGTTGAACTAAGATAATGAATATACTTATTACTGGAATACATGGTTTTGTGGGTTCTAACTTAGTACTTGCTTTGAAGGAACACCATGCCCTTTATGGTTTGGATATCATTTCCCCTGATAAAGAAGGAGTAGTAAGAACTTTTGCTTGGAAAGATATTGAAGCTACTTCTTTACCGATTCAAAATTTGCCACAGTTTGATGCCATAATCCATTTGGCTGGTAAAGCGCATGACACCAAGAATCAGTCAGCAGCTCAGGTCTATTTTGATATCAATACTGGATTGACGCAAAAAATATTCGATTTTTTTCTGGAGTCACAGATTAAGAAATTTATCTTTTTCAGTTCTGTAAAGGCTGCTGCTAATAGTGTTGTAGGAGATGCACTGAGGGAAAATGTTATTCCGACTCCGGTAGGACCTTATGGCGAAAGCAAGATTGCTGCTGAAAATTACATTCTCGACAAATTGAAAGTTGAAAATGGCAAGTTGAAAACTCCTTCGCAAAATAATAAGCAGGTGTATATTCTTCGTCCTTGTATGATTCATGGTCCTGGCAATAAAGGAAATTTGAATCTACTTTACAATGTTGTAAAGAAAGGAATTCCCTGGCCTTTAGGTGACTTTGAGAACCGGAGGTCGTTTACCTCGATTGATAATCTTTGTTATGTGGTGGATGGCTTGCTGGCAAAGAATGTAGCCAGTGGCATTTACCACATGGGAGATGACGAAGCGTTGTCGACCAATGAACTGATTACTTTGATGTGTACGGTCTTGGGACGTAAGCCACAAATATGGAAGGTGAACAGGCGGATGATGGAAGGTTGTGCCAGACTGGGTACATTGCTACATCTGCCATTAAACACAGAACGCTTGTGCAAGTTGACTGAAAATTATGTGGTGAGCAATACGAAGATAAAGGCTGCGTTGGGGATTGATAAAATGCCTGTGAGAGCTTCGGATGGAATAGTGAAAACGATAGAGTCGTTTTTAAAGTAGGAATAAATGTTAGACGGATTGGAGGGAGAAATTCTTTATCCTATATTTTAAACTTTTCATTCTAATGTATTATATAATTGTATTAGTTCTGTTATTTGTGACAGAGCTTTTCTATTTTAGAATTGCTGATAAATGTAATATCATTGATAAACCCAATCAGCGGAGTAGTCATACACAGATAACGTTGCGGGGTGGGGGAGTTATCTTCTATTTTGGGGCGTTGGCTTATTTCTTGGCGAATGGTTTTGGATATCCTTGGCTCATGCTGGCGTTAACATTGGTGACAAGTATCAGCTTTGTAGATGATATTCGTTCTACTTCACAGAAGCTACGGTTAATGTTTCATTTTTCAGCCATGGCGTTGATGTTCTACCAATGGGGATTGTTCTCATTGCATTGGTGGTGGATTGTAATTGCATTGGTGGTGTGTACGGGGATTATT
Source organism: uncultured Bacteroides sp. (assembly GCA_900555635.1). Lineage (GTDB taxonomy): Bacteria > Bacteroidota > Bacteroidia > Bacteroidales > Bacteroidaceae > Bacteroides. Next base: position 78,816 of record USLU01000017.1, read on the forward strand.
AATGCCTATAACTTCATGGATGGTATCAACGGCATTACAGGAGGATACTCACTGGTGGTACTAACGGTATTAGCCTATATAAACAGTGAGGTTGTGAGTTTTGTAGATGAGAACTTAATTTATACAGTCATTTGCTCTGTATTAGTATTCTGCTTCTTCAATTTTCGTAATCGAGCCAAATGCTTTGCCGGTGATGTAGGCTCAGTAAGCATTGCTTTTATAATATTATTCCTGATAGGCAAACTGATTATCGAGACAAAGGATTTCAGTTGGATTATCTTGCTGGCAGTTTATGGTGTGGATAGCGTACTGACCATTATTCATCGGTTAATGTTGCATGAAAATATTGGTTTACCACATCGCAAACATTTGTATCAATTGATGGCGAATGAATTGAAAGTTCCACATGTTGTGGTGTCGGCTATTTATATGGTGTTACAGCTTATTATAGCTATCGGACTACTGTGGCTGCCTATTAACCATTGGGTATATTTCTTTCTTGTGATTGTTGTTTTGGTAATAATTTATATCTGCTTTATGAAAAAGTATTATCCTTTGCATGAGGCTTATTTAAAACAGAAGAGATGATAATAGATAATCAATTATTGGATAAGGTTTCCGATCAGGCAAAAAGTAATGAACGCTTGCGTATGAACTTTAACTTGCATGATAATTTGGATGCCAAAGCTCAACGTTTACTCAATGCACTTGAAGTTGGAACCGTTTTGCCTATACACAGGCATCAACATACAGCAGAAACTTACCTCTTGCTTCGTGGACGTATAAATGTCATGTTTTATAATGATGAAGGTGAGGAGATGGAGCGTTATGAACTTCAGTCCGGTGAGGGACGTTATGGGGTTCATATCCCCCAAGGTCAATGGCATACGTTAGAGGTATTGGAATCTTCCGTTATATTTGAAGTGAAGGATGGTCCTTATATGCCATTGAAATCTGAGGATATTAGAATGGATTAATAATGTGTTACGCAAAATATAGTTATTACAGCTTTGTAAGCTGTTTCCCCACAATCGGGTTCTAAGTAATTTTAATCTGATTGTATTAGTAAAAATGTGTTGAGAGAGGATTCCTTGTGAAAGGCGTCCTCTTTTTATATACGCTCACCATCTAGGGTCTAATTCCCGGCTGTTTTGTTACAGTCGGGAATTTCTTTTATATGCCAATTTATGTCGTTCATAGTGCGATTTATGTCGTATAGAAAAAAGATTTTTTTTATTATTTATAATTTCTACTTTTGAGTTAAATAATTGATAAATAGTATTTGTTTGATGACAATAAAAATGTCCGGTCATTGATATTTTAAATCTTTAAAACCTTATTGTTATGATTAGAAAAGTATTTAAAGTGGGTGATACTATCACCATTCACCGTACCTCATATGCAGGTACACACAACGTTTATGCTTTATCACATCTAAGTGGTGGAGTAGCTCTTATAGATGAAACCATTTCAGAAACAGAGGATAATTGGGGTGGATTGGTAGTGAAATCTTTCACTTTCCAGTTTCTGAAACCGGGCACAGCTGCAATTCAGTTTGTTTATTACCGTACTCCTGAAGAAGCTATATACGAAGATGTATTTTCGTACGTAGTACTGGCAGGGAATGCTGACAGTACCTTTGAGGGAGCTTGGGGCGAATACGAACCGCTTACAGAAGTCGAAAAAGCTATTTTTGAGAAAGCTGTGACATTGAAGGGTGTGGTATACATACCTTTTATTGCAGCTAAACAAGTGGTAGCGGGTTATAATTACCGCTTTTACTGCATTTCAGAAAGCGTTACTCGAGACCCCAAATTCGGCATTGCCCGAGTAGACATTTATGTACCGCCAACAGGCGAACCAAGGTTGGAAAATATCGTGGAATATTGATGTGATGACTTTAAATCATAAATTCATTTTCTTATAATTAAATCTTAGGGAACAGTGTTCACCGGACTGTTCCCTTTATTAGTTCACTTGGAATAGTTTGTGTCTTAAAGTTATCAATAAATCCACCCCTGGTTTTGTCGTTTATGGGTTAAAAGATGCCGTTCATAGTACATTTTTTGCCGTTCGTAAGAAATAATCGGATCGGATTTCTTTATTTTCTACTTCTGAAAATAAGTATTAAGGTGTGTATTTAATGTTTATAGACAGACAAGCACTAAAATTAATATATTATGTATCGTACTTATTTAATAAAGGCTATGTCCTTTTGTCTTTTAGCGTTTTTTACGCTAAACATGATAGCACAAATCCCACAGGGGTATTATGATAGTGCATCTCATCAGAAAGAACGAAATCTAAAAACGTCGTTATCTGCTATTATCTCTAAGTTTGAGCCTAAAACGTATAATCGGTTATGGCCCTACTTTATGGAAACGGATAAACGGGATGACGGTTCTGTATGGGATATGTATTCTTCTCTCAAACAGTTTCAGTTTATAAAAGAACAATGTGGTAATTATAAAATTGAAGGTGATTGTTACAACCGTGAACATTCATTTCCGCAGAGTTGGTTTTACAAAAAGGAACCTATGCGATCAGACCTTTTCCATATTTACCCTACTGATGGAAAGGTAAACGGAAAACGTGGAGATATTCCTTTTGGAGAGACTGACAATCCGACTTATTATTCGGCTAATAAACTGAGTAAACTGGGACCTAATACATTCCCAGGATATAAAGGGGTTGTATTTGAACCGTCTGACGAGTATAAAGGGGATTTCGCGCGTTCTTATTTATATCTGGCTACTTGTTATGAGGATTCTGTTTCGACTTGGAAAAGCCCGATGTTGGCTGGAAATAGCTATCCGGTCTTTGATAAATGGGCTATTGACCTATTATTGAAATGGTGTCGCCAGGACCGGGTCAGTGAAAAGGAAAAGAATCGTAATGAAGCTGTTTATAAGATTCAGAAGAATAGGAATCCTTTTATTGACTTCCCCGGTTTGGAGGAGTACATTTGGGGAGATAAGAAAGTTTGTGAGTTTACCCCGGATGAATATGTGCCTTATGCCGATAATACGGATACCTTATCTATATTGTCTTTTAATGATTTTCATGGAGCTTTTGTAAAAGACGGTGGAGCACCCGGAGCCGGAGCACTTGTTCAGACTGTATTGACGGAAAAAAGCAAGAACAAGACTTCTTTAGTCGTTTCGGCTGGAGATAACTTTAGCGGAAGTTATTTCTCAAGAATAACCCGCGGAGAACCATTACCTGAGATGTTCCGGAAAATGGATGTACAGATGTCTGCTATCGGTAATCATGAGTTTGACTGGGGGCAGTCTTATCTGATAGATACAGCAGCTGTATATATGAATTTTATTGCTTCCAATATCAAATCTAAGGATGGCAGTCTATTAAAATGGTTACAACCTTATAAGATTATCAACCAGCGTTTGAAAGAAGGAGCCATTGTACGGATTGCTTTTGTTGGTTTGACAACTATTTCAACCGAGGAGAAAACCGGAGCAGGAGCTACCAAAGGATTGGATTTTATAAATCCTGAGGATGCTGCTCGTGTGCAACTTGCTACAGGGTTAAAAAACAAAGGAGAGGTAGATATGGTGGTCTTACTAATGCATATCGGTACAAATATGGATAATAAAGATATTATTGAAGAACCGAATGCTAAAAAATTACCTTGGCTGGAAGGAGTGGATGCCATCATATCGGGGCATTCTCATAAATTGGTATTGACTAAAGTGAATAATGTTCCTATTATTCAAGCGAATTTAAATGGAACTCATCTTGGTAAGCTGAATTTCAAAATACAGAGAAATGGAGATGATTTTGAAATTAGTTATATCGGTGGAGATACTATCCCTGTTAGAGGATCGGTTGATCGGGAGATCCAGACATCAATTGATAGAATATCAGAAAAATATGCATTTGATGAAGTATTGACAATAGCCGAAAATGATCTGATTCATGATCGTAATATTAATAAGTTCAATTACACTCCTGTGGGGGCTTATGTAACAGCCTCTTATGCTGACTGTTTTCGGAAAAATAAGAGTTTGCAAGAAAAATATCGTAATAGTTTTATTATTGGTATCAATCATTTCGGAGGAATACGTGTGAGTATTTTAAAAGGTGATGTAACTAAATTACGTGCCGGTAATGTATTACCTTTTGGTGGTAATATGGTTGCATACGAATTTACCGGAGAAAGTCTGATGAAACTGCTGAATGATGGACGGACTAACAAAAATGGGTATTTGCAAACTTCCGGTCTGAAATTTAAATTGGACAAGGACGGACTTATTAATAAAATAACGGATATAAGCACGAAAAAGGAAATTAAGAAATCTTCAAAATGCGTAGTTGTACTCGATTCTTTTATTACTACAGGAGGAGATGGATATGACAAAGGCCTGTTTACAAATAATGAGATTAAGGAATTTAACTCTTTAAAGAAGGAAGTAACAGAAGCTTTCATTAATTATTTAAGAGAATTAGGAGATTCGATATCTAATGAAAAGGCTCCATTACCTGTAGTTCAATGATTATAAAAAAAGCGTCTTCGGATGAATTAGAAAAATCCTATAGGGTCCGTTTGTTTGATATTGCTGAATTTTCGCAATACGACGGACCCGGAATTAGGACAGTGATTTATTTTCAGGGGTGTGGAGTTGCATGTGATTGGTGTCATTCGCCTCATTCGCAGCCCTATAAAGCACCTTTGATGTATAATGATAAGTTATGTGTCAATTGTGGTCGATGTGTTTCTGCTTGTTCTTATAAAGTGCATACTGTGATAAACCGACAGCATTTTCTCAATCGGACGAATTGTATTCAATGTGGCAAATGTATTGAAGAATGTCCACAGAGTATTGCAGGGGTAGTCGGTAGTGCTTTGAATTTAGCTACTGTAGAAACTACGGTGGAAGCTCTTTTCCAACAAATTCTGCCTTATTTGGAACTTAATAAGTCGGATGGTGGTATCACGCTTTCTGGTGGGGAGGCTCTTTTACAGTCCGAAGCTTCGGAAGCACTATTGTGCCTTTGTAAAGAGAAAGGGATTCATACAGTTGTTGAAACAGCCGGGCTTTTACCTTTGGATACATATCGTAAAGTACTTCCTTGGGTGGATATGTGGTTATTTGGAATGAGGGTAGTGACAGGTCGAAATAGACAACATGCTGAAAGAATAGATAAAGCTCTAGATTTTTTAGTAGATAGTGGTGCCAGTATACTTCCTCGTATTCCAATGATTCCTGGTTATTTTGATCGTGAAGAAGTGTTGAATAAGTTGATTGAATTGCTGGAAAAATACTCACTACGCACTGTGTGGGTGAATCCTTGGAATAATGATTATGATATAAAATATTCGCATGCCGGTTTTCCTTTATTAATGGATAAACCTTCAGAAAATGAAATAAAAATATGTCAGGAGAAAATTCTCTTGAAATTTAAAAAACTAAAATTTAATGTGTATGGAAATGAACTTAACTCAGAAAATGACGCCTAGAGTAGAAAAACTCTATAAACATTTAGTAAAAAAGGCTTTGAACGATCGTTCAGATGAATGGTTTACACAAGAAATGTTTGATAATGTTTTGGAATCGCCCAATCCGGAAGAAAGATTTCCTTTGTGGGATCCGTTGCAAGAGTGCTCGGTCATAGTGCGTCGTGCTGTAGCTATAGATCGGATGTTGATTGCAATGACTGATGAAGAAAACAGTAAGAAAACCTGTACCGCAGAAATATTGGATGGGGATCTCTTATTAGGAGTAATGCCAATGGGGTCAAATGGTTTGGGTAAAGTATTCCCTAGCTTCCTTACAGATGATGAGTTGCGAGCAGGTTCTATTACAAATAGAAATGCCGCCTCGTTGTTTGGACATAACTCCATGAACTATGAAGAATTACTTCGAGATGGTTTGAAGAAGAAGATCGAATTTTGTTCTGCACAACTGAAAGAACTTGAAACTCTTTTGCGTACTCAGAAAAGAGAGATTATCCATGAACGGTCTAAATATAATGAATGTAATGAAGATGCTGCAAAATCAGAAAGTGAAAAGGCAGAGGCTTTGAGAAATCTGAGAACCAAGGAGAATAAATTAATAAGCCTGAAGCGTAAATTTGACTTTTATTGGGCAGTGGAGCTAGCATGTAAAGCCGTTATTGATTATGCACATCGTTTTGCCGATCTGGCACTTAAAAAAGCAAACGATAAGAATACAACTCCAGAACGGAAGAAAGAACTGAAAAAGATGGCAGAGATTGCAATGCGTGTGCCCGAAAATCCTGCTGAGAATTTTTATGAGGCCGTACAAAGTATCTGCTTCTTCCATATTGCCTTACATGCATCTATGAACTTTATCTCTTTAGGCCGTTTGGACCAGGTTCTAGCTCCTTATTTGGAGAAAGAAACGGATATGAACTTCGCAATGGAGATTTTTGAATGCTTTATCTTGAAATGTGCAGGAAGGCTGAACTTGAGCTCCAAATATCTGGTAAAACAGGATCATGTAGATTATGCTACTGTATTAGGAACTCATCCATATTATATAGACCAAAAAGCCGGGGTGAATAATTTCTTGCAGAATATTATTATCGGAGGAAAGCAACCGGATGGCTCAGATGCAACCAATAATTGCACCTATCTGATTCTTCAGGCAATAACTAATGTAAATTTGTCTGCACCGGGTATATATGTTCGTTTACATAAGGATAGTCCTGAACAACTGTATAAAGCTGTGGCTGCTTCTATCTCAAAAACAAAAAATAATCCTTCGATTCTGAACGATGATATTATGATTCCGGCTATGTATAAAATACTCATGCAAGATGAAAAAGATGTTCTGGAGATTCGTCAAAAAATGCAGGAATTGGCTAACGACTATTGTGTAGACGGCTGTTGGGAACCTATTTTGAATGGAAAGTCGGACTGGACTTTCGGAATGCTGGTAGGAATGGTGGCTGTGGAATCTGCTCTGAATCAAGGAGCTTCATTGAAAAAAGACGATGCTCTGTTCAGAGGAGCCAAGGTGTCGCCTACTACTCCTGTACCACAGAGCTTTGATGATGTGATGAAGTATCTTAAAACTCATTTGCAGTTCTTTGTAGATCAATCTGTAATGTCGTTGTTCATGTATTATATGATTGATGAAAATGCAGCTCCTTCACCGCTGTTTTCAGCTTATCTGGAAGGATGTATGGAAAAAGGACGGGACAAAGCATCAGGTGGAGCCAATCACAATCTGGGAGGCGTAGTGCTGGGAGCTGTTCCTGATATGGTAAATACTTTGGCAGCCATTCGAATTTGGGTGTATGAGAAGAAAAAATATACGCTTGATGAAGTGCGTGAAGCTATTCGGGAAAATTGGGGATATCTGGGAGATAACCAGACACCTAATTCAAATTTGTCTGCTGATAAACAGAAACTGTACAAAGACATTCAGATTGACTTCGATACAAACTCTCCTAAGTTTGGTAACAATGATGTGTTGGCAGATGAACTGACGCGTGATGTATTGGATATTTTCTACGATTGTGTACAGCAGTCGGCACAATTTGGAAAGAAATTGTTCCAAGATGTAGCACCTGAGAAAGAATGGAGAAGAATTGCTTCTTTGCGCAGTATGGCTGGTTACTACGGACTTCCGCTTGGTATGACATTCAATATCAAAATGAAAATTACTGCTGGTATGGGTACGTTTGAACAATATAATTGGCAAGGTAGGGGAGTGGCCGCATCAGCAAATCGTTTCAACGGTATGCCTATTGCTCCTAATTTCTCACCGATTCCCGGTACGGTGCATCAAGGTATAATGGGCACACTGAATAGTCTATCTAAATTGAAATTGCAGCGTTTTGCGGCAGGTGTTATTACTGATATTTGCTTGGCTGACGGAGCAGACACGACTCCTGCTTTGATAGAACGTATTGTCACAGAATTTATTAAGAAACAGGGTGGAATGATGACAATGGCTATCGGAACAGTAGAGAAATATAAAGAAATATACGAAAAGTCTAAGGAAGCTGCTACTTTACCGGAGTTGGAAGCTGCTATGTTACTTGCTCCTTATGCGGATGTGAATGTACGCATCGGAGGTTGGCAGACTCCATTTATTACGTTACCATTGGATCACATGGAGAATTATATTAAGAGACCGACAAGTTTTTAAGTTTTGTAATCTCTGCTTTTGAGTTGAATATTTGAATAAACAATACTATTAAACTTTTAAAATATCAATATGATACAAAATTACAAAAAGGCACTTTATGCAGTGGCTGTTGCAAGTTTACTGATGTTAACTGGCTGTCAGTTAACGCGTGATGCCGGAAAATCCAATTATCGGATTACTAAAGTGGAAGGGAAAATGATTAATATTGATTCGAGATGGGATGCTCATCCCGATTCCAATGCTGTGGCTTTGTTGAAACCTTACAAAGAAGAGGTAGATAAAATGTATGATGTGATTGGAGTCAGTGTTGAGAAAATGGATAAAGGTCGCCCCGAAGGGTTGCTTTCTAATCTTGTAGCCGATGTAATACGTCAAGCTGCCGAGAAAGTACAAAGCAAACCGGCAGATATGGGATTGATAAACACGGGAGGTTTGCGAAATATCTTGCCGGCTGGAAATATTACTGAAGCCACTATCTTTGAAATTCTTCCTTTTGAAAACTCTCTTTGCGTACTGACAATGAAAGGAATACATATGAAAAATTTGCTGGCTAGTATTGCTTCGTTGAATGGCGAAGCAGTGAGTGGTGTACGTATGGAGATAACAAAAAATGGAAAGCTGCTAAGTTGCTCTATCGGTGGACAACCCATTGACGAAAATAAGCTTTATACAGTAGCAACGATTGATTATCTCGCAGATGGTAATGGCAGTATGGATGCATTTTTGCAGGCAGAAAAACGAGAATGCCCCGATGGTGCTACACTACGTGACTTGTTCATTGAATATGTGAAAAAACAAACTGCAGCCGGGAAGAAGATAACTTCAGCTTTGGATGGCAGAATTACCGTAAAATGAGTGTAACTTTTAATTTAGAATGATTTATGAAATCAAAAATAAGAATTAGCAGTCTTTTTATTCTTCTTTCTTTGTGCTTGTCTTTTACTGCATTTGCACAGCAGGATAAGAAGCTAATTATTTTGCAGACCAGTGATGTGCATAGTCGCGTGGAACCCATTAATCAAGAAGGTGACCGGAATTATGACAAGGGTGGATATATACGTCTTGCTACGTTTATGAAAGATTTCCGCAAAAACAACCCAGATGTTTTATTATTTGATTGCGGTGACTTTTCGCAAGGAACTCCTTATTATAATAAGTTTCGGGGAGAAGTAGAAGTAATGATGATGAATGAGATGAAATATGATGCCATTACGATTGGTAATCATGAGTTCGACTACAATTTGGACAATATGAGCTCACTTTTCCAGAAAGCTGCTTTCCCGGTGGTATGTTCCAATTATGATGTGAGTGCTACAGTGCTTAAAGATCTGGTGAAACCTTATGTGGTAATTGAAAAAGCCGGAGTTAAAATTGGTGTGTTGGGATTAGGATATAAACTTGAAGGAATGGTACAAGCAAACAAGTGTGAAGGGGTGGTATACAAAGATCCTGTAGCTACAGCCAACGAAGTAGCTGCTACCCTAAAAGAGAAAGAAGGATGTGATATCGTCATTTGTCTTTCTCATTTGGGGTTGCAACTGGATGAGGGAGAGCTTATTCCAAAAACACGTAATATTGATGTCGTACTTGGGGGTCATACACATACTTTTATGAAAGGTCCCAAGACGCTTCTTAATATGGATGGGAAGAACGTATCATTGATGCACTCCGGTAAAAGTGGTATATATGTAGGACAAATGGACTTGACATTGGAAAACTAATAGTTTCTTCTGATGAAAGTTCTTTGAAGGCTTTCGGGCTGCATTTAATATGCAATCCGGAAGCCTTTTTATTATTTTCTTATCTGATAATTCCCTGTCAACCAAAAAATCTTATTAACTTTGCGGGTCACTTTTGAAAACTATAAAAAAATAATGATATGAATATCTCTTATAATTGGTTGAAAGAGTATGTCGATTTCGATTTGACACCGGATGAAGTCGCTGCCGCCCTTACGTCTATCGGACTGGAAACGGGAAGTGTAGAAGAGGTGCAAACCATTAAAGGCGGACTGGAAGGACTGGTCATCGGCGAAGTATTGACATGCGAAGCTCATCCTAATTCTGATCACATGCACATCACGACCGTTAATTTGGGACAAGGTGAACCTGTGCAGATTGTATGCGGCGCTCCGAATGTTGCTGCCGGGCAGAAAGTGGTGGTTGCTACTTTGGGTGCAAAACTGTATGACGGTGATGAATGCTTTACTATAAAGAAATCCAAACTCCGTGGTGTAGAATCCAATGGTATGATTTGTGCTGAAGATGAAATAGGTCTTGGTACAGATCACGCAGGAATCATTGTATTGCCTGAAACAGCTATTCCGGGTACACTTGCCAAGGATTATTATAATATCAAGAGTGACTACGTATTGGAAGTGGATATCACTCCGAACCGTGCAGATGCCTGTTCACACTATGGCGTGGCTCGTGACTTGTATGCATACTTGTTACAAAACGGAAAACAAGCTACTCTGAAGAAACCGTCCATAGATGCTTTTGAAGTTGAAAACCATGACTTGGATATTAAGGTAACAGTAGAAAATAACGAGGCTTGTCCTCGATATGCGGGTGTTACTGTGAAAGGTGTAACGGTAAAGGAAAGCCCGGAATGGTTGCAGAATAAACTCCGTATTATCGGTTTGCGTCCTATCAATAATGTAGTAGACATTACGAATTATATTGTTCATGCATTTGGTCAACCGCTTCACTGCTTTGATGCAGATAAGATTAAAGGAGGCGAGGTTATTGTGAAAACTATGCCCGAAGGCACTCCGTTTGTTACTCTTGACGGTATAGAACGTAAGTTGAACGAACGTGACCTGATGATTTGTAACAAGGAAGAAGCTATGTGTATTGCCGGTGTATTCGGTGGTTTAGACTCAGGTTCTACTGAAGCGACAAAAGATGTATTCATTGAAAGTGCTTACTTCCATCCGACATGGGTACGTAAAACGGCGCGTCGTCATGGATTGAATACGGATGCTTCTTTCCGTTTTGAAAGAGGTATTGATCCTAATATCACGCTTTACTGCCTTAAGTTAGCTGCTTTGATGGTAAAAGAGCTTGCCGGAGGTACTATCTCTTCTGAAATAAAAGATGTTTGCGCTGTTCCTGCCCAGGATTTCAGAGTAGAACTCTCTTATGAAAAGGTACATTCATTGGTTGGTAAGGTGATTCCGGTGGATACAATCAAAAGCATCGTGACGAGCTTGGAAATGAAGATCGTTAATGAGACTGCTGAAGGTCTGACATTGGATGTTCCGCCTTATCGTGTAGATGTACAACGCGATTGTGATGTAATAGAAGATATTTTGCGAATCTACGGATATAATAATGTAGAGATTCCGAATACCTTGAAGTCCAGTCTGACTACAAAAGGTGAATGCGATAAATCTAATAAATTGCAGAACTTGGTTGCTGAACAGTTGGTAGGTTGTGGTTTCAACGAAATATTGAATAACTCTTTGACTCGTGCTGCTTACTATGATGGTTTGGATACTTATCCTGCTAATAATCTTGTAATGTTACTGAATCCGTTAAGTACAGATTTAAATGCGATGCGTCAGTCATTGCTATTTGGCGGATTGGAGAGTATCTCTCATAATGCAAATCGTAAGAATGCGGATTTGAAATTCTTTGAATTCGGTAATTGTTACCATTTCAATGCAGATAAGAAGAATCAGGAGAAAGTGCTTGCTGCATATTCAGAGGATTATCATCTAGGTTTATGGGTAACCGGTAAAAGAGTTTCCAATTCCTGGGCACATCCGGATGAGAATACTTCAGTATATGAACTGAAGGCTTACGTAGAAAATATTTTTGCTCGTATGGGATTGTGTATGCATGACTTGGTTGTAGGTAATTTGACTGACGACATTTATGCTACTGCACTGTCTGTACAGACAAGAGGCGGTAAGCGACTGGCTACTTTCGGTGTGGTAACAAAGAAATTATTGAAAGCTTTCGATATTGATAATGAAGTATATTATGCTGACTTGAACTGGAAAGAATTGATGAAAGCCATCAAGAACGTGAAAGTAAGCTATTCAGAAATATCCAAGTTCCCGGCTGTGAAACGTGACTTGGCATTATTGATCGATAAGAAGGTGCAGTTTGCTGAAATCGAGAAGATTGCTTATGAAACTGAGAAGAAATTACTGAAAGAAGTTTCTCTCTTTGATGTTTATGAAGGTAAGAATCTCGAAGCTGGTAAGAAAAGTTATGCAGTAAGCTTCTTATTGCAAGACGAGAATCAGACTTTGAATGACAAGATGATTGATAAGTTCATGTCTAAACTAGTAAAGAATCTGGAAGATAAACTAGGTGCCAAACTTAGATAAATTAAAGAATCAAAATTTAAAATATTACACCAATGGGAAGAGCATTTGAATATAGAAAAGCTGCAAAATTGAAAAGATGGGGTCACATGGCTAAGACCTTCACAAGACTAGGTAAACAAATTGCTATTGCAGTGAAAGCCGGTGGTCCGGAACCTGAAAATAATCCTACTTTACGTTCAGTTATAGCTGTATGTAAGCGTGAAAACATGCCGAAGGATAACATTGATCGTGCTATCAAAAATGCAATGGGTAAGGATCAGAGTGAATACAAGGGTATGACTTACGAGGGATACGGTCCTCACGGAATTGCTGTATTTGTTGATACTTTGACTGATAATACAACCCGTACTGTTGCAGATGTACGTTCGGTATTCAATAAGTTCGGTGGCAACTTGGGAACGATGGGCTCTTTGGCATTCTTGTTCGACCATAAATGCGTATTTACTTTCAAAAAGAAAGATGGTATGGATATGGAAGAATTCATTCTTGATATGATTGATTTTGATATCGACGAAGATTATGAAGAGGATGAAGAAGAAGGAACAGTAACCATTTATGGTGATCCGAAGAGCTATGCAGCTATTCAGAAACACTTGGAAGAAGGAGGTTTTGAAGATGTCGGTGGTGAGTTTACCTATATTCCTAATGATTTGAAGGAAGTAACTCCCGAACAGCGTGAAACTTTGGATAAGATGATTGAACGCCTTGAAGAGTTTGACGATGTACAGACTGTGTATACAAACATGAAACCGGAAGAAGGCGAATAATAATGATATATACCTATAAGACTCAAGGCACATGCAGCTCGAACATCGAAATTGATATAGAAGATGGAATTGTGAAAGAAGTTGCATTTTGGGGTGGATGTAATGGTAATCTGCAAGGTATTTCCCGTCTCATAAAGGGAATGCCGGTAGATGTAGTCATTGCTCGTTTGGAAGGTATTCGTTGTGGAGGTCGTCCTACTTCTTGTCCCGATCAGCTTTGTAAAGCATTGCATGAAATGGGTTATTAAAGCCTTATAATTCAAAGAATAGATAGAAGCCCTTGGTGTTGAAAGATGCCAAGGGCTTTGCTTTTTTGAACTTATCATGCTATAAGTTTGTTATTATTTACGTATTTTTACGCTCCTAAATAAACGAACACAATGAAGAATATTCTGAAAGACTTGAAACGGAGAGACCACAAGCGTTATTTGGGTGGTCTGGATGTTTTTAAATATATTGGTCCGGGATTGTTGGTAACAGTAGGTTTTATAGATCCGGGTAATTGGGCATCAAATTTTGCAGCAGGTTCAGAGTTTGGATACTCGCTGTTGTGGGTAGTAACTCTTTCGACTATAATGTTGATAGTATTGCAGCATAATGTGGCGCATTTGGGAATTGTGACCGGTCTTTGTTTGTCTGAGGCTGCAACCCAATATACTCCCAAATGGGTATCGCGTCCTATTTTAGGTACGGCTGTACTGGCTTCTATCTCCACGTCATTGGCAGAGGTGCTGGGTGGGGCTATCGCCTTGCAGATGCTGTTTGATATTCCGATAATTTGGGGTTCCATACTGACTACGGTTTTTGTACTTGTCATGCTCTTTACAAATTCCTATAAAAAGATAGAGCGCTCCATTATTGCATTTGTATCTGTCATCGGACTCTCTTTTATATACGAGTTGTTTCTGGTAAAAATAGACTGGCCGGTTGCTGTACAAGGCTGGGTAACACCATCGTTTCCAGAAGGTAGTATGCTGATTATAATGAGTGTGCTGGGGGCGGTAGTAATGCCGCATAACTTATTTCTGCATTCGGAAGTGATTCAGAGCCATGAGTATAATAAACAAGATGATTCTTCTATCCGTAAAGTCCTGAAATATGAGTTGTACGATACGCTCTTTTCTATGATAGTGGGATGGGCAATTAATAGCGCTATGATTCTATTGGCTGCTGCCACATTCTTTAAAAGCGGTATTCAAGTAGAGGAATTGCAGCAAGCCAAGTCCTTACTACAACCATTGTTGGGCAATAATGCTGCCGTAGTGTTTGCTTTGGCACTGCTGATGGCAGGTATATCTTCTACTATTACCAGTGGCATGGCGGCAGGCTCTATTTTTGCAGGTATTTTTGGCGAGCCTTATCATATTAAAGACAGCCACTCACAAGTAGGGGTGGTGCTTTCTTTGGGTATCGCATTGCTGATGATCTTCTTTATTGGTAATCCGTTTAAGGGCTTGCTGATTTCACAAATGATATTGAGTATTCAGTTACCTTTTACAGTATTCCTGCAAGTCAGTTTGACCTCTTCGCGTAAAGTGATGGGACAGTATGTGAATAGTAAATGGAGTACATTTGTGCTGTATAGTATCGCCGCTATCGTTACCGTATTGAATATTATGCTATTAATTTCCGGAATAGGATGAAGATAAATGAGGTTCGTGAAACAGAACGAAATTAGAAAAATAAAAAATATACAGTTATGAAAATTATAACATACAATGTAAACGGCTTGCGTGCTGCTGTAACAAAAGGATTCCCCGAGTGGTTGGCGCAAGAACAACCGGATGTGCTATGTCTCCAGGAAACGAAATTACAACCGGATCAATACCCTGTAGAAGCATTGCAATCTTTAGGGTACAAACACTACTTATATTCAGCTGAGAAGAAAGGATATAGTGGAGTCGCTATTTTGACCAAACGTGAACCGGATTATGTAGAATATGGAATGGGAATAAAAGAATATGATAATGAAGGACGCTTTATTCGTGCTGATTTTGGCGATATTTCCATAGTTAGTGTTTATCATCCTTCGGGCACAAGCGGAGATGAGCGTCAGGCTTTCAAGATGGTTTGGTTGGAAAAATTCCAGGAATACGTGTTGGAATTGCAACGTACACGTCCCAAGCTGATTCTTTGTGGAGATTATAATATTTGCCATGAGCCGATAGACATTCATGATCCAATCCGAAATGCAACTAACAGTGGCTTTCTGCCGGAGGAAAGAGAATGGATGACCCGCTTCCTTAATGCAGGCTTTATTGATTCATTCCGGGTGCTTCATCCTGATAAGCAGGAATATACTTGGTGGAGTTATAGATTTAATTCACGTGCAAAGAATAAGGGCTGGCGTATTGACTATTGTATGGTTAGTGAACCGGTACGCCCTATGCTGAAAGATGCATGGATCTTGAATGATGCCGTTCATTCGGATCATTGCCCGATGGCTTTGGAAATAACCGATTAAAAAATGGAAATGAAAGATAGAGTTGAAAAGGCTGTAGAGAATTTTAAAAGTGGATTTAATTGTTCGCAGTCGGTAGTAGCAGCTTTTGCCGATATGTACGGATTTACGGAAGAGCAGCT
>USLU01000018.1 GCA_900555635.1 uncultured Bacteroides sp.
CCACAATCAGGTTTGAAGTAATCTTAATCTGATTGTATTAGTAAAAATGTGTTGTAAGAGGATTCCTTGTGAAAGGCGTCCTCTTTTTGCGTTATAGTTTGAATGTTTATTGATGATAGAATAAGTGGTGTAAAGATAATATGTTGTAAATTAAGTATATATAAGTTATTCTCAGAAAACAGCTTCCACGAGGCTGTTTTCTTTGTTTATGCCCATATATATTCTCATCTTTGCATCGTTGATCAACAAAACAAGTATTAAAAGAATGTTGAATTAAAATGTAAAAGGAGATAAATTATGCCTTTATTTTATTATGCGAGACAGTCGTCCATTGCGACGAAAGAGGGTGCCAAATTATGGCATTTGAGTTTGAAGAAGGTGGGAAGAGCCATTGACTGCCAGATGTTGGCTGAAAGTATTGCTGAGAAGTCGTCATTGACTCAGGGTGATGTTCACAACGTAATTCGTAACCTGATGACCACTATGCGTATGCATCTGCTGAACAGTCGTACGGTACGTTTGGACGGATTGGGTACATTCACGATGAAAGCCCGGACCCGTGGGAAAGGGGTAGAAGCGGAAAAGGATGTGAACCCTAATCAAGTGACTGCCTTGCGTTGTCAATTTACTCCCGAATATACCCGTCCTGCCGCAATTGGTACTACCCGTGCTTTACTTCAAGGAGTGGAATTCGAGAAGTGGACCGGTAAGACCACTGATGAAAGTGACAACGGTGGAAACGGTGGTTCGACTGGGGATGAAAATGATAATCCGCTGGGATAGGATAGAGAGCGCTTTGCGCAAATTGAAAATTAAGAATTAAGAATTGAAGGCTGCGCAGTCTGATAATAATGAAAAAATGTGTATAGAACTATGAAAAAGACGATTTGGGATAAAATTTTGAAAGTTGTGATTGCTGTTGCATCAGCAATACTTGGTGCTTTAGGGGCTAATGCGATGAATGTATGACCGTAATAAAGTCATAATTATAATGAAAAGCGGTGAAGATGTAAAAACCTTCATCGCTTTTTTTTATAATTGTTTTCTTTCAATATGTTGTTGTACCATAAAATTGCTTACCTTTGTTTGAGATACGCAAGTTTAGAATAAATAATATTGTTATATATGATAACTCAGATTACTATAGAGAATTTTAAGTCCATTGAAAAATTGTCTATTGATTTAGGACGTATTAATGTATTTATTGGAGCAAATGGTGCCGGTAAATCTAATATTCTAGAGGTCATAGCAATGTTGGCCTCAGAACGTTCGGCGCTTATTGAGACTAAAGATATGATTTCAAAAGGAATAAGAATCGCAAAACCGGATTTAATGATTAGTTCTTTTTATGGTCAGAAGATAGTTGAAGAAATACGTTCCAGTATTTATTTCAAAAATCTACCTAATCCGAATTGTCCACTGAGGTATCGTATTTATAATCTAAACTATTTGGATGTTTTCTCAAAATGGAGTTGCAGCGTGAGTTTGCCTGCCAGAGGAGGGGAACCTACTAAAGAGCGCATTGAGGAATATGATAATGAGAGAAATGAAAAGAAAAATTATATTTCTCAATATTTGATTTATTCGTTGTCAACAAGTGCATTGAGAGGAATAACACGAGAAAATTATGAATTTCCTTTAGGTATAAATGGAGAGGGACTGGATGTTTTGCTGAATAATTTGCCGCAGGAAGAAATTGAAAGAATTAAAGAAATAGCTGAAAACTGCATTTCGTGGATTGATGATATTTTGTTGGATAAAGAAGAAAATTATAAGATGCAAGGATATAAACTAGGACGGAGCATTTCTAATTTATATTTCAGAGATAAATATATGCAGAAAAAAAATAATCTTTTCTCTGCGGAGAATGCGAACGAAGGGGCATTGCATCTATTGTTTTATCTAACTCTATTTATAAGTAAACGTACTCCTGCTTTCTTTGGAATAGACAATATTGAAACTGGATTGAATCCTAGATTATGCCGCTACTTGATGAAGAATTTAGCAAGCCTTGCTGAAGTAAATGCTAAACAAGCTTTGATTACAACACAAAATCCGGCTGTTCTGGATGGGATGAATTTGCATGATGATAATCAACGTTTGTTTGTTGTTACCAGAAAAGACAATGGTGAAACCAAAATAGAACGGATTAAATTGAAACCCATACTTGATGGCAAAGAAATGCCGAATAAACTTTCTGATTTATGGATGAAAGGATTTCTTGGTGGAATTCCTGATAACTTTTAGATGGAAATGAAAATAGGAATTATTGCCGAAGGCTTTGCTGACATTGCTATAATCAGAGCTATTTTGAGTAAATTGAAGGGGATTGATGGCTCTGATATTATGAATATCAGGCCGGAAAATCAAACTGACGAGACGGAACTTAATGAGAAAAACTTTAGTAACTGGACACTGGTATTAAAGGAATGTTCTAATACAGGAAGTTTAAGTGATTTTTTTGAAATATTTGAAGAAGAACGCTATCTTGTCATTCAAATAGATACAGCCGAACGTGGTGAGAATGGATATGATGTGCTCTCTCCGCAAAGAAGTGGAGTGTCTGATTGGGAAGCCTATAGTGAAGAATTGAGGAACAATGTGATTGCTAAAATAGAGGCTTCTGTTGACGAACGGTTTCGAAATCGTATTTTCTATGCAATATGTATTGAAGAAACAGATGCATGGTTAATTCCAATATGGGATAAGCATGTAAAAGATAGTTCACAAAAAGTACGGCCTAAAGAAACTTTAAGTGGACTGATAGCGAGGCTAAAGGATAAAGAAAGGAATAAGTTGGTGGATACTCAAAAAAAGAACTTGAACTATGTAGAGTTGGGAAAAGTCTTGAAGAAAAATTTGGTAGAGTGTCGCAGGAAAAACTCAAGTTTAGATGCCTTTTGTAATTCAGTAGAAAAGCAGTTAGTACTTTAATTTGTTATGTTCATATATCTACAGAGTGCGCTTTGCGTAAATTAAAAATAGAAGGCTGCGCAGTCTGATAATAATAAAAAAAAATGTGTATAGAACGGTGAAAAAGCGGTGAAGATGTAAAAACCTTCATCGCTTTTTTTTATAATTGTTTGTATAAGTTGTATAGTTTCGTTTCCTTTGCAGCATTAACTAAAATAATACCTCCAATCTATTATGAAAATGAAATGTGCATTTTTATTAGCTACAGGGCTGCTTTGTAGTTGTGTGACATCGGCTCAGGTTATTGATGTCTTTCCGCAACCTCAACAATTAACTATCGGTAATAATGTTTTTACTTTGCCGGATACTTATCAATTAGTTGGTGAAGCTGAGGCGAATGTGTATGCTATAAATAAACTGAAGTCACTCCTTGCTAACAAGCAGACAGAGAAAGGACGTTTCCAAATAATTATAGGCGAGAAAGGTGATAAAGCTATTCGCAAATATGCCCGCCTTATACCCAATTGTGCAGAAGGGTATTATTTATCTGTAACAGGAAATTCAATTGTTATAGCAGGCCAAGATGAAAGAGGTACATTCTACGGAGTGCAGACATTGGGGCAACTCTTGAAGGAAAACCAACTACCTGAGGTAGAAATAAAAGATTTTCCGTCCGTTAGTTCACGTGGTGTAGTAGAGGGATTCTATGGTACGCCGTGGAGCCACGAAGCACGCCTGCGGCAGTTGAAGTTTTATGGCGATAACAAAATGAATACTTACATATATGGTCCGAAAGATGATCCGTATCATAGTGCCCGCTGGCGCCAACCTTATCCGGAGAAGGAAGCAAAGCAATTGCAGGAACTTGTACAGATGGCTAAAGAGAATGAAGTGAATTTCGTTTGGGCCATCCATCCGGGACAAGACATTAAATGGAATGAGACAGATCGCGGCTTGGTGCTCGATAAATTCGAGAAGATGTATGAACTGGGCATTCGTTCGTTTGCGGTTTTCTTTGATGATATATCGGGTGAAGGAACAAAAGCGGAAAAACAGGCTGAGCTACTGAATTATATTGATCAGAATTTTGTCAAGGTGAAACAGGATGTGACTTCCCTGATTATGTGTCCTACGGAGTACAATAAGAGCTGGTCGAATCTTGAAAAAGGTTACCTGCCCACTTTGGGAAAAGACCTGAATAAGAATATACACATTATGTGGACAGGCGACCGTGTTGTGTCGGATATTACTAAAGAAGGTATGCAGTGGATTAACGCTGCCATCAAGCGTCCCGCTTATATTTGGTGGAACTTCCCTGTGTCCGATTATGTCCGTGACCACCTCTTGTTGGGTCCAGTTTATGGCAATGACACTACTATTGCCAGTGAAATGTCGGGCTTTGTCACCAATCCGATGGAGCACGCTGAGGCTTCGAAGATTGCTATTTATGGAGTAGCTGATTATGCCTGGAATCCTTCAAAATATGATAGCTTGGCTGCCTGGAGGAATGCGTGCCGTGTCATCCTGCCCGATGCTTCGGAGGCGCTCGAATTCTTTGCTATGCACAACTCTGATTTGGGAAACAATGGTCACAAATACCGTCGCGATGAATCGACCGATATTCAGCCTTTAGCCAAACGTTTTATGCAGAGCTATATCAGCAATGGTAGCTGTGATAGAAAAGACTTGGCTGCCTTGCTGGAGATATTCGACCGCATGAGAGAAAGTAGTGACATCTTGATGGCAAGTACCGGTAATGTATCTCTTATTCAAGAAATGAAACCGTGGCTGCATCAATTCAAGACGTTAGGTGAAGAAGGTGAAGAAGTGCTGGCTATGGTGCAAGCCCTGGAGGAAGGCAATCAATCTCTTTTCATGCGTAAATATAAACAGGTGCAATCATTGCAACAGCAAGTATACCATATTGACCAGACTTATAATCAAAACCCTTATCAACCGGGAGTGAAGACTGCAACCAAAGTTATCAAGCCACTTATTGACGGTACATTTGTGCAGGCTGTAAGTCTTTACAATAAGAAGTATAATACGCAACTGGTTGCTATGACTGACTTTACTCCACACATTCTGTCTAGCAATGTGGAGCAGCTGAAGCATCAGCCCCTGCAGGTAAAGACGAACCGAGTTTTGGTTTCGCCTTCTAACGAAGTGATAAAATGGCCTGCACAAGCATGGTTATGCATTGACTTGGACAAGGCATATGCAGGCAAAAGCATTGAATTTGATTTTGGTAAGCCTGAAGTTACCTCTTGGGGGGTGATGGAAGTTTCGTCGGATGGCAAAGAATGGAAGAAGACGGACTTGAAGCAAGAGAAGAACAGAGTCATGGTTGATTTGCAGAAGCAGTCGGTTAAAGCCGTACGTTTCAGCAACAGTACAGATAAGGAACAGGAAATTTATTTGCGCAGATTTATTCTGACACTTGAATGATAATTTAAGATATGCAGAAATTATTGTCTTTGCCGCCTAACCTGGTGTCGGCATTCTATGAGCTGGAAAATGTAGATCGTAAGGAATGGTTTTGCACTTCCGATCCGGTAGGAATGAAATTGGGATCGGGTGGGGGAACCACGTGGCTTTTACGTGAATGGTATAAGAGCCGAAAAGCAGATCAATCAGCCGAGAAACGAATACTACTCCATGCCGGAGGGCAAAGCCGACGTTTGCCGGGATATGCCCCTTCGGGTAAGATCTTAACTCCGATACCTGTATTCCGTTGGGCACGTGGACAAAAGTTGGGGCAGAATTTGCTATCCCTTCAGCTTCCTCTTTATGAGAAGATAATGGAGCGGGCTCCGGAAAAACTTCATACCCTGATTGCGAGCGGTGATGTTTATATTCGTGCGGAGAAGCCTTTACAACAAATACCGGATGCCGATGTAGTATGTTATGGCTTGTGGGTTGATCCTGTTTTGGCTACCCATCATGGTGTTTTTGTTTCTGATAGAAAGCACCCTGAAGCACTCGACTTTATGTTACAAAAGCCATCATTAGAGGAACTGGAGAATCTCTCCAAGACACATCTCTTCCTGATGGACATAGGCATCTGGTTATTGAGTGACCGTGCGGTGGAATTATTAATGAAGCGTTCTCAAAAGGAAGAAGGCGCATCGGATAAGAACATACCTTATTCTGATCTCAAATACTATGACTTGTACTCAGATTTCGGTTTGTCCCTAGGAAATCATCCTCGTATCACAGACGAAGATCTGAATAAACTTTCCGTGGCGATATTGCCATTGCCCGGAGGTGAGTTTTATCATTACGGTACAAGCCGTGAGCTGCTTTCTTCAACGGTTACTTTGCAAAATAAGGTGTACGACCAACGGCAGATAATGCATCGTAAAGTGAAGCCTAATCCGGCAATCTTCGTACAGAACGCAGAGGTGCATGTATCTCTTTCTCCCAAGAATGACAATATCTGGATTGAGAATAGTTATGTGGGTGCATCGTGGACTCTGGGTGCACGGCAAATTATTACAGGCGTACCCAAGAATGACTGGATGCTTGCCGTCCCCGATGGGGTGTGTATAGATATAGTGCCTCTTGGAAATCAGCAGTGGGGGGGGCGTCCATACGGTTTTGATGATGCCTTTAAAGGCGATATCCGTGATGAAAAGACATTGTTTATGGGCAGACCATTCCCGTCATGGCTGAAAGATCGTGGATTGGTAATAGACGATATAGATGGCAGGAAAGATGATTTGCAAGCTGCCGCCATTTTCCCGGTAGTAGCGGATGAAGAGCAACTGGGAAAAGTACTTCGCTGGATGGTTTCTGAACCTGGACTGGCAGAAGGAAAAGATATTTGGCGGAAAAGTCATCGTTTATCTGCTGATGAAATATCCGCTCAAGCCGATTTGCGCTTGCTTTATGCCCAAAGAGAAAGCTTCCATAGGAGTAATTGGGAAGTCTTGGCACGCAATCATGAGAAGAGTGTTTTCTATCAACTCGATTTGGCGAATGTTGCCGAAGAGTTCCATAGATTTGGTCTTGACAAGCCGGAGATATTGCCAGCCGATGCCCCTTTGATGCAGCGTATACATAACCGTATGTTACGGGCGCAGATTGGGAAATTGAGCAATGAAGATTCTAAAACTGATGAGCAAGAAGCCTTTGGTTTGTTGCGTGAAGGGCTACTTACGGATTTGTACGAACGCAAGAGCCGTCCCCATTTGAATGTTTATAGTGACCAAATTGTTTGGGGACGTAGTCCGGTCCGCATAGATATGGCTGGTGGATGGACGGATACTCCACCTTATTCTTTGTTTGCCGGTGGAAACGTGGTGAACCTAGCTATTGAGTTGAACGGGCAGCCACCTTTGCAAGTTTATGTGAAGCCTTGTGCAGAGCATCGTATTGTGTTACGTTCCATAGATATGGGGGCAATGGAAGTGGTGAATACGTTCAATGAATTGCAGGATTATTGTAAAGTAGGTTCTCCTTTCTCTATTCCTAAAGCGGCATTAGCATTGGCGGGCTTTGTCCCTGCTTTTTCGGAAGTTGTTTATCCTTCGTTGGAACAGCAATTGAAAGCTTTTGGTACAGGTCTTGAAATAACATTGCTTTCCGCTATACCAGCAGGTTCAGGCTTAGGAACAAGCTCAATTCTTGCTTCTACAGTGCTGGGTTCACTAAGTGACTTCTGCGGACTGATGTGGGACAAAAATGAAATATGTCGTCGCACATTGGCTTTGGAACAGTTGTTGACCACCGGAGGAGGTTGGCAAGATCAATATGGTGGCGTACTGCAAGGTATCAAACTACTGCAAACAGAGCCCGGCTTTACCCAACAACCCTTAGTGCGTTGGTTGCCCGAACATCTGTTTACCCATCCCGAATATAGAGATTGCCATTTACTATATTACACCGGCATCACTCGTACAGCGAAAGGTATTCTAGCAGAAATCGTCCGTTCCATGTTCCTCAATTCTTCTCTGCACCTGGGATTATTAGAAGAGATGAAAACGCACGCCTTGGATATGGCGGAAGCCATTCAAAGAAACGACTTCAACAGCTTTGGTGCACTAGTTGGTAAAACATGGTTGCAGAAGAAAGCGTTGGATAGCGGTACAAATCCTCCCGCTGTAGAAGAAATTATCAATCAAATAAAAGACTACACCTTAGGCTATAAACTACCGGGGGCCGGTGGTGGAGGTTATCTGTACATTGTAGCCAAAGATCCTCAAGCCGCCCTCCGTATCCGTGAGATCCTGACGCAACATGCCCCTAATCCAAGAGCGAGATTCGTAGAGATGTCACTTTCTGATAAAGGGTTCCAGGTATCGAGGAGCTGAATTAATTGATAATTGATAGTTGATAGTTGATAATTAGCTGCGCTATCATGCCGCATGGTAATTATCAACTATCAACTATCAATTATCAATTATCAATTACTCATGATGATACGGTCCTCCATTCAATATCGTCATTGCCCGGTAGAGTTGTTCTACGAAGATGAGTCGAACCATTTGGTGTGAGAACGTCATACGGGATAGTGACATCTTTTCGTGGGCTGTTTCGTACACCTTTTCGGAAAAGCCGTAAGGGCCGCCGATAATAAAAACAAGCCGTTTATTTACGGTATTCATTTTGCGCTTCATGTAGTCTGCGAACTCTATGGAGCGCATTTCTTTTCCCCCTTCGTCCAGCAATACGATGACATCGCCCGGTTGAAGAGCTTTCAGTATCAGTTCGCCTTCTTTTTCTTTCTGTACTTCCATAGAGAGGCTTTTGGTGTTTTTCAGCTCGGGGATAACTTCCATTTCGAACGAAAGGTACCGCTTCGTGCGTTGCACGTAGTCATTGATGGCAGTTATAAAGTGTTGTTCTACAGTCCGTCCTACGACGAGCAGAGTCGTTTTCATGCTGGTTCTGATTTGATTAGCGCACAAAATTAGTACTTTTTTATTGTATTTTACGATAAATGCTTACCTTTGCCTATCATTAATACTTGTGAAAATGAAAAAACGAGTAGTTTTATTGTTGACCAGTCTCTTCATTTGGATGTCCTCTGCCTTAGCTCAGGATGTACCGGTGGGGGTGATTGTGGCCTTCAAGAAAGGGAACTCTCAGGAACTTGGCAGGTATCTGGGTGATAAAGTGGATTTAATTATTCAGAATAAATCGACCGATGCTAATAAGGCTACGGCAGAAGGAGCAATTGCCGATTTCTTCTCCCAGAACAAGGTTAGCAGTTTTAATGTGAACCATCAAGGCAAGCGTGATGAATCCAGTTTCGTCATTGGCACCTTGGCAACTGCGAATGGAAACTTTCGGGTGAATTGTTTCTTCAGAAGAGTGCAGAACAAATATGTCATAAATCAAATAAGAATAGATAAAACTAATGAATAAAGAAGAAGAATTGATTGACAGGCTGATTGACCTGGCTTTCGCCGAAGACATAGGCGATGGTGACCATACCACCCTTTCGTGCATACCTGCTACGGCCATGGGTAAATCCAAACTGTTGATTAAAGAAACCGGTATTCTTGCCGGTATCGAAATTGCTAAGGAAGTATTCCGTCGCTTTGATCCCACTATGAAAGTGGAAGTTTTCATCAACGACGGTACAGCAGTGAAACCAGGCGATGTTGCCATGATCGTGGAAGGTAAGATACAATCTTTGTTGCAGACTGAACGCTTGATGCTGAATATCATGCAACGTATGAGCGGTATTGCTACCATGACCCATAAATATGCCGAGAAGCTAAAAGGTACGAATACTCGTGTACTCGATACTCGCAAGACTACTCCGGGCATGCGTATCCTCGAAAAGATGGCAGTCAAGATTGGTGGAGGCGTAAATCATCGCATCGGCTTGTTCGATATGATTCTGCTGAAAGATAATCATGTGGATTTTGCCGGAGGCATTGATAAAGCCATTACCCGTGCCAAAGACTATTGCAAGGAGAAGGGCAAAGACCTCAAAATTGAAATTGAAGTGCGTAGCTTCGACGAATTGCAGCAAGTGCTCGACTTGGGTGGAGTAGACCGCATCATGTTCGATAACTTCACACCCGAAATGACTAAGAAAGCTGTTGAGATGGTTGCCGGACGTTACGAAACCGAATCATCCGGTGGTATCACTTTCGATACCTTGCGTGATTACGCCGAATGTGGTGTAGACTTTATCTCAGTTGGTGCTCTGACCCACTCTGTAAAAGGATTGGACATGAGCTTTAAAGCATGTTGACAAAAGCAGGAAACTGTATTACTGAATAAATAAGAGAGCCTCTCATGAGTTTGCCTTAATGAAGCAATTCTTATGAGAGGCTTTCCTCTTAATAATCAGTAGATTATAAACAGTGAAAAAACAGATGATGCGTTAGCCCAAAACAGATGATGCGTTTGGGTGAAATAGATGATCTGTTTAAGGCAAACAGATGATGCGTTTCGGGGTACTATATAATATGTTTGGAAAACATGAAGAATATAAAAACGAATAAAGTAAAAACAGTTGTCAAAAACTGGCGGGTAGGCGACTGTCTCCGGCAGACTTCTATCGTAGTGATTGGTATATTGATTACTTTTACTGGTAGTGATCTAATTTCCAGATGCTCTGATAAAAGAGACATTCAAGCTACCATGTTACTGATTGAGGATGAACTGAAAGCCAATAGAGAGAAGTATGTAAATCTGCTATCAGAATTTGATAAGGATGAACGTCTTTCAGCTTTACTGGTAAAGCATGATATGAATTACCGGGAGATACCGCTAGATTCGTTGAAGCAATATCTATATGTTGTCGGACGTACCCGTAAATTCGATTATTCACGAAATGCTTTGGAGATACTTTCGAATTCTATGCAGATGCAGAATATCTCTGATAAGGAATTTTTGTTATCATTGAATGACGTTTATGAAACATTGGAAAGGTGTAAAGTAAGCGTGAATGGATATTATGATATGAAAGAGAAGGTAACTGTTCCTTTTCATTTGTCACTATCCGATAAACAAACAAAATTGTTGTACGAAGGAGGATATGATGCCTGGGAAATATATCTTTCGGATGTATCGATACGTAATTTTCTGCGAATTGCACAACGGTATTTCTCTCCCGGTCATAAGGACGGTATAATACAAAAAATAGATAAGGTTCTATTGTCTCTTGAAGAGAAATATGGAGATGATTAATGAAGGTATAAATAAACTTCGTCCTTTAACTTCTTTTTAGAATTAATTCAGCAGCATTTTTAAGGATGCTGCGTCTAACTAACAAACGACGCGAAGAGGCGTCCGTAAAACAAGCACTGACATTGGAAAATGACATAGAACTGATAGAGGGTTGCCGGGTAGGAAAAGATTCCGCCCGAAAGGAATTATACACTCTCTATTCCAAGCAGATGCTAGCGGTATGTTACCGCTATACGGGCGATGTCGATGCGGCCCATGACGTATTGCACGATGGTTTCATCAAAATCTTTACTCACTTCACTTTCCGTGGAGAATGTGCATTGAGCACATGGATAACAAGAGTGATGGTGACGCAGTCTATAGATTATCTGCGGAAGCAGCAACGCTTCAGCCAACTGGTGGTGAACGAGGAAGAACTTCCCGACATGCCCGATGAAACAAGTATTGCCGAAAGTGGTAATCGCCTTTCTGAAGAAGTGCTGATGGCATTTGTTGCTGATCTTCCCGATGGGTGTCGTACCGTGTTCAACTTGTATGTCTTTGAAGAGAAATCTCATAAAGAAATAGCTGAGATACTTCACATCAAGGAACATTCATCCACTTCGCAGTTGCATCGTGCCAAAAGTTTGTTAGCAAGAAGAATTAAAGAATATAGTGAATATGAGAGAAAATGATGAAATAACCGGTTTGTTTCGTAGTCGTCTCGCCGGTGCAGAGATGACAGTACGGGAAGACTTCTGGGAGAAGCTGCAAAGCGATTTGCCTTCGACCGTTACAACTGGCGGAAAGAAAGCCTTCCTGACTCCTCGGTTCTATCGTGTAGCTGCAGCTGCATCGGTAGTCTTTGTGCTGGGAGTAGCTTCAGCCGCATTTTGGTATTTCTCACCGAAAGAGGAGATACAAGAGGCTTTCACACAAGTAGCCGCAATGAGTCCTGATGGTAGTCTCAACGGAGATGTGGTTCAAGAAAGTTTCCCGTCTATACACCAGGCAAATCCTACTGCACAGAAGCCCGGTTTAAAGCAGCCCGCCAATGGTGCGCCGGCAGGAATATTAGCCGATGCAGAAGATGAATCGGTTTCCGTTCATGTTTCTATTAGAATAACCCAACGAATTTACGGTAATAACCAGCAACCGGGCAATGGCTTTTATGGTATTCGGAATTCCGGTCAGAATAACACTTATCAGTCAGGCAATGGCGATACAAATTCAAGTACAGATATAACTTCCACTGTTTCTCCCGATGAAGAATCAACCCATGCTGCTACATTGCAGTCGACATCGAAATCTCGCAATTGGGCGATTAAAGCTGCTTTGGGAACTTCCTTACCTAAAGGAGATTTCAATATGCCGTTTACGGCAGGTGTCAGTGCAGAACGTCATTTGAACAAGCATTTGGCTTTAGAAGCAGGGTTACAATATAACTGTTTGTCGGGTGATCGTACTTTGCACACTTTGAGTGTTCCTGTAAAATTGAATGTCATGCTTGCAAGCACTCCTAAAGTAGATTTGTATGCTACGGTAGGAGGTGCAGCCGAGAAGTGCATTGCAGGTGCTCCCGATAATGGTTTCGGTGCTGACCCCGTACAACTATCTTTAGCGGCCGGTCTGGGAATTCGTTATAAAATGAATGACCGTTTCGCTTTATTTGCCGAACCCTCTGTTTCCCATCATTTCGATACGGATTCTCAAACAAGAACATTGCGTACAGAACGCCCTACCAACCTGAATTTATTGTGTGGCGTGCGCATGACCTATTAATTATAATACGATATGAAGATGAAGACTCAATCTAATACCTTACATAAACTCGGGCGGATCATGCTGCTCGTTCTCTTTACTCTTTCTTTGGTTTCTTGTAACAAAGAAACGTTAGACTTCAACCATCCGGACGTAGATTTGTTTGTTAAGCAATTGAAAGCCGGCAAGTACTCAACTCAAAGTCCGGATGGGTTGAATAACATGCCTAAGTTTGCCACCGAAGATATCGATGAACTGCTGAAGTATGCCGAGGATTTGACGGTAATACCTTCATTTCCACTGGCACCGGTATCCTATTCGGCAGGCGGCAAGCTTCGTTTGGGCGAGTGTATCTTATGGACGGTAGAAACAATCCGCCTCGGACACAATGCTTCAATGGGCTGTAAAATGGTACATACGGATGCTGATAATTACGAAGGTATTTATTTCCTTTCGGATGATGAAGTGATGGATGCTGCTGCGCGCTACCGCCGTTGGTGGGAAGGCAAGAAATATCCACGTACCGTATGGACGATAGATCCTTGCTACGATGAACCGCTTTGTGGAAGCGGATACATGTGGTGGTAAGTTATAAAATTAGGTAATTAGTATTAGGTATTAGTAAAATCGACTTCTAAGTGAAACAATTTGTATGCTTATTCGGGCTGCTCTGTGCGGTAGCCCTTCCCTTTTACGCTCAAAACTGGACGCCTCAAGACTCATTGCGGCTACAGCAGTTTTTGAAAGGAGACGGGGAGGTGAAACTGAATCCGGAAGCACTGAAGGAACTTGAAATCAATGGTCCCTCAGGTGGTCCGAAAGCAGTAATCAATAAGTCATGGATGGACTTTAATACCACCATGCCGATGATGCCCAAGATACCCGAGAAGAAAGTGGTACTTACCTTACGTCC
Organism: uncultured Bacteroides sp.; assembly: GCA_900555635.1. GTDB lineage: Bacteria > Bacteroidota > Bacteroidia > Bacteroidales > Bacteroidaceae > Bacteroides. Next base: position 13,721 of record USLU01000018.1, read on the forward strand.
CTATACTGCCAATACCAAGTATAACTGGGACCCGGTCTATCAGAAGAAAATAAAAGTGAAAGAAGACACATGGCGGGACGATCCGTTTTATGCCATGGGTATGCTCTTCATTCCTAGTAATTGGGCGAAGAAGCCTTTCGATGCGGGACCGCGTGAGAGTTTGGAACAGATTGAAGCTACCGGCATACGCTATCGGGTAACGGAACGTGTGAACGGTATGGCTACTGCTCGCTGGCAGAAAGCCGAAGGAGAGGGGATAGGCGGATTGGATTTAATGGCACCCTTTACACGTGAATTCTGGGATGTTAAAGGACGGAAACGTCGTGCCCGCACGCTCGAAGTACTAAGGACTTACGGAGACTCTACTACCGTATTGATAAAGCAACCGCTTCGGGCTATCACAGAAAAATAATAGGGTATCTGCAACAGACACCCTATTATTATATCAATTTCGCTATATCAGCGATATTCTCTCGAACTACTTGCTATAAGAAGCTTTCACAAACGGAGCATCCAGCAAATAATCTAAGCTCTGCTTCACACTTTCTTCTACCGGACAACTGTATTTTTCGATTTCAGCAATAATGTGCTTCACTCCGGCTTTATCGGCATTTTTGAAGATAGCGTCGAATCCAACCATTCCGCTTTGACCTATTTCTCTGTGATCCTTAAGATGTAGTACAGTGAAACGTCCCGGATATTTGTTGAAATAGTCTACAGGACTGTTCTGTCCTCTTACCACCCAATACACATCCATTTCAAAAAATACATCTTCCGGATTGGTGTTTTCGAGCATATAGTCTAGCATTACCACCTTATCTTCTACTTTCTGAAACTCATGAGCATGGTTATGATAACCATATTTCAAACCATTCTGACGACACTTCTTACCTATTTCATTGTAATAATTGCAATAGGTCTTCAAGTCTTTTACGGTTTTGGGAACATCCATCCAAGGCGTTACGATGTAAGTCATGCCTGCTGCTTTGTGTGCGGCAATACATTGGTCCCACCATTTCATAGATTCAGCAAAATTGCCTGAAGCCAGTTCTTCTGCCGAAAGTCCCTTTGTGGTATGTGAAGACAAAACTTTCATGCCTGCCGCTTCAACTGCACGCTTAAATTCTTCGGGAGTTTTACCGTAGAATTTTCCATCATTATAATTAGCTGCTTCAACACCTGTATAACCCATCTGGGCTAGTTCTTTTAAAACATTGTTGAGGTCAGCTCCACTACTTAGTTTATCTCTGACGGAGTAGAGTTGAATGGAAACATCTTTTTTTGTCTTTGCATTTATAGCTTGTGGTATCGCTATCAACAAGGCTATCAATACCCATATAAATTTTTTATCCATGATGTTGTATATTAAATTGTGACCTTATTTACACTAAATCTAGCGATATTGAGATCATCAATCAAGTACCTTCACACGGATGTTACGGAACCAAACATCGTCACCGTGATCTTGAAAACCGATAAATCCTTCTCTGTTATCACCACCACAGTTGTTCAGCAATTGGAATGCCAAAGGCCATTTTTCTTCGCTGAATTTACTTGCTTGCAACATATCAGTCCATTGTTTAGTCCACAAATGATATTCAAGAACGTTTTCGTCGTTTTGTCCGTGAACTACAGTGCCTTTGTAAACCATAATTTTAGCTTTGTTCCATTCGCCAAACGGTTTTTGGTTTTGAGGAACAGCAGGAATCATATCATACAAAGATGCCGATTGTCTGTTATTGTCTTTTCCTAATTTAGCATCCGGATGATTGGCGTTATCCAATACTTGATATTCGGGAGCTGAAATATAGATAGGTTCTAATACTTCGTTTCCATCTTTATCTTTAGAAGTAACTTCTTGAGCCAGGTAGAAGATACCGGAGTTACCACCTTTAGCTACTTTCCATTCTACTTCCAACTCAAAGTTTTTCAGTTTATGAGCGAAGATAATATCACCGCCGTCACCGTCTTGAGCTTCTCCGCCGCCTGAACCGTTGAACTTAATACATCCGTCTTCGATAGTCCACTTGGAAGGTACTCTGTCTTTACCGTAACCGCGCCATCCGTTGAAGGTAGTACCGTCAAAAATAGTGATATAACCATCTGCGTCTACAGGAAGTTGTAAGCTGTCGGTTTCAGCAGCTTTCATTGAATTAGAATAAGCCCATGATACCATGTCTGCTGCTTTATCAGCTTCCGAGTTATCAGCTTTTTTGGTTCCGCCGCATGAAGCCAATGCGCCGGCAATCATACAACATGCTAAAGGAAAAAATACTTTTTTCATGATTTCAATTTATTGTTTATGTTTATAAATTCTGTTTCTAGATTAACGAGGCATATCAGGCAATTTCCATCCGTCACGATAATTGTGTTTCACTAATTCGGCTGCGAACTGCTGGGCATTAACCGGATCAGTCCAAGTCTTATCAAAAGTAGGATGACCATTATGAATCTTAAATCCATCTTTCACAACGGTTCTGATAGTTTCATTGTCACCGATATTAGTAAAGCGCATGTTAGCACCATCCCATTCCAAAGTCTTGTTCAGACCTTGCAGACGAATAGCCAATACACCCATTACTACCATTTCGTTCATAGGTCCTGCTTCTGAGAAATCAGATTTACACATTACGCGGCTTGAACGATCTTCCTTACATGCACGTACCCAGTCCATTTCATGACCGCCACCCATTGCATTAGGAACACGACGGCAAACTTTCGGAGCGTTAGGAACACGACCTGACAGCAAGAATGGTTGTTCTCCGTAACATCCGCAAATCAATGTATCTTTAGTTCCGTGGAAAATGGTCAAACCACCACCAGGTCCCATCAATTGTTTTCCTTCCGGGAAACCTTTCGGACGTTCGGGCATCATACCTCCATCATACCAATGAATTTCAACTTCCGGCATTGCTACCTTCGGCATATTGTCACGGGATGGGAAAATCATCTTCACGTGTTGAGCTTGCGGAGCGCAGGCACTCAGCAATAAAGTAGACGAACCTTCAACTTTTGTAGGATAACCCAGTTTCAAAGCACGGAACGGTTGATGCAGAATATGACATGCCATATCGCCCAATGCACCTGTTCCATAGTCCCACCATCCACGCCAGTTCCAAGGATGATAAACGTCATTATACGGATTCAACTTGGCCGGTCCTGTAAAAAGATCCCAGTTTAATGTACTTGGGATGCGGTCTGCCTTTTCGGGTGCGTTTAATCCTTGCGGCCAGATGGGACGATCAGTAGCACATTCTACTTTGGTAACTTCACCGATTTCACCATTCCAAATCCATTCGCAAACCAAGTCTGTACCTTCGGCCGATGATCCCTGATTACCCATTTGTGTAGCTACTCCAGTAGATGCAGCCAAATTGGTCAATAAGCGAGATTCATAAACAGAGTGAGTCAATGGTTTCTGGCAAAATACATGCTTGCCCATGGTCATGGCATCTGCTGTAATGATAGCATGGGTATGGTCGGCTGTTGCAATGATTACACCGTCGATAGATTTACCCATTTCATCATACATCTTGCGGTAATCCCAATACTTTTTTGCATTTGGGAATTCGTCGAACACACCTTTGGCATATCTCCAGTCCACATCACAAAGGGCTACAATGTTTTCACTACCCTTCACGTTATTGATATTGGAATGCCCCATACCACCAATTCCTACAGCTGCAATGTTAAGCTTGTCAGTTGGGGAAACATGTCCGTGGCTCATACCCAAAATAGAACTCGGAGCAATAGTAATTCCGGCTAAAGCAGCAGTTCCGGTTTTCAGAAATTGTCTTCTTGAAATCTTTGACATGATATTATTTTTAAGAGTTAATAATTGACTTAGGATTACTATTTTGCAATAATCCATATCCATTTTTCATATTTCTTCTTCGATGCCATATTTGCTCAAGTGTTGCCTGACTACCTATAGCAGGTAAATCGTGGCTATGAGCATCGCGCAAAAACTCCCATGCATATTCGGATGCGATGGCCGAATCACGTATTAAAGGTAATTTGGAGCTTCTTTTTCCGGTTTCTACTGAATCGGCAAATAAATCGCATAAGGTATCAATATTTTTGCCTCCAAACGGCTTTTCTATATGATGAGTGTGGTGCACGCCGTGAAGTTCGACAATGGCGGTTTGAAAATCGTGTGTCATACGGGCAATGCCTTTAGTTCCAATAATATCCACATACGAATTGTGGGTTTGGTCTTTGGATAATTGTCCGTAAACAAATCCTTGTGTGATATCGAAGACAACGCCATTCTGGAAAGTACCGTGACATTGCAGCCACCAAGGATCTTTGTAATTCCACATATTGATGCCTTGTGCATGCCAGGTTTTGTATTCGCATCCGGCGTACCATCGGGCAATATCCACATAATGCATACCGCAATCATGGAAAGCAGGACCTTCATACTCGTGACCTTCGCCCGGAGCAAGTCCCGGTGTCATGTGACAAATACGTAGAATGGCAAGTTCGCCTATTTCACCTTGATCTATAAAATCTTTGATAACTCGATGATACCAGGAGTTGCGCAGGTATAAATTGACGGTCGAAAAGCAATTGGATTTTTCAGTGATATCAACTACATCCCATTCTCTATCAATAGAATCGGCTACCGGCTTTTCGGATATGATGTGTTTTCCACTTTGGACAGCTTTTTCTATCTGCTCCTTCCGAGAGTTTGCCAATGTAAAGAGGCCGACTACCTGTACGGTTTCGTCGTTAAAAATTTCTTGTTCGTTTTCGATAACTTTAGATTCAGGGGATAGATGTCTTGCCAATTCGCGGGAATCAGGATTAATATCACAAATGTATGCGATATCCCAACGGCCGCTCTTTTGCATTTCTTCTAAATAAAATTGCCCCATTCTGCCAAAGCCAATCAGACCAACTTTTATTTTCATAGTGCTTATAAATTTGTCATGAATGTTTGGTGTTCGCGTAAATCGGTGGCAAGATATATATTTTATGCTAAATCTGCAAGAAAGGTTTGCACTCTTTTATTAAAAACTTAAATAAGCAAACATCTTATTAGATATTTATTATAAATTTGAACTTTATTTTGCTTTCCCTTGTTGTTTTTGAGATAACCTTTAAAAAAAGAATAATGATGAACAGAGTTACTTCTCTTTTCGGAATAAAATATCCGATTATCCAAGCGGGCATGGTTTGGTGCAGTGGTTGGAAACTTGCATCTGCTGTTAGCAATGCCGGTGGACTTGGACTGTTGGGCGCAGGTTCTATGCATCCCGATACTTTGCGGGAGCATATTCGTAAATGCCGTGAAGCTACCGTGAACCCTTTTGGTGTAAACATTCCTTTGATGTATCCGCAGATTGATGAGATTATGCAGATAGTGGTGGATGAAGGTGTGAAGATTGTATTCACTTCTGCCGGTAGTCCTAAAAAATGGACCGGTTGGCTTCACGACCATGGTGTCACTGTGGTACATGTTATATCCTCTTCCCGTTTTGCGGCAAAAGCCGAGGAGGCCGGTGTCGATGCTATAGTTGCCGAAGGCTTTGAAGCCGGCGGACATAATGGGAGGGAAGAAACTACAACTTTATGTTTGATACCAGCCGTACGTGCAGCGACAACGTTGCCGCTGATTGCTGCCGGAGGTATAGCTACCGGTGAGGCAATGCTGGCTACTCGTGTGCTGGGGGCTGAAGGTGCACAAATAGGTACCCGTTTTGCTTTGACTTCGGAAAGTTCTGCCAGCGAAGTATTCAAAGATTATTGCTTGCATCTGGAAGAAGGAGATACCAAATTATTGCTCAAGAAATTAGCTCCGGTTAGGTTAGTACGCAATAATTTTCGTGATGCTGTAGAAGCCGCTGAATCTGTAGGGGCAACCGATGAAGAATTGCGTATTCTTTTAGGTCGTGGACGTGCCAAACGGGGTATCTTTGAAGGTGATCTTGAAGAGGGGGAGTTAGAAATAGGACAAGTTTCTTCGTTACTATATGGAAAAGGGATACAGTCAGTAGCAGCAGTGATGCAAGAGCTGATAGAAGAATATACGCGGGCATTGAAGGCACTTGGATAGTTAGTAAACCATTTCAATAATATACTTTATAAAAAAAAGGAATATTCCCGTTGTCAACGGAGATATTCCTTTTTTTATAATTTAGAACTTATGTTTTTTACTCTTTTTGTGGAGTATCTGTTCCTTTAGCAGCACTTCCATTAGGTGAGGATGCATTGCTGCTCGTACCAGCTGATGTAGATGTACTAACTGTTGCAGCCGACGTCTTACCAGCTACTTGTGCAGCAGGTTGTTCTTCCCAATGGAAAGGTTCAAAGCTGCTGTTCGGGTCAACCCAAGACGGCTTCTTGGATGCGTAGATTATGAACGGAGCAATCACAACGACAAGGGCACCGATAATCAATACGGAGAACCATACGGTGTTGCTACCTGTAGAAATCTGGCTGGGCGGGATGAAGCTTAGCACGAATGCTAACAAAGAGCCCAAGAATCCAAGGCCACCAACGATCCACATCAAACCATTACCATTCTTACCGATACGGAACGGACGATTCAGTTTCTTCATCTTGTAGCGCAATGCGATAGCTCCGGAGAACATCAGCATATACATGATAAGGTAAAGAATAACGGTCAGCTGTGACAGAATCTGATAGAAACTCTGTACGGAAGGCATAACAACGAACAAAAGGCTCAATACGGTTACTGCGATACCTTGTACATAAAGAATATTCTTCTGTACACCCAGACTGTTGGTCTTCTGGAAGAACGGAGGCATGTAACCTGCTTTACCTACGGCAAAGATACCTTTGGAAGGACCGGCAACCCATGTCAATACACCTGCCAATACACCGAATGCCAATGCAATGGCGATAATGGGTGACAACCAGGAAGCATGGATATACTTGAAGTAGTTATCGAAACCAACCAGCAAGCTTTGTGTCAAACTGATGTCATTGGCGGGGATAATTACACCCAAAGCAAACGTACCGAGTACGAAGATAATTACTGTAATACCGGCGCCGATAAACACAGCTTTCGGATAGTTTTTAGACGGATTATCCATATCTTTTACATGGATACCGCCCATTTCCATACCGGCATAAAAAAGGAAGATACTGGCAGCGAGTACTACATTGTCAAAGTTCGTCAGGTCCGGGAAGAAACTGCTGTCGAAGTTCATGTTGGAATGTCCGCCGGAAGCCAGGTAAACGATACCGAGGATAATCAGCAATGCAGCAGGGATGATTGTACCAACCATACCGCCAACCTTAGCGACTTTACCTACCCAGCCCATACCCTTCATGGAGATGAACGTTGCCAACCAGTAGATGATGAGCACCACGGCCAGTGTGTAATACTTGTTGTTCGCAAGAGACATGTCGTGTACATCGTTCATTCCAATGAAGGCGATGGAAACGGCGCCGAACGTTAATACTGTAGGATACCAGATTGTACTTTCAATCCATTGTACCCAGATGGCGAGGAAACCCAGTTTCTTTCCGTAGGCTTCGCCTACCCAGCGGAATACACCGCCTTGCTTGTCCTGGAACATGGCAGCCAATTCCGCAGCGACAAGAGATGTCGGAATAAGGAAAACGATGGCTGCAAATAAGTAGTAAAAGGCCGAACTCATACCGTACACGGCCTCGGCTGGTAGTCCACGCAGAGATACTACAGCCGTCACATTCATGATTGCCAGGGTAAATACTCCCAGCTTCACTGTTTGTTTAATATTTGCCATAAGTTAAGGTTTTAGGTGAAAAATTATTCAAAATCAGCATTTATAACAACATCTAAGTTTAGTTGTTTCAGACGAGCTAATGAAAATTAAGGTTTTAACAATTAAGATGCACCGGTATTAGGCGTAGAGGCAGCTGTTTGCTCTTGCGTTTGTCCTTGTTTATGGTTTATCTTGTTGTAGAAATCTTCTTTCTCTTTGTTACGCCGTTGTACCAGACTTGTTACATACACTGTAAAAATAGGGAACATCATCATGCCAAGTGCTGCTAACAACACAGATAGTACCCGTCCTGTAGGGGTGACCGCTATGATATTAGAGCCTACCGTCGTTACATCCATAAATGCCCACCACAAAGCATCACCATAGCTTTTTACCAAAGGATTAGTGCCATGTTCCATGACGTAGAAGGCCAGACTGGAAAAATAAACAGTAGCCAACAACATGGTCAGATAAGACACGAACAATCCGGACGCACGATTGTACGTCAACCATCCCACTACGATAGCCATAGCATATCCCCCCCGTACCAAAGGGATGAAACGTAGCATATAGGTTATTTCGGGTGAGAAAGTCCAGCCCATATAAGCAATGATGTTTTGATAGGGTATAGCTACCAGCAAGAATATGAAGTGTGTGGACACATAACGTACTTTGTTATCAGCCAGAAACCATTCCAGCACAAAATCCGCCATAAACAAGGCGCAAATCCACAACTGTACCTTCATGTAAACCGATTGTTCGTAGAAAGGAATTCCTTTGAACGTATCAACGGAAATACTGATAACTAAGAATAGAGAAAGCAGCAAAATGATGACATGTAGTATGCCATAAATACCTTTCTCTCGCAAAGAGAATTCTGTTATAGCCATTTTCATAATGATGTCCTATTATAAAGTTATGAGTTATAAGTTATAAGTTATTTGCTGATTACGGTGCATACCGACAAATAACTTATAACTTATAACTCATAACTAGTAAAGAGCTTATTCTGTAATCGTCACGTTGTCACCGTTGAACACACCTAAGTTAAGCTTGTTCATGATGAACTTGATTGCTGCTTGGGCTTTAACGGAGTTTCCTGCTACATCCAAAGGAGGGGCGAAGGCAGAAACACCCATTACTCCGGGCAATACGGCCATAACGCCACCACCAACACCACTCTTGGCAGGAATGCCGGCAGTATACATCCAGTCGCCTGAATGTTCGTAGAAACCTACGGTAGAGATCATGGATGTAATTTTAGGAGCCAGGCTAGCTTCGAAAACGGACTTTTTAGTGACAGGATTTACACCGTTGTTGGCAACGGTCCCGGCAGCTACAGCCAGTTGCTGGGCAGTGATACCCAATGAGCATTGGCGGGTGTACAGGTCGAGTGCCAAATCCGGATTATCATAGATACGGTTGTAATTCTTCAGCAGCCAAGCAATAGAGCGATTATTGAAGTTAGTGGCTGTTTCCGATTTGTACAGTTCGTCGATAAGTTGTGGAGCAGATCCGCAAAGATCGGTTATGTTTTGTACAATAGCTTCCCATTTCTTATCTGAGTCACCTACCGGTTGTACCATGGAACAGGCAGAAATGGCACCTGCATTTACCAATGGAGTAGAGGGATGGTCGTTTTCCAGCAAAATGGCAATGATGGAGTTGAACGGCAGACCCGTAGCATCGGCGCCAATCATATCCAATACTTTCTGTGCACCATATTGGCGCAAGATGAGGATAGCGGTGTGTACCTTTGATACGGACTCTATACCGAAACGGTAGTCTGTATCGCCGATATTAATTGTCTGACCATTCATCAGGCAGATGCTGAGGCCGAATAATTTGGAGTCTATATTGGCAAGGTAGGGTATGTAGTCGGCGTTTTTACCTCCGGTTTGCCCTTTCACTTCATTATAAGCTGCTTGGGCAACTTCTTTAATTTGCGAAATAGATATTTTCTTTTCCATAAATTCATGTTTTAGAAGATACTGATTAAATAAGGTGATAATAGGATAGGATGGCAATGTCCTATCACCATCCTATCATTCTATTATCCCATTATTTTTTCTTACGGCGACCTCCGTGATTAAATATTTTAGCTTCTACTGGCAAATTCTTGTCTTGGGCAATGCGGGTAGGGGTTGGATAATCCAATTTTTCCAGTGCTGCAATAGCATTCTTGATATCACCCAGCAACATGTCTGCCATATCACGGCTGAATCCTTGACGTACAACTACACGCATTACTACGTAGTCTTCCAGTTTTGAAGGCAATGTATAAGCTGGTACCATCCAACCATTTTGAGACAACTTATCCTGCAAATCGTACAATGTCCATTTGGCAGTTTTTGCATATTCGGGTTTCAAGTACCAGATGAACAACGGGTTCACCACTTCTTTAGAGTAGTTTACGAACGGAGCCATCTTGCCGATTTCATCATGGATGTATTTGGCAATAGTCAGTGAGTTGTACTGTACTTCTTTGTAACCTTGGAATCCTAAGCGGATGAATTGATAATATTGTCCCAAAATCTGTGCGGCAGGACGGGAGAAGTTCAAGCCGACCTGAGTGATGTTAGCACCGAGATAGTTTACACTGAATGCCATTTCTTCGGGCAGGTATTCTTTACCTTTCCAAACAACCCAGCCCAGACCCGGATAAACCAAGCCGAACTTGTGACCGCTGACACTGATAGAGAGTACCCATTTCAGGCGGAAGTCCCATTTCGTATCAGGATAGAGGAATGGGAGGATAAAACCACCACTGGCAGCATCCACGTGGATAGGAATATCGTAACCAGTCTTGGCGTTGTAAGCGTCCAAAGCTTTATCCAAAGCTTCAACATCATCGTTCAGACCAGTCCATGTAACACCTTGGATGGGAACGATACAGATGGTGTTTTCATCACACATCTTCAATGCTTCTTCGGGGTCGAGCGTGGTCTTGTCAAGAGTCAAAGGCACTTCACGCATTTCGATTTGCCACAATTGGGCGAATTTCTCCCATACCACCTGGAAACCGGTTGAGATAACGAAGTTCGGTTTGTCGAACGGTTTGCCTTGAGCCTGGCGTTTTTTGCGCCAACGTAACCAAGCAGCTACACCACCCAGCATACATGCTTCTGAAGAACCGATGGCAAGTGCACCTGTTTTCCAAGTGTCCTTTTCCGGAGAGTTCCAAAGGTTAGCAACGATATTGATACATTTACCGTTCATAACAGCGATACGCGGATATTCTGTTTCATCAATATAGTTGATGTTGATAGCTTCGTTCATCAGCTTGGTTGCATATTCGTCCATATAAGTAGTAACGAATGTAGCTAGATTTAAGCGAGGCTGTGTTTGAGCGAAGGTCTCATCTTTCACCATTTGGTAAGCAATTTCCGGTGTAGTGGGTCCATCAGGAATTTTTTCTACAGGTGAGGGTTGTAACATACGGTTTGAACCGAATACTTCAGTTTTGGCATCTCCTTTTCTGAAATTCAAATCTTCCATATAACTATAAGTTTTTAAAGGTTTAGGTGGCGGGGAGTTTCCCCGTCAAGTTTCCCACAACAACGGCGTATATAGAAGAAAGTTCGGGGATTTACATTATTTGGCGTTTGTTAAAGGGGGCGGGAAAAGTTCAAAACGCGTAAGAAATGAATTATTTCACCACAGATTACACAGATTTTCACAGATGTATTTTGCTTATAATCAAAGGTGTAAATGTTAATCTGTGAGAATCTGTGTAATCTGTGGTGAATCAAAACCGCTCAGAAACGAATTAATTCATCTAACGGGTATATACTAATTATTACAGTGTTATCGGTTCATATTTCAACCCAAATACGTCTGCTACAGCTTTGTAGGTCACTTTGCCTTCTACTACATTCAATCCCAATGCCAGTGCCGGATCAGCCTTGCAAGCTTGTCTCCAACCTTTGCTTGCCAAAGCCACGGTGTAGGGCAGAGTAGCATTTGTCAGTGCCATGGTAGAAGTGAAAGGTACGGCTCCGGGGATATTGGCAACGGCATAATGTACAATACCATCTACTATATAAGTAGGTTCACTGTGTGTAGTGGGGTGGGATGTTTCAAAACAACCGCCTTGGTCGATGGCTACATCCACGAGTACAGTGCCGGGCTTCATCATCTTTAACATCTCTTTGGTGATAAGATGAGGTGCTTTATCACCAGGTATCAGTACAGAACCTATTACAAGGTCTATATTAGGCAACTCCATCTTGATGTTGTGGGTCGAAGAATAGAGTGTTTTTACATTTTTGGGTAGTACTTCGCTGAGATAACGCAAACGGGGTAGGTTGATATCGGTAATCAGAACTTCAGCCCCCATGCCGGCAGCTATTTGTGCAGCATTGGTCCCAACGATACCACCGCCGAGGATAAGTACACGAGCAGGGCGTACACCTGTTACGCCACCCATCAGTTTGCCTTTTCCGCCTTGAGGTTTTTCAAGGAAACGGGCACCTACTTGGGTGGCCATACGTCCGGCTACTTCCATCATTGGGGTGAGTAGAGGCAAGTAATGATCTTTTTCTTCTACAGTTTCGTATGCAATGCAGACGGCACCGCTTTCTATCATGGCTTCAGTTAAAACTTTATCGGCTGCAAAGTGGAAGTAGGTAAATACCACTTGTCCTTTTTTAATCAGTTTGTACTCCGGTGCGATGGGTTCCTTTACCTTGACAATCATGTCGGAAGTGGCATAGACGTCTTCAATGGTCGGTAAAGTTTGTGCACCTACGGCGATGTAATCATCGTCAGAGAAACCGCTGTTTGCGCCTGCTGTTGCCTGCACATACACTGTATGACCTTTTTTCACCAACTCGGCTACTCCGGCAGGGGTCATTCCTACACGGTTCTCATTGTTCTTGATTTCTTTAGGTACTCCGATAATCATAAACTTAAGAGTTTAGGGGTTAAACGTGGTGCAAGATAGCGATTTATCGAACTCAATGTCATTGGGAAGTAGGTGTTTTATAACAGAAAATAGCTGAATAAAGCGAGTAGAATGTTAATTATATAACATAATGTGTCTAAATGATAAAATTGATTTTCTGTAGGCTAAGAAAAGTATTCTTTCTATATTTGCAAGCAGTAAAATAATGTTGATTAAACAATATATGAAATACCCTATATTCTTCTCTTTTTTGTTTTTCCTTGGTAGTATACAGAGCAGTCAAGCGCAGGAGGTGTCCGGCAATGATAAGGTGTCTTTTATTCCTCCTTTTGATTTTCCTATCGCCTTTTCCGGTAATTTCGGTGAGATACGTGCTAATCACTTTCATGGCGGGCTGGACTTCAAGACCGGTGGTACTATCGGCAAAGAGGTACATGCTTTGGCAGACGGATACATTTCGCGTATCCGTGTCACCCATGGTTCGGGATATGTGCTCGATGTAGTTTATAATAATGGTTATTCAACTATCAATCGTCATCTTAGCGGTTTTGTGGGTGAGATAGCCCGCAGAGTGGAGAATCTCCAGTATGAGAAGGAGAGTTGGGAAGTGGATATTACTCCTGAATCCGGCGAATATCCTGTAAAGAAAGGACAGGTAATTGCTTTGAGTGGTAATACAGGATACTCATTCGGTCCTCATTTACATTTGGATATGATTGAGACAGAGACGGATGAATATGTAGATCCACTGCCTTTCTTTATGGATAAAGTGAAAGATACTACGGCTCCGCGTGCCGAAGGTATCATGCTATTTCCCCAACCGGGCAAAGGCGAAGTAGAGGGCAAACAGGTCCGTCAGTCTTTTCCGGCAAGACCTTTGAAACCCATTACTGCTTGGGGACTGATAGGAACCGGTATTCGCGCTTATGATTATATGGATGGAGTACATAATAAATATGGTGTAAAAAATGTCGTTCTGGAAGTGGATGGCAAAGAAGTATTCCGAAGTGTAGTAGATCGTTTCTCGTATGACGAAAACCGCTATATCAATTCGTGGACACATGGGCAATACATGAAATCTTTCATAGAGCCGGGCAACCGCTTACGTCTTCTGCATGCCTCTAATGGCAATCGTGGTTTAGTGGATATTAATGAAGAACGTCCCTATCAGTTTGTATATACCTTGAGTGATGCATTAGGCAATACATCGAAAGTTCGCTTTACGATACAAGGGAAGAAAGCAAGTATCCGTCCGGTAGAACATCGTGAGAAGTATGTCTTTAAATGGGACAAGGTAAACTATCTTCAGGAACCGGGTTTGGAGCTTGTTGTTCCTAAAGGCATGCTTTACGATGATGCCTGGCTGAATTACGCCGTACGTGCCGATAGCGGTGATATTGCTTTTACTTACCAACTGAACGACACTCGTGTACCCATGCACGGAGTTTGTGATTTACGTATCGGATTACGTCGTCGCCCGGTAGAAGATATGTCTAAATACTATGTGGCCGGGGTCACTGCTCGTGGTGGAAAATATAGCATAGGCGGCAAGTATGAGGATGGTTTTATGAAAGTGGGTATTCGTGACTTGGGCACTTATACAGTAGCCGTAGATACCATTGCACCTGTTATCACTCCGGTAGGGCAGGCTCAGTGGGGACGTAACGGGCGTATCGTTTTCAAAGCAAAAGATAAGGAGACGGGTATCAGTAGTTACCGGGGAACTATTGACGGGAAATATGCTTTGTTTGGTAAACCGAACTCTATCAGTGGCAATTTGGTTTGTGAACTCGATCCAAGACATGTAGAGAAAGGTGGCAGCCATGTTGTAGAAATGACTGTAACCGACGGCTGCGGCAACCGGACAACGGAACAATTTAATTTTGTGTGGTAATTGAAAAACATGTATAATAATAATCTGATTAAAAGTATGAAAAGTAAAAGATTAACTCTTTCCGTCCTATTCGTGGTAGCGGCAGCAGTCAATGCGCTGGCTTGTACCAATCTAATTGTAGGAAAGAATGCTTCAACAGACGGTTCTACCATCGTTTCTTACTCTGCCGATTCTTACGGACTATTTGGTGAGTTATATCACTATCCCGCCGGCTTGCACAAGAAAGGTACTATGATCGATGTTTATGAGTGGGAGTCCGGCAAGTATCTGGGACAAATCGAACAAGCCCGTCAGACGTATAACGTGATTGGCAATATGAACGAATTCCAGCTTACAATTGGTGAAACAACCTTTGGCGGACGCCCTGAATTAGTCGATACAACCGGTATCATTGATTATGGAAGTTTGATTTATCTGGGTCTGCAACGTTCGCGTACAGCTCGCGAAGCTATAAAGGTAATGACCGAGCTCGTACAGGAATACGGATATTATAGCAGCGGTGAATCTTTCACAATTGCCGATCCTAACGAAATATGGATTATGGAAATGATTGGTAAAGGTCCCGGTGTACGTGGTGCCGTATGGGTAGCCGTACGTGTACCTGATGATTGTATCTCCGCTCATGCCAACCAAAGCCGCATCCAGCAGTTCAACATGAACGATAAAGAGAATTGCATGTACTCTTCGGATGTCGTTTCATTTGCCCGTGAGAAAGGTTACTTTGAGGGAGTTAACAAGGATTTCAGTTTTGCCAATGCTTACGCACCGCTAGACTTTGGTGCCCGACGCTATTGTGAAGCCCGTGTATGGAGCTACTTCAATATGTTCACCGACCGCGGAAACGAATTCTTACCTTATATATTAGGTGAAACAGATACCCCGATGCCTTTGTTCCTGAAGCCTAGCCGCAAAATCTCCGTACAAGACGTTAAGAATGCTATGCGCGACCATTACGAAGGAACTCCTCTCGATATCAGCAAAGATTTCGGAGCCGGTCCTTATCACACTCCGTACCGTCTTTCTCCGTTATCTTTCAAGGTAGGTGACCAGGAATATTTTAATGAACGCCCCATTTCGACTCAACAATCCGGTTTTGTGTTTGTAGCGCAGATGCGTTCTACTTTGCCCGATCCTATTGGCGGTGTATTGTGGTTTGGTACGGACGATGCTAATATGACGGTATTTACTCCGGTATATTGCTGTACTGATAAAGTCCCCGTATGCTATTCTCGTGTAGACGGTGCTGATTACATTACTTTCTCTTGGAATTCGGCTTTCTGGATTTTCAACTGGGTAGCCAATATGGTTTATCCCCGTTACGATTTGATGATAGGCGATGTAAGGGCTACTCAAACAGAACTGGAAACTACTTTTAACGAAGCTCAGGAAGGTATTGAAGCTGCTGCTGCCAAACTCTTGGAGAAAGATCCTGCTAAAGCGAAAGCTCTCCTTACAAACTATACCGATATAACTGCTCAAAGTACTTTTGATACGTGGAAACGTCTTGGCGAATTCCTGATCGTAAAATATAATGATGGAGTTGTGAAACGTATGAAAGATGGTAAGTTCGAGCGTAATTCTATCGGTCAGCCGGCAGGCGTAATACGTCCCGGATACCCTAAGGAATTCCTTGAAGAGTACGTTAAACAGACAGGAGACAGGTATAAAATGCCTCAATAATATTAGGATATTTGAACTTAATCCCATACATTTGTGTCTTGACAAAAAGTTTATACTAACCTATATAATAATAAAAGACTTATGGAAAATCAGGAATTGATTAAACAGGTGACTGAGAAAGCTGAAAAGTGGCTTACCCCGGCTTATGATGCCGAAACTCAGGCAGAAGTGAAACGAATGTTGGAAAACCCCGATAAAACCGAATTAATAGATAGTTTTTACAGAGACCTCGAATTTGGAACAGGTGGTTTGCGTGGTATCATGGGTGTAGGTACAAACCGTATGAATATTTATACAGTGGGTGCTGCGACTCAAGGTCTTGCCAACTATTTGAACAAATGTTTTGCCGGTAAGGACCAAATTTCAGTAGTGGTAGGTTACGACTGCCGTAACCATAGTGATTTGTATGCTAAGATCTCCGCTGATATCTTCTCGGCAAATGGCATAAAGGTTTATCTTTTTGATGATTTGCGTCCTACTCCTGAAGTATCATTCGCCATTCGTCACTTCGGTTGCCAAAGCGGTATCAATATCACTGCCAGCCACAACCCGAGAGAATATAACGGCTACAAAGCTTATTGGGATGATGGTGCGCAGGTACTCGCTCCTCACGATACTGCCATCATTGACGAAGTAAACAAAGTGACCGTTGCCGACATTAAATTTACCGGTAACAACGATTTGATTCAGATTATCGGTAAAGAAGTAGACAAGATTTACTTGGATATGGTTCACTCTATTTCGATTGATCCCGAAGTAATCAAGCGTCAAAAAGACCTTAATATTGTCTATACTCCGCTTCATGGTGCAGGCCGTGTACTAATTCCTGATTCATTGAAAGAGTGGGGATTTGAAAATGTAAATTGTGTGCCCGAACAGATGATAAAGGATGGTAACTTCCCGACGGTAGTATCTCCGAATCCCGAAAACGCCGAAGCTCTTTCTATGGCTATTGCCCTTGCCAAGAAGCTGAACGCTGACATCGTAATGGCTAGTGACCCCGATGCCGACCGTGTAGGCATGGCTTGTAAAGACGATAAAGGTGAATGGGTGCTTATTAACGGTAACCAAACTTGTCTTATCTTCCTGTACTATATCATCAAGAACCGTATTGCCATGGGTAAGATGAAACCGAATGATTTCATTGTAAAGACCATTGTAACTACCGAATTGATAAAGGCTGTTGCCGATAAGAATAAGATTGAAATGCGCGACTGTTATACCGGTTTCAAATGGATTGCCCGTGAAATCTTCCTGAGTGAAGGTAAGCAGCAGTACATCGGTGGTGGTGAAGAAAGCTACGGCTTCCTGGCAGAAGATTTCGTTCGCGATAAAGACGCCGTTTCAGCATGTTCTTTACTGGCTGAGATCTGCGCTTGGGCAAAAGACCAGGGCAAGACGCTGTATGATGTATTGATGGATATCTATGTAGAATACGGTTTCTCTAAGGAAACTACTGTAAACGTAGTGAAACCCGGTAAGAGCGGTGCAGATGAGATCAAGGCTATGATGGATAACTTCCGTGCTAACCCACCGAAGGAAATCGGCGGTTCTCCTGTAACGCTGATTAAGGACTACAAGACTCTGAAAGCTACTGATGCCAAAGGTAATGTAAGCAATCTGGATATGCCCGAAACTTCCAACGTACTTCAGTACTTCACAGAAGACGGCACGAAGATTTCTGTTCGTCCTTCAGGTACAGAACCGAAAATTAAGTTCTACATTGAAGTGAAAGGTATGATGGGTTGTTCAAAATGCTATTTCAACGCAAATGCTGAAGCTGAACAGAAAGTAGAAGCCGTACGCAAATCACTTGGTATCTGATAGCTATCTAATTTACTGAAATATATAAAGAAAGGTATAATCCAATTAAGGGTTATACTTTTTTTTGTTATGCTATGTCAGGACTTGCTGTAAATTTGTTCTGTAATGGTAATAATGCCCGCGATGAAGGGGGCGAAGTGGGGTTTTGAAGATTAAAAAATAATAATAATATATTAAAGCTCTAAGCCCGATGAACAAAGCGCTTGAAGAGTAGTTTTATATACGCAGATTGCGGTAGCACGCCGATTGGTTGATGTGAATGAGAGTCGTTTCATTCGTAGTTGTTCGTTTGTAGTGCGTGTCCTCCGCAATCTGTTTTTATTTCCTTTCTTTCTTTCTTTCAATTATCAATTCTTGATTTTTTAATTATTCTCCAGCCACCAGTCAATCAGTTTTCTTGCAATGCTCAGTTTGCGTGGTATTTCCGGCAGATTATCTTTCGAATAGAAACCTGCTGCACTAAGTTCTTCGTCTTGTAGTTTGATTTCTCCACCGTCATAATCGGCGATGAAGCCTACCATCAATCCGCTGGGATAGGGCCAGGGTTGATTACCGAAATAAGTGATATTCTTCACCCGTAATCCGGTTTCTTCCAAGACTTCCCGTTCTACGCACTCTTCCAGTGTTTCGCCGGTTTCGAGAAAACCTGCTACCAACCCGTAGAATGTTCCACGGAAATTGCGGGCATGTACCAGCAGTATTTCATCTCCTTTGCGTATCAATACGATGACGGCAGTAGAAACAGGTGGGTACATTTCGTTTCCGCAATTGGGGCATTTCTTCATGATGGGAGTCTGACGCTCCATGGCTGTACCACATACGGGGCAGAAACGGCTATGTTCGTCCCAATATAGTATTTGAAAAGCTTTTCCGGCAGAGCGGTACTCTTCATGTGTAATGTATTCGTAGGAAGCCCGTAAACCTATCATCAACCATTCTTCTGTTTCCGCTACCGGCTCTTGAATGGAAAATGCACGTACTTGTTTGCCGTTGGGAGGAAATACGTCGTGTATATTGCTTTCTGTTTCCGGTTTCAGCGGAGGTTCTGCACTAACAGGTATGCTGTACCTTATTTCTCCTTTTTCTGTATATCCTTTTTTTAGTAGCAATTGGTCATTGAAGAAGACGAACCACTGAACGAAAGGTTTGATTTCTGTACTATCCATTATTTCTTATTAAATATATTGTCGTAATTGGTTTATACAATCATATCACTTCATTTTTTATATATACAGCCGATTTCCCCATACCACGACGCCGCAAGAATCCTTGACTAATGAAATTATTCAATTCGTTCATGGCGGCGTACGGTGTCAAATTAGTTAGCTGAATATATTCCCTTCGGGTGATGCAAATGTTTATTTTGAGGAAATCAGTTAGTTTCTCTTTCCGCTCTTCCACCGTAGAAGTGATTTTTTTCTTTTTGCGTGACGGAGAGTGTACACGCTCCAGTACCATTTTTCTTCTGATTTCTCTTCGAAATTCGCTGCTGATTCTCAGATGTACATTCTGGAAGGCTACCGATTCAGATCTGATTTTTTGTTTCTCATCATCTGTTTCCTTTAGGCACTTCAGAGAAGTACTGAAGAATCCAAGATCGCCTACTTCTACAATATTTCCATCAGCTAGTAGATAGCAAAGGTCGTCGATAATGGCATCAAGAGCTCCACTAAGTACGTTCTTCGGTAGATGTTCGAAGGCGGCAACGTGCTCAATGAACTCTTTTTGAGTATAAGTCCGTTTGGGACAGATACGGGCATGCAGTGATTTCTTGCCATCTTTCCCTTTGGGCGAAGGCGTTTCGTATAGGTCGTATTGTGCACTCATAGGTTATACTTTCTATTAATAGTTTTGCTACAATGAATTAAAATGCTTCTTTAAAGAAACTATTTCTTTCCATGCAAGGAATTATTCATTTGATATATGTCGTTTATTCATTCGACAATTATCAAATAATCGTTCGACATATGTCGAATGAATAGAGAATAGTTGTCGAATGAATAATTCTTAGGCAACAAAGATATAAATAATAGTAGTGCGGCGGATAATTTTTAGGGAAAGAAAAAATAGATTTATGTATTCTCCAAATTTCTTATCGACCTTATAGTCATCATCCAAACTGCTGCCAATACCGTAGCAATGCCGCAATACAAGAAAATATTAGCTATTCCTAGCGAATCAGCAAAGAAGCTGGTCGCAAACAATCCGATGATCGAAGGGAACAAACTCACGCTATCGAATAGAGCGAAGACACGTCCCAGATACTGGGGTTTGAACTGCGTTTGCATCAATGTGGTGAAAGGTCCCGAAAAGAAAGGAACGGTAAGACCTTGTATTACGGTTAATATGGCAAAAAACAGGTATCCATCCTTGGGGAGTATACCGCATAGAGCAATGGTAACGCCTATTATAAAGTAAGAATAACCAATCAATACGACTTTTCGCATTTTAGGATTCCAAATACCTAATAAGAGACCTCCACCCAACATGCCTATTCCAAACAATACCTCAATCAGGCTGACTTGGTAGGCAGTTCCTGAAAAATTTTGTAAAGTCATCAGAGGCATTAAAGCTACTATCGGCATGATGAAGAAAGTAACCAGAATTTCAATAATCATCAGTCGGCTGATACCTCTGTTTTTCATGATAACCCGGAAGCCTTCGGTCATATCTTTTAATACGCTTTTAGCCGATTTATTTTCTTTTTTCGGACTCGGAATGAATACGAATAGCAGTGCGGTGCAGGCAATAAATGCACCTGCCACATCGAGCAACATTACTATGCTCATATCGAATGAGAGCAACAATATAGCACCTAGCGCCGGACCTCCGATGCTACATATAGACTGTATAGCTTGGTTCACTGCTGCAATACGCATCAACTCACTTTCGGGAGCCAATAGGGGAATGGACGATTTCATAGCCGGTGCATGAAAAGCTCCACCTATCGAGCGTAGTGCCAGTAATATATAGATTTGCCAAATTTCTATCGTATCGAGATAAAACAGCAAAGCGATGATTCCCGAACAGAGTGCTACGAAACTATCGGCACCGATCATGGTCCATTTGCGGTTCCATCGGTCTACAAAGACACCGGCAAATGGTCCTAATAAAGCTTGGGGAAGTAATGCGGCAATGGTTGCAAAAGACAATACTTCTGCCGAACCTGTTTCAAGACTAATCCATAATACAAGTGCAAATTGCGCTATTGAACTACTTAATATAGAGAATAGTTGTCCGGTCCATATAATAATGAACTTCTTTTTCCAGTTAGTCATATTGTTTAAATTGATAATCCCGGTGAATTACCATAGGATGTCGACGCAAATTTATCAACTTTATGGAATCTACCAAACTATAAATCGGCTGAAACGTGGAATTGTTCCGTTGAATGGCATATATTTCTCGTTGAATAGCTACCTTTGCACTTATGGAAATCAAACAACGCATACAACTCCTGCTGGAGGAAATGAACCGGGGAGTTTACGAGAAAGAAACAGAAATAGGATTATCCTTATTGGCAGCATTGGCGGGTGAAAGCATCTTGTTGCTAGGTCCTCCGGGAGTGGCAAAGTCAATGGTTGCAAGGCGTTTGAAGGAAGCTTTTGTAGATGCAAGGGCATTTGAATACCTGATGTCACGCTTTTCTACTCCGGATGAAATATTTGGTCCGGTAAGTATCAGTCGCTTGAAAGAGTCTGATAGGTACGAGCGTGCCATTGACGGTTATCTGCCTACCGCCGACGTTGTTTTCCTCGATGAGATATGGAAAGCCGGACCGGCGATACAAAATACTTTGCTGACGGTTATTAATGAGAAGTTGTTCCGCAATGGTGATAAAGAGTTGAGGCTTCCGCTTAAATTACTGGTAGCAGCCAGTAATGAGTTGCCCACACAGGGCGAAGGATTGGAAGCATTGTGGGACCGTTTCTTGATTCGTGTCATCAGTACTTGCATCCGGCAGGAAAAAGCATTTTATAGCATGCTGCTGGATGATTGCGATGATAAAGAAACGGAAATATGCCAATGGCAAATAACGGATGAAGAATATGTGGCATGGCAACAAGAAATACGCAAGATTACTGTTCCGGCAGAAGTGTTGTCGTGCATCACAGCCATTCGGAAGTCTTTGATGAAAGTTGAAATGGAAGATTCCGAAGTACGTCGGGAAGTATATGTAAGCGACCGCCGTTGGAAGAATATTGTACGTTTGCTGAAAACTTCCGCTTTTATACATGGACGGGTGGAAGTGAATATTACCGATCTGCTTCCTATATATCACTGCTTATGGAATGAACCCGATGAATGTATTGCAATCCGGCAGGTTGTAATCCGTTGCCTGTTCAGTCTCTATGCCAAAGAAATAACCTCGATCACTTCTTCTTTAAAGTCGGATTTGAAAGTCAGCCGGGTACGCGAAGCATTGGATAAAGCTCGTTTGAAAGGCGACCGCCGTGACGATGATTTGCTCATTACGGATCATTTCTACTATCAGGTGGAAAGTCATGGAACAGGAAACACCTATATCTTTATCGTGGACTATAAAAACATGAAAGAGTATAGTGCCAAAGATGCGCCTGCCATCGGAGTAATGTACACCGATCCGTTGAATTCGAAGCGAACCATTATTCGTGCTTTTTCCGATACCAGCCAGATGCAGGAAGAAGGTGCCGAGCGCGTTTCACTATTTCGGGATGACAAACATCTTTACATTAATGGTGTTCGCTTTCCGATGAGGCGGTTGAAAAGAGGAGAGGAACAACAATTAAGTTTGGGTAACCTTTCCATAACCGATAGGGATTATGAAACTGAGTTGGAGAAAGCTTCCGGAAATATAGATAAGTTGGTGAAAGATCTCTCCGAAAATATATTTGCTTCTGAGGAAGACAGGAAGGGAATTGCACAGTACATTGCCACTATACGCAAAGAAATAGCCTGGGCACGGGTGGATGTACGTAAACTACGTTACGGCGATGAGTGAAAGCCGGTATGATATTGCCTTTTATGTGCAGGTACTCGACCTGTTTGTGAAGACCGGAGAGTGTGCAACAGAGAGTAGGGAACCGCTTCATGCCTATCTGATTTCCGTAATGAACGATGTTACGGTTAAAGTGCAAGTACTGAATGACGACATCTGTGCACGTATCTTTTACGACACCATGCTCCAGTTCATCCAGTTGAATCTGGAGAAAGAAAAATATAACTTGCAGAAGAGCCAGTCGGAACGGAACGAGATGAAGCTTGTTTTGGAATGGTCTATCAAGAAACGGAAAGACGGTTGGCAGGCATTGTTACAGCAAATTTCGGACAAGTATCAGGAATATGGTTTCGACCAGCGCTTCTACAGAGGGCAATTCGAAAGTGAAGGCAAGTGTGCGGACGAGGAAATGTGGGAAAAGATGGTAGATGATTGGGAAGAGTCTTTCCAACAAAAAATGCAGGATCAGAAGAAGAAGGAAATAGATTTTCGTAGAGATGCCCTCGAACGGAGACTGCACTCTAATCTGAAAGATATTCCCGAATACATTCGCCGGAACGACATTGACAAGGATGAGTTTTTCCAGTCATGGGGCTTGATGAGTGGCATGTGGAACACAATCGACTTTGAACGAATACGCAAAGTAGTCCGCATTCAGCGGGATTATCCTGAGATTGTGAAAGTGGCGAACAAGATGGGACGGATAGCCGATGATGAAGGCAAGGATACTATGTACGTCTCTGAGGGAGATGTTTATAAACTGGAACACTCTGCCAAATGTGATATTTTGGGCATCACCGTAGGCAATGATCTGAATGCGCTGCTGCCCATAGAACTGGCTCATTGTGCCGATAATGAATTAGAGGATTTATTTGTCTATAAATACTTGACGAACAAACTTCAGACCTTTCGTTATAAATCCGAAATCATGCAACCTGCCCGTCGTTTGGAGACTAAACCCGCCAAAAGAAAGGGGCCGATGGTAGTTTGCCTCGATACCTCCGGTAGTATGGCGGGCAAACCGGAAAAAATAGCCCATTCCCTACTGATTAAGATACTGGAAATAGCGGACAGGCAGCAAAGAAGTTGTTACCTGATAGCCTTTTCAGTATCTATCAATCCTATTGATATAAGGAAAGAACGGGCGCGTTTGCTCGAGTTTTTCTCAAAAACAGCTTGTGGAGATACGGATGCTACCCGCATGTTACAGGCAACCTTTCGTCTTCTCCGATCTTCTAAAGATTATATGAATGCGGATGTCCTGTGGGTCAGTGACTTTAAGATTCCGTTATCTACGTCGGAGCTAATCGATAAGATGCAGGAACTCCGGGAGGCAGATACCCATTTTTATGGCTTGCAGATAGGCATTGCCGATAATGAATGGGCGCCCTTCTTTGACCGTATTTATAGGATTGGATATACTCCCTCCCGGCGTTATTAGATTTGTTCTTCTACGATTTGATGTTCTGTGATATCCACATGCCGATGTCCTGTTTGCTGAGTGCGGCTGCCATCAAGTCGGGGAATTTATCCGGCGTACAGGCAAAAGTAGGCACACCGATATTCGCTAAAAATTCAGCATGGTCTTTGTCGTATGACGGTGCTCCGTCGTCATTCAGGGCGGGCAGGACGATGAGTTGTACGCCGCTGTTCACTAATGATACAAACTTCTTGCGCATCTCGCGTGCGTCACCTCCTTCGTAAAGGTCGGTCACTAATACCAGCACGGTGTCCTGCGGGCGAGTAATCACTCCCTGGCAATAGGTCAGTGCGCGTGCAATGTCTGTGCCGCCTCCCAACTGTACGCCGAAGAGCAGATCGACCGGATCTTGCAGGTCGTCCGTAAGATCTACCACAGATGTGTCGAATACCACCATCCGCGTGCTTACTGCCGGAATGGATGCTAATACGGAACCAAAGATTCCCGAGTAGATAACGGATGTTCCCATAGAACCGCTTTGGTCTAAGCAGAGAATGATATCTTTCATCGCCTTCCGCTTTCTGCCGTAACCGATGCGTACTTCCGGGATAATTGTCTTGTAGTCCGGTTGGTAGTTCTTCAGGTTTTTGGTGATGGTCGTTTTCCAATCTATTTCATTATAACGCGGATTTCTTCGGCGTGAAGAACGATTGAGTGCTCCCGTCACTGCCTGCTGGGTGGGGGCGGAGAGTTTGCGCAATAATTCATCCACTACCTTCCGCACTACTTGTCGTGCCATTTCTTTGTTCTTTTCAGGAATAACACGGCTGAGTGACATCAAGGTTGCCACCAGGTGTACATCGGGAACTACGGTTTCGAGCATTTCCTTTTCAGTCAGCAAGGAGGTGAGGTTCAGCCTTTTGATAGCATCCCTTTGAATAACCTGTACAACGGTTTGAGGAAAAAACTCACGGATGTCTCCCAACCAGCGGCTTACCTTTGGAGCAGATGAACCGAGGCCACCACGCCGGTCACTGTCATATACGGCTTCCAGAGACTGGTCGATGCGTTGCTCCTCCAGGTTTAGTTTTACCCCTGTGCCATCCGCTTCGTTTCCACCCAGTATCAGGCGCCATCTTTTCAGATATTCTTCTTCCATTCTTCTCTTTATTTCGTTTCAAGTCCTAATAATTGGCAAACTATGGGAATTACCCGGGCTGCTTCAGCCTCGTTGTGGGTAGTATTCGCATTTGTTTGCGTCTGTATGCCTCCTGCACCGTATGTCTTGGCCTTTTCTCCCAGTTTACGTCGTTCTGCCGGACTGAATTCACTGAAAGTACGTTTCAGTATCGGCAGTAGCTCCATGAATACCTCTTTGTCTTGCGTGCAAATCCAGTTGTTTACGAGATTCCACAGATTATCATCGAGTAACAGGATGGAACCGGAAGAACGAAGGAAACCCTCGAACCAGTATGCCATATCTGCCGGAGCATTACCTACCGAGGAATAGAAACTGAGAGTTTTCTGCATTTCATCTGGAGAAATCACCCCTTTGTCGTTTAGCAATCGTGTAGCGTACCCCGACAATAACGGATGGACATTTGCCGTTGTGCGTACTTGTCCGATAAATTCAATCCACATCGTACTTAACTCCGGATCATTGAGTGTTGATACGGCATAGTCAGTAGATACCAGACGATCAAGAACTTCTGCCGCAGCTTCTTCGTCGATGTTGATACAGACCAGTACTCCACCCGCAAGGATGCGCGCTATCATGGCATGAAGCATATTGCCGACCTTAGAGAAGTCGAGTTCCCGTACATTGCCGTAACGGACAATATCTACCAGATCGGGTACAGCCTGCATCATTTCCAGAATATCGGTTGAGGCGGCGGATAGGCGGTCCAACTGTATGGTCATGGCTTCTACCAAGTCCGGAAGGTTGGCAGGGATTACCCGGTTTAACAACTGGGTGAGTTCGGGAATATGCCGTATCTCTCCGGTTTGTTTCAGCAGATATTTTTGGGTGGCTTCTTCCAGCGTATTTCCCCAGATGGCTGTTTCGATGACGCTGATAATCTGTTCCGGTTTGTGATAGAGGGTCCACCTTTCCTTGAAGGTTCCTTTCCCATCTGTGTATCCGGGCAGCGCCCAGTCTATATTGAGCAGGTGCAGGCGGTGGAAGAAAATGCTTCGTTCCAGGTCGTTCGGTTTACGGAGGTCGAGAACCAATTCTTTAATCTCGGCGGTAAAAGGAACACGCAGACGCTTTTGTATCTTTTCCACATCGACTAAAAGAGGAACTTTCGGTACATCATCGGGCACACTGCCCAAACGGTTGCTGATGATAAGCTCTTCTTTGATAATCTGCAACAGAATATCGTCACCGAAGCCCATAACGGTAGTAATCGCCTCATTGAATTCATCCAGCGACGGAGCTGAGAGATTGCGAAGGGCTGCCGTAGCCTGTGCCAACCGTATCGTCTCGATGACATGCGCCACAGAGATGTCCATATTCTTTTTGCGGAGGAGGGCAGCGGCATGGCTGATCCACAGTGTTCCGTCATCTTCCGGCTGATGCCAGAGGTAATCGTACCAACCCGGCGACTGGATGCCTGCCCCGTATCCGCTGCGGAGGGAGAGGCGATCGTATGTCCACGGTATCCAAGTACATTCTATTTTGACTTTGGGAAGTCCTTTCAGCAGTTCGTTATCTTCTTTAATTTTGGGCATGGAGCTGAGCGCCGGTACATGCCATGCGCCACAGACTACGGCAATACGTTCAAAGTTTTCCTTCTGAGCTGCACGGATCATCTTCCGCATCCATGCCTCACGGAGCAAATCACGTGTCGAAGTATGCTGAGGAAGTTCGGTGCGCAAGGCGGTAACCGCTTCTTGCACGGCTTCGAATATATCCGCATTATCTTTGCGGTGTTCAACGGTTGTTTCCCACCAAGTCTCGCCATCGGAATACCCGGCAACTTCTGCCAGATAATCAAAAGGATCTCCTAAGGTAGTTTCTACCTCTGCGGTTTCTTGCACTTCGATAACTTCTTGTTCTTTCCCATTATTTTCCTGTACCTCAAGAGTACCTTCCGCTTCTTCCTCCTCTACTTCTTTCTCTTCTTTCTTGAAGTTGAGCGCCATAGAGTGTGTCAGTGGTAAGTCGAAGAACCGCAACGGAACCTCGTTCTGTATGGCGTAACGCATCGTCTGCCATTCTGGCGAGAATTCGGCAAAAGGGTAGAACACAGCATTCTGGGGTTTGTCGGGCTGGTAAGCAAGCAGGGCAACCGGAGGCTCCATTTGCGAGTTTATGACGCACGGAACCAGCGCTTCGGCTTCGGCAGGTCCTTCCAGCAGGATAAGGTCCGGCTTCAACTCTTGCAAATAGTTCAACACGTTTCGGCACGAACCGGGACCATGATGTCTTATTCCTAATAAATGAATAGCCATTCTATTTCTTTTAAATCATATCTCTTGAAGCACGGTAGATGTCTTTCCAGCCGTCACGGTGTTTCACTACTGTTTCCATATATTCCTGCCATACTACTTTATCCTGCACAGGGTCTTTCACGACAGCACCGAGAATACCCGATACCAGGTCTTCGGCATGTATCTCTCCGTCTCCGAAGTAACCTGCCATTGCCAAACCGTTGTTTACCACGGATATAGCCTCAGCGGTGCTCAGTGTACCACTGGGAGTCTTTAGCTTGGTCTTACCATCATCAGTAGCTCCCTGGCGCAGTTCGCGGAAGATGGTGACTACGCGGCGTATCTCTTCCAGAGCCGGTTTTTCTGCCGGAAGCTGCATCACTTTCTCGAAACTTTCCACGCGTCGGCGTACAATGTCTATTTCTTCGTCGATGCTGTCGGGCAAAGGAAGGATTACAGTGTTGAAACGGCGTTTTAATGCACTGGATAAATCGTTGACGCCCTTATCCCGGTTGTTGGCGGTGGCAATGATATTGAATCCCCGTATGGCTTGCACCTCTTTGTTCAGTTCGGGGACAGGTAGGGTTTTCTCTGAAAGAATGGTGATAAGCGTATCTTGCACATCTGACCCGATACGTGTTAACTCTTCAATACGTCCTATCTTGCCTTCCTGCATGGCTTTCATGATCGGAGTCTGCACCAAGGCACCTTCGCTGGGGCCTTCTGCCAACAAGCGTGCGTAGTTCCAGCCGTAACGGATAGCTTCTTCTCCGGTACCTGCCGTACCTTGTACTATCAGTGTGGAGTTGCCGGATATGGCAGCGGCGATGTGTTCGCTTACCCAGCTCTTGGCAGTTCCGGGCAGTCCGTAGAGTAGGAGGGCACGGTCGGTTACCAACGTAGCGACTGCTATTTCCATCAACCGGCGATTGCCGATATATTTGGGTGAGACTTCAAACCCGTTTTTGAGCTTGCCGCCCATCAGGTAGGTGACTACCGATTGCGGAGACATTTCCCAGTTTTCGGGAACAAGATTGGTTTCGTTCTTTTTCAGTTCGTGCAACTCTTCTGCGAATTGTTGTTCGGCATGTTGTCTAAGTAAGTTCATATTATTCTTGTTTTTATTTGTTATCGTTAAACAGGGTGTTTATTTGCTCTTTCATTCTCATATATTCATTCAGAGACTCGCACAACTTGGTTGAGGAATGATCTGACTGGCAAGCTATGGTGTATTGATCCAGCTTGGGGTATATCTCTTGAGGAAGGTAGAGTGCCAGTTGTTCTGCCAGCTCTTTAGAATAATAGTAATAATTGCTTTTTACTTGTTGCTGCAAGACCCGTGCAGAGAATTTGATACCCCATTCGCGTCCGTCGGCATTGAACCATGAGGCAGGAATAAAGAAGCTGTTGCTGTTGATCTGGAAATTGATTTCCTCCCGTTGTTCCGGTGTCAGCAATCCAATCAAGTTGAGAGTATTGCTGTCACTCGGGTTTTCTTTCAGTGTGTGGTAAGCCCATAAATTATCGTTGAAATTTACTATTGGTTGATATAGATTGAAGTAGGAACCGAAGGGAGGCTTCTTGGCTAATTTAATGGCTGCTTTCTCCGGCGAACAGTCAAATAGTTCCGCCCAGAAACTGAGCGGTACCCGTTCTGCAAGTTGGCGTAGCAAGAACTCGTCGTCTTTTTCTTTTTTATTGGAACTTACTTCTTCCAGTCCCAGTTTTATCAATTCCGGAGCATAAGTCAGTTTGTCATACGACCAGCCCAGCAACATTTTATAGTGAAGTTTTCCGCGCAGCAAGTCACAGCATGCTTTCACCGGTTCGGAGTCGGGAATGCGGAATAGCAGTCTTGAGGCGGTTTGCTTGACGTTGGTACTCCGGTCCTTTTCGGTTATTTCTTGCAGAAAAGCTTCGTCCGCTTTACTCAGGTTGATGCGCAGGCATTGAATCAGTTCGTCACGATGGGCAGCCGATTCATTCTTTAATTCGGTTTGCAACAAGGCAAGTCCTTGCTCCGGTTGCGTCTCCCTCAGGCGGCAAAGCATTCGTTTCCGTTCTTCGTGCGATGCGGTTTCCCAAGTCTCGTTTCCGGTATCTCCCCAATCTTTCAGACCCATCTGGGACAATAGCCAGCGACCACGTTTTCCTGCCAATTGGGCAAGTAGTTCCTGTTCTTGGCGGCGGTTGGGGTTGTTGCGATCAAATGCGTGGGTTATCAGATTTTGCAGATAGAGGGGTGGGATGAGCTTGTTGCATCCGGAAGCTTTGCGATAAGCGTACTGTAACAAATACCGGTTACAGTTGATATTTAGTATATTGAACAACTCACCGGCTTCGCGGTCCAAATAAGGTTTATCTTCTTCGGGGGCCTCTTCGGTTGCAACAGTATTTTCGTCCGAAGATGCTTCCAACCCGGCGCGTTGATAAGCAAATGTCAAGGCTGCCATCTGATAGAAAGCAGCTTCTGCATCATCTGCCTTTTCCTGTATTTTGCTGAATGTTTCTTCCAAAGAAGGGGGGAAAGAAACCGGAGCGAATTCTTTGGTTGCCGTACCTAGTAGTGCGGCATTAATAATGGGTTCAGTTACGTTCATCTCTCCAAAAATAATAATCAGATTGATACCAGATAGAGTTCAATTCCCAGGATATGTTGTTGGCCAAAAGGAAAGCAGAGAATGGTTTGCCGCCGGTCACGGATAAAATATCTATCCGAGTGGCGTCTTCTACATTCACAGGGATCAGTTTGTTGTGTGCATCTTGTAGGTAGAGCAGATTCCCTTTAGCAGCCAAACGTAGGTTTTCTACAAGTATCGGTAAGTCTTCGGTGAACGGGTTCTGCTGAAGGGCTTCCCTATAGTGTGCGGTGGCTTCTTCCAGATCCTTGCAGAAAGTCGGGGTAAACGCATCGTTGGATAATTCGCTGGTTTTGAACAGTGCCCTAAGTGCATTTACTCCTTTGTAGAAACAAAGCTCTCCTTCGTACACGCTTCCGGGAACAAGGTTCACTTCCGGAAGGCTACCTGGTGTGATAAAGTTGAGGTAAATGGCAAAACGTCTGCTTTGACGTCCGTATAGCCAATATGTTTCGGTATTCAGTTCGTTGACTTTCCGGCTTCTTTTGTGCAACACCATCCATTGGTCGGTAATGACTTCTCCGGCAAGTACTTCTTCTTTGGCTTGCGGATATCCTATTTGTGTACGGATTTCGTATTGCCATTCTTCCGATTGCTTCTCGAGGTTTTTGTAGCTTTCGGAGAGTAGATAGAGTTTTCCCAACTGGTCAGTCAACTTGTACTTCCAGCTATCGTTGTAGAAGTCGATCTCCTGTATGGTTCTCAGACGGTTGGCTAGTCCTGATGCCTGAGCATCGACCATGCGTCGGGCAATGCCATCGAAAAGGCTATAGGCACGCTCCGGTACATTGAGCAACCCGTTGCGCAGCAAGTCTTTTATCCATACTTGCAAATCGTCTATACCATTCAACACTTTCCTGTGACGCGTAGCTTGCCGTTTGGCTTGGGCTGCTTCGTCCACAGGAGTTTCAGTTTTTGCCTTCCGTTCTTTCTTTTCTGCTTTTTCTTCCCGCTTGGAAATCCAGTTGGTCACCCATTCCGGTTCTTCTGCCTCCCGAAAGAGGTCGGAGTGCGAAGCGTATAAAAACAAAAGTCCCAAGCCGTGTTTACATGGAAACTTACGGCTGGGACAAGAACATTGGAATGCAATATTTTTTACGTCGACAACTGTTTGATAAGGAGTTCTTCCACTTCCCTGGCAATGTCCCCAAATGGCGCGTTCACTATATTCCAGTAATACCCATTTGGTTCCCGTGGCCAGTCCTTTTCCTGCTTTTACGGAAGAGGCATCCGGAGCCAGTTGTATGATTTGTTCTTCTGTTAGATTCAATAACATAAAGATTCCGGTTAGTTTTTATCATGTTTGAGACTACAATAATACTATTTATTTTTTGTCTTTCCGCTTGTTGAAAGGGAAAAACAGTAGTCTCACATGATTTTTATCCTCTGTACATGATTTGTACAAGGATACAGAACTATACCTTTTTCCCTATTTCGTACGCTTCACTCATAGAAGTTTTGTCATTGATTTCGCCTAACTTCCAGGCACCTACACCGTAGATTACACCGCGCTCTTTGGGACCTTCCAAGCAATCGAGGAAGCCACGGAAGCCTTCAATAGTACGCTCCATCATGGGAATACTTGTTTCGGCAGCGGAGATGATGAAGTAGAATTCTTTGTCTTTTATTTCAAGATAACGGGCACAGGTTCGGTCAATCAATGTCTTCATCTGTGCACTCATTGTATAGAAGTAGACGGGAGTTGCCATGACGATAATATCGGCGGCAATCATTTTTTCTACAATTTCGTTGGCATCATCTTTCTGTGGGCAAGGCTTACCATGCAAGCTGCACACGCTGCATCCTGTACAATAGTTGATGTGTTTATCTTTCAGGAAAATCTTTTCAACCTGATTGCCGGACTCTTTTGCGCCACGCATGAATTCATCGCATAGGGTGTCGGAATTGCCACCACGACGGGGGCTTGATGAGAGAATTAATACTTTCTTATTCATAATACTTTTTCTATTTATAATGTGTTTACTATAGCATATTGTACAATATGCAAATATAATATTATGTGGCAAAAGTACGGTGCACTGCAATTAATTACCGTATATAAATTACAGATGTTGTTACCAAGATTACGGTTAGGATTTTTATTCAATTATCTAACTCAATTATCCGATCAATCAAAGTCTCTTTCAGAAAATCTTTATCGTGCGAAATGGCAATTACCGTACCTGCATAATCTCTTATGGTTGCTGTAATGATTTCTATGCTTTCAATATCCAGGTTATTGGTCGGTTCATCCAATATAAACATGTCCGGAGTATTGTCTGCAATCATTAGGCAGCAAAAGGAAAGCCGCATCTTTTCACCACCGCTCAGTTTGCTGCAAGGTTTGTTCCAAACGTCGTATGGAAAAAGATAACGGTTGAGGATCGTTTTCACATCATGTTCCGGTAGCTGGCGATGGTTGAATGCTTCCACTTGCTCCAAGACAGTCCGGTCATTGAAAATTAGCGAATATTCCTGATCCAGATAGACAGAAGTGAAATCGGTACAGTCTATATCCCCATCAGTAGGTTTTAGCTCGCTCATGATAAGTTTTAAGAGCGTTGTTTTTCCACTGCCGTTATTACCTTTGATGCAGAGGCGGTCGCCACTTCGTAACTGGAAACTGAGGGGAGTCTTCCAAAGATTCACGGTTGTTTCGGGGTAATGAAAGTTTATTTCGTTGGCTGTAACTAAGATTTTCCCGATATGCAAATCCGAAGAATTGAAATTGGTTTTGAGCTTTTCTACCAAGGGGAGCGAACTTCTTATTTTACTCAAATCCTGCTGTATCTTCTCTTCTTTTTCAGAGTGGGTTTTGCTGAGTTTGCTACTGGTGTTTTCTGCTCGTTGTTTTCTGGCTCCCATCATGATGGCAGGAATACCTTTCTTAATAGACGTTTTTTCACCACGAACGTCCTGTTTGTTTTTACGTTCTTCTACTTCCCGGGCTATCTTACGGGTGAGCCGCAGGGCTTTCTGCTTCTCTTCCAGTTGTTGCTCAAGGGCATTCAGTAGTTGAGTCTTTTGCTCCTTATAGAAATCGTAGTTGCCACCGTAATAGGTAAGCTCCGAATGAGATAGCTCGCAAGTTGCCGGTAATAAGTTCAGTAATGTACGGTCGTGGCTGATAACGAGTAGCATAGCAGAAGTTCGTCGTACGAAATCGTACAAACGCTCCCTTCCGGCGGTATCCAGATGATTGGTAGGTTCATCAAGCAGGATGACTGTGGGGGCATGCAACTCCATGCCGGCAAGGAAGATGCGTGTCTTTTCTCCACCGCTTAATCCTTTCATCGGACGGGAGAGGTCGATTCCGTTCATGCCCCACGCACTTAATGCGGCTTGGGTACGTTCTTCTATATTCCAATCATCATCAAGCCGGGAGAAGTGTTTCTCTGAAGCATCGCCATTCAGAATAGCATGAAGGGCTGCTAACTTCCGGTCTATCCGCATAGCTTGGGCAACACTACGGTTATCATATTGTCCAAAGTGTTGAGGCACATAATAAAGCGGTTCGGGGCGGATTACCGTTCCCGAAGTTGGCGGTAAATCTCCTGCAAGAATCTGCATAAGCGTAGATTTCCCGCAACCGTTATTTCCAATCAGAGCCATTTTTTCTCCGGGATTGACAATCAGGTTCAAATGTGAAAACAAAACTTCTTTATCCGAATGGATATAGTTAAGGTCTTTGATAATAATACTCATAAATTAAATACTGTGTTTAAGATGTAATACATATATGCCCGCATGGCATACGAATTATACTCTCGGAGGGTCGGGGGAACAGACAAACACAGTGAGGACTAAACATCTAGGATAGGGGATGCTCAGCATTCAAAAAAGAAAGGCATGTATCAAGTGATGTTTACCGAAATGTGTTGTCTTTACTTAGATATTCTCATCGGTGAATTTTATTTAGTTAGCGGGTGCAAATATACAAAATAAAAGTAGATTGAAAAAACGGATGGATGTTTTTTATTCCATTGCCGAAGCATCGAAGGAAAGCGGTAACAATCCTCCAACATTTTTCAGCTCATAGATACCTTTCTTGCCAAAAAGCAGAATGCGCATGGGTTGTTTGAAGCGCTTTTCAGTTTCCAACATCACTTGACGGCAAGCACCGCAAGGGGGAATAGGATCTTCAAGAAACTCTCCGCGTTCGTTACGGGCGGCAATGGCTAGTGTATCGACGGCTTGGTCGGGATATTGTGAATTGGCATAGAAAAGCGTGGTACGTTCGGCACAGAGTCCCGAAGGATAAGCGGCGTTCTCCTGATTGGTTCCGGTGACGGTGATTCCGTTTTCCAGTTGGGCGGC
This sequence comes from uncultured Bacteroides sp., assembly GCA_900555635.1. Classification (GTDB taxonomy): domain Bacteria; phylum Bacteroidota; class Bacteroidia; order Bacteroidales; family Bacteroidaceae; genus Bacteroides. The sequence continues at coordinate 48,535 of USLU01000018.1, forward strand.
AGCGCCTACCGAAAAATGAGAATAGGGGGCGTAGCTACGCTGAGTAGCTTCACATGCTGCATCAATAAGCTTGCGGTCGGCATCGGTTAACTCTTCGTATTCGTATATCTTGATAGGTATTTGGATATTCAACTCTTTCATAAGGTAAAGGGTTATATTGTAATTAATGTTACAAAGATAGAAATGATATTGGTTTTTTCAATTCTTTTACGGACTTTTGTGCTGAATTCAATAATTGAAACATGAAACGTATCCTCAGACTGACTGCAATAATAGCATTTCTTTTCTTAACTGTTTCTGTGTTTGCACAGCGCAGAAATACTGCCTATAATGAATATATCAAACGATACGCTCCGCTGGCTGTGGAACAGATGAAACTGCATAAGATACCTGCGAGTATAACTTTGTCACAAGGTTTATTGGAAAGTGGGGCGGGTAATAGTACATTAGCACGTAAGAGTAATAATCACTTCGGAATAAAATGCGGTAGTAATTGGAACGGGCGCACGGTTCGCCACGACGATGATGCCCGCAATGAGTGTTTTCGTGCTTATCGCAATCCGAGAGATTCCTACGAAGATCATTCGGCTTTCTTAAAGCGAGGAGCACGTTATGCTTTTCTTTTTAATTTGAAGATAACCGATTATAAAGGTTGGGCACGTGGCTTGAAAAAAGCGGGTTATGCTACCGATCCATCTTATGCCAACCGTTTGATTACGATTATTGAGGACTATGAGCTGTATAAATATGATACTCGTGGCTTAAGTGGTATCAGTCCTCGTAAATGGGAAAAAGAGCTGAAGAAGAAACCTTGGCTTGCCAATCCTCACCAAGTATATATAGCCAATGATATTGCATATATAGTGGCGCGTGATGGCGATACTTTCCAATTGCTTGGCAAGGAGTTTGGTATCAGTTGGAAGAAGTTGGCAAAGTATAACGACCTGCAACGTGAATATACGCTCGAAGCCAATGATATTATCTATTTGAAAGAAAAACGCAAGAAAGCTGCCAAGCCTCATACTGTGTATATTGTGAGAGATGGCGATTCTATGCATACCATTTCGCAAAAATACGGTATTCGCTTGAAGAATCTCTATAAGATGAACCGCAAGGATGCAGAGTATGTACCGGAGATAGGAGATAGGCTGAGATTAAGATAGTAGTTGTCAATCCTCCACAAAGATTAAAAACGTAATTTATAGTATAATAGCTATCCGAAAATGTACAGGGTGTCCGAAAACGGACACCCTCTTTTTTTGGCTATTCGTTTATTTACAGGCAATTATGATTTTGGCATAGATTTGGCATATATAAGTTATATTGTTCGAAAATAATTAAAATTGCAATAAAGATATGGATAGAGAAATTCCAAAAGAAGTGCGAAACAAAGAGCGTAATAAGAAAATTATTCGTTTTGGTGGTTTGGGTATAGCAGGCATTGTGCTGGTCAGTGTACTTATTTCATTGATGCGTACGGGAGTGAAAGAAAAGGATCTTGTATTCTCAAAAGTTGGAAAAGGCACGATTGAAGTCAGTGTAAGTGCTTCAGGAAAGGTAGCTCCTGCATTCGAGGAAATCATTAATTCACCGATCAATACTCGAATTTTGGAAGTGTATAAAAAAGGTGGCGATAGTGTGGATGTTGGTACTCCTATATTAAAACTGGACTTGCAAAGTGCCGAAACCGACTATAAGAAACTGCTTGATGAAGAGCAAATGCGCAGTTACAAGCTGAAGCAACTGCAAGTGAACAATCAGACCAAACTGAACGACCTGCAAATGCAGATTAAAGTATCAGCCATGAAGCTGAACCGCATGAAAGTGGAATTGCGCAATGAGCAATACCTCGATAGCTTGGGTTCGGGAACTACTGATAAAGTGCGTCAGGCAGAACTTAGCTATAATGTAGCCCAGTTGGAATATGAACAACTGAAACAGCAATATACGAATGAAAAAGAAGTATTAGCCGCCGAATATAAAGTGCAGGAACTGGATTTCAGCATGTTCAAGAAAAGCCTTGCCGAAGTGAAACGTACCTTGGACGATGCGCAAGTTCGCTCACCACGGAAAGCTATCCTTACCTTTATTAATAATCAAATCGGTGCACAGGTTTCGGAAGGTAGCCAGATTGCAGTCATTTCTGATCTGAGCCATTTCAAGGTAGAAGGTGAGATTGCCGATACATACGGTGACCGTGTGGCTGCCGGTGGCAAAGCTATAGTAAAGATAGGTAGCGAGAAGTTGGAAGGTTCGGTAAGCAGTGTTACACCGCTTTCAAAGAATGGTGTTATTTCCTTTACCGTACAGTTGAATGAAGACAACAACAAACGCTTGCGATCAGGCTTGAAGACCGATGTCTATGTAATGAATGCAGTGAAAGAAGATGTAATGCGTATTGCCAATGCATCTTATTACGTAGGACGTGGAGAATATGAACTCTTTGTACGCAACTCTGACAACGAAATAGTAAAACGTAAAGTTCAGTTAGGTGATAGCAATTTTGAGTTTGTAGAAGTAATCAGTGGCTTGCAACCCGGTGATGAAGTGGTAGTGAGCGATATGAGTAATTACAAAAACAAGAGTAAGCTGAAACTGAAATAAGCGCCATGATAAGAATCTATCTGAAACAAGCTTGGAGTCTGCTAAAGGAGAATCCGCTGATCAGTGGACTTTCTATTGCAGGCACTGCCCTGGCCATTGCTGCGGTGATGTTGATTATTCTGGTAATACAGGTGCGTATGGCGGAATATGCTCCGGAGTCTAATCGTGGGCGCATGTTGCACGTCATTGCCTCGTACTGCCCGTTTTGCTTATGCTGATTTGTGTCTTTTTGCTGCTGAATGTATTCTTCGGAATAACCGGTACGTTCTGGATGCGTACACAGGCACGCCGTTCCGAAACCGGACTTCGTATGGCTTTAGGGGCTTCGAAAAGAAAAGTTGTATCCTGGCTGAATGCTGAAGGACTGTTGCTCTTGCTACTGGCTACCGTGCCCATAGCAATTATTGTATTGAACATGCATCACATGGATTTATTAGCTTCAGAGGTATCTTATAGTATAGGGCGCTGGTGTATCGAAATTGGTATTTCGTTGGGCATTATGGCACTGATGATACTGCTGGGTATAGCTGTTCCTGCCTATTGGATTATGAAAGAACAGCCGGCAGAGGCGTTGCACTATGAATAAATAAAACAAAATAATAGAAAGATGTTAACGACTTATTTGAAACAAGCTTGGGAACTGCTGAAGCAAAATAAGCTTTTCAGTACACTTTATATTGTGGGGACGGGACTTTCTATTGCCATGACCATGGTTATAGCTATTGTCTATTATGTAAGAATAGCCCCTGTTTATCCAGAAACAAACAGGGACCGTACATTGGTTATGAGAACAGTGCAAATGACCAAAGAGAAGAATATGCAAGCTGCCACACTTAGCTATGCAATGTTGAATGAGTGGATTTACCCATTGAAGAGTGCTGAACTGGTAACAGGAGTCTATAATCCTTGGGATGCCTCTCATGTACAACAGTCCGAAACAGAAGAAGAAATTCCGGTTCAGGTAAAGTATACTGATGAGAATTTTTTCAGTGTATTTCCTTTGGTCTTTCTTGATGGCAAACCTTTTACAGAAGCAGACCGGCGTAGTGGTATCCGCAATGCTGTACTGACTGACAGTTATGCCCGGCAACTTTTTGGAACAACCCAAGGTATAGTGGGTAAAGTCATTTCATTGGATTATACCGATGTGAAAATAGTGGGTATCGTGCGGGGCGGAAGTTTTCTGACTCCGACTTCGTATGCACAACTCTACCTTCCTTATAGCTGTAAAGATGGCTACGACAAAGAGGGGCGTCTTTGGGGACTGGGTGCTTACCAAGCTTATATTCTATCTAAAGGAAACGATGGTATAGCGGATGTAAAAACTGAGGTAGATGAATTGATTCGTAAATATAATGCTGCCGGAGGAGACGACAATTGGAAGATGGATTTGGTGGGTCAACCGGAAGTTTATTGGCGTAATACTTTCCGGACCTTTCAAAACATGAATATAGATTGGGTTAAAGTCATAGGAACATTTGCAGGCATAGCCTTTGTGTTACTTTTTGTTCCGGCACTTAACCTGAGTGGCATGATTTCTGCACGTATGGAACGCCGGCTTCCTGAAATGGGAGTGCGTAAGGCTTTTGGAGCTAACCGGGGATTGTTGCTAAAACAGATACTTTGGGAAAACTTGCTCCTCTCCGGTCTGGGAGCATTACTGGGATTGGTTGTTGCATGGGGCGCCTTGGTTATATCGGGACATAACACTTTCAGCTTGTTTGAGAGTTTTCCTAGGGGAGTACCCGAAGGTGCCGATGCCTCGTTGGGTATGGATATGCTTTTTGCTCCGACAGTGTTTGCGGTTGCAGTCTTGTTCTGTTTGTTATTGAATGTACTCTCGGCATTAATTCCTGCATGGCAGTCGTTGCGTCGTCCTATCACGACATCACTAAACGAGCAAAAATGATATATTATGATATTAAAACTTATACTGAAAAACCTTTGGGCACGGCGCCGGCGAAATGCATGGCTGCTTGCCGAACTGATTTTGGTTACTGTACTGACTTGGTACATTACCGATCCTGTTTTTGTACTAAGCTATAACCGTTCTTTGCCCTTGGGGTATAATCCCGATGGTTTGCTGATTGCTCAACTTAACAATCTTCCATCGAAAGCATCCGGTTATAGTGAAGAGGAATCCGATTCGCTTCATACGATGCAGAACTTACAACGTTTGTTGCAGGAATTACGTAATCATCCCGATGTACAATGCGCTACACCATTAATCACTTTTGCTTATCCGGCATCGGATGGTATGGCTATGTCATCGTTAATGTATGACACAATTGAGGTTACAAGCAATGTGTATTATTTTCTACCTCATTCCGGTTACTTTGAAACTTTTGGTTTTCGGGGAGTTGATGGAAAGATTGCTCAGGAACTGGATAATATGGATTTTGAGAATAGAGATCTGATTTTGACTGAAGATTTGGTTCAACGGCTGACAGGCGGAACTTCCTTAACAGGTAAACGATTTTTTAATACTCAAGGAAATGATACTCTTGATTATCGTATCCGTGCAACGATTGAGAAAGTGCGTACGATGACTTTTGAGCAGGGAATGGGATGTCGTTTTGAACCGCAATTACGGCTTCAAGTTTCTGAGTTAGAAAGTGCCGGGAAACTTTTGTTTCGCCTCCGTCCGGGTGTTTCGGAACAACGTTTCCTGCATGAGTTCCGTCCATGGGCACGAAAACATTTACGAGCCGGCAATCTGTATGTGCGCAATGCCGACAACTTTCAGCAACAGATAGATCAACGCGAATACGAATGGGGGGTAACCAATAAATACCGTATGAATGTAGCTTTGGCTATTTTCTTCCTGACAAACCTTGCCTTGGGTGTAACCGGAACCTTTTGGTTACAAACGCGTAGTCGCCGTGAAGAGGTCGGGGTACTGCTGAGCTATGGCGCTTCTCCCAATAATATCGTTCGTCTATTGATGGGAGAAGCCGCTGTTTTGGCTACCGTTGCCTGGATAATAGGATGCTTTGCTTACCTGCAATATGGTATATCCGAAGGTAACTGGTTTCAGCAAGGTGAAGTTACCGGCGATCTCTATTGGATTAATAACTTCAGTCTACACTTCATAGCCGTATCACTCATTGTCTATGTCATTATCCTGACTGTTGTTTTAGTAGGAGTTTATATTCCGGCACGTAGCATCAGCCGGATACTGCCTACTGAAGCATTGCGTGATGAGTAATTATTTTACAGCTGTTACTATAACGGACAGAGTGTTCATTTTCGGACATTCCATAGTTTACCTAAATAGCAGTAAATCAATAATAAATGGTTTTGGCATAACATTTGACCAATAAATAAAAATAGTGTGCGAAAAGTAAACGGAATTAAATAATAAACAATTAAATACATTACTATTATGATTAAGTTAACTGGCATCAACAAGATTTATCGTACAAACGAGATTGAAACTGTAGCATTGGAGAATGTAAACCTTGAAGTGAATAAAGGTGATTTCCTGAGTATCATGGGACCTTCAGGTTGTGGTAAATCAACCTTGTTGAATATTATGGGATTACTGGATGCTCCGTCAAGCGGAACTATTGAGATTGCAGGTACTAAAGTTGATGGTATGAAGGATAAGGCACTGGCTGCTTTCCGTAATCAAAAATTAGGTTTCGTATTTCAGTCTTTCCATCTGATAAACTCGTTGAATGTACTTGATAATGTAGAGTTACCTTTACTTTATAGAAAAGTATCAGCAAAAGAACGTCGCCTTTTAGCGGAAGAAGTCTTGAAAAAAGTCGGTTTGAGCCATCGTATGCGTCACATGCCTACACAGCTATCCGGTGGTCAATGCCAGCGTGTTGCTATTGCCCGTGCTATTATTGGTAATCCGGAAATAATCCTTGCCGATGAGCCTACCGGTAACTTGGACTCTAAGATGGGTGCCGAAGTAATGGAATTATTGCACCAGTTGAACAAAGAAGATGGACGTACCATCGTAATGGTAACCCATAATGAAGAGCAGGCTAAGCAAACCAGCCGTACAGTTCGCTTCTTCGATGGACGTCAAGTAGAATAAGGAGGAAACTATTATGCAGACTATTCGTCAAGCCTTTATACTTTTGCGGCAGAATCCATTGCTAAGTATTATATCCATACTGGGTACGGCTTTTGCTATTACCATGATTATGGCTGTCGTTATAACCTGGCAGACGAAGTACTCTGACATTGAGCCGGAAGTAAATCGTAGCAGATGCTTGTATGTCAGCAAGACGCATATACAAAATAAAGAGAACTCCGACTGGAATAATTTTAGTGATTGTTCTCCTGCTTTTATGAAGGAATGTGTACAACCTTTGAAAGAAGTGGAAGCTTGTACATCCTTTACTCCGGTGTCAGTGGCATTGCTTTCTATGACGGATGGTACCAATCGTGTTAAGGTAGATGCTATGGAAACCGATCCCGGTTTCTGGAAAGTGTTTCAGATGCAATTTATTGCTGGTCGCGGATTTGATGACTCTGACTGGGGTGGTGAAACATCATCCATTGTTATTTCTGCTTCTGTAGCCAGAAAACTATTTGGTACAACGGATGTAATAGGAAAGTCTGTATTGCTAAATCGTGATGACGCACGTATTTGTGGAGTAGTAAAGGATGTATCTGTAACTGCTAAAGATGCATATGCACAGGTGTGGAGCTTATATCCGCGTGAGCAGCAGACTGCGACTTCTATTTGGAGCTACTCTAGAGGTTTTACTGTAGTGGCGATGGCAAGCACTTCTGAAGATCTTCCTCTTCTTAAACAAGGAATAGAAAAACGGGTGAAAGATATAAATACCGGATTCCCTGAGTTTTTGTTGGATATCATGGAACAACCGGATGGGGTAGTGGAGCATGTTAACCATGTTTGGGCTAATGTAGGTCCTGATTTACGCATGCTTTATTTGCAATATTTCATAGCATTGCTTATTATCTTATTGGTTCCTTCTCTCAATCTTTGTGGCTTGAGTAATAGCCGTATGCAGCAGCGTATGAGCGAACTGGGTGTCCGTAAAGCATTTGGAGCGACAAAAGGTATTTTAATACGGCAAATCTTAAATGAAAATCTGGTACTTACCCTGCTGGGAGGATTTGTCGGGCTTATTTTAAGTTATACAGCTGTATATTTTATGCGTTCCTGGCTGTTCACTAATAGCGATAATATCGGTACTTCCGGTGATTTCAGTCTGAGTATGTCGGTATTATTTAGTCCGGAAGTTTTTTGCCTTGCATTTCTTTTTTGCTTGATTATCAATTTGCTGAGTGCCGGTGTACCGGCTTGGGTTGCTGCAAGACGTACTATTGTAGATTCGTTGAACGATAAATAACAAGATTTAATTATGAAATTCATATTACATAACTTACGTATGATATGGGCACGTTTTCGTAGTAACGGATGGGTGTTGGCGGAATTGTTCTTGGTATTCATCGTTATGTGGTTTCTTTGCGATTCATTAGGATGCATGAAGTATACATTTTATCGTCCATTAGGTTATAATATTGACCATGTATATCAACTTTCCACGATCAGTGGTGGTGAGAGCAGAGATACCAGTTTAACAAGAGCGGATAAATACCTTGGTATTTTAGCAAAATTGGAAAAGGAGCCTACAGTTGAATCGGCATGTATTAGCTACTGGAGTTTGCCAATGCATGGGAGTAATTCATCTAATTCCTTGGCTGTTGATACTATTGGGTGGAATGGGCGCATGATTAAGGCTACCGGCGGATACACCCGTGTGTTTCGTATGCAGGAAGATGTCGCACGTCCTTTTGCCGGAACTCCAGCCGATAAATATCATGGAATGTTGACTGAAAAGGCTTTCGAGTCTATAAAGAAAGATGTACCGGGGTTTTCACTTGATACGCCTTTGCACTGGTATGGTGATTCTACTCGTGTTGTTACTCAGAGTGGTGTGATTGGAAATATACGTTCTTATCGCTATGGAGATGATGCCGAATGGTTCTTCCAAAGATTGGATGAGAATTTGATAAAACAAAATTATGCGGATGATTGGGCACAGATTGTTTTTCGTGTAAAGGATGCTGCCGATTCTCCCGATTATCGCTATCAGTTTATTAAGGATATAGCGCCCCGGCTCGACACGGATAATATGTTTATAGCGGATGTGTCTCCCTATACCGAGCAGCAGTTACAATTCGAAGTGATGAGAGGAGATACTGATAAGGTGAATACGCAGACAATCGTTGTAATTTTCCTTTTGGTGAATGTGTTTTTGGGTGTGATGGGAACTTTCTGGTTTCGCACTCGCAGGCGTCGTAGCGAAATTGCTTTGAGGCTTGCAATGGGCAGCACAAAGAAACAGATATTTAGCTTGCTTACCGGAGAAGGATTATTGCTGCTGGCATTGGTTACTATTCCCGCTATGATTATTTGCTATAATGTAGGTATTGCCGAATTGAAAGTAGGGCGTAGTGAATTGATTTCTACTTGGCCTATAGAATGGAGTTTTGTACGCTTCTTGTTAGGTTCGCTCGGTGCATGGATTTTAATATCGCTGATGATAATAATTGGCATTTGGTTTCCGGCACGAAAGGCGATAAAGATACACCCTGCTGAAGCATTACATGAAGATTAGAAACAGAATATAAATATAATATTGAAAGATTATGAAAGCATTGTTTATTACCCTTAGTTGTATATTTGCAGCAATAACCGGTACGCTTTATGCTGCCGGCAATGAAAAAAATGAGAATGTAAGTGAAGTACGTAAAGTAGAAGCATTTTCATCTATTGAAGTAACTTCGGTGGCTACCATTTATTTTACTCAAAGTAATACTTATTCGTTCAAGATTGAAGGTCTGGAAAAGTATGTAAAGACTACTACATCTGTAGTGAAAGATGGTTGCCTTGTCATTGGTTTCAAGAATAATAATGAGCGTAACCGTAATAAGGGTGTGACTATCTACTTATCTGCTCCCGATTTAAAAGAGGTGGAGTTTACAGGTGTAGGTAGCTTTAATTGCGATAAACCATTAAAATTGGATGATGTTAAGTTTCAGGTAGAAGGTGTAGGAAAAGTAAATGTGAAAGATCTGAAATGCCGTTCATTAAAAGTAGGTTTAGAAGGTGTGGGTAAAGCTGATATTCATGTCAATTGCGACTATTTATCTGCACATCTGGATGGAGTAGGTCATGTTACCTTAAGCGGTACGGCTGGAAAAGCTGATATCTCTAAAGACGGTGTAGGTGGTGTGAACACACGTAACCTGAAAGTAGGTCGTTGAGTAACTTAAATCACAGAGAACTAAAATGATAAAACAATATTTTACACAAGCGTGGGCTCAACTTCGGCAACAACCGTTGATTAGTGCTGTGAGCATAGCCGGTACGGCGCTTGCCATCTTCCTCATCATGCTGGTGGTGATGATGCAGCAAGTCAAGGTAGCGCCATTTGCTCCGGAGAGCAATCGCGACCGGTTCCTGCATGCGCGCTTCATGAGTATTACTAATAAAAACTGGGGCGGAGGAAGCAGTAACGGACCTATGAGTGCTAAGACTGCACGTGAGTGTTTCCAAACGCTGAAAACACCTGAAGCAGTGACTATTTATACATGTATGGTAATTTCTACTCCGGTTAATCTTCCGGGACAACCTGCCATAGGTATCGACTTGCTACAAACGGATGATATTTTTTGGCATGTATTCGATTTCTCGTTTGTTTCCGGAAAGCCCTACGATAAGGCGACATTTGATGCCGGAATGCCGGTAGCTGTTATTACAGAAAGTGTAGCAAAGAAACTGTTTCAGAGTACAGATGCCGAAGGACGTGAATTCCTGCTGAACCATGCACCCTATAAAGTAGTGGGTGTAGTGAAAGATGTTTCCACCTTGGCTGCATCGGCATACGGACAGGTATGGGTGCCTTACACTTCAACCGAAATCACGAATGACATGTGGAGTGATGACCATATGGGTATGATGAGTTGTACTATTTTGGCACATGACCGTAAAGACTTTGATGCTATTCGTGAGGAAGCTGAACGGCGCAGGCAAGAGTATAATTCTCTGATTGGAGCTGATGGATATGAACTTATTTACCGTAACCGTCCATACGATCAGGAGAAAAGTGCGATAGCTTTTGCTGCTAATTTGGAACCGGATTTGGCTCAGGCACGTAGGCAACGACTTATAATCTTCGTTATCTTGCTGATAGTACCCGCTATCAACCTGAGTAGTATGACACAGAGCCGCCTTCGTCAGCGTGTATCTGAAATAGGTGTGCGCCGGGCATTTGGCAGTACACGGCTGGAATTGATGGGGCAGATTGTTACCGAAAATCTTGTAGTAACCCTGATGGCCGGTATACTGGGATTATTGCTCAGTGTAGCATTTGCTTATTTGGGTAATACATTATTGTTTGCACAGGAGTTCAGTCAGACCTTAAGTCCTCCGGCAGTAGATGCCAGCATATTACTGCATGCTTCTACCTTTGGTTGGGCATTATTGTTCTGTTTTATACTGAATTTATTGAGTTCCGGTATTCCGGCATGGCGTGCATCGAGAATAGGAATTGTTAATGCTTTGGGCGGACGCTTGCATTAATCACTCATCACTAAACATTAATAACTGAAAGAAATGACTAAGAAACTTCTTGTACAGATAAAAAATGAATGGCTCTCGAACCTATGGTTGGCGTTGGAGTTGCTGGTGGTAAGCGTAGTAATGTGGTATGTAGTGGATTATCTTTATACCCGCATTGCCACTTACCTGGAACCACGAGGTTTCAACATAGAGCATTGTTATCTTATTGAATTGGGCGAACTGACACCGAAGAGCCCGGATTATATACCTAATAAAAATGGGGATGACACCCATGCGGATATTGCGGAACTAGTAGAACGTCTACGTCGCCGACCGGAAGTGGAAGCGGTCAGTCTCTCGCAAAACTCATACCCTTATAATGGAAGCAATAGCAGTGGGGAGGTGCGTTATGATACACTCCAGTCGCCCGATTGGACCATTAGAAGAATGGTAACTCCAGACTTCGTACGTGTCTTCCGCTATCAGGGTGCAAATGGTGAAACACCCGAACAATTGGCAAAGATGCTGGAAAAGGGTGAATTCTTGGCCTCTAACAACCTTTATAGGAAATACGACCGTAAAATGACTGAATTTGTAGGCAAACGTTTCCAACTTTTCGGTGATACCACCAAGACGTATCAACTCGGAGCTGCCCTGCAAGACGTACGCTACCACGACTATGATCAGGCTCGTACTTCGTATTGCTTCCTGAGTAAACAGTCCTTTTACTATGTAGGCCTGGAGCTTTGTGTGCGTGTCCGCGAAGGGCAGGATAACGATTTTATTACGAATTTGAAGAAAGATAGCGAAAGCCAGTTTCGTGTAGGTAATCTTTTTATTTCGGAAATTCGTTCATTCCATGATATACGTCGTAATTTCCAGCAGGTATGGACAAATGATATCCGTAATTATGTGATGGGTATGGGATTCTTACTATTGAATATCTTCCTCGGTCTGCTCGGCACATTCTGGTTCCGTACGCAGCAACGCCGTTCGGAAATGGCATTACATAAAGCACATGGTGCATCAGTGCGCGATATCTTTAATCGTTTGCTCTGTGAAGGCTGGCTTCTGCTATTGTTGGTTACTCCATTGGCTTTGGTGATAGACTATAATATAGCGAATATGGAGTTGAATTCGTGGCGTAATGGCACTACCTTGGAATGGCATCGACTTTTACTTTGCGCCGGCATTAGCTTTGTTCTAATTGCTTTGATGATTGCTATTGGTATCGGTATACCTGCACGTAAGGCAATGAAGGTACAACCGGCAGAAGCTTTACACGACGAATAGAATTATTTCTCATTCTTTAATTCTTAATTTTCAATTTAAAATGATACGACTCTACTTTCAACAAGCCCTTTACCATTTGCGAGAAAACCCGATTATTACTTGGGTTTCCATCTTGGGTACGGCACTCGCTATCTGTATGATAATGGTGCTTGTGATTACTTTTCAGGTTCGCCTTGTAGATTGTGAACCGGAGGTAAATCGTTCACGTTCACTTTACGTTTCTGCTATGTCTGTTAAGGCAAAGGGAGCGGATGAAAGTAACTCGGCAAACAGCTTTATGTCCGTTCATACGGGAAAGGAGTGTTTCAAACCACTTACTACTGCTGAAGCTGTAACTTTGATCTCTCTGCCCAATAAAGTACGGGTATCTTTACCGGCAGGGGCAAAAGCTACGGCGGATATGAAGCAGACAGACGAAGTCTTTTGGCACATCTTCCATTTTCGCTTCCTTAATGGGGCAGCGTTTACTAAAGCTGACAGTGATGCCGGGCTACCGGTTGTAGTACTCAGTGCAAGTATTGCCCGCCAGCTCTTCGGTACTACGGATGTGACTGGCGAAACGGTGCAACTGAATCATGTAGATTATCGTATCTGTGGCGTTGTGGCAGACGTATCTACTCTGGCTACCTCTGCCTATGCACAAGTATGGGTTCCATACAACTCCACCGATATGGCAAACCTTTCTTGGCAGAATAACACGATGGGGCAGATGCGTGCCGTTATCTTGGCGCGCTCCGCTTCCGACTTTCCTGCTATTCGTCAGGAAACAGAAAAATTGCGCAACAAGTACAACGACGGACTGGCTGATATAGAAGTCTTTTATCGTGGACAACCGGACGAATCATTTACCAATCTTTACCGTAAGTGGAGTCAAGTTCCTGATATAAATTCGGTAATATTGAGTTATGTTATTATTATTTTCATACTCTTGCTTGTGCCTGCAATCAATCTGAGCAGTATGACGCTTTCGCGTATGCAGAAGCGCATGTCCGAGATAGGTGTACGCAAAGCTTTTGGAGCAACGGGTAGCGAACTGATGCGTCAGGTTTTCTTCGAAAATCTGGTACTTACACTGTTGGCAGGTATTCTAGGACTTGCCCTCAGCTATCTTGCAACCTTCCTACTGACGGATTTTCTTTTTAGTAACAGTATGAATGCTTACCTTAGTGGTGAAACAGCTCTTACCACCGGTATGCTTCTATCGCCTTGGGCATTCTTTTCAGCGTTTGGCTTCTGCTTGATTATGAATATCCTCTCGGCAGGTATACCCGCATGGCGTGCTTCAAAGATGAATATAACAGATGCTATTAACCAAAGATAATGCAAACCGAAAGCAATATAAAATGAGTTTACTTATTTTTATTGTTGAGGTACAACTTATTTTATCAAAAGATAAATAGAAATGAAATCACTCCTGAAACAGATAAAAAATGAATGGCGTAGCAACCTGTTTCTCTTTGTAGAACTATTGCTTGTCTTTGCTGTACTATGGTATATTGTGGATATGACTACCGTTACCGCACGTGTTTACAATGCGCCGATGGGCTTCGATACCGATCATTGCTACAATATTGCTATTGACAAGCTCACGTCTAAGGCTGCCGCTTATAATCCTGCTATTACTGCTGATGAAGATATGGAGCACTTGCTTCAGCTGACCGAGCGTTTGCGCCATCATCCCGGTGTAGAGGCGGTAGCTATTTCTCAGAATTGCTTTCCATATAATGAAGGTAGCAACAGTATGAGTATCGGAGTCGATACTACTATGATGGAAGCCCGTCTTTATTGGGCAGGTCCCGGTTTCTTCCGCCTTTTCCGTTATACGGCTGCTGATGGTTCGGCACCTGACAAGATGGACGAGGCTTTGAATAACAACCAGCTCGTTATCTCTTCTAATCTTACCGATGGATATCCTGCATTAGGAATGAAGGATGCAACCTCTTTATTGGGGACCGATGTTGCTCTATGGAAGCAGAAAAGCGAAGAGCGCCGTCGTGGGGGGGCAGTAGGGCCACCTGTACGCGGGGCACACTTCCCACATACGCAAAAATGGGGTGGGGCATACATTGCTGCCGCTCTTACAATTGACAATTTAAAAGAGTTTGGTGATCCCCGCTATATCAACGTCAGCGTGCGTGTCACTCCCGAAGAAGACCACGATTTCGGTACCCGTTTGATGGATGCTGCTGATAGGTTTTATCAGGTGGGCAATCTCTACCTGCTTGATATTACTTCCTATAAAGATTTGCGTCATCAGTGCGAATTGGAAGATATGAACGATTTGAAAACACGTCTTTGTGTTCTTGGCTTCCTGCTGATGAATATCTTCCTGGGCGTAATCGGGACATTCTGGTTCCGTACACAGCATCGTCGTCGGGAAGTAGCTCTTCGCATTGCGATGGGTAGCTCACGGCGAGGCATTTTCTCCCGTCTGATGGGTGAGGGGCTTATTCTCTTAACATTGGCTACAATACCAGCAGTGATTATTGCTTTAAATGTGGGATTTGCCGAATTGGTGGATGTTACTAAGTTACCTTTTGATACAGGACGTTTTTTACTTGGAGTTCTCCTTACTTGGTTATTAATGGCATTGATGATTATTGGGGGAATCTGGTATCCGGCAAGCAAAGCAATGAAAGTGCAGCCTGCTGAGGCGTTACATGATGAATAAATACTATATAGATTTCATACTATGAAGCAAATTATCGCTCTTATCCGTCAGAATCTTTTTTTCAGTGTTGTTTCCATTATTGGAACGGCGGTGAGTATCACCTTTGTGATGGTTATTTATATGGTGTATGATATACAGACAGCCAATATCGCTCCTGAGTCTCATCGCGACCGTATGGTATATTCCTCCTATGGATATTCTTATAGAAAGTCCGATCATGGTAATGCCAATACGGGTATGTCTTATCGGGCAGTGAATGCTGTTTTTAAGGATTTGCCGGGTGCGGAGGTGATAACCTATCTTGGACCTACTTATACAAGGTATTGCGGTGCATCACCGGAACAGGGAATGCGCCGCACGGTACGTCAAGTAGATTTGAACTATTGGCGTGTGTATGATATTCCGGTTGTGGCAGGACGGTTGTTCAGTGCCGAAGAATTCGATGCTTGTAGGGATGTCGTCGTTATTGGTGAACAATTGGCTCGCGAAGCTTTCGGATCGGCCGAAGCTGCTATCGGCAAGAATTATTTTGTTAACTTTAAGCCTAAACGCGTTGTAGGTGTTACCAAAGATGTAAGTTCACTTTTCATGTTCGCCTATGGTGAATTGTGGATGCCATACTCTACGGAGAGTACTAGTCTGAATAGCGAGGGACTAAGGGGGGATTTCGAAGCGATGGTTCTTGCTAAGGAGGGAGTTGGTAAAGAAGAAGTTAAGGAACAAATAGAAGTTTCGCTTGCCCGTTTCAACGAAACCTTGACCGATTTTAAATTGGATCTTCCCGATCTCAGTACTTATACGGAGCGTCAATTCTTCCGTAATGATATGATAACTCCTGCCGTGACTTGTATTATATTAGGACTGATATTATTGATTGTACCTGCTATCAACGTTAGCGGACTTATTTCTTCACAAATGTCCCGGCGAATGTCAGAACTTGCTGTACGAAAAGCCTACGGAGCCAGCCGATATACACTGATGATGCAACTGCTTCGTGAAAATTTGGTATTAGCATTTGCCGGGGCGCTGCTTGGTTTTGCTTTCTCGTGCCTGTTTTTGTGGTTGGGCAAGGACTGGATGCTTGGCGATGGTGCTCCCGGAGCGAATTTCGACGTAAGTATTTGGTTGTTCCTTCGTCCGACGGTATTTCTGGCTGTGCTGGTGGTTTGTTTGTTGTTTAATCTGCTGTCCGTTTTTATTCCGGCATGGCATGCTACCAATCGTCCCGTTGCTCAAGTAATCGGCGGGGAATAAACAGATTGCTGACTGATAACTTTAAAAATAGATAATTATGATACACTCCGTTTTGCACCAGATATGGAATCAGCGCCGTAGCAATGGCTGGTTGTTTGCCGAATTGCTGATTGTTTTTACGTTGATGTGGTACTGCGTTGATGTTCTGTACAGCTTTGGTCATGCAGAGCGGCAGTCTAAAGGATATGATTTGGAAAATGTTTATAAGGTAAGAATTTCCTGTAATCCTACACAATTAGTGCTATGTAATTCGAAAGATAGCTTGCAGCAATTTTGGTTCAAACCTTTGGAAGAAGTATTTCGCCGTATCAAGCAATATCCGGCTGTGGAAAGTGCCACGATGTGGCTAGGTACTGATACATATACCCGTGGTTGTGTCCATCAGGGGTATACCACGGATAGTGTACATGTAATAGCGGCCAATATCCGCTATGTGTCTCCGGAGTATTTCAATGTTATGCGTATCCCAATATTACAAGGGAGTAAAATACCCACTTCAGGAGAAGCCGGAGCAGTTGATGAAAATGGTTCTTCCCTTCTTTTCTCCTCAGCCGGATGGAATCCCTCTGCCAGCCCTGTACCTGCTGTGATTACTCCAGACTTGGCGGATAGTTTATTTCAAACAAGTGACGGAGCATTAAAACGCGAGTTTATGGATTATTATAGCGGCGGTTTGCGTTATTGGGTTTCTTCTGTATGTGCCTTACAGAAAACGGACGATTATGCCCGTTACGAACCTTTTATCCTGACGCCGTTTCCTGATTGGTTTTATGAAATACAAAATATTCCGTCTATTTCAATCCGTATTCGTCCCGAAGCAGATACAGATGATTTTGCCGCTAGTTTCTATCGGGATATGACTCCCATGTTGCGAGTATCTCCATTTTATCTTTTCGATATCCGTAGTTATAAAGAACAGAAAATAGAGCGTGATGCTGCCGAGGGAATAACTCCTTATATCCGCAGTGCGCGCCTTATTGTAATTTTCTTTGTTTTCAATGTTTTTATAGGGCTTATGGGTACTTTCTGGTTCCGTACTCGTCATCGTCGTAGCGAAATAGCTTTACGTATGGCTATGGGAAGCAGTCGTAACAAAATACGTGGTCAGTTGCTGGGTGAGGGCCTTTTACTGCTGGTAATTGCTGCTATTCCCGCAATAATAATTTGTATGAATATGATGTTAGCTGACTTAACCTTTACAGAAGCTACGGATGCCGGTTGGGGCAGATTTATAATCTGTACATTGGCTGTTTTCAGCCTGATGGCAATGATGGTCATTATAGGTATCTGGTATCCGGCTTCAAACGCAATGAAGGTTCAGCCTGCCGAGGCGTTACATGATGAATAAGATGAATAAGTTTTTTTGAATATTCTACGCTCTTTCTCAATATAACTTGTATATTTGCGAAATCAAATTAAGAACTTTGTTCAAAGTTCCAAAAAAGAATATTATGAGGAAACGCCTTTTTATTCCATTGTTTTTGAGCTTGATATGGATAATGCCGGAAATGCTTTCTGCTGCAGAACGTACCTACAATGTACTTTTTATACAATCATATACCAAACATACGCCTTGGCACGATCGTCTTACTATGGGGTTAAAGGGGGGACTCGAGAAAGGGGGAGTAAATGCGAATGTCGTAATTGAATATTTAAATGCCGATTATTGGTCTTTTTCTTCTGAATGTGTGATAATGCGACGTATTTGTGAACGGGCCCGTCAAAGAAATACGGATCTTATTGTTACGTCCGGCGATGAGGCTTTCTATACTTTAACGCATTGCGGTGATTCCTTAGCTTATCAGTTGCCTGTGGTTGTTTCAGGCATCAAGTTTCCGGATGAAAATTTATTCAATAGCATGCCGAATGTCTGTGGCTATACGGCAAAGAATGATTTTGCTGCTTTGTTGCAAGAAGCCAAGCGTGTATATCCTAATCGCACAGAAATTGTATGTCTTTCGGATAGCAGCCAATTAAGCCGGAGAGGTGTGAGAGCCATGGAAGAATATTGGAGTCGATTTAATAAGCAATTTCCGGAGTATAAATGGAAAAAACTCAATGTACAAGCGCAAGCTCCCAGCTCGGTTATAGCTTCCATATGTTATGAATATAATGCATACAATCGCATTGTTATTGCTCCTAAGTGGACCCCTTTTCTTTCTTTTATCGGAAAAAACTCCAAAGCTCCTGTTTTTGCATGTCAGAATCTGGCTTTAACGAATGGTGTTTTTTGTGCATATGACGTAGAGCCTTATAAGGGAACATATGAAGCAGGTAAGCGTGCCGCACGAGTTCTGAAAGGCGAATCTCCCGCATCTTTCGGAGTAGTGAATATGTCAGGTGGTTTGTTGTACGACTACAAACAGCTGCAGTTTTTTCATGTTGATATGGGACGTGTAGAGAATCAAGGTATTGTCTTGAATATACCGATGGTTGAAAAATATAGAGTATGGATTGTCTTGTTCTATTCGTTGATCGTGGGCGCACTGGTTCTGTTGGTAGTATGGCTTTTTCGTATCAACCGTCGCGAGTCGCGCAGACGCATTCATGCTCAGACACGTTTGTTGATACAACATAGATTGGTAGAACAACGGGATGAGTTCGACAATATATTCTGCTCTATCCGCGACGGACTGATTACGTATGATATGGATTTGCGTATTCATTTTGTCAACCGCCCCTTGATGATAATGTTGGGTTTGTCTCCCGAAGTACACTCTGCCCGTTATTATGAAGGACAAATGGCAGGATCTATTTTTCATATATTTATGCGTGGAAAAGATATTCTGCAAGATATATTGAAAGAAGTTCGTACAGAAAGGAAACCTGTTCCGATTCCCGAAAATGCATTTATGCAGGAGAATCATAAAGGAACTTATTTCCCTGTTTCGGGTGAAGTAGTACCTATCTTTGCTAACGATAAAATGACGGGAATGGCTATTGTCTGCCGTAATATTTCAGATGAGGAGATGCAGAAACGCTTCTTTAATATGGCGGTTGAAGAAAGCTCTATTTATCCTTGGCAGTATAATATGCATTTAAGTAGCTTCCATTTTCCGGGAGGGGTACTGAGACGTTTCAATCATACGGGTAAATCTGATTACTTAGATAGAAATGAAATGGAACAGCTTATACATCCGGATGATTTGTCGCATACCCGTATACATTTTGACTCTATTATTTTAGGACGTGAATTGAATTCCCGTTTGAATTTCCGTTTGCAGAATGCAGATGGAGGTTATGAGTGGTGGGAGTTCCGTAGTACGGCTTATGATGGTTTGAAACCGGATGAACCCTATATGGTATTGGGTGTATGCCAAAGCATTCAACGTTATAAAGATACGGAGGAAGCATTGATTGCCGCGCGTGACCAGGCTTTACAGGCTGATAAATTAAAGTCAGCATTCCTTGCCAATATGAGCCATGAAATACGTACTCCGCTGAATTCTATTGTCGGCTTTTCTGACTTATTGAAAGATGTAGATAGCTTCACACCTGAGGAGGTTAAGCAATTTGTAGAGACAATCAATACAAATTGTACCTTACTTTTGGCTTTGATGAGTGATATACTTGATCTTTCCCGTATCGAGTCGGGTACGATGGACTTCAAGTTTGCATCGTATAATCTAACTTTTGTTATGCAACAGATATATGACTCCCAGCGCCTGAGCATGCCCGAAGGTGTAGAGTTGCGCACTGTATTCCCCGAAGGTGAAGGTAAGTTTATACCTACTGATACTGTCCGTCTGAAACAAGTGGTAAATAATCTGATAAATAATGCTAAGAAATTTACGGTACAAGGTAGTATTACCTTTGGTTATATAACGGATGAACCGGGTTATACCACAATTTTTGTTGAAGATACCGGTAGCGGTATTTCGCAAGAAGCTCAGAAGCATATTTTTGAACGCTTCTTTAAGGCAGATAACTTTACGCAAGGCGCAGGATTAGGGTTGAGCATTTGCCGTACAATTGTCGATAGGCTGCAAGGACATATTTCCGTTACTTCGGAATTAGGTAAGGGAACGAGATTTGAAGTGAGACTTCCCGATGTGAATGGCGAATACAACCCAATAGAAGAATAGACTATAATAAGAGGATGTGTCATAACTCACCACAGATTACACAGATTGTCGCAGATTATATATGCTGATAATCAATGATTTAATTTCAATTTGTGTTAATCTGTGTAATCTGTGGTGAAAAGTACTTTTGACACCCTCTAATTTTATTAGATACGTTTACATCCGTTGGATTGTAGAAATTCATCCAGTACTGTTTCGTAATTGCCATGTAGCAAAATATGGTGATTTCCTAAAGGACTTTTTAAGAAATACTCGGCCGGAGTATTCATTTTTATTCGTACTTGGGTACGGCACATATTGATGTAGTTCGTATTTTCGGTCAATGTACCGGTACTTAAATAATATTCATCCAAACATTCTCCGCCACATTTTACGATGGTCACATCGCCTGTAGGCAGTATTCCTTGAATACCGATACCGCTTTCTGTTTCAAAATGGTTGCGGATAATGAACTTTTCGGTTTGTTTGATGCCCACCGTACAATGAGCAAGTACAATTTCGTTGGTACGTGCATTAATCATGGAAGGGTTTGCCATAAAAGTAGACTTTCCGGTCAATACTTTCGTTGTGAGCATGGTGAAGATAGATTGCAGGTCACCTTCACATCCGGCAATGATTCCTTCGTCATTTAGCAAGGCGAGAGCAAGACATCCGGTTGTACCTGTTTGCTCTATCATTCGGAAACAACTCAGGGTGATGGCACTTAATTTTTCTTCTTCCACTACCTTTTTAATAGCACGGTAGAGGCGCATAGCCTTAATCATATCTTCGGGAGAAGCTTCACGGCAAGCAAGCGCTTTTCCGGCAAGTCCGGCGCAAGCTTCACCTACTTCATCATCTGTTATTTGCTCGTAATATTCATAGATACGTTCCAAAGGAATATCCGTGTATTCTACTCCCCAACGACGTTTGGCAAGCAAGTAATCCACATTGCTGGCGATGAGCCAGCTAGAGGGCGTACCGATCACACCGATACGCACTCCAAATAGATTGCGTTGCGCTTTGAAATTACTGTGCAGAACAAAGATGCGTTTAATTATTTCGGACAATTCACCGTGTAAAATTTCACTTTTCATGCCTCGTCCACGAAGCCAGGATGAAATTTCGAGGGCAGCAGCAAGAGAATTCTGCATGCCGTCTGCCAGTAGAATAGCAGGGCGGGGGAGTGATTCGAAATGTTGAATAACTAACCGTTCTACCCCTCCGGTAGCGATAAAAATAATACTGAAGTCGTTGGGCGAAAGTTTGTTAATGTCTTTGTAATCAATGAAATTAACAGTGAAGTATTTCTCCAATTCAGTCAATATCACTTCGTGTGAACTCCGGACAGTTGTTTTCTTGTGTAAGATAGAAGCAAAGGTTATGAGGTTGATGACCATATTTATTTTACGGTTTTAGCGTTTTACGATTTAGCAAATGTAGTTGCTTTTTGTTTGATATTTCAAAGGTACAAGATTCTTTTCATAAAACATAGTGTTTTTAATATAGATAAGGTTTTTAAAGTTTTTATGTCTTAGCTATCTTTAGGTATCAAATAAATGTGTACTTTTGCAACTTAATAATAAAATGATAGTAATATCATTCGTAAATTGTAAATTGTTAAATCGTAAATAAATCTCATGCCAACAATATCTATTCGCGGAGTGGAGATGCCTGCGTCTCCTATTAGAAAGCTGGCTCCTCTGGCAGATGCTGCCAAGCAAAGAGGTGTGCATGTATTCCATCTGAATATCGGTCAGCCCGACCTGCCGACACCGCAAGTCGCAATTGATGCGATACGTAATATAGACCGTAAGGTTTTGGAATACAGTCCCAGCGCGGGCTATCGCAGTTATCGCGAAAAGCTGGTGGGGTATTACCAGAAATATAATATCAACCTGACTGCTGATGATATCATTATCACTTCTGGAGGCTCGGAGGCTGTATTGTTTTCCTTCCTGGCATGTCTTAATCCGGGTGATGAGATTATCGTTCCGGAACCTGCTTACGCCAACTACATGGCATTTGCTATTTCTGCAGGGGCTAAGATACGTACCATTGCTACTACCATTGAAGAAGGATTCTCTTTGCCGAAGGTAGAAAAGTTCGAGGAGCTAATCAATGAACGCACACGCGCTATATTGATTTGTAATCCTAACAATCCGACCGGTTATCTTTATACCCGTCGTGAAATGAACCAGATACGCGACCTTGTGAAGAAGTACGATCTTTTCCTCTTCTCCGATGAAGTATATCGCGAATTCATTTATACCGGTTCTCCTTATATCTCGGCCTGCCACTTGGAAGGAATTGAGAATAATGTTGTATTGATTGATTCCGTATCCAAGCGTTATTCGGAATGCGGTATTCGTGTCGGTGCTTTGATTACCAAGAACAAAGAGATACGTGATGCTGTTATGAAGTTCTGCCAGGCTCGTCTCAGTCCTCCGTTGATTGGTCAGATTGCTGCCGAAGCATCGTTGGATGCAGGTGAAGATTACTTGCGCGATACATACGATGAATATGTAGAACGCCGTAAATGCCTGATTGATGGATTGAACCGCATCCCCGGTGTATATTCGCCTATTCCGATGGGTGCTTTCTATACAGTAGCAAAACTTCCGGTAGATGATTCTGACAAGTTCTGTGCATGGTGTTTATCTGATTTCGAATACGAAGGACAAACGGTCTTTATGGCTCCGGCTTCAGGCTTCTATACTACTCCCGGTTCCGGACGTAATGAAGTCCGCATTGCTTACGTGTTGAAAAAGGATGACTTGAATCGTGCTCTGTTTGTGCTTCAAAAAGCATTGGAAGCTTATCCGGGGCGCACAGAAGATTAATCACTAATTATGAATTTATCCCGTTTTATAGCCCTTCGTATTTATCGCAACAGTGAACCCGGAAAACAAGTTTCCCGTCCGGCTGTTCTCATTGCTATGATAGGTATTGCTATCGGGCTGGCGGTGATGATTATTGCAGTGTCGGTTATTGTCGGCTTCAAGAGTGAAATAAGGGATAAGATTGTAGGTTTTGGAGCTCATATTCAAATTGGCAATATGGATGCTGCTCGTTCTTATGAGACGCGCCCTATTGCAGTAGGTGATAGTATGATTGCTGCGCTTTCCGATTATCCGGAGGTAAAGCATGTGCAGCGTTATTCTACAAAACCGGGCATGATAAAAACGCTCAATGCGTTTCAGGGAATGGTATTGAAGGGTATCGGTCCGGAATATGACAGGACATTTTTCCGTCGTCATTTACTTGAAGGAGAGTTTCCACAATTCAGCGATTCGGCTTCTTCCAATCAGGTAGTTATTTCAAAGTCTCTGGCTGATAAGATGAGATTGAAGTTGGGCGATAAGATAGACACCTACTATATACAAGATGATGTGCGTGCACGACGTTTGAAGATAGTGGGCATTTACCAGACTAATTTCTCTGAATATGATAATCTTTTCCTTTTGACTGACCTTTGCTTGGTAAACCGTCTGAATAAATGGGAGCCCGATCAGGTGAGTGGTGTTGAACTGGAATTGCGTGATTACGATAAACTGGAAGAAACTACTTATCAGATTGCTGCCGATACGAATGAACGTTCTGACCGCTTTGGTGCAGAATACTGTGTGCGAAATGTGGAGCAACTTAATCCTCAAATCTTTGCCTGGTTGGGCATCTTGGATGTGAATATATGGGTTATACTCATTTTGATGATCGGAGTTGCCGGCTTTACAATGGTTTCGGGATTACTTATTATCATTATTGAGCGTACATCTATGATTGGTATCCTGAAGTCTTTGGGGGCTAATAACTTTACTATTCGCAAAGTTTTCCTTTGGTTCTCTGTATTCCTGATTGGTAAGGGAATGCTTTGGGGGAATATAATCGGTTTTGCATTTTACTTTATCCAACATTGGTTCGGCCTATTCAAACTCGATCCGGAAACTTACTACATGGACACCGTTCCGGTTTCCTTTAATCTTTGGTTATTCCTGCTGCTGAATGTCGGTACGTTGCTGGCTTCGGTTCTGATGCTACTGGGACCGTCTTACCTCATTACACGCATTCATCCGGCAACTTCCATTCGCTACGAATAGCGTTTGAAACTATCTTTATTTTCTCAGGAACCCGCTTCTCTTTCTGAACAGACAATACAGCTTCCACCGTAAAGACTGCATAGGTTGCAATAAATCGAACACAGGTAATGTGAAGTAATATTTGCGGTTCTCTTCCAGATCTTTAGCAGTCTTATTGATAATGATGGCTTGCATTGTAAAACGGAGCAGGAAGATAAGAAATGCGATACCTGCCGCCAACCAATGAAAGTTGAGAATACCCACCACAAGCATGGCAATCCATGCGCCATAGAAAGCCAGACGTGTGGATGTTTCGAAGCCGGCAACCCAGCGTTGAACTCCCTTATATAATCTGGCAGTGGATGCATAACCGATTTTTTCCTCTTTCCAATCTTTGGCACGATATACAGGTTGCATACGTACAATGGCATTCACATCTGTTTCTATCCGGGTATTTTCGGCAGTAGCCACTTGATTAATAAATAAATCATCATCTCCTCTTTGCAGATTAAGATGGGCTGAGAATCCTTTGTGTCCGTAGAAAAGCTCTTTACGATAAGCAAGGTTACGACCGATACCCATAAACGGACTGCCTGCAAGGGCAAATCCCAAATAACGCATTGAGTTGAACAAATTGTCAAAACAAACTCGTTTGTGCAGCCAGCCTTTGCCACGTTCATACCCACTATACCCTAATACGATCTGTGTACGGGAGGTAAAATTGCGTGCCATCAAGCGTAACCATTGATTGCTTTGAGGCATACATTTGGCATCGGTGAATACCAACCAATCGTGCTTGCTGGCTTTAATGCCAAGTGTCAGAGCCAATTTTTTCCGGCTGATGTAACGCGATGAATCGGGTACAAAACTATGGTAAAGATGTGGATATTTATCTTCCAACAACGTCAGATAGTCCTCGCTTTGGTCCGTATTACCATCATTGATAACGATGACTTCAAACTGTGGATAGTCCTGTTCCAATACTGAAGTCAGGTTCTGCCGTAAGTTCTCCGATTCTTCACGGGCGCAGATAATGACGGATATGGGTGGTAATTCCTGACTGAAATGGGCATCCCCACGACTCACAGCACGGCTTCGGGAGTGAATACGGTTGTAAAGGCAGATATAGTAAATGACTTGAATAATGAAAAGAACTCCCGTTGCAGCGAGTAAAATTTTTTCTGTGATATCTAGTGTTAATGCTTCCATATCTCGTAAGACGTTTAATGCGCTGCAAAGTTACTAAAATTCGGCTCAGATAGTGCAAAAATAGGAAGTTAATATCGTGTTAGCACGATATTAACTTCGTGTTGACACGATATTAATAAGATGTGATACACGATGTTAATTTCTTGTGTGACATGATATTAATATCTTATTTCCGGTACTACCTCGAACTTGGTCCCCGGGAAATGTTTGGTAATGTAAGTCTGTATGTAATGCATCGTGTCCTCCTGAATGGTCTTGTCCTCTACTGTGGGATAGAGGTTATACAACACGGTATCCAGTCTGATATTTCTGTTCTTGATGGCTTCGAAACTGAGCAAAGTATGATTGATGCTACCTAGTTTACCGGAAGTTACGAAAATGAGCGGGTATTGCTTTTCGGCAATGTAGTCGATGGTGAGATACTCTTCTGTAAGAGGGACCATGAGCCCACCTGCACCTTCTACGAGTACAATGTCGTAGCGTCGGGCAAGTTCCAGAGTGGCTTGCTCTATCTTGTAGAAGTCAATAGGGCGATTGTCTATGCGCGATGCCAGATGAGGGGAACAGGGGTAAGAGAATATTTCAGGCATGGTTAATCCTTCACGATCTTCTGACAGGTAGCCTGTACCCATAATCCGACGGTGCAGGTCGATATCTTCCGAATATCCTTTGTTGCCCGTTTGAATGAACTTTTGAGTGATGACACGTTTACCGCATTTAGCCAGTTCGTTGGCATACCAAGCGGTGCAATAACTTTTTCCGGCATCTGTATCGATGCCGCTGATGAAATAAATATCCGATTCCATGATTCTGTATATTTCGTTTAATTGGATTTCTTTTTGGCTATGATGTAGATAGGATGGTAAGTCAATGAAACATTACCCTCATTATCGCTGAACAAGCGGATGTATTCGTCACAAAAGGACTGTAAACGTCTGCGGGTCCATACCTTTTTTTCCGTTCCGGTTACTCCGGTTTGTTTCAAATGTTTTAATACATGTTGCGGAGTGTCGAAGGGCAGGGAAACAATCTCCTCTTCTGCATGGAGGATATCAAAATAGGGAGATAATAACGATTGCAGTTCCTCAAGTGGCAGATAATCGAGCCCATGTCCTGTAAGCCGACGGATTTGGTGCATATTCTCCGCACCAAAAGTACTGAATGCCAAAACACCGCCTGCGGCTAATGAGCAATGGCAACGAACAAAGAATTGGGCTGGATCATTGAACCATTGCAAAGTGGAACAAGAGGTTATCAGATCAGTCTTTTCGGGGAAGTCAAGACACTCGGCATCTTCGGGTACAAAGCGGACATTGGGTGATTGGCATAACTCGTTGACGCACTCTTCCATCTCTTTGCAAAGGTCGTTGAGTAACAACGTTTGGGGTTGCAACCTGTGTAGTAGAATGCGGGAGTAGCTACCGGTTCCACATCCGAATTCCACGATATGATTGAAGCCGTAGTCCGCCTTCTGTGCAAGCAGATGCATCATCTTTTCCGCTACTTGCTGTTGCACACGTGCTTCACGGGAGTAAGTATTTCTTGCTTTGGCAAAACGTTCGGCAATCAGTTGTTTATCCATAGTTCTTGTAAATAGCGTCGGAAAATTTCTTCTTGATAATGTGCTTCTTCTGTTTGCTTTACCGGAGTCCCCAATGTTTCCCAGGCTTGCAATTGGTTTGCAGGAGGAATTATCCGGTCATTGCTGCCCACTACGGCTTCCTGCCAATGAAAAGTGGCTGGCAGCAGTTTATTATACATCTTCTCTATCTCTGCCAATTCATCGTGCAATTCCTCTAACGGGCGTCGTGGGGTAATTTCCAGAAAGGCTTTGAAAGCCGCCCCATCTTTACACATTCTGCGGAGGAATTTATGGAGGGAAGCGCCTGTAAGTCCGTCCAAGGTGCCGCGGAAAATGGCGGGAGGAATACCAAGGTGCTCGTCAATAGGGTAGGGCGTACCATTGATGGCGACGCTCGATGCTATGGGTAAGGAGAGTTGCGGTACCACTTGCGATGCTGCCCAAACTCCCATTGACCACCCGATAACATTTACTTCCTTATATTCGTCCAAACCGGATGAATCAAAATCCAATGTACGGTAGTCGTAGCATACCATGAAATCGCTGTTAGCGGGATGGTATACTTTAAATGGAGTTTCGTCAGCGCCCCAGCCTGCAAAGAATAGCAGTAGGCGGGGATGATGTTGGTGGATAATATAGGTTTGTTTCATATTAAATCTCATTAATCAGTTCTTTTATCTCTTCTTCCTTAATATCTGCCGTCAGTGAGAATCGGATACGTGAAGTACCTTCAGGTACCGTAGGCGGACGTACCGGTAAGGCATAGAATCCGTGTCGTTGCAACTCTTCGGCACGCAACACTGCATCTGCACTAGGGCCGATAACCATTGGTACGATGTGACTCACGCTAGGACAAGCATATCCTTTGGCTTGCAATGCTTCACGCAACATGCGGCTAATCTGGTCGAGATGTTCCCTGCGCTCCTGCATTCCAGCCAATTTACGGACGATAAATAACGTCCAGGCAATATTTACCGGAGGTAATGCGGTGGTAAAGATGAGTGTCCGCATCCGGTTTACGAGATACTCCCGTATGGTCTTTTGGCAAACAATGTATGCACCGGCAGATGCTGCCGCTTTACCAAAAGTGCCTACTAAGAAGTCGATATCTTTTATGCATCCGGTTTCTTCTGCACAACCCAATCCTTTTTTACCACGCACGCCGAATGCATGCGCTTCGTCAACATATAGCAGAACGTTATTGTAATACTGTTTTATTCTTACTAACTCTTTCAGGTCGGCTTCATCGCCGTCCATGCTGAATATACTTTCAGTAACGATAATGATCTGCCTGTAACTTGCATGGTGTTCCTTGAGCAGGCGTTCCACTTGCGATAAATCATTGTGGCGGTAACGAATGCAACGTGCTGCCGAAAGACGGATACCATCAATGATACTGGCATGTACCAGCTTGTCCGCCAATATCAAAGTCTGCGTATCACTCACAGCAGGCAGAATCCCCGTATTGGCGTGATAGCCGCTATTGAATACCAATGCTGCTTCCGTACCAAACAAGGATACCAGCTCCGTTTCCAACTCTTCGTAAACACTGAAATTTCCCGTTAGCAAACGAGAAGAGGAGGACGTAGGCAGAAACGTATCAGGTGTCAAAGTCTTGAGGAATTCCTCCCTAAGTTTCCTGTCGGCAGCCAGTCCAAGGTAATCATTGGAAGAAAGATTCAGCATCCTCTTCCCATTCACCACCACTTCGCTTCCCTCATGCGTCATCTGTGGCAACCGGCGCAAATTACTATCTTCCTTCAAATCCTGCATCTCTTGCCGCATCCGTTCCACAATAGCGCAGCCAAATTCTTCATTCCTCATTCTTTCTTCCTCATTTAAAAGAATTCTTCATTTATAGAAATCCCATTTCTCTTACAATCTTTATAACTCCCCTTGTCAACTTTGTCAACTGTTCGGGTTCGACGATAAACGGCGGCATGATATAGACAAGTTTTCCGAAGGGGCGCAACCAAATGCCTTCTTCCACAAATCGGCGTTGCATCCATGCCATATCTACATTTTCCAGTAACTCTATCACGCCGATGGCGCCTAATATACGCACTTCTTTTACTATTGGCAAATCTCGTGCAGGGGCCAGTTCCTTTTCCAGTTGCGCTTCGATTTTGCTTACCTTCCCTTTCCAGTCATATTCGGGAGATGTCAATAGCTTCACAGATGCGCAAGCTACGGCGCATGCCAACGGATTTCCCATAAATGTAGGACCGTGCATAAAAGCGCCGGGTGTTTGATTGGAAATCGTGTCTGCCACTTCGTTGGTAGCTAGTACGGCAGATAGGGTCATATATCCGCCGGTCAGTGCTTTGCCTATACACATGATGTCCGGCTCTACTCCGGCATGCTCCCAGGCAAAGAGTTTTCCGGTTCGTCCGAAGCCTGTTGCTATTTCATCGAATATCAGCAACATATTATACTCCTTGCATATTCTTGCTGCTTCGCGCAGGTATTGCGGATGATAAAACCACATGCCCCCTGCTCCTTGCACAACAGGCTCAAGGATAAGTGCGGCAAGTTCTTCGTGATGCTCTTCCACGATATCCAGCAAATTCATAGCATCCTGTGCATCCCATTCACCACCAAAACGGGAATTGGGTCTTGGGGCAAAATATCTTATCGGAAGTGCGGAACCGAATAGCGAGTGCATACCTGTCACCGGATCACAAACAGACATGGCATTCCATGTATCTCCATGATATCCCTTTCGTATGGTCACAAAGTTGCTTTTCTTTTCCAGAGATGCCTGTGCCGGTGATGAGAGGCTTTTGGCATACCAATATTGAACAGCCATCTTCATGGCAACCTCCACTGCCACCGAACCTGAGTCTGCATAGAATATCTTCTGCATGGAGGGCGGTACAAGTGGCAACAATAACTTTCCTAACTCTATAGCCGGATCGTGTGTCAACCCTCCGAACATCACATGCGACATTCTCCGGAGCTGCTCTTCTGCTGCGTTGTTCAACACAGGATTGTTATAACCATGTACGGCACACCACCAGGAAGACATACCCTCAACCAAAGTCTGCCCACTCTCCAATGTGATGGTGGCACCCTCTGCCTGCTTCACTTTATATACAGGCAGCGGATTGGTGGTCGATGTATAAGGATGCCACAAGTGTTCACGGTCAAATTGTGAGTCAGCAAATTTATAACCTGCATCTTCAATCAATTCCTTGTCTTCCGATACTTTCGAACCGAGGGTGGTCAATAAATCTCCGACAATTGCAGAGTTGATTCCGATATGTAATGCCATTTTTACAGCCTCTTTGCTCAATTGCGAACGACCTCCTGCAAAACGGAGGAAGGCGGTGGGGTTAATGAAACGGAACAGGGCGATGGTAGTTAAAATTTCCTCTTCCGTAAGAGGTGCCTGTTGTTCCAGCGGTGTGCCGGGGATGGGACTTAAAAGATTGATAGGAATGGATTGTACGTTTATGCCTTTTAATGTAAAAGCAAACTCAATTCGTTGTTCCATGCTTTCGCCCATGCCGATGATTCCGCCGCTACAGATGTCCATACCTACGTTGCGTGCTGCTTGCAGCGTGCGTAGCTTTTCTTCTTGGGTGTGTGTGCTGCAAAGGGTGGGGAAGTAGGAGGGGGCCGTTTCCAGATTACAGTGGTAACGCGTAATTCCCGAATTATGCAGTGCGCGCATCTCCTCTTCGTTGAGCAATCCTAGCGAAGCGCATAGCTGTATAGACGAGTGTTTCCGCATATAGCGGGCAGCTTCGCATAGGCTCTCCATGTTTTTGCCCGATGGTTTCCGTCCGCTGGTAACCAGTGAAAAGCGTGCAACTCCTTGTTCTTCATTATATTTGGCATGTCTCAGGCATTCTTCCTTATCAACCAGGTCGTATACCTCGGCTTTTGTCTTATAGTGTGACGACTGTGCACACCATTTGCAGTTTTCCGGACACCGGCCCGATTTTGCATTGATAATGGAACACATGTCAAACTCCTCCGAAGCCAATGCTTGGGTTATTTCATGAGCTGCTTCATATAGAGCTTCTTTGTCGGGTTGGGCTGCAAGCCATTCTGCTTCTTCTTTACAGATGGAGTAGCCATGTAATACCTTCTCTTTTAAATTCTTTATTGTCATACCTTCTACGATTAAGTGCGTTGATAAAAAAAGAAGCACGAATTATCAGGATATAGCCACTTGGTTAATGAACCGGCTGTTTTCTGATAATTCGTGCTTATGTGATTTCTTTGTTTTAGTATATACGTTTCTTCTCCGTCCGTGTATGCGCAGGGGCGAATGATTGGTGAACCAAAAAGTGCTTGAACGATTATTTCTGTTCCTGCCATTCCGCAGGTAAGTGTCGTATAGCTTTCTATCGGGATGCCGATATCTGTTTCTTTTCCTTCGGCCACTCCTTCCCAAGCGCTATCTTTGCCACACGAAGCATGACCGGCCGAACCTGTAGCTTTTTGTTTCGAAAGAGAACTGTCTGCTACATTTTTTGGCAGATTGCCGATGGTGACACAATGCCCTATGCTGGCAAATGCTGCATAAGCCTTTCTGCTCCAACGGCGGAAGCGTATAGTATGTCTGACGGGCGTTGTAATCTTCATTTTTTCCTGCTTGGTACAGTTCTGTTTTTCGTATAATGGGTACAAATGTAGAAAAAATATTAAGAAAAAAAGAAGGCTGCACAAATTTTCATTGTGCAGCCTCCGGTTTGATATGCTAACTTTAATTTTGTTATTAAAGAGGTTTATAGTTCAGATACCAGTCATTGAATTCCTTTCCTTCTGATTCTACCCATTTAGTGAAGTCAGGATACTCCTTATCTATACTGATCGTTTCGGTTGCCGGCTTGAAGTTTATTTCTGCTTCAGAAGCCGATCTTTCCGGTAACATAATAGCAAATGGATATTTGCCGTTTTTATTAATGTAGTATGCATCATCTTTAGCTCCTACTTGAGTCGGATCCGCTTTGCTGGTAGGTTGGTTTTTGGGTAGATGCACTTCCTTGCGGTTGACTTCTCCGGCAATATATTGAGAGATGATAAACGGATTTAGAGTTTTAATATCTGTTTTCAATCTATCCTTTGTCAGTTCCTCTTTGCCAAATGTACGTGTTACCGCGAACTTTTGATCTTTTGCCGCAATTGCATTTGGGAACAGAATAACCGAAGAGGTTTCTCCTAACTCGTCAATTGCTCCTGTTGGCAATACGATTGTACCTCGTTGATCGCTGGCAAATTGAACGGCAAACGCATTCTGAAATGTAGCTGCATTCTTTTCCTGTGTAGCAGTAAAGGTATCTTCTACTTTCGTAACGTAGTTCTTATTGGTTACAGTAACTTGACGTTTATGCTCAATAATCACATCATTCAGGTCATAATCACCACCTGTGGGCCATGTATCTTCAAAGGCATAAGTACGATAAGTTGTTTCAGTGGTTGTAATTACAGGTTCATCGGGTTTAATTACAGGACGATCCGGGTCTTGAATAGCTTCTTTGGGATTTGCCTGAATACAGAACAAAATATCTTCATAACTTGTATCACCTCCATCTTCTACACCGTAAACAACAGTTCCATCTTCAGTAGAAAGTGAAATGAAGTTGTTCGCTCTATTTTTGTTCCAAGTATTATTGGAATAAATGTAGTTGTCGGACAATTTATAGGTGCCCTCAGAATTGTTATTGCTTGTTTTATATTCTTTTGGCATGATGAAATAACCGATTGTATAGCCGGATGGAAATTCAGTAGAAACATTTCCCTTATCATCTACATAAAGTAGCTGAATCTTCCTGTTAGTACTTACTGGAGCATTGTATCTTCCAAAATCGTAGGGATCATAAGTTACACGAGAGGTTTCTCGTTTCGCCATATACGGTACATTTCCGGTTATAGATGCATTGGGAAATAAAATATATTTTTTCACATCATTAGCCGTGGATGGAACTTTATCACTCGGATAATAATAATATCCAATGGCATTTTGATGCCATGCAGATTCAGTAAGGAAAGTCAACCATATTTGTGCGCTTTCTATATTATGCACTACGTTATCTTTATCCTTGTAAGCCTTTGCAATTACTGTGTTTATGTGTTTAGTATCTGTAACCAGTGATGAATTATCCAAACCTTCAGGCTTCTTGCCATTATTTGGTGCTTTCCACAATGTATTTTGGATGGTACCTATTGCATTGCCCAAATTTCCTTTTTCAATAATCTTATTTAGGTCTTTTGGCTCTCCAAATCGTTCGCCATCCCAGTTTACAACACTATACAGATTCTTTTTACCGGTTACAGTCCAGATCTGAGGATTTTGAACAGCTCGTGTTTTAGCCATTGAGCGTGTAACTGTTTCATCTTCCACAGTAGTATCAATAGTTACCTTACCATTTTCAACATCTGCTTCTACGCACATGGGCGCTCCCCAACTTGGAGAATAGATATATACTTTATCCGTTGCTGTAGCGAGTTCTACTTTACCTTTAAAGCATCCATCGGCATCTGCAAAGATTTTGTACTGGGCTTCGCCATTCATAGTATATGTACCATCGTTGTTGTAGATGATGGGATTCTTTGTATATATCTCCAACAAAGAACCGGCAGCGAATTTTCCATAGTTTACGTTGAAATCAACGTTTGTAGTCGTAGTGAAATTAAAATATTCACCTTCCGGCTTTAATTCCGGTTTACCAGCATTAGGATTGTACACGTCTTTGTCGGCACATCCTGTTAGTGCTCCGCAAGCAATCATTAAGCTGAAAGCTGCTGCACTGGCTTTTGTGAAAAGTCTTGTTTTCATGTTTTTACTATTACAGTTGAATGCTAAGAAGTTGTTTCTTTTCTATCTATATTACTAAATCAGCGTTTATTGCTATCTTTTTGTATTATGAGACTTTCTTTAATACATGTTATGATGGTGCAAATTTACAAATAATATAGCTGATATACAAGCTATAGTTTATAATAATATACTTACTATAACAGAAAAGTTGTATATCTTGTTCAGTCGGCTTAGCTGAAATTAGTAGGAGCGAGATATGTGCATAAAAAAAGGCTATCTTCCCAGACAGCCAATCTTTTGTTAACCTTAAATCTAATACTATGAAAAACACAGTACAAAGGTACTGATTATATGATAATCTCCAAATTTTCTGGTGAAATTAGGGTAACTTATAACACGGTTTAATAGATCTGAGGAGGTTGTTAACTATTAGGGAATTTATAGTTAAAAATTAACATAATAATTGGTTGCTATGAGGATAGTCGGAGTTCGTCTTTGAGCATAAAAAAAGGCTATCTATCCCAGACAGCCAATCTTTTGTTAACCTTAAATCT
>USLU01000019.1 GCA_900555635.1 uncultured Bacteroides sp.
TTCAAACGAGGTAATGTGTACCGCATCGATAATTTGGTTTTCAATCAGACGCAAGCTACCAACAAGCCTTATGACGCCAATATAACTGTGACATGCAGTGTTACTGTTAAGCCTTGGGTGATCAATTCTATCAATCCCGCGTGGTAATTTTCTTATTCTAACCATCTCCTCCGTATTTAATAAGCGGAGGAGATTAAATGCAGGAATTTCATGAAATGTATATCTGTAAAATTCATCCTTCTCACCATTCTCATTTTTATGCAATCGTGTATAAAAGATGATTATTCTGATTGTAAAGAGAGTGCGTTGCGACTCAGGTTCCGGTATACATTGAATAATCAGTATTCGGATTTGTTTGGGTCTGAAGTGCGCCAGGTAACTGTATATGTTTTTGATGCCGATGGAAAGTATGTAGGACATTATTCTGATTCCGGAGAGAAGCTGGCAACTAATTATATTATGACTATACCTTTGCCCAAAGGTGACTATCGGGTGATTGCTATTTGTGACAATCTCAATACTTTTTCTGCAGGTTGGATAGACAGGAATACTAATTCATTCTACAGCGAATTTCAACCGGGAGTAACAGTTGATTCCGACTTCCGTGTTATGCTAAATACTAAAGAAGGTGCAGAGGGGTATCTTGTGCCCGTATCGGTTCCAGGGGAATTTTACACCGGATATGTAGCTGGTGCCCCCTCGACTTTTGATACTTCGTATATTACCGATGTGGATTTAATGAAAGATACTAAAAATATTGTAGTTAAAATCTCTGGCTTAGACTTCATTACACGTGCAATGATAACTCCTGACGTTTATATTACTGCTGTTAATGGACGGTATAAAAACGATAATAGTATAGACGATTTTCATCGAATGTTGAAATATACACCCCATGACTCGTCCGTCACTGGCAATACGATGGATAGTTATTTAAAAACGATGCGACTCGTAACGGGGCATGCTCCGATGCTGGTGATTAAAAAACCTTCAGACCCCGGATACCTCTTCAACCAGGATATTACGCAGCTAATCTTATCGACTCCTAAATATACTTCGCAAGAAGATATTGACAGAGAAGATACATTTGTTTTTGAAATAAATTTCACTCAGGCGGATAATAATATAGTTATATCTATATTGATAAATGGTTGGAAAATAAATACGATCATTCCGATAAATGACTAAAAACCATCCTATCCATGAAACATATATTAAATATATTATTCATAATCATAGCTATTACATCTTGTACGGTAGAAGATGAAGAAGATATACGATATGATTCGGCCGATATTGATTATACATTCAGGGTGGCGGTCGATGGTCGTACTGTGACCACCCGTTCGCTGGCTGGTTCGACGGACGAAAACAGTCTGTATGATTTGAATGCTTTTATTTTTGATGCAGCCACCGGACAGGCTATATCTTTCAAATACTTCGCTCCGTCTGAGATGTCTAACCTCTCTATACCCATGCGCATAAGCGGTTCCTCCGGTAGCCGCATATTTGCTTTTATCGCTAATGCCGGTTCTTCAATCGGCAGTACGGTAACGAAGCTTGCAGACTTGAACAATCTAAAGAAAACGATGACGTCCGGCACAGACTTTCTATCCGGCGGACGCGTCGTGATGTCTGCTCTCACGGATACAAAAGTCATCAATATAACCCCGGGCACTACTAGCGGAACCTATGCTTTGGGGGTGATTAATCTCGAACGGCTAACCGCTAAAGTAACTGTGGTGATCGATAAAAGCGCTCTCGAAGCCAGTACGCTTGTTACAGTGCGTTCCATACAACTGAAAAACGTACCGATGGTGTATAGCTATATAGCGCCAAATGCTCCTACCACATCGACCACCACTTTTGTAAACGGTGATAATATCACTGTGAACGACGGGAATCTGGAACCCGTAGATCCTACCGGAAACAATCTTCCTCATAACTATGCTACCCCATTGTATATGGTTGAAAACATGCAGGGCACCAGAGCGCTACCTACTAATGTGCCGGGCGAGGAATGTACTTCGTCGAAAACACAGATTCCGCTTCTGCCTGCTCAATGTTTTTACATAGAAGTAGTTTGTGAATATCGTACTACTCTGCCTGCCGGAGAACGTGACGGCCTGGTTACGTATCGTGTTTATCTAGGTCTTAATCTCAATGGAACCAATTGGAATAATTTCGATGTGAAGCGTAACACTTGGTATCAGGCTACCCTTACACTTACAGGACGAGGCGGAGCCGATGAAGTATCGTGGCGTATTGTTACCGATCTGGTTACTCACAACGGTCAAGATTATCCATGGGGAAAGGGGGGCTTCGCTTATACTATTGACCCTTCGGACTCTCGTTTTTGGAGTATAGAAAGTCCTTATCAGAATACATTAGTGACGTTCGCTTCCAGTAACGCCAATCTGCATCCTGATAGCGAATATTCCGAGGGACGTGGAGTAACCTATCTTAACGGAACGGCACAGAACGAAACAGCTATCCGCCAATGTTGGCGGTTGAATGGTGAAAACGGTATAACGCTGAATGCTGTTACGAAAACTAAATATTATCTGCCTTCGCAGAACCAACTTCAGATGATCAGCATTTATTTCAATGCCCGCTCTTATCCGACCGGACTATTTTGGAGCTCGACCCAGCTGGTTACCGGAACGAGTAACTCTAATCAGTATGCTCGTGCTATTTCCTACACTAATTATGGAGAAGCGCAAACATATGTTAGTACCAGCACACAGGGATACCCGCGCTGCCTGATGGAGCCTGACCGCACTTATCAGTTTCCGGTAGCCGGAGTATCTACTTCGTCGACCCCGGTGTATTATCCGCTGCAAACAGCTCCGAATATCAAAACTTATCCCTATTTTCAAAGTGGTTCCCTTCCCGTTATTGTGAATCAAGAATTGTGGAATTATGGAGGAACAATAGGGTTTCAGCCTCGTGGCGTCGTTTCCATATCACTTCGTACCGGAGCACCTTATGATGGTCTGACGGCCAATTATCATACAGTACGCAAACCTTATACACTTATCAGAGTGGCGAAAAACGATTGTGACAAGAATGGGAATCCGGTTGTTAACAATGCACTTGTACGCAGTACGATGAACTGGTATGAAGCGCTGGGTTATGTTACTCCTAGTGGTGCAGATCCTGCTACACCGACTATCAATACCACCCGTACAGGTTGCAATGCCTATTCGGAGCGAAGTGATAAGAAAGATTTGGGTACATGGCGCGTTCCTACCTCGCTGGAACTAACTCAACTTTGGGTTATGGGAGCAGGTGTGGGTGGTGATACTCCGGTGAATCCGAACTATACCTATGCGGTAGCAGGAACAGGAACGAATGTGGTGATTTCGACTCCTCGATATCCTCGTATGAGTGAACAGTACCCCGGTGTTGCTTCACTTTGGGGAGATGTATCTACGTTGACGAACAATATTACGAATATAAATTATGTATGGCCGGGTGGTACGGCTACCACGCCCTATGATTTGAGTAAACTGTATTGGTCGTCGAATACTTCTCCTAATACGACTCCCGCAAACGCTTTCGCTATGATGCTCGATTTTTATTCGGGCGACTCTTATACAGGAAGCGGTCCGCGAACTGCCGGATTTCCTAGAAAAAAAGGGCAAGGATTGTTGCGTTGTGTGAAAGATGTTACAGAAACTACCCGTTACCAGCAGTAATGCAGAATATCGGATATCATTGTATGGGTTGATCTCAGAACTTTCCGATTTCTGTTTTGTTATAAATCAGTGAATACAAATCTATAAAAAAGATGCTTATGAATAAAATAGTTGATTTATTGGGAAAGGAAGCTGAATATTACCTGAACCATACATGTAAGACGATAGATAAACAATCCATTCATATTCCGGGACCTGACATGATAGACCGGGTATGGGTAGATTCGGATAGAAACCTGCCAACCTTGAATAGTATGCAGGCACTTTATGGACATGGAAGGTTGGCAAATACCGGATATGTTTCTATTTTGCCCGTAGACCAGGGTATAGAACATTCTGCCGGTGCTTCGTTTGCACCTAATCCGATCTACTTTGATCCGGAAAATATTGTGAAGTTAGCCATAGAGGGTGGCTGTAATGCAGTGGCATCTACCTTTGGTGTATTGGGAGCAGTAGCGCGAAAGTATGCTCATAAGATACCATTTGTAGTGAAGCTGAATCATAATGAACTATTGAGTTATCCTAATTCTTATGACCAAATAATGTTTGGAACTATCAAAGAAGCGTGGAATATGGGAGCTGTGGCAGTTGGTGCTACCATTTACTTCGGTTCGGAACATAGTCGCCGTCAGATTGTTGAAGTGGCACAGGCATTTGAATATGCTCATGAATTAGGTATGGCTACTATTCTTTGGTGCTATCTAAGGAATAACGATTTTAAAGCAGGAGGGGTAGATTATCACTCTGCCGCCGACCTGACCGGACAGGCAAACCATCTTGGAGTTACCATCAAGGCGGATATTGTGAAACAAAAACTGCCTACAAACAACGGTGGTTTCCAAGCTATCCATTTCGGAAAAACGGATGATAGAGTTTATACGGAATTATCTTCTCCTCATCCGATAGACCTTTGCCGCTATCAGGTAGCCAATGGCTATATGGGACGTGTCGGTCTCATTAATTCCGGTGGAGAATCTCATGGGGCTTCTGACTTGAAAGATGCGGTTATTACTGCTGTAGTCAATAAACGTGCCGGCGGTATGGGATTGATTAGTGGACGCAAAGCTTTCCAGAAACCGATGAATGAAGGCGTTGAATTACTGCATGCTATTCAAAATGTTTATTTGGATTCATCCATTACTATTGCGTAAGTTTTGACAATAGGGTGTATCCGTGATGCACCCTATTTTTATATATTCCGGTCTGACAAAAATAAAAGTTTGAATGCCTTTTTCTCTTGAAAATACTTTCTATCTTTGCTGCCGAAATGGCAAAGTATATATTTTATATATTGTTAGGTCTGTTCCTCATATCCAAACTCACGTCTGCTGGCGGTGGTGAAATAGAGGAATATAAGGTAGCACATACCATAAACTTGCAGTATACCCCCGAATACTTATGCAGCAAGTCGGAAGCGGATATCCGACAATATAATAAAGATACCGGCAATCAAAACTATAGTAGCCGGACAGATGCCGGTAACATAGGTATTTCCTCTTCTTTTCGTTGTGCTTCTCCATTTAAACTGTTAAGGACTGATGCTTCCTTTATCCTATCTAAGATAGTAAAATCCATAAAGCATCTTCTTCCTGAAGAAAAAAAGAATTCCTTTTCATTTAGTATAACTCCCAACAAAACATCTTATAGATATTATGTCTATACGCTTAGGCGTATTCTTGTTTAGTACTTTGTGGTCATACCTTCAGATGGGTAGTGACTTGGGACTTCTTGTGCCCATGAAAGCAAACAATGTAATTTAATATATTTATATTTATGAATAATTCTTTTTTTAGTCAGTTTACACCGAAAGAACCTAAATTCTTTCCATTACTGAAGCAATTGTCTGAGATATTATGTACATCGTCAGAACTGCTTGTAGAAAGCTTGAATCATCACTCACCCGAAGAGCGGACCGAGTTTTATAAGAAGATTAAAGATACGGAACGCCAAGGCGACAAGCTTACCCATCTTATCTTTGATGAACTTGGAACTACTTTCATCACGCCTTTCGACCGTGAAGATATCCATGACCTGGCTTCGTGCATAGACGATGTTATTGACGGGATCAACAGCTGTGCCAAACGTATCACTATTTACAATCCACGTCCTATCTCAGAGAGTGGCAAGGAATTAAGCCGCATGATTCAGCAGGAAGCCGGTTACATTTGCAAAGCTATGGACGAACTTGAAACATTCCGCAAGAAACCGGCTACATTGCGTGAATACTGTTCCAAGCTGCACGATATCGAAAATCAGGCGGATGATGTTTATGAATTCTTTATTACCAAACTCTTTGAGGAAGAAAAAGATTGTATTGAGCTTATCAAGATCAAGGAGATTATGCACGAATTAGAAAAGACGACCGATGCGGCTGAGCATGTGGGCAAGATACTGAGAAACCTGATAGTGAAATACGCATAAATACAAGAAATAACAGATGGAATTATTAGTGATTATCATTGTATTGGCTTTGATATTTGACTATATCAACGGCTTTCACGATGCAGCCAATTCAATAGCTACTATTGTTTCGACGAAGGTGCTTACTCCCTTTCAGGCAGTGTTGTGGGCGGCTTTCTTCAACTTTGTCGCATTCTTTATTGCCAAGTATGTGATTGGTGGCTTTGGCATTGCCAACACGGTTTCTAAAACGGTAATTGAAGAATTTATCACATTACCTATTATATTATCCGGAATAATAGCTGCCATTTCCTGGAATTTATTTACATGGTGGAAAGGTATTCCTTCTTCTTCTTCACATACACTTATCGGCGGATTTGCCGGTGCTGCTATCATGGCGCATGGTTTTGATGCCATTCAGGTAAGTATCATTCTGAAAATAGCTGCGTTTATTTTCTTGGCTCCGTTGATAGGTATGGTCATCGCATTCGGATTTACATTGCTGGTACTCAATATCTCAAAGAAAGCGCACCCCCATACTGCTGAAGTTTGGTTCAAGAAGTTACAGCTCGTTTCTTCAGCCCTGTTCAGTGTAGGACATGGTTTGAATGACTCCCAGAAGGTGATGGGTATTATTGCCGCTGCTATGATAGCAGGACACTCCGAAGGTTTGGGAATGGGAATAAATAGCATCAATGATTTGCCCGATTGGGTAGCTTTCTCTTGTTTTACAGCTATTTCATTGGGTACAATGTCCGGTGGATGGAAGATTGTGAAGACAATGGGAACCAAAATCACGAAAGTAACCCCTTTGGAAGGAGTGATTGCAGAAACTGCAGGTGCTTTTACTTTGTTCTTGACAGAGTATTTGAAGATTCCGGTGAGTACCACGCACACCATTACGGGGGCTATCATTGGAGTAGGAGCGACGAAGCGGCTTTCGGCAGTTCGCTGGGGAGTGACAAAAAGCTTGATGACAGCCTGGGTGTTAACCATTCCGGTGAGTGGATTATTAGCGGCGGGAATTTACTTTATTGTATCCTTTTTCTTAGGTTAAGCGGCTTATTTATCTTTGCAAAATGAAGATAAGCTGTGCTTCTATATAAAAAAGGATCGAGTTCATTTTATTCTGCCCTTAGTTTACATTATCTTTGCAGCCTGAAACTGTAAATTGAATACACTTTGGATTGGCTGTATAGTTTGTTTGTTGAACACTCCGCTTTGCAGGCGGTTGTTGTACTTTCGTTGATTTCCGCCATCGGATTAGGGTTGGGAAAAATACATATTTGTGGAATTTCCTTAGGCGTGACGTTCGTGTTTTTTGCCGGTATCATTGCCGGGCATTTCGGATTATCCATTGACCCGCAGATGCTGAATTATGCCGAAAGCTTCGGACTGGTGATTTTTGTATATGCATTGGGCTTGCAGGTAGGTCCGGGTTTTTTCAGTTCTTTCCGTAGCGGCGGTGTCCGGCTGAATATGCTTGCTGTGGGAGTGGTGCTGATAGGTACGTTGATGACGGTACTTGGCAGTTATGGGTTAGGGGTTTCCCTGCCCGATATGGTCGGTATTCTCTGCGGAGCTACGACCAATACTCCCGCCCTTGGTGCGGCACAGCAAACCTTAAAGCAGATGGGAATGGAATCCAGTACCCCTGCCTTGGGGTGTGCAGTGGCCTATCCGTTGG
This sequence comes from uncultured Bacteroides sp., assembly GCA_900555635.1. GTDB lineage: Bacteria > Bacteroidota > Bacteroidia > Bacteroidales > Bacteroidaceae > Bacteroides. The sequence continues at coordinate 7,789 of USLU01000019.1, forward strand.
GAGTTGTCGGCGTAATCCTGGCAATACTTGCTATTCGCAAAGTCCTGACACGCAAAGAGGACCTGGAACTGAAAGAAAAAGATAATATAAACAAACCTTATATTGCAGCATTCCAGGTACACAATCCCGCTATCTTTAATAAAAGTATCAAAGAAATCGGCGGATTGAACTACCCTAAATTTGTCATATCCCGTTTGTGGCGGGATGGAAAAGTCAGCATTCCTACTTCCGAGAAAATTATCAAAGAGGGAGACCGTCTTTTGGTTATCACTCCGGAGAAATATGCACCTGCATTGACGGTACTTTTCGGAGAGCAGGAACATACGGACTGGAACAAGGAAGATATAGATTGGAACGCTATAGACAGCCAGTTGATCTCACAACGTATTGTGGTGACCCGTCCCGAACTGAACGGTAAGACACTGGGTGCCCTTCATCTTCGTAATAGTTATGGTATTAATATCAGTCGGGTATATCGTAGCGGTGTTCAACTGCTGGCTACGGCAGAACTGAGATTGCAGTTAGGAGACCGTCTTACCGTAATAGGTGAGGCGGCTGCCATACAGAATGTCGAAAAGGTATTGGGCAATGCCATCAAGAGCTTGAAGGAGCCGAACTTGGTTGCCGTATTTATTGGCATTATCTTGGGATTGGCGTTGGGTGCCATACCTATTTCTATTCCGGGCATCAGTGCCCCCGTAAGGTTAGGCTTGGCGGGAGGCCCTATCATTGTGGGAATCCTTATCGGTACTTTCGGACCACGCATGCACATGGTGACTTATACTACCCGTAGTGCCAACTTGATGCTTCGTGCCTTGGGTTTATCTCTTTACCTGGCTTGCCTGGGATTGGATGCGGGTGCTCATTTCTTTGATACGGTATTTCGTCCGGAAGGGCTGTTATGGATAGGTGCAGGCTTTGCGCTGACGGTAGTTCCGGTATTGATAATGGGTATTATCGCCTTTAAATGGATGAAAGAAGACTTTGGCACAACGGCAGGCATGTTGTGTGGAAGCATGGCAAACCCGATGGCGTTGAATTATGCCAACGATACCATTCCGGGAGATAATCCATCAGTGGCATACGCTACGGTTTATCCGTTATGTATGTTCTTGCGTGTTATTATAGCGCAGGTACTGCTAATGTTCTTGCTTGGCTGATATAAGAACGAGAGTTGATGCAGATAGGTGCGTCAGTTGATGCAGATAAGTGCGTAAGCCGACGCAGATAAGTGTATGAATAATAAATAGTAAATCCTTAAATAGTAAATATTATCATGGGTAATATAACACCTGAAAGTATAGTCAATGACTTGCGTTACTTGCAACTGCTGTCACGCAGTTTTCCTACAATCGCCGATGCCAGTACGGAAATCATTAACCTGGAAGCGATTCTGAATCTGCCGAAAGGCACGGAGCACTTCCTGACGGATATTCATGGTGAATATGAAGCTTTTCAACATGTTTTGAAGAATGCATCGGGTGCTGTAAAGCGCAAGGTGAACGAAATCTTCGGTCATACGTTGCGCGAGAGTGAGAAGAAAGAAATTTGCACGCTGATTTATTATCCTGAAGAGAAGTTACAGTTGATAAAGGAGCAGGAAACCGACTTGGACGACTGGTACCTGATTACCTTGAACCAGTTGGTGAAAGTTTGTCAGAACGTTTCTTCCAAATATACCCGTTCGAAAGTACGCAAGGCTCTTCCGGCGGAGTTTTCGTATATTATTCAAGAGCTGTTGCACGAATCTACCATAGAGCCTAATAAGCATGCTTATATCAATGTAATCATCAGCACCATTATTACAACCAAGCGGGCGGATGATTTCATTGTCGCCATGTGTAACCTTATCCAGCGCCTGACTATCGACTCACTACATATCGTCGGTGATATCTACGACCGTGGTCCGGGAGCGCACATCATCATGGACACGCTTTGCGATTATCATAACTTCGACATCCAATGGGGAAACCATGATATCCTGTGGATGGGAGCTGCATCAGGCAATGACGCCTGTATTGCCAACGTAATCCGTATGTCCATGCGTTATGCCAATCTGGCAACGCTCGAAGATGGCTATGGCATCAATCTCTTGCCGCTTGCCACCTTTGCTATGGATACTTATGCAGACGATCCTTGCACGATCTTTGCGCCGAAAATGAACTTTGCCGATGCAGAATACAACGAGAAAACGTTGCGTTTGATAACCCAAATGCATAAAGCAATCACCATTATCCAGCTTAAATTGGAGGCGGAGATTATCAGCCGTCGTCCTGAGTTCGGTATGGAGAATCGTAAATTGCTGCATAAGATTGATATGGAGCGTGGCGTGTTTGTGTATGAAGGAAAAGAATATCCATTGCGCGATACCAATTTCCCAACCATCGACCCGGCAGATCCGTATCGTTTGTCGGATGAAGAACGCGAACTGGTGACCCGCATCCATACCTCTTTCATGAATAGCGAGAAGATGAAGAAGCACATGCGTTGTCTGTTTACATACGGTGGCATGTACTTGGTTTGTAATAGCAATCTGCTTTATCATGCTTCAGTGCCGTTGAATGAAGATGGTAGTTTTAAACATGTACGTATTGGTAAGAAAGAATATTGGGGACATAAATTATTGCAGAAAACAGATCAGTTGATCCGTACTGCATATTTCGATGAAGACGGATCGAAAGAGAAACAGTTTGCTTTGGATTATGTATGGTATATGTGGTGTGGACCGGATGCGCCTTCGTTTGATAAAGATAAAATGGCTACGTTCGAGCGCTATTTTGTTGCTGACAAGTCGCTGCACAAGGAAACCAAAGGATACTATTACTCCCTGCGCAATAAGGCGGAAGTTTGTGAAAGTATCTTAGCTGAATTCGGTGTGGAGCCGGGACCTCATTCCCATATTATTAACGGTCATGTTCCGGTGAAGATCATCAAGGGAGAGAAGCCTATTAAAGCCGATGGTAAATTGCTGGTGATTGATGGAGGATTCTCAAAAGCCTATCAGCCCGAAACCGGAATTGCCGGCTATACGTTGGTATACCATTCCCACGGTTTGCAATTGGTGCAACACGAACCTTTCCAAAGTCGCCAAAAGGCTATTGAAGAAGGGCAGGATATTAAATCCACCACCTTTGTTATCGAGTTCAACTCCCAACGGATGATGGTGAAGAACACGGATAAAGGAGCGGTACTTGCTACGCAGATAGAAGACCTTAAGAAGTTGTTGGTGGCTTATAGAACAGGGTTTATCAAGGAAAAGCAATAAAGAGGAGGAGGAGAGGAGAAGCCAGCCGTTTTAAAACAGCAAGATATTCGGCGTTTTAGTATTTGAATAGAACAACTCCTCCTTCAACAATCATCCCTTTATCATAAGTCACCCCTTTGGTATAGTAACGACTGCCACCGTAACCACCTGTGAGGAATACACCCATATATTCATTCAATCTATATTCCAGATTGACACGAGCTTGAAGGGCATAAAGGCGGGCAGGAATACCATAATCCTTGTTTTTGAAAGTCTCTATATGCTGAAAGCCCAGATCACCACTGATAAATAGTTGCTTGTAGAGTGGAAGCTCAAGTCCGGCACGATAGAATAATGCAGCGGAGAACTTGTCACTGAAATCCAGATAATGAGTGCCACCACCAAGAATGGTGTAAAACAGCTTGTTTTTAAATCGGGCACCTACATTCAGTTTAGTCGTATTTCCACCGAAAACCATCATCTGTACTTTGGTATCAGGGTTGGCATTCACCAGTCCTAATTGGAAACCGTCCAGGCTTTTTTTGTAATAGTTGAATAAACCTATCTGAAGCCCTTTAGCATGAGAAACGATGTTGATGGGAGAAAGCTGCACGCCTCTGGCTGTACCGCCTACCACATTGCCCAGACCGGAGATTTGAATACCGCGCATATCTTCACCGGTTATGCTGGCAAGACCGGAGAGTTGCATTCCCTTTAAATCTTTACCTACTATGCCCAACAAACCGGCAGATGACAATCCTTGAAAATCTTCTCCGGCAATATTGGCGAGTCCTGCAAAGTGCACACCGGAAGAAGCTGCACCACTGATGTTTAATAAGCCACCTATAACTACTCCTTGACTATGGTCTCCGCAGATATTTGTCAATCCGGAAAGAATAACTCCCCGAGCGTTGTTGCCTGTAATTCCTACCAATCCGGAAACAGAAAGACCGACCAGGTTATCTCCATTGATGTTGGTAATGCCGGCAAACTGTATACCGTGCATACTTCCACCGACTACATTCGACAATCCTCCCAGCTGTATGCCGTTGACGTCTCTGCCTACTACTCCGCCAAGAACATTTATTCCTAAACCATCTAAACGGTTCATGGATGAAAATATACCCAGATTAAAACACGTACTACCCACCGTATCAGTACGTTGGGTAGATAGGTTTTTCCAAAGCGAAAGGTTTATACCTAATGGCCCATGATCTGTTCGTGGGGCACGTTGTTTCTGATTGTTTTCTTGAGCAAAATTTGTTCCTGTTACAAAAAGTAATAGAATGAGAAATGAAAAGAAATGTTTCATCTTATTATGTATTTATCCTTTAGCCTCTTGATACAAGAAGCGTTTAATCGATTTCTTAGGTGTTTTTTCGAATTCTTCCGGATATATTTTCATTTTTGATAATTGGCTGTAAGCGGGAAGTTCGGTATTCAAATTCACACGGTTTTCTTCCATCAAGCGCTCGATATCATCATTATTCAATCCGTGAGCAAAAGCCTCGTCAAAGTCGGGATAAACCAGACCGACCAGCTTTTCGTTTTGTTGCACGATGATGCTTTCGGCTACATAAGGCATGTTGTTCAACTTATCTTCTATTTCTTCGGGATAGATATTTTGTCCGTTTGGTCCGAGAAGCATGTTTTTGCTACGTCCTTTGATGGTAACATTGCCTTCGTCATCCATCAAAGCAAGGTCACCGGTATGCAACCAACCCTCTTTATCGAGCACCTGACTCGTTGCTTCTTCGTTTTTGTAATAGCCTAACATCACATTAGGTCCGCGACAAACAATTTCACCCGGAATGTTTTCAGGGTCCGGAGAAAGGATTTTCACTTCCATGCGAGGCACAGCTTTTCCGCAAGAACCCGGTTTGAAGCGTGACCAGTCTTCGTAACAGATGATAGGGCCACATTCGGTCATGCCGTAACCTACGGTATAGGGGAACTCGATCATGCGCAGGAATTGCTCTACTTCCTGATTGAAGGCTGCACCACCCACAACAACTTCGGCAAAGTTGCCACCAAAAGCATTCATGACTTGCTCGCGTACGGTAGCCCGTATCTTGTCATTAATGATAGGCACTTTAAGCAATAGCTTCATGGTAGGCGTTTCCAGTTTGGGGAGTACATTCTTCTTGATGATCTTCTCTATGATAAGAGGTACGGCAATCACGAGTTTGGGTCTTACCTCGGCAAATGCCTGGAAGATAATCTTCGGGCTGGGCATACGTGTAAGATAGTAGATGTGGCAACCGGCAGCGAATTCATACAGGAACTCGAATGCCAATCCGTACATGTGTGCCATAGGAAGTATAGAGACTATTTTGTCACCTGCATTCAGCGATAACACTTCGAAGGCAAACGTGGTGTTCGACCAAAGGCTGCGGTAAGGCAGCATCACTCCTTTTGAGTAACTGGTGGTACCGGAAGTATAGTTGATGACAGCCAATTCCTCGGGTTGATCCTTATGATAGGAAATGTGTTCCTTGCGGAAGTTCTTGGGATATTTCTTTCCGAACATCTCGTTAAGATGGTCGCGGGCATAATCCAGCTTATCGGTACGGGACACAATGATAGAGAAGTCGGTCATCAGCATAATACCTTCCAATAGAGGCATGGCATTTTCATTGAGATTTTCCCAAACCATATCGCCCACAAACAGAAGCTTAGCCTCTGAATGATTGACGATATTATGGATGTTATCTGCCTTGAATTCGTGCAGGATAGGAACTATCACTGCGCCATACGTTACTACTGCGAGAAACGTTACACCCCAGTGGGAGCTATTACGGCCGCAGACGGCAATCTTATCGCCCTTCTTTATCCCGCTTGCTTCAAAAATGATATGTAGCTTTTCTATCTTGCGTGCTACATCTTTATATTGTAGAGTTGCTCCTTTATAGTCGGTCAGAGCATCCAGATCCCAATTATTTATAATACTATTTTCTATATAGGCGATAAAACTTTGTTCCATGATATTGCACATTTAGTTGAAAATTGTGCAAATATAATAGTTTCTATATAGAAAGCAAACTTTTAGACTGAAAATAGTTTTACGATAGGCTATTTCTAAAATTCTACTGTAACCCCCAGCGTAGGAAGGATTGTTCCGCTTTCTTGTTTCAAATATTTCATTTTATAGCGCTGTTCGTCAACGGGAGCAGAAGGATTTTCGATGATTCCCGTACTCATTATCACATCCGCTTGCTTTAGTTTGCTTCCGGTAATGTTTTGTATATCGAGGTAGATTCCTACCATGCAACGGCGGAAGTAGAAAGACTTGTCTACACGCAAATCGAATTGGGCGAAATTAGGAAGTCGCTCTGTGTTATAACGGGAGTAATCAAAATAGGGTTGGCCTTTGGCATCCCAAGCTTCTACCAGTGAGGACTTCTCAATATCATAAGGGGTGTAGGGCGCTCCTCCGATATAACTTACTTTACCACCTATGCTCCAGCGGCGGGGCAGATTGTATGTGCCACTCATATTAAGGATAAAGCGATTGTCCCAGGCCGATGAAATGTATTCGGTTTCCGAACGGTTGCGGTATTCGCTGCGGAACAAAGTAAAGGATGAGACAAGATTAAACTTGCCCGATGCTTGCCATCGAAACATGGTTTCCAGACCGTATGCTCTACCGTTGGCGGTGGAGGCAAGCGCTTCATTGCCTACCACACCGTAGTCATTGCCTTTGCATGAGAGGGGAATATTATCTTGCAAAGAGAGGGGAATACGGTTGTAACGCTTGAAGAAACCTTCGGCCGATATCATAAAACGGTCTTGATAATGCCAGTCCAGACCGATACTGCTTTCCAGGACTTGCATATATTTCAGGTCTTTATTAAGATAAGTACCGTTATTATCTTTAAAACCCAGGGCGGTATAGGGAGGTAACTGATGGTATAAACCCGCATTTCCGCTTAATGTCCATTGTGGAGTGAGTTTGTAGGAGGCGGAGAGGCGGGGGGATAGTTGTTTCCAAGGTTGCTTCATTTCGCTGTTATACGTGTTGCCATCCATGCGTATGCCGGCAGAGAGTGCCAGACGCTTGTTGGCAGTGGTATAATCGGAAGAGAAGAAAGCTCCCCAACTGAAAATGTTGAGAGAGGTTTCGTAAACGGATAGTATACCCGAATTGCCGAATATCTTCTGACGCGAGTTGTTACTGTAAATCGAATTATTCAGTTCACCTCCTTCACGTAATGTCCACTGTCCGAGATTGGTTTGGTTCTCGAAGCGTAAAGTTGTTTTCTGCTCTACGGAACGAAGGCGTAGGGTCAGGTTATCTTCCGAAGAGTCGTCGTTGTTGCGATACTTGATGTTACGGTTATTCAGGTAGTTGTGGCTGAGGATGAGGGATTGCACATGTTTGCCGCTGTAATGCCGGTAAGATGCTCCCAAAGTAAAGGTTTCCTGATTGATCGTGGGCAGATAGCTAAGCAAATATTCAGCATCTTCTCCTTTCTCGTCGGTGTTCAGTTTCATCTTATCGATGCCTACCAGACCGAGAAACGTCAGCTCGTCGTGCTCCGAGAACTTGGTTTTCACTTTGAATTGTCCATCTATGAAGTTGGGGAGGAAGGGAAGTCCCAAGGCTTTGAACAAGAGTTGCAAGTACGACTGGCGGGCAGAAAAAAGATAAGTGGTGCGGTCGCTCAGATGCCCCGTGCCGCTCAATGATACCTCTGAAGCGCCAATGGTAGCTTTGAACGCTTGTTTGTCGGGATTACCGTCTTTCAGACGGAAGTCAAGAACGGAACTCAGTGCACCGGAACGGTTGGCGGGAAAAGCACCTGTATAGAAAGTGATTTCTCGGATTAAGTCTGCGTTGACAATGCTCACCGGACCTCCCGAAGCACCTTGTGTGGCAAAGTGGTTGATGTTGGGTATCTCGATACCATCCATGTAGAAACGGTTCTCCGAAGGTGAGCCGCCTCGTACAATCAGGTCATTCCGATAACCGATAGGGGAGAATGAAACACCGGGATAGGAACGGACAATGCGTGAAACGTCACGGTTGGCTCCCGGGCTTTTCTCTATTTCCTGCAAGCCGATGATGCGCATACTTACAGGACTTTCCAAACTTCGCCGGAAAGGAGAGGGCATGACAACTACCGTTGATAGCATATTGGCATCTTCCTCCATTTCTATCTCAATGGATGGGGTAGAGGCAGATACGATATATTCGGGGGTAGAAACCGTGCGATATCCTATACATGAGGCTTCAAAACGATAAATACCCGGAGGAATTTGTTCGATACGAAATACACCAAGCGAATCGGTAGATGCGCCTTTGCCGGGTATGCCGGTTACAAATACATTGGCGTAGGCAACCGGACGGCGGGATTGTTTGTCAATCACCTTTCCATGAACGGAATAGGTTACAGGGACTGCCATTGTGGTGAGATTACCACACAGGAGCAGTGCTAACAATAGCAACAGACGCATCATACTTAATCGCTTTTAGCTATTTAAGATACCAGGCATACATCCGTTGTACCCCTTCTTCAATTTCCACTTTGTGGTGCCAGCCCAGGGAATGAAGTTTGGAGGGATCGGTCAACTTACGCATAGTACCGTCCGGTTTAGTGCTGTCGAAGGTAAGTTTGCCTTGATAGCCTACGGTATTGACAATCAACTCTGCCAGTGCACGGATCGTGATTTCTTTACCTGTACCGATGTTGATATGGCAGTTGCGAATGTCTTTATCACCCTGTCGGTAGGTGTCTTTAAAGTCTACTTGTTCCATGATGAAGACGCTGGCATCTGCCATCTCCTCGCTCCAAAGAAATTCACGCAGAGGAGTTCCGGTACCCCAAAGTTTCACTTCTTCTTCGCTGATTCCGTACTTGTTCAGGATGTTCAGGATCTCTTCTTGGCTGTTCTCGCCACTGATACCTTCCACCGGACGTAAGTTCATATCCCGGCGTACGGCATCCCAGTCGTTTTGCTTCAGGCAATGGGCGAGATGTATCTTGCGGATCATGGCGGGGAGCACATGGCTGCGTTCCAGGTCGAAATTGTCATTAGGACCGTAAAGGTTAGTGGGCATTACGGCAATATAGTTTGTGCCGTATTGTAGATTAAAGCTTTCGCACATTTTCAGTCCGGCAATTTTGGCGATGGCGTAAGGCTCGTTAGTGTATTCCAGCGGAGAGGTGAGCAGGGCATCCTCCTTCATGGGTTGTTCGGCGTCGCGGGGGTAGATGCAAGTGCTTCCCAGGAAAAGGAGTTTCTTTACGTTGTGGCGGAAGCTCTCGCCGATGATGTTCTGCTGTATTTGCAGGTTTTTGTAGATAAAGTCGGCACGGTAGATGCTGTTTGCCATGATGCCGCCTACGAAGGCAGCTGCAAGGAAAACATATTCCGGTTGTTCCTCATCGAAGAATTGGCGAACGGCTACGGCATCGAGCAGGTCGAGTTCCTGGTGGCTTTTGCCTACAAGGTTAGTATATCCTTTCTCTTGCAGGTTCTTCCAAATAGCAGATCCTACCAATCCACGATGACCTGCTACGTATATTTTAGCGTTTTTGTCTAACATAATAATCGCAATTTATTACTAATCTTCTTTGCTTCTCAGGTGCAACTTCTTCACGAATTTCATGTCGTGTGCAGCCATGATGCGTACCAGTTCTTCGAAACTGGTTTGTCTGGGGTTCCATCCCAACAGTGTTTTGGCTTTGGTGGGATCTCCCAAGAGTTGCTCTACTTCTGCCGGGCGGAAGTACTTAGGATCGACTTCTACAATCACTTTTCCGGTTTTCACATCGATTCCTTGTTCATCGACTCCTGCACCTTCCCAACGTAATTCGATACCTACTTCCTTGAAAGCAAGGGTAGCGAACTCACGAACGGTATGCATTTCTCCGGTAGCAATTACGAAATCTTCCGGGGTATCGTGTTGCAGGATGAGCCACATACATTCTACGTAGTCTTTGGCATATCCCCAGTCACGTAGCGAATCGAGGTTACCCAAGTATAGCTTATCTTGAAAACCTTGTGCGATGCGGGCCGCGGCAAGGGTTATCTTGCGGGTTACGAATGTCTCTCCACGGCGTTCACTTTCGTGATTGAACAGAATACCATTTACGGCAAACATGCCGTAGCTTTCGCGATAGTTCTTGGTGATCCAGAAACCGTACTGCTTGGCTACACCGTATGGGCTGCGGGGATAGAACGGAGTTGTCTCTTTTTGAGGAACTTCCTGTACTTTTCCAAACAGTTCGGAGGTAGATGCCTGGTAGATGCGGGTTTTCTTCTCCATGCCTAGTATGCGAACCGCTTCGAGCATGCGCAGGGTACCTACGGCATCTGTTTCGGCGGTATATTCGGGTACATCGAAGGATACCTTCACGTGGCTTTGTGCGGCTAGATTGTATATCTCGTCCGGTTGCACTTGCTGAATGATGCGGATGAGCGAGCTACTATCCGTCATGTCACCGTAATGTAGGTTTATGGTACGCTTCTGTTTCATGTCGCGTACCCACTCGTCAAAGTACATGTGTTCTATGCGGGCTGTATTGAAAGAGGAGGAACGGCGCAGGATGCCATGTACTTCGTATCCTTTTTGCAAAAGGAATTCGGCAAGGAACGAACCGTCCTGTCCGGTAATTCCGGAGATAAGAGCTTTCTTCATTCTAACTAATTTTGTTTTCTTTTTTGTAAGGGACAAAATTCGTCATTTTTTGTGAGATGGCAAAACTTATATCGTGATTAGTGGTTAGTGATTAGTGATTTGCTTGAGATGTAAGGTGTATTTTATACTATTTCATCATGAAAAGAAATAACAAAAGAAGGCTTTTGCATCTTCTTGTAAATCAAGAGAATATCTGTTTTGCTAAAACACAGCCAAAGATTTACTAAATCTCCGGTAACGTTTTTCCTAATACCTTATCAATGACCAGCGCAATGGCCCCGTCGCCCGTCACGTTGCAGGCCGTGCCGAAGCTATCCATTGCAATGTAAAGCGCTATCATCAACGCTTGTGCCGATTCATCAAATCCCAGCATGGATTGCAGAATGCCCAATGCAGCCATGATAGCACCACCCGGTACTCCCGGAGCGGCCACCATCGTAATGCCTAACATAAAGATAAAGCCCGCAAATAACGAGAAGTCGTGTGGCATGCCTTGCATAATCATCAATGCCAATGCACATGCCACAATCTTTAATGTACTTCCCGACAAATGAATGGTTGCACAAAGCGGAATAACAAAACCTGCTATATCGGCAGAAACTCCATTCTTCTTAGTCTGTTCCAGTGTTACAGGGATAGTCGCTGCTGAAGACTGCGTGCCCAACGCCGTGAAGTAAGCAGGAAGCATCCTGCCTAAAAGCTTGAAAGGATTTTTGTGCACAAACAATGCCGCGATGCTATATTGAAACACCAACAGAAAAATATGAAGCAGGAAGATAATTCCAATAATCTTGATAAATACCATCAATATACCGAACACTTGACCGGAATGTGTCATGTTGAGAAAAATGCCGAAAATATAGATCGGAAGCAAAGGAAGTATCACGGCACTAATCATGCGGACAATAATCTCTTGAAAATCGCGTGCAACATTTTTTAGCGAATCACTTTTAAGATATGCCAGTCCAAGCCCTAAAGTGAAGGCAAGTACCAATGCGGTCATCACATTCATTAAAGAAGGGATGGCTACTGAAAAATAGGGCAAGATGCCTTGCGCCTCACTTACTTGTTCGAGAGGAGCTCCGGGCGTGATGAGTGAAGGAAACACCGCCATACCTGTGAAATATGATAAAAATCCGGAAAAGAGCGTTGCACCGTATGCTATAAGCGCTGTAACCAAAAGCATTTTTCCTGCACCTTTACCTATGTCAGCAATGGCAATCGTTACTAATCCCAGGATAATAAGCGGAATGGAAAAATTCAGGAATTCACTGAAAATGCCGTTAAAGGTTACAAACAAACGCACTAGTGGTGCAGGGAGAAAATTTCCGAATAGAATACCCAGGATAATGGCGATAATAATACGTGGTAATAAACCGATATGGATCTTTTTCATAAGCTTTAAGATTACACTTTTGTGTGATTGATCTATCGATTGCAAAAGTAATATTTTATTTTCGAAATTCATACGAACAAATGCCATGAGCATTTTGTTTCATAACAAAGACAAAATTTACAAGTATATGGAGAATTTAAATAAAACAGACATTGGACTTATCGGATTGGCTGTGATGGGAGAGAACCTAGCACTCAATATGGCAGATAAAGGATGGAATGTTTCGGTGTACAATCGTACCGTACCAGGAGTGGAAGAAGGAGTAGTGGAACGTTTCATGAACGGGCGTGCCAAAGGAAAGAGTATTGAAGGCTTTACGGACATAGCCGACTTCGTGGTTTCTATTGCTACTCCTCGTAAAATAATGATGATGGTTCGTGCCGGTAATGCGGTAGACGAATTGATGGAACAGTTGTTTCCCCTTTTATCAGAAGGCGATATTTTAATAGATGGTGGTAACTCGAATTACGAAGATACCAACCGTAGGGTTGTACTTGCCGAGAAGAAAGGTTTCCGTTTCGTAGGTGCCGGTGTTTCCGGAGGAGAAGAGGGAGCGTTGAACGGTGCTTCCATTATGCCGGGTGGTTCGGAAAGTGCTTGGGAAGAAGTAAAACCTATTTTGCAAAGTATTGCGGCAAAAGCTTCCGACGGTACTCCGTGCTGCCAATGGGTAGGACCGGCTGGTTCAGGACATTTTGTTAAGATGATTCATAATGGCATTGAGTATGGCGATATGCAGTTGATTGCTGAGGCTTACTGGGTAATGAAAAAGTTGCTCGATTTGAATAATGAACAAATGGCTCAGGTGTTTTCCTATTGGAACGAAGGCAAATTGCGCAGTTATCTGATTGAGATAACTGCCAATATTTTACGTCATAAAGACAAAACCGGAGAATACTTGATAGATAAAATACTTGATACGGCCGGGCAGAAAGGTACCGGCAAATGGTCGGTTATCAATGCAATGGAACTGGGTATGCCGTTGGGCCTGATTGCTACAGCGGTATTCGAACGTAGCCTATCGGCACAAAAGAGTTTGCGTGAAACTGCTTCCAAGCAATTTGTAAGCCATCATTCACAGGTAGTATATAACAAACCGGAAATGGTGAAAGATATCTATTCTGCATTATACGCCTCCAAACTAGTATCTTATGCACAAGGCTTTGCTGTATTGCAGCGAGCTTCCGAAGCCTTTGGCTGGAATCTTGATCTGGCTTCCATTGCTCGTATGTGGCGGGGAGGTTGTATCATTCGCAGTATATTCCTGAATGATATTGCAGCCGCATTTGAGGCTAAAGAGAAACCGAAACATCTCTTATTGGCGCCATACTTCAAAGGGGAGATGCAGCAATTACTTGTCGGTTGGAAGCAATTGGTGGCACAAGCCATGAAAGAAGAGCTTCCGGTACCGGCTTTCTCCTCTGCACTGAACTATTTCTATTCGCTCATGTCGGCAAAGTTGCCTGCAAATATGATTCAGGCGCAACGTGATTATTTCGGTGCACATACTTTTGAAAGAGTGGATGAACTTCGCGGACAATTCTTCCATGAGAACTGGACAGGACACGGAGGCGATACAAAATCGGGAAGCTACAATGTTTGATTAAGGCAACAGAACAAATAAAAACAGGGCTATGAGTAAATTTGTAATGATAATTTTTGGTGCATCGGGCGATTTGACTAAACGCAAATTGATGCCGGCACTGTATACTCTCTATAACGACGGACGCTTGCCGGAAGGATTTTCTATCTTGGGAATAGGGCGTACCGATTATGCGGATAGTCATTATCAAGAGTATATTTATAATGAGTTAGTTAAATATGTAGCATCTAAGGAACAGGTAGAAGAGAAGATGAAGAGCTTTTGTAGCCATTTGTCTTATCTTACTTTAGATCCGGCTGAAGCTGAGGGATATACCCTGCTTGATAAACGTTTGCAAGAACTGACTGGTGAAAGCAAACCGGATAACTTGTTGTTTTATCTTGCCACTCCTCCTTCTTTGTACGGAGTTATTCCACTTCATCTGAAAGCTGCCCATCTGAATCGTCCCCAATCACGTATTGTTGTGGAGAAGCCGTTTGGATATGACCTGGAATCTGCAAAGAAACTTAATAAGATTTATGCTTCCGTCTTCAAGGAACATCAGATTTACCGTATCGATCATTTCCTGGGCAAAGAAACAGCACAAAATATTTTGGCTTTTCGTTTTGCTAATGGCATATTCGAACCCTTGTGGAACCGCAACTATATAGATTATGTAGAAATTACTGCGGTTGAGAACTTGGGCATTGAGCAGAGAGGTGGTTTCTACGATGGTACCGGCGCACTCCGTGATATGGTTCAGAATCACTTGATACAGCTTGTTGCTCTTACCGCGCTGGAACCTCCTGCTATTTTCAATGCAGATAATTTCCGTAATGAAGTGGTAAAGGTATATGAGTCGCTTGCACCGTTGACCCAAGAAGACTTGGAGGAGCATATTGTTCGTGGACAATATACTGCTTCGGACAAGAAACCGGGTTACAGGGAAGAGAAGAATATACCATCTGATTCCCGCACAGAGACTTACATTGCCATGAAAATAGGCATCAATAACTGGCGGTGGAACGGTGTTCCTTTCTACATCCGTACAGGAAAGCAGATGCCGACCAAGGTTACGGAGATCGTTGTTCATTTTCGTGAGACCCCGCATCAAATGTTCCGTTGCGAAGGAGGGCATTGTCCGCGTGCCAATAAACTTATACTTCGGTTACAGCCCAATGAAGGTATTGTCCTGAAGTTCGGAATGAAAGTGCCGGGACCGGGATTTGATGTAAAGCAAGTAATGATGGACTTCAGTTATGATAAATTGGGAGGTTTGCCTACCGGCGACGCTTATGCCCGCTTGATTGAAGATTGCATTCAAGGAGATCCTACCCTTTTTACCCGTAGTGATGCTGTTGAAGCTTCCTGGCGTTTCTTTGATCCGGTACTGAAATACTGGAAAGAACACCCGGATGCTCCGTTATACGGTTATCCTGTAGGTACATGGGGCCCCTTAGAAAGTGAAGCTATGATGCATGAACATGGCGCTGACTGGACTAATCCATGCAAAAATTTGACAAACACTGATGAATATTGTGAGTTATGAAAAGTTATGTTTACAGTACTGCTACAGAAACGGCACATGCACTAATTAAGCATCTTATTGCAATGATGGGGCGTGAGCCGAAAAAGATTTTCTATTTTGCGTTTAGTGGTGGAACTACTCCTTCACTAATGTTTGATATTTGGGCGCATGAATATAAAAAGATAACGCCTTGGCAACGAATGCGCATCTATTGGGTAGATGAACGATGTGTTCCCCCCGACGATTCGGATAGTAATTATGGTACCATGCGTCGGCTGTTACTAGATGAAGTAGGGATGCCTGACGAATATATTTATCCTATTTTTGGAAACTATCCACCGGAAAGTGAAGCAAAACGTTATTCTGCGTTGGTAAACCGTACCGTACCTCTTTGGCGAGGCTTTCCTACCTTTGACGCTATTTTGCTCGGTGCGGGAGATGATGGACATACTTCTTCCATCTTTCCGGGGCAAGAATATCTGTTATCTTCTTTTCAACCTTATGAAGTGAGTACGAATCCTTATAATGGGCAGCTGCGTATTGCCATGACAGGTTGTCTTTTGTTTGCTGCTAAAAGACTGATATTTTTTATTACAGGAAAAAGTAAAGCGGAAGTCATTCACGACATTCTCAATTCGGGTGATACAGGACCAGCGGCTTATGTAGCACACCATGCTGAGAATGTCGAGCTGTATATGGATGTTCTGGCTGAGCAGAAAGAGGGAGCTATTTAGATGTTCCGCTTTCTAAAATGCTTACGATGGAAAATAAGGTAAAACAAATGCCTCCCAAACCTGCAAGTACGCGTGCCGGTACGAAATAAACATCCTGTAAAGTGGCCATCTCGAACAAGAAGGAAGAAAGAAATAAACATATCAGCGCAGTGAAAACCGGAATAAGCGGTATTCGGCTGGCTAGTACAAAGGTGTTTCGCCAAATGGCTGCGAGCAGGATTACTTTACTGGAAATACTATAACATACTAATCCCAGACCTATCATGATATATCCTGTAGATGATAGGGCGGGATTACTGTTTGTTAAGATCAAAAGTCCCCACACTATGCTGATAGTGCCCATTATCAAGACTAGGGCAGGCCACAATTTCCTTTCGGCTTTCATGTAGTTGTTGCGTATCTGCCGACCGATAGTTGCAACCAATGCCACCAAACTGCTACAAATACAGGCAAGTCCCGCCATAACATGTCCTGCTACAAAATAAGCATTGTGCTTGTCACTCTGAGACAATAACCAGAAAGTCCATATCCATGCAGTTAATGCGATAATGGTTGCGATTGCTATCAGGATAGTTCCTTGCGTTGCAGTGAAAGCTTTGTCCGGCATGGCATGGTCATTCCTTTTGGAGTTAGCGGGGATGAGGGTAAAGCGCGTAGATGCAGTTGCTGTAGTGGCTAAACAAAAGGTGGTGCCTACGCAAGCCGTGATAAAACCTACGCCGCAAATAACATGACCGGCTACGAAATGGCTGGCATCCGTAGCGCTACTCATATACTCCCAACCGGCAATGAAGGTTAGTATTGCAGCCAGATAACCAATAATCGGCAAGGCATATTTGGCAATCGGATTGTATGTTTGGATAATTTGCCTGATGATTGTTGCTGCTGTAGTAAATAGGGCAATACAGATCATCCCTAAAGAAAATACTACCGGACCGGCAACAAACTTAGCTGAGTCCGTTCCTTCATGGAGTATAAAGGCTCCGTAGCCAAAGCAAAACAGGGCCATCAACAAGGGTATGGCCCGGAAAAGAACACTGATACCGTAATTCATAATTGTTGTTTTTAGAGTTTCCTCTTTAACAGCATTTTTTGTGGTTTGTTTTCCCTTTTAATATTTATTTGTGGCTGATAACAATCAGGCTTTATCAGGGGGCCAGTCTTTCTTTTTTCCAGTTACCATCTTTTTCAAGAGTATATTGAAAGCGGTCGTGAAGCCGGCTCTCTCTTCCTTGCCAAAACTCAAAACGGGTAGGGGCGACTGCAAATCCTCCCCAATTATCAGGACGTTTGATGGTTTGCCCTGCCCACCTAGCTGCTTCAAAAGCAAAGGCACGCATAATCTCCATGCGGCTTCGGATAACATGGCTTTGTGGTGAAATTATGGCTCCGATCTTACTTTTATAAGGTCTGCTTGCAAAGTAGGCATCGGACTCTTCCGGAGAACATTTTACAGCCTTTCCTTCAATATGTATCTGTCTTTCCAGCTTATGCCATACGAAAGATAGAGAAATGTAGGGATTGCCTGCTAGTTGTTGACCTTTTCGGCTCTCATAATTCGTAAAGAAGATAAATTTGCCATTTTCAAGTCCTTTCAGCAGTACCGTCCGTGTAGAGGGATGACCGTCTGCCGAAACGGTGGCTATAATCATAGCGGTTGGCTCCTCCTCACCGCTATGCAGTGCATCATCCAGCCAATGTTGAAATTGCTCGAAAGGATCACTACTTAGGTTCTCCTTAGTCAGTTTATTTTTCTTATATTCTCTTCTTATATCAGATAATTGGCTTTCCATATAGTGTAGATTTTATGGGCGTTCAAGTATCGTTTTATCAATAGATGCTTTCTTTATGAAATCATTTATGGAAACACATACTTATTTGCAATTAATAGTTATTATTTCATTGATATCAGTAGTATAACGTTGGGAGAGCTGTTCTTGTTTAAGTTTCCACTCTCTGCCATTCCCTTGTACGGCTAATTTTACATTACTGATATATATACTTTCGCACCCATGAACCGGATAATTGGGTGAAATCATACGCAGTCTTTATCCCTTGCTTTTCCTCTGTATCAATGATGCAGACACGATGATAGTCAGAATCCATAAGCGCAATGAATTCCTATCATGAAATGCGAGTCATGTTTACTCCATGAATAATCTAAAGCAGGTCCTAGGTGAAAATGTTCCAAATGGATTAAATCGTAGCCTAGTTCAAAATGGGTAGAAAATTGGGCTTTACTCTTATGCTCGTGGCCGGCTTCATGGTCAGCTTCATGATTATGCTTGAGGAATGTGATGCCAGGCATAACAGCAATATTTAGTCGGTCTAATATTTGATATTTCCCTCCTACACTGATGGTCCAATGGGAACCGTGTGAGTTTACTTGCTCCAAACTACCACCTAGAGCCCAGGGACTATGAGCACCAAGAGTACGGAAATAATGTGCATGTATTCCGAATCCCCAGTTATGATGTGAAGGAGAGTAGGTTGCTCCGGGGCTGATGCCTATTTCATTTCGGGCATGGTGATGCTCTTGTGCAACTATGTAGATAGGTAGTATTAAAAATATCAGAAAGAATTTGATTCTTATGGACGAGAAAAGATATCTATAACTGAAATACATCTTTTTATATAATTAGTGGTTAATACTATGATTATTGATAATATAACATTGATAAAGCTATTCTTGTTTAGCTCGGCTTTCGATTGCTTTTTATTACCTTTGTGGGCGAATAGGGCTTTGAATGATGTAGTAAAAGTCATGTGTAACCCAAAATATAGAAGTAATAATATGCCTATAATCGAAATATCATCCCTTACCCATCCCGGAGTCGAGGTATTCAGTACTCTTACTGAGGCTCAGTTGCGCAATCGTCTTGAGCCCGAAAAGGGAATTTTCATTGCAGAAAGCCCTAAGGTTATCAAAGTGGCTTTGGATGCGGGCTATGAGCCTTTAGCCCTTTTGTGTGAGCAGAAACACATCACTGGTGATGCTGCTGATATTATTAAACGTTGTGGTGATATACCTGTCTATACGGGTGATAGAGAACTGCTTGCTATGCTAACCGGGTATGTCTTGACACGTGGTGTGCTTTGCGCTATGCGTCTTCCTGTACCGAGAAGTATGGAAGAGGTATGTCAAAAAGCTCAGCGTATCGTGGTTATTGATGGAGTAGCAGATACTACCAATATCGGTGCTATTTTCCGTTCGGCTGCTGCTCTCGGCATAGATGGTGTACTGCTGACGCGTAACTCTTGCAGTCCGTTGAATCGACGTGCAATCAGGGTATCCATGGGATCGGTCTTTCTTGTACCATGGACATGGTTGGATGGGGCTCTCGGCGATTTGAACAAATGGGGCTTCCGTACAGTTGCCATGGCACTTACTGATAATTCTATCTCTATTGATAATCCTGTTTTAGCAAGCGAGCCCAAGTTGGCTATAGTGATGGGTACCGAAGGTGATGGACTTTCGGACAAAACGATTGCCGAAGCAGATTATGTAGTCCGTATTCCAATGTCGCACGGTGTTGATTCGCTCAATGTTGCTGCTGCGTCTGCGATAGCTTTTTGGCAGCTTCGTGCTAAAAAATAGTATAATAAAGAAGTTGCTTTTTTTCTCTTAATTTTTTATGTAGGGAATATCAGGTTGTTCTAAGTTTTGTAAATAATCTTAAAGGTATTGGCACTCATTAATGCTGATAAATAGAAAATTTATCAGCATTAATGAGTGCCAATACCTTTTGTGAAAACAGTTTTAATACGTTCTTTTATAATCCTAATCTAAAGTCTGTAATACTGTTATCCGTTAATTTTATTTCAGTAAATTGAGTGTCAATACCATCTCCTATAGGAGATTGTGAACTTAAGGCTATGTAAATTCTTTGTGGGTACTCGTTGCGATAGAGCCGGGCTAATTGCCACGTTTGTCCATCTAGTGAATAGTAGAAGCCAATACTTTTGGAGTCAGAAGATATTTTCATATATACATCTTCCTGACTGATGGAGTTATGGTTATTATCGTCTGAAGTACCGATAGTACGAACCGTAACAGCTCTGGTTATTCCTCTTTCGTCCATTTCAAAAGCGAACTTTTGCCAGAGGTCGTTATTGCAAAATAAATATATAGTTCCTGCATCATAGGTATTTTTAAATTCTGGTTTCACTTTTGCAGTAAACGTAAATGGTTTTGTGTTGTCTATCTCTTTGAGTAATAGAGGCGCATTGGCGGTGCGTATCAAGCCGTCGGGAGCGTTAAAGAAATCAGTTTTTGCACTACTGCTAATCGTTATCGTGTCATTTTTCAGAGCATAGTTTGGCGAGTTTAAACAATGTGTAAACATACCTGCATCACAATTTTGAATTTCTATCATAACATTTTCTTTAATTTGACTGCACCCCATCATTAATAGTGCGATAAGTGGAAGTAATTGTTTCATTATTTTCTATATTTAATGTGTCATTTAAGTTGAATAGCATTAATATCTATTATCCGAATATCCATTTGGAGCCTTTGGGGAATAACTTATAACATAGTGCAACGAATGTCCAACAGATCATAAATACGATAATTGCCGTTACAGGAATCTTTAGTGATATGGGAATTGACAATACGTCTGCTATCCAGTAGCCCAATCCTACTATAAAATAGTGTACCAAATAGATGCCAAGTCCGCACTTTGTAATATTCGAGAAAATGGCAATCAATTTAGGAGAATTGATTTTCACTTGTCGAATTATTAAAAAGAAAGCGATAGTCATTAATGCAACATTCGGTGAACAGTATAAAAAGAACAGTTCCATCTCCTGCTCTGTGCAGTTTGGATTGGCAGTTATAGCTTTAAATCCGAGATAGGTTACTATATATCCGATAGCGAAAAGAGGTAAACTTACTGCAAGTGTCTTACTCCAGCTCCATTCTTTTGTATCCTTTGCCAAATAGTATCCTAATAACAAATAGCCGTTAAATCCTGCAAAATAGTAGAATGTTCCGAATGTATTCCAGGCACTAAGACCGAAAAGTTCATCTGAGAAGAAGCTATAAGCATAAGGTAGGAAGAGTGTTAAAGCCCAGATGCCAAGAAAGATCTTTTTCTGCGAGACGGTTGCTTTTTCGACCCAAGCCGAAAAGAATGGCATATATAGATAAAGTCCGATGAGCATATACAGATACCACATGGGCACAGTATAAACATTAAATTGAAACGGTATAAATGCTATGTTTTTCAGTGCGTCACCAAACGATTGAGAGGCATCGGGGGAAGCATAGGCAAAAACGTCTGCTATGATAGTCGGAGATAGTCCTAAGATGCCTGTAATCCACGGAAATAGATTGTATAGAACAGACCATACTAAAAAAGGCACTGCTATTCGAAGAAGCCTTTTTTTGTAGAAACTTCCAATGGGCATATTTACAGGAAGCAACAATAGGCCTGTAATCATTACGAACAAGGGGACACAGGGACGAAGAAACGAGCCGTAAATAGAGCCCCAAAAATTAAACTCTGGATTTGAACGTGCTTCAGGTGAAACATTAAATGGGTCTGAACAGTGAATACAAATCACCATAAAAATGGCAACAAATCGAAGCACGTCAACCCATACGATTCTGTTTGGCTGCTTAGATAGTGGATGTTGTAGCATATATGTCTTTATTTGATTTAATTTGCAAAATTACGAAACATGCCACAAGATTTTTTTTAACTACTTAAAGAAATGGTTATTCATTTCCTTAATGCACATAATGTAACGTGCGACATACCTAGATATGAGGCGATGTAACCTAAATTAACACGTTGGAATAAATCGGGATTCTTTTCGAAGAAGTCTTTATAGCGTTCTTCTGCCGACATATACAGGCGATATATAAGTCTACGTTCCATCTCGACAAATGCTTTTTGATGTAGTATACGCAACCAGTTTGCAATATCGGTATGCTCTGCACACAGCTTTTCGAGTTCAACGATAGAAATATGATACAAAAGCGAATCTTCAAGAATTTGCACCATCTCATTCTCGTAACCTTCGGTTTTTCCATAAAAACTGTTTGTGGAATATGTTAGTTCTCCCTCTTTGCTAAACCAAGAGGTAACCTCTTTTCCATCAATCAGGCTATAAGAACGTGCAATTCCTTTTTCAATAAAATAGATGTTATCATTTCTTCGATTAGGCTCTATTAATATTGTCTTTTTAGGTATTTCGATAGGTTGCAAACAAGAAATTAGTTCATCCAGCACATTCTTATTAACTTTAAATATTGCGTTTATTGATTCTATAATTTTATTCATTCATGTAATCGTTTAATCCATAATGCAAAGTTACAAAAATAGTCGAATCAACTGTATAATTGGAGATTAATGAATAAATCTGTTTGGTAAGTGGTTCTTGAGTTCGAACAAGATTTTGTTCTTAGCAGTAAGGGTACTGCCATTGCCTTTAAAGGCTTGGGATTGATTATCCCAGTCCTTGACTGGACCGGAAATATTGAGCGCTTTGGTTACTCTTGCATAACCTGTTTTGAAGATAATCATTTCGAGTTTGACCATCTTCGGGTCTTTAGGATTTGCTTTTCCTTTGATATTGATCGTAAAACATAAAAATAGAGTTTAGCATTCGTACGGATTATTGCTCCGGTAGTCAAAAGACCCACTAGAGCAGACTACATCAGAATAGTGCTTCCCTCCTCAAAAGGTTTAAATCACTCTAAATCCATAAATGCTAATCTCTATCAATATCTATAAAAACAGAGACTTACATCAGCTATTGGCTACTGTTTGCCGGAAGTTGAAGTGTAATCCCAGAACATTAGTCGATCATCTAATAAGAATGCGTGAATCTCTTGTGAATTAGCTAATAATTAATATCTTTGCATTCAGAATATTCCCGTTGATAGCCCGTATTGTATGCGGTTGTCAAACTCGTTGCTTGTGTGGCGGCTTGGTTCCGTCCGGTCGATCCGTTGCCGACAGAAGTCAGAACCGAGACAAAGATAAATACAGTAGTCCAGGTTGATACGTTGCTTATCTCGTCACCTATGGCGCCTCTATTTACCATACGGCTAACAGGCACTATGCATATCGGTGATACGGTTGTTCAACGTGAGCTAGCTTACTATGAAGATAGCCTTTACCGAGCATGGGTTAGTGGGTATCGTCCGAGACTGGATAGTATTGAGATATATCCGAAAACGGTTACTCATACAATCACGAATGATATCTATCTTACTATTAAGGTAAAAGATAAGCGTAGGTGGGGACTTGGCTTACAAGCTGGTTATGGTTATCCGGGAGGTTTCTATGTCGGAGCTGGGGTGAGTTATAATTTATTCATGTGGTAAGAAAGTAGAAGTTATCTTATAGCGATATGGAATGAGCTTCAGCAAAATTCGGCACTTTTTCTTCATTCGCAAAACATTTCCTGCATTCGCAAAGTTTGTTTCCCTTTATTTACTCTCTGCCCTATCTTTGTATCGTAAGCTTACAGAGATAGTTAATTTATAGGCGGGTTCCGAAAAGCCTTTGAGAGAGTAGGAAAGAAATTTTATTTATTATGAATTGTAATGTACTTATTGGTGCCCAGTCTTATCCTGGCTTTTTTATTAATCAACGAGGTACTGTTTTTGATGTACGAATGAATGGAATAAATGGGTATAATTTTGTTATAAATTCAATGAATGCTCCAGGACAAATACAATTACCTAATGGCATTGCTCATCACTTCACGCATCTTGTTGGTTTTGATCCTAATACATTTACTGTTAATTTTCAATAGTAAACGCTTAAAAGTATAGGCAGCCCCATAAGCTGCCTTTTTCCGTTCATATCCTTATTTCTGCCGTTTATCCATCATTTGATGTCGTTCAGAAAGTTTATTTGCTTATTACTTTCCTGTTTTCTATCTTTATCCATTACATTAAATGTATATGGTATGGGAGAATATATTAGGAAACAGAGGAATCAATTTAATGCAGTTACAAATTATAGAGAATCAAAAAATAGCCAATTAAAAGGATTTGTAGATAATAGAGCCCAGACTGTTAGCCAAACAGAACTAATTGCTTCTACTCAAAAGAAACCAAATAATACAGGATTGCATGATAATTTAAAATTAGGTATTGAGAATCAGTCAAATTATTGTTTGGATAGCGTAAAAGTACATCAAAATGTATTAGTAATGGACTCAAAATTGCAAGTGATGAATATGTTTGGCAGTAGCATTAAGCCCATACAGAGGCTTGCCAATAAACATGGACTAACACTAGCTCAATATAGAAAAAATGCAGGTTTTGTAACATATGGTTGGGGCAGGTTGACAGGACCAGCAATTACGACAGACCTTAATCCTGTTACCTCCACTGGAACTGGACATGCTGAAGACCATTTGATTGCGCAGGCAAATGCTGAGATAGCTAATGCTGCTGTTGGTGCTATTATACCTGTTACCCCTGCCGTTGCCGCCGCTACTGGTAATGCTGCTGCCGCTACAATATATACAAATCTTGAGATATGGATATCTTCATCTCCTTGTAGTACTGCATTCGGTACAAGAGCTATTTCACCAACGGTATTACAGGGCTGTTTGGAAAAATTATCAACATTTGCAGCAATAAATGGAATGATAGTCAACGTTCATGCCCAGAAGCCATATCAGCCATCAGGAGTTGGTATGAAGCGAAATAGTGTAAATGCGGCAGGTTCTGATCCTAATGTTCCACATGATTTTGATAATAGAACGGGAATTGCTATGCATTTAACTGCTTATGTAGCACCACCAGCGTTTGCAGCGATAGGACTAGGAACAGTTGCTCAATTATCTAATAATAAGGAAGATGATGAGAGAGAACAATTACATACCGAAAAAGGAAAAAGAACAGAGGGGAAAGTTATTGTAACATTCGAATAAGGAAGTGTAAAATAAACTATATCAAGTCTCATTTCTGAAAATTATTTACCTTACTTCTTTAGAAGTGAAGCCCTGTTGTACAATATTCTCCGAAAATAGTATGCTCAAAATTGCAATATTCGGGAATAATCATATCGTTCTCGGCAACAATTCCCGCTTTCTTGGAAATTTATTACGCAAAACCGGAAATAATATACGTTTTTTAGAGAATTATTCTCTCTCTAAAATCGTTTCATCCGTTGGTGCTTTCTCTCTAAAATCATTTCCGATCACATAAGCATCCATCAGTGCCGCATCATATGGTTTAAGCAGAGCGGAAATATCAGCTTTTGAAAGAGCGGATTCCAGCCACTTTTCTTCATCCACTTTCGAAAGGATCGCCGGCATTCGATGCTTGGTGTTATGAATGTAATCGGTGAGAGGATTGGTATCCGTAGTTATGATAGAGAACGTTGTATGCTCAACTCATGTTGACTTGTCCAGCCAGATATCATATATGCCTGCCATAGAAAATATTGGTTCATCTTTTAGGTAGATATAATAGGGAATTTTCTTGCTTCCTTCATGCCGCCATTCAAAGTAACCGGTACTTGGCACGATACAGCGCTTCTTCATAATCGGTTCCCGGAACGACGGCTTTTCAAATATTGTATCTGCTCGTGCGTTGAGCGTCATTTTCCGTATTTCCTCCACATCCTCTTCCGTTTTAGTCCAAAATGGAATAAGTCCCCAATTAAATACTTGTATCTCCTCAGAAGGAGTGATAACTGGGCATTTGGGA
Source organism: uncultured Bacteroides sp. (assembly GCA_900555635.1). Taxonomy (GTDB): domain Bacteria; phylum Bacteroidota; class Bacteroidia; order Bacteroidales; family Bacteroidaceae; genus Bacteroides. The sequence goes on from USLU01000019.1 coordinate 33,603, forward strand.
AAGTTGAAAGCATTCACGTGATATTGCTCATTGATAATATCTTGGGCGATTTCGATAATGTCTGACTTACGACCATATCGGGCCGCTAATTTCACCGCTTTTGCACTCATGGAGTTATGAAAACACATATTACTTGCAGTTTATGGTTAGAATCTCATTGATATCAGTAGTATAACGCTGTGAGAGTTGTTCTTGTTTAAGTTTCCAATCCCGGCCATTACCTTGTACTGCCAGTTTCACGAGTTGTCTGTGCTCGCCGTTTACTTTATCAATAGCTTGCATTAGCTTTTCTCGCTTTTCCCGATCTATAGTATCAAATAATCCAAGTTGGGCGCTTGATATAATCTCTGTTATGATAACTCCTGCCTTTTTGTACTGATACCCCTGTATGAAAATACTTTTCAGCCCTTGAAGTGCATAATGTACTATCTCAAGAGTATCGGAGGTGGGCACCGGTAGTTTGATGACTATATTCTTCCAGTACTGGGGCAAGTCCTCACGGAAGTTGTTTGTATGAATGAACACCATGATAGAGGTTGCGAATGCTTTCTGCTTGCGGAGCTTCTTCGCACAGGTTGAAGCGTGAGTAGCGACGGCCTCGCTGAGAGTGTCGATATCCTCTACCATCTTGCCAAAGCTCCGGGAAGTGCAGATTTGCTTCTTTGGTGGTGGAGCTGCTTCCATTTCTATGCAGGATATTCCCCGTAACTCCTTCCAAGTACGTTCACCTACAACAGTCATGTTCTTACGTACCCATGAGCCGGGTAGTTCGGTAAAATCGAATGCTGTCTTTACTCCTTCCTTTTCCAACTTGGCTGCTTGCCGGCGTCCGATACCCCAAACATCGCCGATTTCGGTTAACTGCAAGGCTTTGATACGTTTCTCTTCGGTGTCAATGATGCAGAGGCGGTTATAAGCCGGATATTTCTTGGCAAACTTATTAGCAACTTTTGCAAGTGTCTTGGTAGGAGCTATACCAAGGCTTACAGGAATGCCCGTACTTTTATATACTTTAGTAACAATGTCTGCTCCGATTCCTTGCAGGTCAGAAATGCCTTCCAAGTTAATGAATGCTTCGTCAATGCTGTATATCTCGATTTCGGGAGCCAGTGACGTGAGAATAGACATCACTCTTGCTGACATATCACCATAAAGAGTATAGTTAGATGAGAATACAGAAATACCATATTTCAATATCTCATCCTTGATCTGATAGGCAGGTGCTCCCATTTTAATACCTAATGCCTTGGCTTCATTGGATCGGGCAATAACACATCCATCATTATTTGATAGAACAACGATAGGCTTGCTGTTCAGTGAAGGATTGAATACCCTTTCACAACTGGCATAGAAGTTATTACAGTCCATCAGACCAAACATTATCTTTTCCTCCGATTCTTTTTTATTGTATAGGTAACAATTCCCCATACAATGAAGTCGTTATCTGCGGTTACTTTAATTTTTGGATAATCTGGATTGGCTGGGACTAACCATGCTGCATCTGTTTCCAATCGTACACGTTTTACCGTGAATTCTCCATCGATGAAGCATACGGCTAAATCATCATCCATCAGTTCGAGAGACTTATCTATAACAAGTATGTCTCCTTCCTCTATTCCTTCATCACGCATTGAATCACCCACTACACGGCCATAGAATGTACTTGCCGGATGTTTGACTATCTCCTTGTTCAAGTCGATGGCTTGTTCCATGTAATCTTGAGCAGGACTTGGGAAGCCGGCACGAATACCTTCGTCTGCATATTGCAATGGAAGGCTGGTTGAAATATCAATGCTATGTATTTCTAAGTTCTTCATGGCGAAGAAACAAATGAAGTCTGTTTTAGTTATCTAATTTGAATTATTTATGAAAGGCACTTAAACTGTTTTCATTAGAAGCAGTATCTTTGCTCAAAAGAACACTTATGACTTACGAAGAAGCCCAAACCCTATACAACCGTCTTAAAACTCTAGCCATTGGTGCACCGGTTAAAGGTCGTCTAATTGAATCCTTATTCATTGGACCTACCGATTGGGAGCAAATGACTGACTTCATGAACCTACGAATTCAGAAGGGTGATGAAGCCGCTCTGATTGAATTCTCTCATCAGGGAAAGAGCCTTTCAGTATATGGAGTTTCTTCCAGTAAGAATACTGATGAAGTCCCAAAATGGGAGATGGCTATAATAGATAATTTTGAGTTATTAATGAGTAATTAAGGGTAGAGAGGCGAACTTTCTAATAATCTAACAATAAATCGAATACAAGATGAGTGAAATGAAGATTTTGTTTGCTAATATTGGATGGATGACTAGTTATAATGGTTATTCTAATTCAGATCCAATTAGTAGTGGAGGAAGTTATCCTGCAAACTTGAAACATGAGGTATTTAATTTCCAAAATTTGGATGGTTTTCATTATGGATATGTTCAGCCTACTAAAGATGCGATTAATTTGAAACGTATAGATATTAATTATGATTCAAAATCAAATATGCTTGAAAACGTTCTTGTAATATGGACAGCTAAACATCAAAAAGGTGGTACTTATATTATAGGTTGGTATAATCATGCAACTGTGTATTCTTCATTTCAAAAAGTAGGAAAAAGAGAATATTGTTTTAACGTAAAAGCAAGAGCTAAAGATTGCATTTTGATCCCAGTTGATAAGAGAGGTAAATTGATACCTAGAGGTAAAGGGTTTATGGGGCAATCTAATATTTGGTATGCTGATTCTTTAAATGATGATGTGCAAATATTTAAGGAAGATGTCGTTAAGTATGTAAATGATTATAAACCTTCAAAATCTGTTGAGTCATCAGAAGTAACAGTAGATCCAAATTTGAATAAACGTATAGAAACAGCAGCCATTGCATATGTTACAAAACAATATGAGTATTTTGGATATAAAATAAAATCAGTTGAAAAGGAAAATAAGGGATGGGATTTAGAAGCAGAAAAAGGGAAAATTAAGTTAAGGTTAGAGGTTAAAGGAAAATTGCAGAAGGATATTTATATACATATATCCCGGAATGAATATGAAAAAATGAACGATAAAAATAATTTTAATTATCGATTATGTGTAGTCACTAATGCTTTATCTAAGGAGCCTATCCTTACCACTTTCATGTGTGAAAATGGAATATGGATTTGTGACGAGAATAAAGAGGTAAAATTAGATATTGTTCCTCAAGTGGCAGCAATAGCAAGTATTACTAGTCGTTAAATAAAATCCCCGTAGCGGCTCAACTACGGGGATGGTGTCAAATAACAAAGTATCAATATGAGATACTAAGTGAGCCTATTTTTTGTGATATATCCTGCAAAGCATTATTGAATGTCCGCAGTTCTTCTTCGGTAAATCGAGCGGGTTTTCCGTTGACTATATTGCCATTCAGCCTTTGATACAGCCATGCCCGACTCTTATTGAAATACTTCTTTGCCAAGTAGCTTAGTGATACAATCTCTGCAACTTCTTGCAATTGTATCTTGATTGCTGTTTCTTCAATAACATCCAGTTCGTTATCAATGTTCTGTAAACGTTCCGAGATGAAGTCCGCTATCACTTTTTTATCAGCTTCCGATGTGTAGCGGGAAGCTATATCTTTTACCCTATTGTTGAATTCTGAGGATTCAGTTCCAAACAAGGGGTTTAAAGCTAATAATTCATCTTTTAGTGCCATATATTTAGTTATTATGCCCTCCCTGATGGGAGGGACTTGTTTTACTTCTTTTTTTCTAACTCTTTCAGGATTTTGTCGATTGTTAGTATTCGATCCAATCGTTTATCAATCTCCTTTTCTTGGTTAGTTCCAGTGACTTCGGATATAAACCTTAGCTGGTCTAACTCTTTTTTGAGGAATGCTCGTTGAATAAGCAAGTCCTTCTTGATTTGTTCGTTACTCATATTACTTACTTTTGTTATTTGACATTACAAAGATAATAATCATTTGGTTATTATCAAAATATTACATACATTATTTTTCTCTTTTCATATATTTTCTCCATCTTTGTACTGCGTTACATATTTTTTTAACAGACGTAGTTGAAACCGGCTGTTAAGCTACGGGCAGATTAAATGTCCGTAGCTTCTTCATATACGGTTCCGACCCCCGTGAGATAGCTTAATGGCATCCTGTACTCTCTACGTCTGTAGTTCAAAGTATGTAACGCAACGGGAAAGCGGAATCGTTCTCTTTTTCGCTACCAATCCGGTTACGTTATGGAAAAGCAAAACTCATCTTCTCCGAAACTCACAAAAGACTTTGTTGGCTATGGTCACTACAAACTAACTGTTACATATCCTGATTATGTGAAAACCGCAATAACAGGAAATATGGACCTGATAGACCGACTGAATTCTGACTTTGAGAAGGAGAGGGAAGAGGCTACTACTGAAGCAATAGCCTTTGTTCAGGAACAATCACTTTAGTCCATCAAGAATTTTTCTGATAGCTTCATCTGCATGCCTACGCATAATTTTTACGTAATTGAAGATGGGGCGGTTTGTCTTCATGCTTTGACCGATACAATACTCCAATATCTCAAGTGAAATACCCAATTCAAAGCCATGCTGCACAAATGATTTTCTAGCTGAATAATATACTACTCGTTTCCTGATCCCGGCAGTTTTAGAAAGCTCATCCATCTTGCGTGATACTACCGAATAGCATTGACCGAATGTTTTGTACTTTCCAAAAATTAGCTTACCATTTTTCTGTATATACTTCACTATAATTTCTCTAGCTTCCGGTTGAATGGAGAATGCTGTTTTACTTTCTCCGTGCTTTTTATTTTTGGTTTTCCTACGATAAAACTCAATCCAATCTTTACGAAAATCAATTTCAAGCATATCTACAAGATTGATCCCCCCTAAATAATAGGATAACATGAATATATCTCTTACTATACCTATATTATATTTAGTAATTTCCATGTCCCGGATTGCCTTTATTTCATTTACCGTTAAGTCTAATTCGCGAATATTCGCGGTTGGCATTCGGCAAAATTCAAATGGATCAATCTCATACTTTACCATATTATGTTTTTTGGCATAATTGATTATTACTTTGAGAAGTGTCATATATATTTTGATAGTAGTAGGAGAGAGTCCTTTTTCTTCCAAGTCTATTTCAAAGTGCTTAATATTTCGAGGGTTTATCATTGATAGTAATAAGTCCCCTTGTGATTTTATAAACGATTGGCATGCTAACCGATAGAGTTTTTCTGATTTGCTCCGCTTCTCCTCAGCTAACTCTGATAAATATGCATTCATTGCGATAGAAAATTTAGCATTGGTATAATCTTTATTTCTAATGATTATCTCTCTAAGCTCTGAACATGAATATACATCTGCATCGTAAATGCTATCAATCACCTTTTGATAATGATTGAGCAAATTTCGAAGTTTGACATTGATTGCAGATGCTTCAGGGTGGTTGATTACTTGCCCATCTTTGAACTGAGCCATATCATTGATGATACAGTTAGTGGGGATGTATCTTGTACCGGAGTTATGCGACAAAGATATTCTGATCTTGTGCTTCCCACTTGTAAGCACTTTCGCAGGTACGATGCAAAGTTTTAAAGTTGCCATAGTTCTTGTTATTTTTATTTGCGACAATTTGACTACCCAAAATGGACGTCCGACAATAGTCCGACAATCATTTTTTGCCACCTGCTGCGAAAAGTTGGAAAAGTGTGTTTTTTGTAAGTGCTTGATAATGCATAAATAAAAGCACTTCCAACGTTCGCTTACGGAGGAAGTGCTTCACACAAAAACTAAACTAGACTTAACTAAACTATTCTATTGGGGGAGTTTCACAACTCCTATCTGTTCGATGCAAAGGTAAAAAAACATCTTTTAATATGCAATAGGATTCTGTAATAAAAATGATAGAATTATTAATTTTATCAATGGATTTGAAGTGACTCTTAACTCCTTTTATCTAAAAACTCCTGAAACGACTGTTTGTAGCTGTCACTTATCGGGATATAGTTTTTGCCGAAAACAATACGGCCACGGTCAATTATGCGTATCTTATCTTTCTGAACGATATAGGAACGATGTACACGCATAAAACGTGAGGAGGGCAGAAGATCTTCCATTGCCTTCATACTCATCAACGATAAGATGGGCTTTGCGACATCTTCTTCGTAGATTTTGATGTAGTCTTTAAGACCTTCTATGTATAGGATTTTCTTTAATTCAATTTGTACTAATTTGTAGTCACTCTTTACGAAAACACTTTGTATTTCCTCCTTGGGTTGCTGAGATAGTTCAAACCATTGAACGGCTTTGTTGGCAGCTTGCAAAAAATCAACATAAGAGATGGGTTTCAATAGATAATCTAACGCATTGACTTTGTATCCGTCTATGGCATATTGCTCAAAGGCGGTGGTGAAGATTATGCGAGTAGTGGGCATTACCATTTTTGAATATTCCAATCCGTTGAGCTCCGGCATTTGAATATCAAGAAAAAGCAGGTCAATTTGCTTATCGGGCAATTCTTTCATTGCTTGCACGGCACTGGAGTATTTTCCCTCTAGCGAAAGGAATGGCGTTTTATTGACATAGCTTTCCATCAGGCTCAAAGCTAAAGGTTCATCGTCTACGATTGCACATTTCAGATTCATAATAATAGTGATTAGTTATCAGTGATTAGTGATTAGCGATATGTTTTCAAATCACTAAACGTTAATCACTAAAATTGATTTGTATTCTTTTCCATCTTCGCTTTCTCCCAGCTGCCAGGTAAATTGTCCGGGATAGATCAATTCTAAGCGCTTCCGCACCTGTTCCAGTCCAATGCCGCTTCCGCTTTTATCTGTTTGACTTTTGGGGTGGAAGCTGTTGGTTATTTCACAGCGTACCTCTCCGGGACTTTCGCTGAAGCGGATGCGGATGAAACTGGGTTCGGTAGGTGAGATGCCATGTTTAAAAGCATTCTCTATGAGCGAGATGAAAATCAGCGGAGCTATTTCTGTGTGACTATCCGGATTTACATCAAACTGTGTTTCTACAACAACATGAGATGCCAGACGTATGCGCATTAATTCAATGTAATTGCGGATAAAGTCCATCTCTTTGTCGAGCGTAACAAAGTTTTGCTGATTATCATACAGCACATGGCGGAGCAGACGACTCAAATCCTGCACGGCAGCCTGTGCTTTGTCTGTATCGAAAGCAATCAACGCATAGATATTGTTTAGTGTATTAAGCAAGAAATGTGGGTTGAGCTGATTACGTAAATTCTTCAGTTCAGCTTCTGTACGGCTTTTTTCCGCTTCACGACGGGCTGCGTCCATCTGCACCCAACGTCCGCTCATCTTGATAGCGGCACTTAATCCTACTGTCAGTATCATAGAAAATATATCGCGCATAATAAAGATCCATTTGGGAGGTCCCTTGTGTCTTTCTCCATTTCCGACTACATCTTTCACATAATTGTGGAATGCATACTCTTGCCACAGATGAGCACCGGCTGCAATGCAGATTATCAGACCTGTATTCAATAACAAATATTGCTTGATACGTCCCTCGAACAAATAGCGGGGAATCAGGAAGAAATAGTTGACATAGAATACTATGAGAAATGAGAGAGGGATTATGCTACCATGACGCAGATAATCCATCCATGTAATGTTGAAACCACTACGACTCATCATCAGGAAGGGGAATCCGAATACGATTCCCCACCCAATGATATGCGTCAGAATTTCAACAAGGCGTGATTGAGAATTGGGCACTTGTTTCATATATTACAAAGATAATTATTTTAGTGATTAGTTATCAGTGATTAGTGATTTGTTTATCGATGAATTACTAACCATTTATCATTAATCACTATTTATTCGTATCTTATCGCTTCAATCGGGTCTAAATCCGCTGCCTTTTTCGCCGGATACCAACCAAAGAACACACCTGTAACAGTACACACGGCAAAGGAGAGGAATACGCTCCAAGGCTGGATGTATATGGGCCAATGGGCTACACTCTTTACTATCCAACTGGCTCCGCAGCCAATGAAGACGCCAATGATACCTCCGGTGATACTGATCATAATGGCTTCGATCAAGAACTGGCTCAATATGTCCACACCACGAGCACCAACTGACATGCGCAGGCCGATTTCGCGAGTGCGTTCCGTAACGCTGACATACATGATGTTCATGATACCAATACCTCCTACAACCAAAGAAATACTGGCTATACAAGCGAGGAGGGTAGTCATCAGGTCGGTGGTGGAGTTCAACATGCTACTGAGTTCCTGTTGGCTACGAATGGTAAAGTCATCATTGTCGCTATCTTTCAGTTTATGGTTTCTTCTTAAGATGTTGGTGATTTCTTCGGTGGCATTATCGGTCATATCCTCTGTAAGGGCAGAAGCAAAAATGCTTTGCAGATAGGTTTGTGCCAATAATCGTTTCATCACTGTGGTATAGGGGGCAAGGACGACGTCGTCTTGGTCCATGCCCATGGAGTTGTAACCTTTGGCTTTCAGTACGCCTACCACGCGGAAGGGAACCTGATTGAAGCGGATGATGCGTCCCACCGGGTCTTGTCCACCGGGGAAAAGGTTATCCTGAATAGTCTTTCCGATAACGCAAACCTTGGCAGAAGTCTGTATATCGGCATCGGTGAACATTTCTCCGTTATCCACACTAAGTTGGCGTATTTTCAAATATTCAGCATTTACTCCACTAACAGAAGATGGATAGTTGTTGTTGCCTGCAATCAGTTGACCGCTGGACGATACGTTGGGGCTGACGGCCGACAAGAAGTTGGTTTCGTTGCATAAGGCTTCGTAGTCCGCTAGTTTCAACGTCTGCATGGCACTAGGGTCTTGCCGAACACCGCCACGCGTGTCGCCTCCCGGATGGATCATTATCATATTCGATCCCATTTCGGCAATTTGTGCCTGAATGCTTTTCTTTGAACCTTGTCCGATGGCAAGCATTGTGATAACGGATGCCACACCGATGATGATGCCGAGCATGGTAAGGAAAGCACGGAGCTTATTGTTATTCAAAGCTCGCAGGGCTATTTTAAATAAATTGGTTCCGTTCATTATTCTTCCTCCTGTTTGGGTAATGCCGCCAGTGCATCGGCAGCATTAAGGATATTTGGGTTGAGGCTGTCTTCTTTCACCTGTCCGTCGCGCAACACAATGTTTCGGCTGCTGTATTGCGCTATTTCGGGGTTGTGGGTGACGAAGATAATGGTGCGTCCTTCGGCATGCAGTTTCTGAAACAGAACTAGGATCTCGAAAGAAGTACGTGTATCTAGGTTACCCGTCGCCTCGTCGGCTAGTATCACTGCCGGGTTGTTGACCAAAGCACGGGCGATGGCTACACGCTGCATCTGACCACCGGACATTTGATTGGATTTGTGTTCCAATCGGTCGCCCAAGCCTACTGCTTGCAGAGATTCGATGGAACGTCTCCGCCTTTCGGATGCCGAGACGGAGGAGTTGTACATGAGTGGTAACTCTACGTTCTCTACGGCAGTGGTCTTTGCCAGCAGGTTGTAGCTTTGGAATACAAAGCCGATTTTGCGGTTGCGCAATACGGCACGTTGTGACTTGCTCATGGTGCGCACGGATATTCCGTCCAGGTAGTATTCGCCGCTGGTGGGGGTGTCGAGGCAACCAAGAGTATTCAACAACGTTGATTTTCCTGAACCGGATGTCCCCATGATAGTGACGAACTCACCCTCGGAGATGCTGAACGAAACGCCGCGCAAGGCATGAACCGTTTCGTCTCCTACTTGAAAGTTCCGCTTGATATTCTGAAGTTCAATAACTACTTTGCTCATGATTTTAGTTTTTCTCCGGGTTTACTTCCGAAAGTTTTCGCATTTACTCTTGAAATGACTGGGTTTTGCTTGGTAATGCCCGGAGTTTAGTTATTATTTACTACTTTTCTTTTTGTTATTTCCCGGAGGGCCTGGCATAAAGGGGCTTTTCTCGCCACCTGCCGGACCCTGCCCCATTCCTACTGCTCCGTCTTCGCCGGGCATGCTTCCGATGGTGGCTTCGGTTATCACATTGGTACCAGCTGCTATACCGCTGATGATTTCTGTATTAACGCCATTGGAAATACCTATTTCTACGGGATGTGCAGTGAATGTATTGCCCTCACGAGTCCATAGCTTATGTTCGCTTTCGCAGTCTTTCACGATGTCGTTTTCGCCGATAAGCGGCTTTTCGGGAGTGAAGCGTAAGGCACGTGATGGTACGCTGAGCACATCTTTACGATCGAGGGTATAGATGGTAACATTAGCGGTCAGGCGAGGTTTCAGTTTCAAGTCAGGATTATGGGCCGAGATGACTACTTCGTAGGTTACTACTGTGGTAGATGAAGAAGCGCTGCTGGTGGAACTGGCGTCTCCTAAACGGATTTGTGTTACTACACCTTCGAAAACATCGTTCGGATAAGCATCTACGGTAAATGAGGCACGTTGTCCTTCTACGATACCGCCTATATCGGCTTCATCCACGTCAGCAACAACCTGCATCTGCGTCAGGTCGGCAGCGATAGTGAACAGAGTTGGTGTTTCGAAGCCCGAAGCTACCGTCTGACCTTCTTCAACGTCGCGGCTGATGACAACGCCGTCTATAGGCGAGGTGATTGTGGCATACGAGAGGTTACGCTCAGCTTTTGCCAAAGATGCCTGGCTGCTTTCAAAGGTACTTTTTGCTTTATCGTAGTTGTACTGCGATTGTTCATAGTCTGTATCGCTGATAAGCTGTTTGGCATGTAAGCCTTTGTTGCGTTCAAAGTTTTTCTGTTGATATTCATATTCGGCTTTAGCGCCGTTGTAGGTAGCACGTTGCGAGGCTAGTTCGCTTTGCAGCGTCACGCGGTCCATTTCGGCGATAAGCTGGCCTTTGGTTACTACCGAGTTGTAATCAACGTATATCTTGTCGATGATACCGCTGACCTGCGTGCCGACTTCTACTTCTGTTACCGGTTCGATGGTTCCTGTCGCAGTTACCGACTCGGATATCTCACCCTTGCTGACGGTTGCCGTGGCGTAAGTCACTTTATGCTTGGCAGACGAACCGCCGAAGAGCCATATTCCTCCACCGGCTACAACTGCGATAGCTACGGCAATGAGGATCGTTTTCTTTTTGTCCATGATAGTATTTCTTATAATTGAATTTTATCTCCTTGATAGAATTTCAGTAATTGCATGTTCAAGATTGCCATGTATTTGGCTTGCAATGTTTCTTGCTGTGCGCTGAGCAGGTTGCTTTTTTCCGTCAGTAACTCTACAGTATTCTTCATGCCTAGATTGAACTGCTCTTGAATAAGATCGTAGCTGGTCTGTGTACTTTTCAGCTTTTCTACAGCTGCCGCATAACGTTGTTGTGCACTGTTAGCATCGAGCCACAGGCCTTCAATGGTCTTGTACAGCGTTTTTTGTTCGTCCAGCAAGGATAATTCGCTGGTTTGCTTTTGCAGTTTGGCTTTTTGTATAGCGCTTTTGGTTTGTCTGTTATTAAATATAGGTATACTGACGCTTACTCCCAATGAATTATTCCAGTTCTGCTTTATCTGTTCGCTGAAGGTGAAGTCATTGCCGTTGGCATTGTTGGTTCCGATACCTGCAGTGAGGCTGAAAGTGGGGATGTAACCGGCACGGGCTATTTTAATATCCAGGTCCGACGTCTGTACATTTAGTTTGCCGGCCTCTATTTCGGGACGTAAAGTTAAAGCGGTATGGTAAACATCGGCTTTACTGGGTAGAGGCACTAATACATTTTCGTTTCCTAGTGCGGGCAGGTAAAGATTCATTTCGTTCTCACCATCCAGCTCAAGCAATTGTTTCAGTTGGAGTTTATAATCTTGCAAGGTAGCCTGAGCGGTGACGAGTTGATATTTGTCTGTACTGACTTGTGTTTCCAGCTGTGCCAGATCACTTTTGGCAATGCTGCCGGCTTCGAACAATGCTTTAGCCCGTTCACATTCAGCTTTGCTTACTTCCAAAGTAGACTCGTTGACTTTGACGGCTTCGGCAGCATAGAGTATCTGTACGTAGGTCTGTGCGATGCTTTCCTCAATGCTGTTTTCGCTTTGAGCTACATTCAATCCTGCAATACGGTTGTTGAGTTGTTGTTGCTTTATGGTGTTGAGCCGTTTACTGCCATTATAAAGTGTCCAGTTGGCATCAATACCATAACTACCGTTATAGCTGGTTTTGCTTTGACTGCTGGTGATGTTGTCACCATTGATAATCGTATTCGTCTCACTGTTGGGACGATTCACGACGCGTTGGCTTATACTGGCCGAGAGGCTGGGGAAGAGAGCTGCTTTCGCTGTTTTTACATCCACCTCGGCACTTTCTGCGTTAAGGCGGTTTTTGCGGATGGTAATGTTTTGCTGCAAAGCATAGTCGATGCAGGTTTGCAAATCCCATTGGGCAGGCAGACTGCCGGCTTGTTGCACGATTGTATCGTTTTGAGCGGACAATCCTATGCAGCTTGCCAAGCAGAGCGTTATTACTGTCAATCTTCTTACATTCGTCATATCGTTGATAATCTTTTGTTTTACATGACAAATGTAGGTCGATTCGGTTTTTACTGCAAAACTGATAGATGTTTGGGGAGTTTTTATCGTCGGTTCTTCTTTTTTTATGGATAAGTGAGTACTTATCAATTTCTTATCGAACTATTGAAAAAGAAAATGAATCCCCATCCAACTTTTCCAGCTTTTATTTGTTATTTATATAGAAATATTTTATATTTGTAATGATTATAATTTCAGCCTGTATGAGACAAACTGTGATTAACATTTGGAGATTTTATCTGGAAGGTTTTCGAAGTATGACGTTAGGACGTACTTTGTGGCTTATAATACTAATAAAACTATTTATCATGTTTTTCATTCTCCGCCTCTTCTTTTTCCCGAACTTTCTGAATACATCTGCTGTAGGCGCCGATAAAGATGAGTATGTAAGTAGGGAACTTATTATCCGTGCAGCAGACTAAGAGAAATATTACGATAACAAACAATTTACAATAAACTTTATTCTCATGCTAGAAAACATTGACACTTCTTTGATTGACTGGTCGAGAGCGCAATTTGCTTTGACAGCCATTTATCACTGGATTTTTGTACCGCTTACTTTAGGTCTGGCGGTTGTTATGGGCATTATGGAGACGGTCTACTACCGTACGGGTGACGAATTCTGGAAACGTACAGCCAAGTTTTGGATGAAGATTTTCGGTATTAATTTTGCCGTGGGCGTAGCTACGGGATTGATTCTGGAATTCGAGTTTGGAACGAACTGGAGCAACTATTCCTGGTTTGTAGGTGATATTTTCGGAGCCCCACTTGCCATCGAGGGCATTCTTGCTTTCTTTATGGAGGCGACATTTATAGCTGTAATGTTCTTCGGCTGGGAGAAAGTAAGTAAACGTTTTCACTTGACAGCAACTTGGCTTACGGGCTTGGGTGCTACGATTTCAGCTTGGTGGATTCTGGTTGCTAATGCCTGGATGCAATATCCGGTGGGTATGGAATTCAATCCTGATACGGTGCGTAACGAGATGGTTGACTTTTGGGCAGTGGCATTGTCGCCTGTGGCCGTTAATAAGTTTTTCCATACAGTATTGTCCAGTTGGATATTGGGTGCAGTGTTTGTAGTGGGTGTTAGCTGCTGGTACTTGCTGAAGAAGCGTGATAAGAAATTTGCTATAGCTAGCGTGAAGGTTGCCGCCAGTGTAGGATTGGTCGCTACTCTGCTTACAGCATGGACGGGTGACGGTTCGGGTTATCAGGTTGCACAAACTCAGCCCATGAAGCTGGCTGCTTTTGAAGGTTACTATCAGGGGAAACAGGGTGCCGGACTGGTGGCAGTGGGTGCGTTGAACCCCGATAAGAAGACCTATGATGACGGTGTGGAAGCCTTCTTGTTTAGAGTGGAGATTCCTAAATTCCTGTCATTACTTGCCGAACGTGATGCCAATGCATTTGTTCCCGGTATAAATGATATAATAAAAGGTGGTTATCCGTTGAAGAATGGTTCCATAGCCTTGTCTGCTCAGGAAAAGATAGAACGTGGCAAGACTGCGATTTCTGCACTTGCTGCTTATCGTGCTGCAAAATCGGCAGGCAATGAAGAAGATGCAAAACTGGCAGCTGCTGTTCTGAAAGAGAATGTTCCTTATTTCGGTTATGGATATATTAAGGAGGTAAATGATTTGGTGCCGAATGTACCTTTAACATTCTATGCTTTCCGCATTATGGTAATGTTGGGAGGATACTTCATTTTGTTCTTTGCATTGATTCTGTTCTTGGCTTATAAGAAAGATCTGGCGCAGATGAAGTGGATGCATTGGGTAGCATTGCTCACTATTCCATTGGGTTATCTGGCAAGCCAGGCCGGATGGGTGGTTGCCGAGTGTGGTCGTCAGCCGTGGGCTATACAGGATATGCTGCCTGTTAATGCGGCAATCTCCAAACTGGATGTGGGTTCTGTGCAAACTACGTTCTTCATCTTCCTTGTGCTCTTCACTATTATGCTGATAGCCGAGATCGGGATTATGCTGAAGGCTATACGAAAGGGACCGGATAAATAACAAATAACTTATAACCGGCAGCTCGTAACTAATAACTTATAATTTATAATTCAATGAATACATATATATTTCTTCAACAATATTGGTGGTTCGTAGTTTCCCTGTTGGGAGCCCTACTAGTATTCCTGCTGTTTGTGCAGGGAGGTAATTCGCTTTTATTTTGTCTGGGCAAGACGGAAGAGCAGCGTAAAATGATGATTAACTCTACCGGACGCAAGTGGGAGTTTACGTTTACTACACTTGTTACATTCGGAGGTGCTTTCTTTGCTTCATTCCCATTGTTCTATAGTACCAGTTTTGGAGGGGCATATTGGTTGTGGATGATTATTCTATTCAGTTTCGTATTGCAGGCGGTGAGTTATGAATTCCAGTCTAAGGCAGGCAATCTGCTGGGAAAGACGACCTATCGGGTGTTCCTGGTGATAAACGGAGTGGTGGGACCGGTGCTATTGGGCGGTGCGGTTGCCACTTTCTTTACCGGTTCTGAATTCTATGTGAATAAAGGGAATATGACCGATGCAATTATGCCGGTCATCAGTCATTGGGCCAACGGATGGCATGGGCTGGATGCGTTGCTTAATCCGTGGAATGTGATTTTGGGTTTGGCTGTGTTCTTTCTGGCACGCATATTGGGTTCACTCTATTTTATCAATAATATCAATGAGAAAGACTTGATAGCACGTTGCCGTCGCTCCTTATGGGGGAATACAGGATTGTTCCTGGTTTTCTTTCTTGCGTTTGTAATTCGCACGTTGGTGGCCGACGGTTATGCGGTGAATCCTGAGAATGGCGAAATCTATATGGAACCATATAAGTATCTGACTAACTTTCTGGAGATGCCGATTGTATTACTGGTCTTCTTGGTGGGTGTAGTATCTGTGCTTTGGGGTATTATTCGCACAATTTGGAAGCCGACGTTTGATAAAGGCATTTGGTTTGCAGGTACCGGTACAGTGCTTACTGTTCTTGCTTTGCTGCTTGTGGCGGGTTATAACAATACAGCCTATTATCCGTCTACAAATGATATTCAAAGTTCCTTAACGTTGGCCAATAGCTGTTCGAGTTTGTTTACACTGAAAGTTATGGCATACGTTTCTATTCTTGTTCCTTTCGTGCTGGCTTATATCTTCTACGCATGGCGTAGCATTGATAACCGCAAGATCGATGCAGAGGAAATGCAAGAGGGCGGACATGCGTATTAACTAGTTATGAGTTATTAGTTATAAGTTATTTGTTGGTGATAATGCTACATCGTTATGCTGTAGGATTTATTTGCAAATAACTAATAACTTATAACTTGCTTTTCTTCTTCTTCTTCGATTTATCTACTTCTTTTTTCTTCTCTTCTACCGGAGGAAATTTCGGGACTAACCTCATTAAACGCAGTATTTGTGCTTGTCTACGTAGAATATAAGGTGATGGTTTTGCCGAATTGAAGCGTATGGGATTGGGTAAAGTAGCGGCAATTAGTGCACATTGTTTGGCAGATAGCTTGGCAGCGGTTGTATTGAATTTGATTTTAGCAGTGGCTTGTGCCCCATAAATAGATTTTCCCATTTCGATGGGGTTAAGATATACCTCCATGATGCGCTCTTTAGACCAACATAATTCTATAAGCCAGGTGAAATAGACTTCGAAACCTTTTCGTACCCAAGATGATTGCGGCCAAAGAAAAACATTCTTTGCAGTTTGTTGGCTGATGGTGCTGGCACCACGTTTCCGCTTTCTGGTTTCATTTTCTTTCATCGCCTTTTCTATTTCGATAAAGTCGAAACCATTGTGCTCGGCAAAGCGATTGTCTTCCGAAGCAATAACCGCCATCGGTAAGTTGGGGGAAATTTCATCGAAGGGTACCCAGGTATGATGCCAGACGGGACTTTCTCCTTTGAACGTTTGTTGGACACTACGAATCACCATCAACGGTGTAATATATACCGGCAGAAAACGATAAACCACTACCGCCATGATAGTGGAAATGAAAAAGAAAAGTATCAGGTTACGGATAATCCGTAGGGGTTTTGGACGTTTCATTAGTGTTGTTCTTTTGTACGTGCATGTATATGCTGAAAACAGATGATGTATTTGATGCAAACGCATGATCTGTTTGACCTGAACAGATCATGCGTTTACCCGAAACAGATGATACGTTTCGCTAACTTATTATATCTAGGATTATTTCCCTGTTTCTGCATTCTTAATCATTTGCTCGCTGGCATACATATAGATGTCTACACGGCGGTTTTGTTCAGCAGACATACTTTCATCATATTCATTGTATCCCACACCTTCTACTTTCTTGAATTGTGAAGGAGAAACGCCGCAATCCTGTAGATAGTTCTCTACGGAATAAGCACGATTCTTGGATACTTTCATATTGGCTTCATATGAACCAACTTTGTCTGTATGACCGATGATAGCGATGTCTGTTGTAGGGTCTTCTTTCAAAATCTGAGCAAGTTCGCGTAAAGAAGATTTAGCTTCGTTGCTCAATGCTGACGAGTTAAAACCGAATAAGATACCAGCTGCAAATGAAACCTTTACAGCGGGAAGGCCATTATTATCAGTGACTTGCTCAACTTGTGCTCCTTCAATTTTTGCGGCTTCAGCTGCTTTCTTATCCATCTTACGACCGATAGCTACACCTGTACCCGTACCAACTGCCGCACCGATTGCTGCGCCAATGGCTGCACCTTTTCCTTTACCTATTAATCCACCTATAATGGCTCCGGCTGCTGCACCCGAACCTCCGCCTATTACTCCACCTTTAGCGGTGTTATTCATCGTACTACAGCTTCCCAACATTAAAACACCGCATAACAACAGTGCAATAAATCTGATCTTCTTCATAAGTTTACCTATTAAAATTGTTTATACTTAATTTGTTACAAAATTATGCATATAATAACATCCTTATCCACTATAAAGTTTTTCAATGTACTTTTTTTAGAGAATTTTCCTTTTAATAATGACAAACCAAGTGGTAAGGACAATTCCTTTGGCAATTGTTGTGCCGCAAACAGCCCACCAGATAGCATCTACCCCCATTCCCATTTGCACCAATATCAGCGCTACCGGAATACGCATATAATTGCATACAATGCTGACAATGGCAGGCGGAATAGTCCGTCCTAAACCATAAAAGACACCTTGCATGGTAATTTCGAGCATCATGAACATTTGCGAATAGCCATCGATGCGCAGAAAATCGCCACCTACACGATAAGCTTCTGCTTCGGGTACAAAGATAGAGAATACTTCGCTTCCAAAGAAGATAAAGACGAGAGAGCAGATAGTTCCGAAGAATCCCGTCATCCACATGGTTGTATACCATGCCCGCTTTACCCGTGATTTTTGCCCGGCTGCATAGTTCTGTGCGATGAATGTACTTAGGGCAGTTGAGAAACCTTGTGAAGTATTCCATGTGATAGCTTCTATCTGTCCGCCGGTGGTAAAAGCCATCAATCCGATGTGTCCTCCTTGTTCTGACGCTGTCCTCGAGAGGAACATATTGACAAAAGCAAAGAGTGTATTCAAAGTGGCTACCGGTAGTCCTAACTTGAAGATACGTTTAGAGTATTTCTTTTTTAATCGGGTGAGGAAAGAAAATCCACCGAACAAATTGTCCCGGCAACGTAGTTGGTAAACGAAGAGACCGAATACGGTTGCTTCGGACAACCAGGTTGCTATTGCCGCACCTTCCGTTCCCAAGCCGAAAGCAAAGATGAGCAGAGGGTCAAGAATTATATTCATTATCAATCCGGTGCCGCTAATATAGAATGGTATCTTACTACGTCCGGCAGCATTGTAGATTCCGGTGAAGGCGGCGGAAAGGAAGACGAACGGCAATCCCGTCGATACAATACGAAGATAGGTAATGGCATCGTTCGTGATATTCTCTTTCAACTGAAAGATTCGCAAGATGGGGTCGGCGAAGAGGAATAACAATCCGCCCCAGCAAGCCGCAATAATCAGTGCAATAGTGATGTTGTGCGAAGCGAAGTTACGCGCATCTTCCTGGTTACGCGCTCCGATAGATTGCCCTACACTCACTTCGGCACCTACCTTATTTAATAATGCAATGGAGCCTGACATCCACGTCAATATACCTACGGCGCCTACAGCTGCAACCGACTCACTACCCAGTCGTCCTACCCATGCCATATCCGTCAGGCTATATGCCATTTGGATAAATGAGGTAGCCATAATGGGCATAGCCAGATTAAATAACTGACGGTTAATAGGCCCTTGGGTGAGAATTTTGGTTCCTTGCATTCTTTCTAGTTTGCTGTTAATTCAATATTAAGCATGTATTTTATCCACCGCAAGATTGCCTGCTTGCCATACGGCACGGATATTGAGATTCTTGTCCATGATGAGGATATCGGCATCTTTGTCTTTTTGCAGAGAGCCTTTGCGGTCGAATACTCCCATGATCCGTGCCGGAGTCTCGGAAGCCATGCGCAATGCATCTCCTAATTCAATACCGGCTTTTACCATAGTACGGACAAGTATATCGGTGGTGGCAATGCTGCCTGCCAGTGCCGAACGGTCTGCCAGTTTACATACACCATCTTCTATTATAACACGAGGATCGTTTATTGCTTTGCCTTCATTAGCTGTATATGAAAGGGCGTCAGTGACAAGGCAAGTATGTTCTACACCTTTCAGTTTATATGCCAATCTCAGAATAGTAGAAGGCAGATGGATTCCGTCGGCAATAAGTTCGATGGTCATTCCATCGGTCAGATAAACACTTTCAACCGTACCTTCGTACTTGTATTCCCGGCGTTTGTGGAAGCCCGGCATAGCGTTATAGAAGTGGGCTGCATGGGTAAAACCGGCTGCGTATGCCTCTTTGATTCCTTCATATTCCGATTCGGTGTGAGAAGCGGCAACAAGTATTCCTTTTTCATGCAGATATCGGGCAAAGTCAAGTGCTCCGGGTAGTTCAGGGGAAGCGTCCCAACGGCGGATGCAGTGGGTACTTTCTACGAGTTCTTTATATTCTTTCTCGTTAATCTCTTTCACTTGGTCGGCAAACTGCTCGCCTGCCATTTTGGGATTGAGGTATGGACCTTCAATGTGAAGACCAAGCACGGGGCTATTAGGTTCTGCCATTAACTTTTCACAAATAGTTGTGGCTTCATGTAGTTTGCTGAAGGAAGATGAGGACAGGGTGGGGAAGATACTTGTTGCGCCATGACGCAAATGAGCTTGAATAGCAGTTTGGAAAGCTTCTTCAGTACATTCGGTAAAGTCGTGTCCACCACCACCATGGGCGTGCATGCAGACAAAGCCGGGTACAATGTACATGCCTTTGGCATCAATCAACCGGGCACCGATCAGTGCGAGGTCACAGTTTGTTACTTCAAGGATCTTTTCGTCCCGTATCAGGACTGAACCTTCGTTCAGCCAACCTTGAGGGGTGAATATTCGCCCGTTTATGATTTGAGTTAACATTTTTAGATTTATGATTTATGATTTCAGAGTTATGCTTTATGATTTATGATTTCAGAGTCGTGATTTACACCTTACAACGTTATAAATCATAAATCTAAAATCATAAATCTTCTTATCTTTTTCGTCTACGATGATGGCGCTGTTTCTGTTTGTATTTACGTATTTTTCCATACACCAGCCATACAAACAATATGCCGAATACAGCAAATATCAGTAGTACGATTCCTGTGTTGAGATTATCGCCTTTCACGCGGCTCCACATTTCGAGTACGAGCTCTGTGCGGTCGCCAAAGTCGCGGATCATGGCACAACGTTCCACCACCTTCCTATCAGGGTACTGAACTGTATTGATAGGTATGCTGTCTGCTTCCGGACCAAAGAAGTAGCTTAAATCGGCGAACTCTTCAATCGTTGTATCGATCTTTGCTTCCATGATTTCGGGTGTGGCTATGGCGCTAACGTAACCTATAGCATCCATATTCCGTAAAGCAATTTCGGGTTGGCAAAGGTAGTTTATGAAGTAGCTGGCCGCTTTGACATTGCGTGCATATTTGGGAATTACCCAACCATCGTACCAAATATTACTTCCTTCACGAGGAACTATATAATCTAAATCGACTCCTACTGCAGCTGCCTCTTCTATAGCCCATACGGCATCACCACTCCAAGTCAGGTTAAGAGACGTTTTTCCTTTGGTCATCATCTCTTTGCCGAAGTCAGCTTCCCAACCGGAAATGTTAGGTTTCATGGCTTTCAGGTATTTCTCGGCGAGGGCTATGGCTTCGGCAGAATTATCATTCATGAGCTGCTCTACCGTAACGGTGCCATCTGCCAACTGCTTGGCGTGAGCGTAGATTATGGCTGTGCCGTAAGCATCCCGATAGCTATCTTTCATTAAGATTTTGTTCTTGTTTTTAGGTTCCCAAAGACAATGCCAACTGTTGACTTCTTCTGCGCTAATTAGATTCGTATTATATAAGATACCGGCAGTTCCCCACATATAAGGTACGGCGTAATCTGTGGTAGTACGTCCTGGCTGGCTGGTTTTATTCAGTTCTTTTTGAATAAAAGGGGAAACATTAGGCAAATAATTCGGAGTTTTGCCAAAATTACGGTTGATAGGGAGCAGAAGATCTTTCTTTAGCATTCGTTCAATGATATACTCCGAAGGACATACCACATCGAAATCTTCGTGTCCACGTTCTATTTTGGTGAGCATGATTTCGTTGATGTCGAAGATCTGATAGATGATGCGGATATCTTCTCCAGTCTGCTGCTTGTACCAAGCTGGGAATTCGGCAAGAACTTCTTCGTCGATGTAATCCCCCCAGTTGTATATCTTCAGTACACGGCTGCGTTCTTCGCCGGAAGATCCGCAAGAGGCGAATATTCCAATGTAACACAGAAGTAGTAATATGTTAGCTAATCTTTTCATTCTATATTATTTTTCTCTGAGGCTTCATGAGCGGGCATTTTTCATATTATTCTTTTTTCGCTCTTTCTGCCCGCTTATTGATAACAATCAGTAATACAAGTACTGTTACGAATATAATCACTGACAAGGGGCGCAATTCCGGTGTCAATCCGCCTTTGCGTGCATCAGCATATATATAGGTAGAGAGAGTTTCCAATCCTTCGTTTCCGATGGTGAATATCGTTACCGCAAAATCATCAATAGAGAGCGTGAAGGCTAGGATAAAACCGCTTATCATCCCGGGCAATATTTCCGGGAAAATGACCTTGCGCAATGCTTGAAAAGGAGTTGCTCCTAAGTCAAGAGCCGCCTCATACACATTCTGGTTCATCTTTTTGAGTCGCGGCATTACACTTAGC
This sequence comes from uncultured Bacteroides sp., assembly GCA_900555635.1. Taxonomy (GTDB): domain Bacteria; phylum Bacteroidota; class Bacteroidia; order Bacteroidales; family Bacteroidaceae; genus Bacteroides. The sequence continues at coordinate 55,482 of USLU01000019.1, forward strand.
ACTACGTAGGGTGTACAGAATGAAATATGCGCTAATACCACCGTTGTGAAGCCTTGCGATATGCCGAAGCTGACAAACAGTAAGAACAATGAAATACCGGTAATGATATCAGCATTCATCATAGGAATAGCATTCGCAAAATTCATCACCTGACGTGTACGGGTACGTAAATTGAAAATACCGATAGCTGCAAAACTACCTAAAAGGGTAGATACAGTCGCCGCAATCATAGCGATGGCGAAAGTATTCCATATCGCACTTATCAGTGAATGATGCATGCCACCTGTGAAGAGAGAGCTGTATAACTTGGTGGAAAATCCCGTCCAGTTACCCAATACTTTTGCTTCAGTGAACGAGAAAATCATAATAATCAAGATTGGCGAATAGAGTAGGGCTAACAATAACCACAAATAGCCTTTGGCAAGAATACGTGTCATCATATCACACCTCCACTCTCATTAGAAGCGCTGTCTTCCTCGTTGGTAAAGAGGATGGTGACGCCGATTAATATCAGCATGATAAGCGAGAGCGCTGCACCGTAGTTCCACATTCCGTTATAGATACTTTCTTGTACCGTGGTACCGAATAGCTTGATATTGTTCATCGTCAGCAACTCGGCAATGGCAAAAGTAGATACCGTTGGCATGAAGACCATAACGATGCCACTCATGATGCCCGGCATAGACAACGGAAGAATGACTTTTCCGAACACCTTCACCGGATTGGCTCCCAAGTCCTGTGCCGCTTCTATGAGGTTATGATCCATCTTTTGCAAAGTATTATAAATAGGATAAATCATAAAGGGGAGGAAGTTATAGACCATACCGAATACCAGTGCACCTTCACCCAATGGCAAGCTCAGGAAGTCGAACAATGCTACAGTAGCCAGTGTGCGTATCAGTATATTCACCCACATGGGCAGAATAAACAGTACCACCATGGTACGGGAAGTATTGAAACGTTTTTGGCTGAGAATATAGGCGGCAGGATACCCTAATAACAAGCATATCAGTGTCGTAATTACTGCAATACCGATAGAATAAACAAACGTGTTCAGCGCCTCGGGGTGCATCATGAACTTGCGGAAGTTGGCGAACGTAAACGTTCCTTCGGCATCTGTAAAGGCATACAGCACGATAAGTAGCAACGGTACAATAACGAATACTAGCAGAAACAACGCGTAGGGTACCGTCCAGTTGCGTCGGCGCATAAAGAAATAAGATAGCTTATTGATCACTTCCTTCCTTATTAAGAGATTGAACAATTCGTATATTTTCGGGGGCGATAGTGATACCTACCCGGTCGCCATCATCCCAAACGTCGTTGGTATCTACAAAGATGTCTTCGTCCCAATCAGAGAACACGGTCAGGTGATAATGGTTCCCTTTGTAGAGGATGAATTTCACTTCACCTGTCAGTCGTCCGTCTTCTTCGTTGTCTTCGAGAATGATATTTTGGAAGTCAACTTCTACACGTACAGGTGTTTCGGGCTCTATGTTTTGTACTTCTTTACATTCAAAAGTGCATCCAAGGAATTCTACATGGGTGGAGTCTATCAGTTTGCCTTCAAATGTATTGCAGGTACGCTCTTTCTTCATAACGTGGATGTCGAAGGGTTTCACTAACAGACCGACTTCACGTCCGGCTTCAAAGCAGTGGTAATCTTGTACCATCAACTCGTAACCTTCTCGGGTTTGAATCAGCATTTCGTAGTGCACGCCTTTAAAGATGCAACTGGTCACGGTGCCTGTGAGTTGTGCCGCATCGGAAATGTCGAAAATGTAGATGTCTTCCGGTCTGATAACGACATCTACTTGCGCCTGCTCACCGAAACCTTCGTCCACACATTCAAATTCGTGCCCTGCAAAGGTGACGAACTTATCGCGTATCATCACACCGTTCAGGATATTGCTTTCGCCGATAAAGTCGGCTACGAACGAGTTGATGGGTTCGTTGTATATGTCTATCGGTGTGCCGATTTGCTGTATCTTTCCTTCGCTCATCACTACGATGGTATCGCTCAGCGTAAGGGCTTCTTCCTGGTCGTGGGTTACATAGACAAAGGTGATGCCGAGTGACTTGTGCATAGCCTTCAATTCCATTTGCATGTCCTTACGCATTTTCAGGTCGAGGGCGGCGAGGGGTTCGTCAAGCAGCAACACTTCCGGTTCGTTCACGATAGCACGTGCAATGGCAACACGTTGCTGTTGGCCGCCGGAGAGTGAATCTACATCCCGGTCCTCATAATCGGTCATGCCTACCATGCGCAATGCTTGCTTCACTTTCTTCTCGATGGTAGTAGCCGGCATCTTCTTCAGTTTCAGTCCGAAGGCGATGTTGTTGAATACATTGAGATGGGGAAATAGGGCGTATTTTTGGAACACGGTGTTCACGGGACGTTGATGCGGCGGCGTTTGCGTGATGTCCTTTCCGGCAATGGTGATAACTCCTTCCGAAGCTGTTTGGAAGCCTGCGATAAGACGTAGCAACGTTGTCTTTCCGCAACCGGATGGTCCCAATATGGTTACAAACTCGCCCTTACGGACAGACAAATTTACATCATTCAGTACAGCTTTATCTCCAAAGAATTTCGATACGTGCTCTACACCGATAATGCAGTCGGACTTTTGCATAAGCGTTTTTAGAGTTTACTCAAACGAATTTAATGAATCACTGCTTTTATGAAGAAAACTTAAAGAGCCTTTCAATAAAAGCGGTGCAAAGTTATATAATTTCTTGGGATTTTTTGTCATAGGAGAATTAAATGATAATTTTGCAGCATCTAGTCTAAGAATTATAATATGGAAAAGAAAATTGTACTTATCACCGGTGCCTCTTCCGGCATAGGCGAAGGTTGTGCACGCAAGTTCGCTATGAATGGCTACCGCCTTATCCTGAATGGTCGTAACGTAGAGAAACTGAACTCTGTAAAAAGAGAATTGGAAGAAAACTATCATGCGGACATTTATCTGCTTCCTTTTGATGTTCGTGATCGTGCGGCTGCTAAAGCTGCTTTAGATTCTTTGCCCACCGAATGGAAAAGTATTGATATCCTGATAAACAATGCCGGCCTCGTGATCGGTATGGATAAGGAGCATGAAGGAAATCTTGACGAATGGGATGTGGTGATTGATACCGATGTGAAAGCGCTTCTTGCCATGACTCGTCTGGTTGTTCCCGGTATGGTGGAACGTGGATGCGGGCATGTAATCAATATGGGCTCTATTGCCGGAGATTATGCGTATCCGGGTGGCAGTGTGTACTGTGCCGCTAAAGCTGCCGTCAAAGCACTTTCTGACGGACTTCGTATCGACTTGGTAGATACTCCTGTAAGAGTAACCAATATCAAACCCGGGTTGGTAGAGACAAACTTCTCTGTAGTACGTTTCCGTGGTGATAAAGAGGCTGCGGATAATGTATATAAAGGAATACGTCCGCTCAATGGGGATGATATTGCTGAGGTGGTTTACTTTGCCGCCGCTGTACCGGAGCATATCCAGATAGCTGAAGTATTGGTGATGCCTACCAATCAGGCTACAGGAACGATTACTTATAAAAAGAAATAAACGGTCTCTTGTGAGGTTATGTCAAAACTCCAATAAGCCTATCATTCTGTCATGCTGAGCGTAGTCGAAGCATCTCCTCTCTATGTGAATGGAGAAGAGATCCTTCGACAAGCTCAGGATGACATTGCGTACTGATAGTGAATTTTACTTTTGAAGTGCCCCCTCAATTAGAAGTCTTTGCTGAAAACTTCATTAATCATTAAATAATATCCTTTCCCCCTCACAGTAACCAATTGGTATTTGGGAAATTCTTTCAGTATTTTTCTGATGGCTTTTATATGAGCGTCAATCTTCTCGTTGGCATTATCATCTGTAGGCCAAAAGTTCTGCTTGATAACTTCACGATCAACGCAAGTCCCAGCATTTTTGTAAAATATATCCAGTAACATTAAATCGAGCTTCTGAATGGTGCATGCCTTTCCGTTGATATGGAGTTCTTGCTTTTCAAGATCTATCTCTATTCCTTCGGGAGAGGAGAGCAGATCTTCTTTTTTTATAGATTTCTTCTTTTTGCTATAATAATAAAAGAATAGCCCGGATATCAGCAGCATAAAACCAGCAAACCACCATACGGAATTATCTATATGCCTGATTACTGTGAAGAATTTATAATCTACCCATGCCTGTACCCTGATGTTTCCGGTGATGTCTAAGCTATATCGGGGCGTGCAGTAAGCTGATGCAGGCACAATAGAGTCGCAGTGACTGAAGCGTGGGGGATTCTCCGAGTAATATACAACACCTGTTTTGCCGGTTATTTCATGTTTTGCTAAGAAAACTTGGAAGAGAGAATCCAGCTCATCCACCTTTATGGGATATATCTGCGAGAAGATATATTCATTTATCAAGCGTTTCCCCGTTTCTCCATCCAGACTATCTTTGAGGGTGATTATGGTATTTCCTTTCCTACTTTTAAATATCACTTTCTTTACTTTACCTTCTGTGGCAGGGGTAATGATGTATCTCATAACATCATATCTCAAGGACTCAGGTCTTGCGTATGACATATAAAGCAATCTGTTATTGTAGTTCTTGTTGACGGCTTCCTTGAAAGCGTTGTCGATATCCTGTTTTATTTGTTTTGTTCCGCTGTGTAAGGAGATGAGTAGAGTAAACAGAATAAAGAGAATGCCGCTTGTTATAATGATGATATGTATTTTCTTTTCACTCATATAATTGTGTATTTCTCTGCAAAAGTAAGGATTTTGTAGGGATACCTCCTTCTGCAATCTGAATTATTTCTGAAAAGCGAGAGTTCAGAAAGAGTTCAGGTGAATAATTTGTCGGTATAGGGGCTTTTCTACTTTATTTGCGTACTGTTTCACAAATGGATAAAACAAATTATTATGAAAACAAAACTAATTGTTCTTGTTCCCTTTCTTGTTCTTTTTCTAGCATCCACTGTATTTGCGGATTGCCGTTATGATAACGAGAATAAGGAAGCTATTATGAAAAAGGCGTTGAACAACCTTGAAAAGATTGAAAATGCAAGCTATTGCACTTTTAGACAATTTTGGCTATCGGGTGACACTATCGCTAGTGACTACCATCAGTTGATACGTGAATACAACAATCCTCAGGATTCAACCATCGGAGCCAGCTTTGTGTGGTGGAATGCGGAGGATACCACAAAAGTGGAAGGCTCTTATGACGGTATTTATCATGTGTCCATGTGGCATGAGCACCGGGGCGCCATAATCGATGACTTTAAAAGCCGCAACCTTCCTTTCAGGACGATATCGCCTCCGTTCTTCAATTATACGAAGAGTATTCTCCGATATGCTTTGACTACTTCGGACAGTATTTCCATCGAATGGGAGGATACTGCTGACGCTTATCATTTTAAGATGACTATCCATGAAGATAAGCAGGTGGAGTTCCACGGAAAAGCCTGCTACATGCCCGAAAATCCTTATATCAATGGAGACCCTACTTCTATTTATGAATTGTGGATAGACAAAAAGACCTATCTTCCTAATAAAGTACGTCGGGAAATGTCCACTAACACTTCTGAAACCACGTGCTTGAATCCGGAATTGAATAAACTTTCAACCAGTTCTATTCGTGCTACCGACTATATTCCTGATGGTTATGAAGTTCGTAAATATGGTGAGAAGCGTAAGGATAAGTCAACTTCTACTTTGTTGGGCAAGAAAGCGCCGGAATGGTTGCTGAATGACATGAATGGACACCCGGTATCACTTGCTGACCTCAAAAGCAAAGTCCTGCTAATTAACTTCACCGGCATTGGTTGCGGCCCATGTAGAGTTGCAATTCCTTTTCTGAATGGCTTGAAAGACCTTTTTTCTATCGAAGATTGTAGTGTGGTGTCTGTAGAAAGTTGGGGAAATAAGTTACATTCCTTGCGCGTCTATGCTGATAAAAATCAGATAAATTATCAATTTCTAGAAGGTAATGATACTATTATCAAAGACTACTTGGATGGTAATCGTGGCGTTCCCGTTTTCTTTATTCTTGATGAGACTCGTATTATTAAGAAAATAGTTAATGGGTACAATCGTGAAACGACCGGACAAGAACTAATTCAAGCTATCAAAGAAGCATTACGTTCGAACTGATAAAGCATCTTCTTTTCGCTTGTATCAGAAAATGATAAAATGATACTGCTTTATCTTTAAAGATTCTCTTACTTTTGTGGCAGATTAATTAATATGTTGAATCTAAACAAAGAAAAACATGAATGTAAGAAAACGAATGAATCTGTTTCTAGGAGTATTGGTACTGGCCGGTAGCTTATGTGCACAAACTGTGTTGGTATCTACTCCTAAAACCTCTTTGGTGTTGTCAGCTCCCCAAGGGGGAAAACTGAAATACATGTATTATGGTAGTAAACTCACTGAAGCGGATTTGCGAAACTTTGATGCAGTTAACGGGCAGACCCGAGCATTGGGTACTATAGATGTTGCCTATCCTGAATATGGTTTAAGTTGTCCAACCGAAACAGCTCTTGCCGTAAAGCATGCCGATGGCAATATGACGCTGCAACTGGAAGTCATAAAATCCTTTACTCAAAAGGAAGGTAATGCGACACTTACCGTAATCGAACTGAAAGACAAGGTATATCCTTTCTTTGTTAACGTCTGCTACAAGGCTTATCAGGATGCCGATGTTATAGAAAGTTGGACTGAAATCTCCCACCAGGAAAAGAAACCTGTAATGCTTAATCAGTTTGCCTCTGCTTATCTGCCTATTCGTCGGGGAGATGTATGGTTATCCCATTTGTATGGTTCATGGGCAAATGAAGGGCAGCTTTCTCAGGAGCCGCTTACTCCGGGGATGAAAGTGATTAAGAATAAAGATGGCGTACGCAATTCGCATACTTCTCATGCGGAAGTTATGTTCTCTCTGGATGGTAAACCCCAGGAGAATACGGGCAATGTGATTGGTGCCGCCCTTTGTTACAGTGGCAATTATAAGCTGCGTATTGATACCCATGACGATGAATATCATCACTTTTTTGCCGGTATCAATGAGGAAAATTCCAGTTATTCTTTAAAGAAAGATGAACTTTTCAGTACTCCTGCACTTGCACTGACATATAGTAATGAAGGATTAAGCGGAAGTAGCCGTAACTTTCACCGTTGGGCACGCCTGCATAAACTGGCACATGGAACCACACCCCGTAAGATCTTATTGAATAGCTGGGAAGGTGTGTATTTCGACATCAATCAGAAAGGTATGGATCAGATGATGGCTGACATTGCTTCCATGGGAGGTGAACTCTTTGTGATGGACGATGGATGGTTTGGCGATAAATATCCCCGCAAGAATGACAGTTCCTCTTTAGGCGATTGGGTAGTAGATAAGAACAAACTGCCTGACGGAATCGAAGGCTTATTGAGAGATGCCAAGAAACATAACATCAAATTCGGCATATGGATTGAACCGGAAATGGCGAATACCGTCAGCGAACTGTATGAAAAGCATCCCGACTGGATAATCAAAGCTCCCGAACGGGAACCTGTTTTGGGCAGAGGGGGAACACAAGTTGTACTCGATCTTGCTAATCCTGCTGTGCAAGAGTTCGTTTTTGGTGTGGTAGATAACCTGATGACTTCATATCCTGAAATAGATTACATAAAGTGGGATGCCAATATGTCTATTGTAAACCATGGCTCCAACTATCTGACAAAGGATAACCAAAGCCACATGTACATCGAATTTCACCGTGGTTTCGAGAAAATATGCCAACGTATTCGTGCTAAATATCCTGATCTTACCATTCAAGCCTGTGCCAGTGGTGGCGGTCGTGCCAACTATGGTGTATTGCCTTATTTTGATGAGTTCTGGGTGAGCGACAATACCGATGCTTTGCAACGTGTATATATGCAATGGGGGACTTCTTATTTCTTCCCTGCCATTGCCATGGCATCGCATATCAGTGCTGCTCCTAATCATCAAACATTCCGCACTATCCCATTAAAATATCGTATTGATGTAGCCATGAGCGGACGTTTGGGCATGGAAATTCAGCCCCAAAATATGACGGATGAAGAAAAAGCACTCTGCAAGACGGCCATTTCCGAATACAAGGCAATTCGCCCCATTGTGCAGCTAGGTGATATTTATCGTTTGAAGTCTCCGTATGACAAACAGGGTGTTGCTTCTTTGATGTATGTTACTCCTGAAAAAGATAAAGCTGTATTCTATTGGTGGAAGATGGAACATTTTGTCAACCAACATTTACCTGTTGTGAAAATGTCTGGTCTTTGTCCTGATAAACTATATAAAGTACACGAACTCAATCGTATTGATAATGTACCCTTATCTTTTGAAGGAAAAGTTTTCAGTGGTTCTTATCTAATGGCGAATGGTCTTGAAATACCATATAATCATCGGGTAGATTACCATAAACAAAACGATTATTCAAGTCGCGTTCTTTATCTGGAAGAGGTAAACTGAAAGGAGTAGTGTCAAGGTTCTTATGATACTTCTTTTTAGGCACGGAATTCTAAGACTCGAGCAAGTCTTAGAATTCTGTGCCTAAATTTATTTATTTCTCAAAGGTTATGCTTCTACTCTTATAATGCATATCATTCTGCTATACTTAGCTGAATTTACATTTGAGGCACCGACTGAAGAGCATACAATAGTATCTGTGAAATGTTGGAAAAACAAAAGATCTTTTTTGTACGTTTATAAAGATAAAAATTAGCTTGACGATGTGTTTTTGAAAACAGCACATAAAACTTAATTTTACCTGAACGTTATGAAAAAGTTACTTTTGTTTCTGCTTACTTGTTTGTTGGCTATTCATTTGGCTTTTCCCCAGCCTCCCGCTATTCGATACCAAGTAGCTGAGCCAAGATTAGCTGATTCTCTTGATATATCTCATTATGCTAAAAAGAGGGGGGTAAGGGCAGGGGCAATGGTTTTTGGACTTAATATGGGAGTTTGGACTTTTGACCGGTTTATTCTGAAGGGAGATTATGCTTATATAAATATGCATACTATAAAAGAAAATATCAAGCATGGCTTTGTTTGGGATAATGATGCCTTTGAAACAAACATGTTTATGCATCCATATCATGGAAATTTATATTATAATTCAGCCCGGTCTAATGGATATGACTACTGGCAATCCGGGCTGTTTGCTTTGGGAGGAAGTCTTATGTGGGAAGTATTTATGGAGAATGAACACCCTTCCGCTAATGATATTATAGCCACTCCCATCGGTGGTATGGCATTAGGAGAAGTTACCTATAGAGTTTCTGACCTTATACTTGATGATCGGAAAGGAGGATGGTCACGCTTCGGATTAGAGTTTGCTGCCTTTGTGGTCTCTCCAATGCGTGGACTTACCCGTATCATTAACGGTGACGCCTGGAAAAGGCGGTCAACTTCTGGTAAACAATTTGGAGTACCAAACGTAAGTGTAGATATCTCGATGGGAATCCGTACACTTGAGCTGAAAGACGAAATTCTAGATCAAGGGATGGGAATCGCTACAGAAATTAAGGTTGCTTATGGAGATCGCTTTGATACTGAAGAAACAAAACCTTATGATTATTTCTCGATTAATGCGAATTTGAATTTTCAAGCTTCCCAACCGGTTCTGGGACAATTGAACATCATTGGTCGTTTATCAGCAAGAAATATAGTGGATAAACCAAAGCATTATTTAAGTTTGGGGCTTTATCAGCATTTCGATTATTATGATTCTGATACAATATCGGTCAGTTCTGCAAAAACACCTTATAAATTTTGTACTCCGGCTTCCTTTGGAGGTGGTTTTATTTACCAATATAAAGGGTTGAAAAGCTGGGATATAAATGCTTTTGCTCACCTGAATGCTATACTTTTAGGAGGTTCGCTCAGTGACTATTATAAAGTGGATAAACGTATCTATAATCTGGCGAGTGGGTATAGTACTAAAATGGGTGCTGATTTTATTTTTAAGAAAGAGGTATTTGCAATATCAGCTAGATATGATGTATACCACATGTTTACTTGGAAAGGATATCCTGGAGAAATCGATTGGAGAAAGATTGAGCCCAAAACACTGAATGCACAAGGTGATCGTTCAAGAGCGATTCTTCATGCGGTAGGTTTACGTGCAGATATTAGATTGAGAAATCGATTGTACTTAACAGGTACCTTTATGAATTATACCCGAAATACCAAGTATCGTTATTTTTCAGATGTTTTCTCAAATTCTTCAGAAGGACGACTTATGTTAACATACAAGTTTTAAGAATGATTCTCTTTGGACCTTTAGCGGATGTTATCCAGATACAATGGATATTAACCGCATAAAATACAGGATATTATGCGGTTAATCTACCTTTACGAATTACTTCAGGTAATCTTGATTAGTGTCGAAAGCAAAAGAGTTGCGACGAATAAATATATAAATACAATATGCAGCCGCAAGTACTACATTTAGCTGGAATGGGAACAAATCACTTTTAGAACCGATCATATCCCGTATACTATCTACAATAAACGGTGTGATAGTGATTGCAACATAATTCGTTGCAAGAATAATAGCGAGTGCCATGGTGTTTTTGGCAGGAGTATTTACTGCGCGAGTTGCCTTATCGTAAATAGTAGGTTGAATAACCCCATATCCCCAACCCATAAGGAAGGCCCCTGCGCAAAGTAAAGGCATTGTGTATCCTATGCATAGCAGTCCTAGCCCTAATGCGATAGAAAGCATAGAGAAGAAGACTGTATAATGACGGCAGATCTTCACAATAAGCGGTAGTATGAATCCAGGTAAGAATACGGCAAAGAAGAATATAGCAGTGATTGTTCCCACTTTTGAAGCATCAATTCCATGCTTCGCTAAAAGGAATGGAAGATAATAAGAAAGTGCCACAACGAAAAATGTAATGCTAAAATAGAGAAATATGATTGACACCATCCGAGGAATGATAAATCCTTTACCACTCTCTTGCTGTTTGGTTACGGGTACCGGAAGATTAGCATAAGAACGGATATAACCGAATAAAGCTAAGGGTATAATAGGTAATAGATATACTACAAATGGGAGGTGCCAGTTGCCATTGCCAAGCCAACCTACTATTAAAGTAGCCATGATAAGGGCCAAATTTGCAACTCCTGATTTGATACCCAACATCTGCATTCGCGCTTTCCCGTCAAAATTGTCGGTAATAAGACTTGCCGCTAGAGGAATCAACAGTCCGCAGCCTACACCCAGCAAACAACTGACTGTAATAAGTTGCCACATTGCAGTAGTAAAGAGGTACAGTATTCCGCTGGCAAGATAGAATCCCAATCCCCATAATAGTATGACCGATTTACTAGAAGAGGAAGCTATTTGTCCTGAAAGTAATACGAATGGGATTATGAATAGATTCGGAAGAATGGTCAACATCTGAATGGATAGCTGTGAAGTACCAGGAAAAATTTTGTCCAGATTAGCTAATACCGGACTTATTGCCAATCCCGGCAAATTCACAAGTAGCGAGACGGATAAAATGGCAATCAACGAAATCAGAGGCATCAAGCCTTTCCCTGTTTTGATATTCATATAGCGTAATTATTAGTTTACAATAAGTTATATCTTGGGCTATATTCTTATATAGTACATTTGGCGGAAGAACAATTTGTATGAGGGACTTGTTCACGTCAGATAGGAAGAATTATCAACCGGACTGTCCGCTTTTGGTGGATGTCTGCCTCCGTTTGTCTTGGGTTCAGCTAAGTAACCCCCTATTGCAATTGTTCTCTTTATTGCAAAAACTAATATAGATTAACTCTTTTTCAGCTCGGGATATTTCTGCGAAATCTTTTCAAGTATCTCAGCGCCTTCCACAACGAAATCTTTGCCGGTCTTGTGTGCAACCAGGCAGTTAAGTGCGTCTTCTTCTGATTGATCTTCTGACTCCACGATTGTTATTGACAAACCTACCTCGCACAAGATGTCTGGTTCAATACCATAGACATGCCAACCGTCAGGCTGTATATCGAGAGCTGCTAAAGTGGTTGCCTTAGAGATTCGAATTCTGTCACCGCCATGAGGGTCAAGATACATGTTGTAAGCATCGATATACTTTTGGTCGAGCAGATAATTGATCATCTTCCAGGCAATATTACTTTTGCCGAAGTAGCTGCTCTGAAGAATACATACGTCCAAATAGCCCTGGGTATCATCATATGGATGTTGATCATTCACTTGAGGGAAGAACATATATCCATAGCCGGGTTGCCTATAACCCACGGTTATTTCCGATGCATATTTGATGGCATAGTATCTCCAATGCTCGGTATTGATGCTGCTTGTGTTGCCAACAAGGTCACTTATTGGTCGTGTCGTGTCAATCTTATCAATCACCTTCATGATGGCATCTCTATCTGCAAATCGGTGGAAACCGGTAAAGTTTTGCCATGAAGTTTTAATGATGCCAAAGTAGCGATAAGCAGGCCAATTGACTGTACTCTGGGCATAGTTGCCAAGTGAAAGCAATGCGGAACGACGATCGTATTCATTACCTAATTGTGCATTGAAGAAATATGCTGCCTTATCCAAACGCTTAGTCAAAGCTGTGACAAAAGCGGTATCAGATAGATCAAGCATGTTCGACAGGTTAAGGTTAGCACTGAATGCTTGAAGCGAACCATTGATTTCTTCAATATCCTCGTACTTGAATAATGTTGACCACACATCTCTGTGTTTGTCTTTCTCCTGTTCTTCAACCCATGAATTCTTGTTAAGTTCTTTTGCTGCAACCAAGGTCAATTTTCCCTGCATGACACGTTTCACATCACTCAACAATCCGGTCATGCTTACTTCACGAATTTGATTAGTACTGTTGTTGATGAGATTGCGCACGTGGCGGTATCTGAGATTAAACTCATCACTCTCAAGTTTATTGTATAAGCCAATGTAAATGGCATATAGATATAGTAATCCGCTATTCTTCAATTTGCCTTCTATACATTCTTGCAGATTACTTGTATATTCTCCAAGTATCTGCTGTGGAATGAGTGATGATGTTGATGAGAAAACATCCAGCACATTCTCAAGTGCCTTGATTTTGCTTATGCTCTGCATGTTTTGCTCCAAACAAGCATCGTCAAGTTGTGTGTATTGTTGTTTATCATTGCCTGAAATGTAGTCAAATGCTCGGAATAGAGTTAGCAGGATATTCATGAACGCAGGATCAACAAGTTTCAATTCTGTGGTATGCCCAAGAGCCTCCCACACTAATTGCATCCAGTCTGTGTCCATCTTGATGGCTATCGTCTCAGCCTTGTCACTTATCGTGCATAGGATGCGTTTGTGCATCTTCGCCTTGAATATCTCGAACGTAGTCAGTGGCTTGCCTCGCGAATTCATTTTGGTGTACAAATCATCAGAAAGGTTGAAGATGCCAAAATCAAGCAAGTAGAAGTTGATCGGACAATCGTTTCCAGTGAGTTTTGTCCACATATCTGTCATACCATGAAAAACGGAATGTATTCTATCCAATACTACGATCATAGAGATAACAGATGGGTCGGTATAAAACGAACCTCGGAAATCATCAAGATCTTTCAGATAGCTGGCAAACAGCATCTTATCGTTAAGTTGCGCATCTGCAATATGTCTGCTTAAAATTTCATGCTTTTCAATAAGCATCTGTTCGCAGAATGTGACGGTGCAATTACGAGTGGCATAGCTGAACCGCCCAAGCAACTTGAAATCATCTTCTGACACAAGGCTATTGCCCTCATTGTCCTTTGCAATGAGAGCTGCATAAAAGTGCAGCAGAAATAGAGTGGTCAGGCGCTGCTGACCATCCAATGGCATGAACTCCTTAGCTTTCGACTCGCTTCCATATATAAAGTCTAAAGTTTCTTCTTCACCGGTTTCTAATGCATGTTTCAATGTGCCAAGCATATTGTCAAGCACCTCATTCGTCTTCTCTGTCTCAGCGCCATATATGTAGTCGCGTTGCAGTGTTGGTATTGTGATACGTTTTTTTACCAGCGTCCAAAACGTAGTCTTATGTCCTATGTGATTGCTCATAATCTTTCGGTATTATTGGTTAAATGCATCCTCGGCAATGTAGAGTTTCAATTTGTCCTTCATGTCCTCAAAATATAACTCACGATCCCGTTGAGACCATGAATGAATCTGTATAGACTCGCAGTCGTATAGTTTGAGGAAAACCTTTTGAGTACAGATTGGATAATAGGCATTATCTGCTATTTGCTTGCTTATCATTTGGCGTTTTACCTCGAATGGCGATTTACCTACCATTGCATTCTGTCCTAAATCGAGCAGTGCCATGTTTGAAAGCTGGTGCATCGGCTTTGCCCTGTCTGCAAGAGTATCAAGCGAGGCATAGAAGTTGGCAACACTATCAAACAAGTCTTTGATGTTCTCAAACGTATACTTTGTTGTTTTGCAATGTGGCTCTCCATTCTCGTTTTCAGCAGAATCTTTTTCAAGTTGAGTAATAATGCTCGCTTGCATTTTAATCAATTTGGGGTCGCCAAGAGTGAGTCTCTTCATAGATTCGCAGTTGTATCTTATCCATTCACACCACGAGTCTTTGTTGGTCTCAGGCAAGCAGTCAGAGTTCTGCGCATGGATATGTTCAAGCGTCCAAACCTTTGGCCTCTTGTCTTTGGTATAGCGAAAACTATTGAACGAGAAAAACTCGCAGGACGTCTGCAGACGAGAAGTTTCTACATTATGCAACAGCAACAATTGTTTGATGTACTTGTAATGCACATTATTGTCGTAGCTCAGTTGAGAAAGTTTCTCAATAGGTTGACGCAACTCTTTATTTTCCGGCAGTGTCATTGCTTCTTGAATCATTGTGATGACTTTATTGCGTAATGCTGTTTTGCTTTGTTGTTCGGAAAGTAATATGCATATAACATCGTCTTCTTGTCCCTTTTCAGCTATGGCATTGAGAAGACCAATGCGATGATAGAGGTCACGGTCGTGATACCAATAAAGTAGTTTTTCGTAGATATTCAGAATCTTCTGCCACGTTGCCCATGCATCTTTGTCGGCATCAACCATTTCTTTCAAATATAGGTAAGTGTATAACTCGTCCTCCTTGTTCAACTTTTTATATTGACAGTTTACACGCTTCGATGTGTACTTTCCACTAATCAAATCAAATAGCAAGTTGATGGCATTACGGTTGGTGAAATTTCGAGATGTCAAGAACGCCTGGAAAGACTTGTCGCGCATGTGTTGTTCGATTTCGTCCCACTTCTCGTTGATACTCGATTGTCTTTGTTGAAATCTTTCGTTTCTGACCTCTATTCGGAGTAATTCTGACAAATCATCTGTCTTGCCAAGGTTAAACTGCGTGCAACTACTCAAAAAGATTGAGCGTATCAGCTCGGAACAAGACAAACCTACCTTCAGCGAGTTCATTCGATTGAAAATATCATGAGGGTCTTTACTCTCGTAGGTTTCATACCAAACTACTTGTACCGATTTTTGTTTTGGGTCGCAATCAATCGGACTATAGAAATGCGATCCATAAGTGTTAACGCGTGCGTTGTCAGCAATAAACCAAGCCAGAATGGTTTTAGCTGCATTATAGATATACAGTGAGTCTATATACTTTGCCCACTCATTCTTAGCATCATCTATGACAACATTATTGTCAGCATCCACTGTAATAGAAATCGTATCAAAGATGTTTTGCATCTTAGGGCGCGTGGCATAGTGAATAGTGTAGCCATGCATGGTAGGTTTGCCGAATTTAGATGCATTTAGTTGGTCAAACACTCTCATAAGGATAAGCAGTGTAGTAAGGCGCTGCTGACCGTCAATAACCTCCAGCCACTCTTCGCCTTCTATCATGGTCTTTTTCACTACGATTGGTTGCAGGCAGTAGAACTGCCCTTTGCTGTCACCTGAGAAGAATGTGTAGAGGTCATTCAGTAAATCCAATACTTGCTTTTCCTCCCAGCGATAACCTCGCTGATACTCTGGTATATAGTATTTCTTGTTGAGCAAATCAGGTATAGCCCGACGCTCCATTATATTTTCTTGTTTTGCAAGATTGAGCAACTGGGCTTTAACCGATTGACCATAATTAGGTGTATGGGTATTCATAATTGTATTCTATAGAAAGTATATTCGCATTTTGGTAGATAAACTGCATATCCGGAAAGTCAGGAACTACTACTTTGTGACTACGGTTGATAGCAATATAATAAAAAGTATTAACTTCATTCCTCTTACTTGCTGATTCGCCCGGTCTTTAACCCATGTGGCTCACTATCCTAAATATTAATATTTTATGTAATCTTACCTCTTTGAGGGGTACGATTTGGACACTGACTTTTTTATATGTTTCTGTCCGCTTTTGGCGGATGTCTGTCTCCATTTATCTTGGGTTCAAAAGTACCCATTTATTTAAAAATATGCAAGTGCTTGATTATTAATCTTTCAACTTAGGTGCAAGCTATATTCCTTACACCATGCACCTGCTTTTTCTCATGTCGTAGAAAAACTTTAGATTCTAAATCTTTCTTTGCATTTTGTTATACTTCTATTTGTTTGTTTTCCAATTACATCTGATTATATTCGCAAAATATTCGTGTAATACATAAGAATCAAGACTATGGCAACGATAGCAGAACTGTTGGCTTCTTTTTTGGATGCGCTGAAACAAGTGCAACAGGGTAATGATTTTACGATAATCAGAAGTAGACTGACCCTTTTTTGTCATGTGGACATGTACAGCGTCGTTTTTTTCAATATGTCTTCTTTGCTAATGGCTCTTTTGGCAGTCTGCTTGTTCAGTTTTGAAACTTTGTATAGATGAAACGGATAACAATCTGATTTAATTGCTTTTTCTGTTATTGCAAGATTAAAGACGGCTCGTAAATGTCTGATTCTTGTGCTTATGGTGCTTACTGAGAGCTTGTTTCCTTTCATCCAATTCTCATATCGATTTAGCCAAGCAACATCTATATCGGAAAATAGTTGCTTCCATTCTTGGTTTACATCTCAGTTTACATGGAGCAGGTAAAACTGTGTAAAACAGGCATAAAAAAAGAGAGCTACTTTGGTGTAACTCTCTGGTTTTCTGGTGATCCGCCTGGGATTCTCCTTGCGGAGTTACCATGCTGATATTTAAAACTTTATATTTTTAGTTTCAAGCATATCCCATGAATTATCCCACTAATTTGCTACGTGCTTTTGCGGTAGTTTGCTCATGGAGAATACTGAGGCAAAGATAAACCTTTTTAATAATCCTACAAAATTGCAGGGCTTTTTCTATTTATAGTATTTGTTGTCAATTCTATTTTCATCTTGAAGTCGGTGTTTAGGTTTCATCTTACTCAGCTATTGAATTATTTAGAAAATTCTGCATTAGATTATTGTAATCACGTATCTTAATAATTTCACTGCAGCTATTTTTATAAAAATGAGTCCAATTGAATTTGGATGAGCAAAATTTTCTCCATTTAGAATCGTTAATTGCCTTATAAAATGGATTTTCTATTTGATTCTCCAAGCATAATCCGCTATTTATATCTAAACATGCATCGTTAAAAAACCTCCTACGTTCCAGAAGATCAGTTAAATAATCAAATGAACGAATATTAATTTTTAATTCACCAGCTATTTGATTTCGTTTTTCTATTTCTAAAGTATTTTCAGTACGCCTTCCAATAATGATTGTAAAGATAACTCCGGGATTATTAATGATTCGTGTTGTTTGTGATGGAAGATATTTTTTTAACCATGTCTTATTTTCAATCAAATATCGCTTCCAATCTCTAATCTGTTGTATTGCATTACTGAAATCTTTTGCAGGTACACCACTTGTTGTAAATAATTTGCTATTAGGTTTTTCTATTTCAATTAGTTCATATATTATTCCATTACTTCGCTGATCTATAACATTTACGAAATCGGTTTCATGATCACTACCAAGTTTTAATTTTGAAATTGTTAAATAGCAATTATCACTTCCGAAAAAAAAGCCAGCATGATCGCAGATAAATTTATGAAAGTCAGATTCTTTCAAATTTGAGTTTAGCATATTTTTCCAAGAGTCTACTAAACCAGCTATGATTGGAGAATTCTCCACCTCTAAACTCTCCCAATTATATATTTTATTATTCTCAATCATATATTAAAATAATTGTCTCAATGTTTCGATACCCATTCCTGTTATGTGATAAATATTTATTTTTCCGTATTGTTTTTGCGAAATCATATTTTTACTAATTAAATAGTTTATATCATTTTTAATTTCCATATTAACTTCTCTTACTATCTCTTCTTCAGAAGAAGGTTCTTTTAATAGTTTATCTAAGATGTTTTGTTGAAGATTAGACAACTGTATTCTCTCTATTTCTTTATAACTTTCCTCTATGTCAATAGGTGTATTTTCATTTATTTTTATTATTGCAAGAAAGTAAGATCGAGCCTCGTCCGTTGATAAAAATAAATCTGAAGATCCATTATCTTTTAATGATTTTCTAACAGTAGGAATCCCTGTTGCATATTTTTCAGCAAGACGCATATTTTTCAAAAAATCTCCTAAGCGAATATTACGATAATTTCGTGCAGCTATATTCATACTTAATAAAGAGTTTTCATCAATTGGCGGCATCGGTCCCGGATAGCTTAAAAACTCTATATATCTAGTATCCTCATTTTTATCTACTCCTTTTATGAAAGTTTTATGTATTCGTATTTCGTTAGGCATAGGATTGTTATAACTTCTATGGTAGAGCGCATTAACAACAAGTTCTTCTATTGCTTGATAAGGGTAATTGTAAAACTTGTCAATTTCACTTTTTAAAGGATCTTTGTTTATATATTGCTTTATAATGTTACTATTAAAATAGCTCATGATGTCTCTTATCTGAATATGAATGGGACCTGCAAATGTTTTATCTGAGTATTTTGTACCAGCTTCATCTTCAAATTCTATGAGATTAGTTTTACATCCAGGAAAATATTTTTCAGGATTTCTGCTAAACAAGAGCAATCCTATATTTAGTGGTTTAATATTCTCGTTAGTTCCTCTGGCTATTTGCATTTTCAAAGCAATATCTGACAATGAAAGTTTTGTTGTCTCTTCGTATAAATTGCTTTTTATTTCTTGCAAATATGCTTGAATAAGCCCTAAGTCTAAATCATTTATAGATGCTTGAGTATTTACCCTATCATCAAAATGTCTATATGTTGCTAGTTCTCTTAAATGCTTTTCTAATATAGGATTTGTTGGAACTGTAGCCGTTCCTTGTCTTACATACATTCTATAAGGGGCTTCTTTTCCTAAAGTTGAAGGAACAGAATAAGGACGTTCCTCTCCCGTTGTTACCCAAATTACAAGAATATGTTTACCATCTACTATTTCGACACTTATTTCTGGGAATATCTTAGGTCTAATTTTATGACATAAAGATATGAAGTCTTTTTGATAAGCATCCAGTTGGTTTTGCTGTAAACCGAATGGTGGTAAAACAGGTATTCCATCTATTTCTTCAATACCAATTATAATATACCCACTACCACAATCATTTATATCATTTGCAAAAGCGCAACTAGTCCTTAAAATCTCTTCTGGATTCCAACCTTTTTTAAATTCAATTCTATTGGATTCAACAGTTTGACCATTAATTAAATTATTTATATTTATTGGTAACGACATAAGCGAAGAATTAATAATTAGTTATTTCATTTATGCAATCAGATGTTGCTTTAGGTTTTCCTATTTGATAATATCTTCTAAGCATTCCACGAAAGCGACCTCCCAGCCATACTTCTTTTTTTAAGATGGGCCAAAATGAATCTATTGTTTCATTATGCGCTCTTAACGCTGCGACTTTAACAGCCTTGTCTAATTCGATACTCATTTCATCAACAGTTATCGGTAGTGGATTTTGGGTGATATCTCTATGAACAAATAGTCTTCTCAGCACATCTTCTCTTTTAAATCTCATTGAATGAAACTCTCCATGTGTTATCACTAGGTGCTTGGGTGTCAAGACTAATAATATAGTCGGCAGAAGAGGAAGTGTTGATCCACAGGTGTCTAAATCCACTAAATCTATATTAATTTTTTGGGACCTAATTTCAATTATAGCATCTAGTGCATCTCCGATAAACAAATTTACTTTTTTCCCTTCTTTATTAGAAAAAATGTACCATTTCCCAATTTTAGAAAATGTGTTGAAATGATTTATTCTGGCTGTTTTTTTGAATTGTTCAAGCTTAATTGGCATTATTTCAGATGCGTAGACCTCATTGCTAAATTCTATCCATCTAAAAGTTTGATGGCCTGCTCCGGCGTATGCTTCATATACTATTTTAGGTTTTATGTCTTTTGCTATTTCAACAGTAAACAATTCTTTTTCATCTCTATAGCTAGCTCCAAATAAGTCATATTTAATACGCAATTTTCTTACTTTACTACGAATGCTTGGCAATGTTCTATTTGGAAATATTTTCTTCAACTCTTTTGAGTCAAAATCATTTTCTTGAAGATAAACTAATAGTTGTTTTTCTTCAAAGTCAGACCATTTTGTTGGCGGATTATATGCTTTTCTTCTTTCCAGCATTATTTAATTTGTTTTTCTAATTCATCTCTAAAATTTTCCATAGAATCATGAGGTATAGGAGGAGCTATACTATGAACACGTATCCAATCCGGTGAGCCATTGAATGGACTTTGTATCCAAAATTGTCCCTGCCCAAAACTATTTGCAACATAAGATAATTCTTTATCTAAAAATGCAAATTGAGCATTCCGAGGATTTATCTTCATGACTATTCTAGTTGGGCATTGTTCGGGAACAATAGGATGTAAATCTTGTGGATTTTGGGTACTTAATATCAAGTTTAATCTAAATTTTCGCCCTTCTCTTGCAAGTCTCTCAAAATTAGAACGAAGTCTGTTAAACACTTCAGCCATCCTACTTGATCCTATAACTTTATTTGCAGGTATTATTTGATGAGCTTCATCAAAAAACACATAAGTGTTTTTTAATTTTTTTTTGTTCTTATATAACCAACTAACAAGTTGCATTTCCCACATAAATCTCTCTTCTTGATTAAGGTGGTCAAGATATAATATAGTTGTTCCTTGATGATCAAATGCATCTAAAGGATTTTGATCACCTTGAAGAGCAGATAAATCCATGTCGAAATATTTCTCAAGATCTCCTAAGATTCTCCTAGCTGCTTCAAATGTGACTCTGTTATAAGAAACACCACTTGTCGGAACTATTATTTGATTTCCTGTGTTTCTAGTTAAAAGCCTTGATATTGCAGTTGCTAATCTTGATAAAGAATGTGGTTCTTTATTATTCTTTAATCCATCTGTTAAATCATCGAGAAGTGTTGCTGCTTGAATAGATGTTGTGTTAAATAAATATTCTGCATTACTGGGAAATTCAAGATCTTGAAATCTTAGACTAATAGGTTTTACCAGAATTCCTTTTTTAGCAGCGAGTAGTTTTAATTCTTCGACATCAGTATTTGAATTTTCATCTCGCGTAGTAGGTATTATAAGCTTAAATTTCCCAAAATATTTTTGAGCTTTTATATATTCTTCATCAGATATCACAGGTTGCCATCCAGACGCTTTTGTTTTGGGTACAAACTCCGGAAATAATAATTGTGCAATATCACCTTGTACATCTGTCAAAATGACTCGATTTTGAATTCCATGTACACTACCATATTTCATAATTTCAAATGCAAAATTTTTCAGAAATACAGTTTTCCCTGATCCGCTTTCACCTACAATAAATACATGTTTATTATCAAGCTTTTCAATATTCCATAAATAAGGGATAAACTTTTGATCTTTCCACCCATATGGCTTGTTCCCAAAACCAATCATTCCTAATTGAAGTCCTTTTTCCGGAACTTTCAAAATGTCTCCTAATGTTGGATTCAAGTTGTCCTTATCTCTCTCTAAAGAGGGAAAGAATAATCGGCTATAGCCAGATGGTGGTCGCTGAATTGCCGAATCTATGAAATTGTTATTATCCATAGTTGACAATTCTTTGCTTAGAAAGACTTGTATTACCATTGGCTGATGCGTATGTGGACCATTTAGTTCTTCCAATGGGGAACTGGGATCCATCAATTCATCTTCTTGATATAACATTGTCGTTCTTTCTGGTTTAAAAGGAGATACTGCTTTTAAACCTATTATCCGTCCTGCATACCAAAAATCAATGTATTTTTGTTCAAAAGGATTTTCCTTTCTTCTATCTTTAATGATAATTGTTGCTCCTATTGCTAATTGAGGCATTGTTTCAGGATCATTTACAATATATTCAGCTAATGCCCCATTTTCATCCACAGAAAATGGAGTATTAATATCATGATATGGTTTTGCAACTACAATTTTCATTTTATCCATAATACTTATACTATAAAATCAATAATATTTAGCTCTTTCTTTTCAAAAACAGCTCTCATTTGTTGTTCAATTATATACTGTTCATGACTTAAATTCGCTCTTTGATTTGCAACTTTTAACACCAATGGGGCATCTCCTCCCAATTCATATTGCCATATGGCTACAGATATTGCAAAATTGGCCATTTCCTCACTCTCTTTCCACATGAAAAAAGGTATTTCAATTCGTAAATAGTTATATGGTTTTGTTCTTTTTTGATAATAACAGGTTAGAGGTATCAACTCTTTCATAATATTATCTGCAAAATACGACATTCTAGTATTTTCAATGTATTGAATCAATGGTGTTCTATATCCGGGCATTAGTATCTTTCTTAATAATAGAACATCTGTTCCAAAAGATTCAATTATACTGGAAGTAATACCTTGTCCCTTAAAATATTCTTCAATTAAATATTCATTTCCATTTTTGATTGTATTGATAAAAACTTTTGAGTCCCCTATTTTGTTGGAAACTGAAACAAAGAATCTGTTTTTTTTAGACCATGAAAGAAGATTTTGTAATCCTTCTTGTATATCTGATGGAACCATACTATTTGAGATATAAGGTCCATCTTTTATACAAACAACTGTTTGTTTATTTTCAAAATCAATATCTTCAATGGTGTTGAGTTCTAAGGTGTGTTGAAGTTTAACACCTAATCCTAACGAATGTGCTGCTGGTGATGATTTTATTCTGTCATATTTATAAGCAAATCTGAAAGGTTTCCCGTTGAAATTTCTTATATGATTTAATAATGCTATTCTATTATTTTCTAATGCAAGATCATTATTAGTATATGCTTTGTAGCCATCTTTGAAAATATTATTATCAATTATAAAAACAGAAGATATATCCCTTGTTTTTGTGTAAAAATAGGGTTTTTCATATCCTTTTGTATATTTGAAGTCTACAATCGCAGATCTAGCTAATATCAAATGAAAAGATGGGGTTATAATCCTACTATTATCTCCAGATATCCCAATAATATCAATCCCATTAAGTTGATTTATTTCAGGTATCTGTATATTTATTCTTTTCAGATTTTCTATAACCTTAATATCTATCGTATGACTATTCTTTTTGTTATTTATATCATTCCTCTTTTCTTCTCCATATACATCTTGATCTAAAGCATCAAGCTCTTCATTACTTATAAATGCAATGTCATTATCGAACGTACCCCTAGGAGGTAGTTGATTATATATTTCCCCTTCTATAAGTGAATTTAGAAGGTTCTCAAAAGAGCTACAGAAATTATTATTTTTGTTCATTTGTTGTCTGATTCAATAAATCTCTTATGTCAACTTTTAAAACAGATGCAATATTAGCTAATGTCTCTAAAGAGGGTTGCATTTCATTTTTGCTCCACCTAGATATTGTTGTTTGGCTTTTACCTATTTGTTCTGCAAGCCATTTATTAGTAACTTTTTGCTCTGCAAGTACAACTCTTAAACGATTGAGTTCCTTTCTATGCATACTATTTTATGTAATATGATTATTAATATTCGTAATACGACAAAGATAGCCATTGATTTTAGAATTGCCAAATAATACAGATCATTTTGTTTAACTTGAATAATGATTGAAAAATCATGGTCTAGGCCTCTTCTTCTTTCTCTTTTTCGGCTTAAATAAGAATCTCTCTGGAATATTCGGACTTGATGTAGAATTAGTCATCAATGAAAAATATGATAATATAGAACCCCAGCAAGAATTACTTTCCCTGTTATCATATTGTTGATTAGAAATATGGTTATTATCATCCTTTAAATCAATTTGTTTATCTAGATGGAAAGAGGGATTACTTATTGCGTTGATTTCAGTATTAATAGAAAACAAGTTTCCCGGATTTTCTTCTTGATTGATGTCTGTTCTTCTTTCACTTGATTGAATTTCTTGTTTTTGTAGTTTAATTTGCTCAGATATAGAGCCGTTCTTCATCATGTTGTGGTAGCTAAACGATTCTGACTGTTGTCGGTTATAGCCAAACAGTTTATCAAAGCCTTGTTCCACTTGTTGGAACAGATTTACACGGTCAAAACCACCTTTGATTATTCCGCTCTTGGTGTTCTTATGATTGGTAAGTGGTGATAACTTCTTTTTATTAGTTTGGTCTTTCCGGCTCACAATCAAATGACAGTGCATATTTAGTTCATTGTTGGAACGGCTACGGTCAAAATGGATCTTGCCATAAAATTTTATATCCGAAGCGGATAGTTCTTTGTTGAAGTTATTGGCATATTCGGGGATAAACACCTCACGGATATAGCGTTTCATGGCTTCGACTTGCTCCTGTTCGGTGTTACCCATCGTCCAAAGTTCACTTTCCGATGGGCTGACATGAATAGCGTAAAATTTAGTATCTGTTTTCAATAGTTGCCCGATATTTGTATCTATATCCTTTATCACCTTTGACTTATAGATATTATCATCTTTCAGATTGAAAAAGGCTTCGGTATAGATCCCTTTTTCCATGCGTTCTAAATCTTCATGTTCCAAATAATTGGCTAGTTGTCGGCTACTACCTGCATTATTATATGTGCCGTTCGATGGCGGGGCAAAGTCTATGTGCATAATCCTATGTACTTATCAGATTGATAATTTCAGCTTTCAGGTTATCTTTTCTTTTGCTATCCATCACACCACAAGCAGAAAGTTCCGAATAGAGTTGTATCAGGTGAAGTAACTTTTTATAATCCCGTTGGTGTATCTGGTAGAGTGCGTTTATTTGTTTCGATTGATTGTTTATAACATCGGCATGATTACCAAACTGTTCACTTAACTTTTTAAGCACGGCTGTTTGTCTCTCCTGACTGGCTTCCAGTTGAGAGAGAAT